>NZ_JAAKEK010000009.1:0-81260 GCF_011039155.1 Desulfovibrio sp. ZJ746 | reverse complement strand
AGCCGGGGTGATGGCTTTCAATCTCGCCGCACGCCTCATCATCCTGTTTCTTTCGTTCCAAAGCCTGTACCTGGGCCTCCGTCAGGACGATGCCCTGGCCCGCTGACATCTTTTCCAAAGCCGTCAGGCGCTGCTTCATGGATGAAAGGTTATGGCGCAACCAGATGGAGCGGACTCCGGACGGCGACACGAAGATGCCTCGCTTTCGCAGCTCGTTGCTGGCCCTGACCTGCCCATGAGCGGGAAATTCCGTGGCAAACTCGACCACCGCCTGTTCAGTGGCTTCTTCGACCCGGTTTTTCAGATTGGGTTTTCTCCGGCTGACTTCAAACAGGGCCTCAACGCCGCCGGCATTTCTGGCTGCCTGATACCGATAGAACGTGTCCCTGGAAAAGCCCATGATACGGCAAGCCTTGGAGATATTGCCCAATTCGGCGGCAAGGTCGAGAAGTCCGGTCTTGTGCTTGATGACGCTTTGATTAAAACTTTCCATCGGGAACTCCGTGGGCATCGTGCCCGGTTGATGGTTGTGTTCACGTTTCCATCAAAACGGAGTTCCCCTTGCTTTTCAAGGGGCTATTGTCAGATCAAGTCGAAACAAGCTCAGATGATTTTGTTTGGGCCAAGCTTGAAGAACGCTGGAAAAGTGTTTTTTTGAGAAAATCTCCGCTTACAGCCGTTGGCCTGCAGAGGACGTTTTTCTTTTTGGAGATAAAACTCCAATACTTCACATAAGTTATACTGGTTTTAACAATCACATGCAAACGGCTTTTGAAAAAATTTGTTCCCTTCTGTTATCTCTTGCGCTGGCAAGCACGCACTGCAAGGGGCCTGCCCTTGTTGGCCGCCAGGGCTCCTCAAGCTCCATTTTTTCCCTTGGCATGCAATAGGTGGCCTGACTTCCCGGCTCTTTTTAAGAAAATTTCCAAAACGACTCGCGAAATCTGGAATTGTCCGGGGGCATTCTTCCTCCTGTATGCTTGGGCTGCGCCCATTTCTCACCTATCCAGAGGAGTGAACCCATGGCCACACTTCGCCTCACCGCTGGAGGCAAGGAATTTCCCTTTCCCTACCGGCTGTTGAAGATTCTCGCTGATAACTACCCCAGCGGCCCGGAGGCCGCGGAGCTTGGGAACGCCCTGCTCGAGCTCGGCATCCCGTCCATCACCGAGAGGCTGGTCGGCAAGGAATTTTTGACGGTGGAACAGCGCGACGCCCTCTGGGAGAGCGGCGATGTGGACGTGCGCCGCCGCCTGCTCCATGTGGAGGATTTTATTTCCCACCTCACCGATGCGCAGGCCCGGGAAATCGTGGAGCAGGACAATGTGAAAATGCTTGAGACCGTGGCGGAATGGGCCGAAAAGCTTTATCCGGCGCGCGACGGCGCAAAGCGTTTGTCGGGCGCTTCGGCAGACATGCTAATCGAGCATATCCGTACCCACGAGAATATAAAAGTGCGGGAAGCATTAATGGAAAATCCCAGTGTACCCGGCAGGTTCACTCCCCCGCTCCCGGAATGCGTCAAGAACGGATGCAGTTTGGCATGGTATATCTTTGAGGATGTTACCATGGCCGATATCCGGGCACTTGACGGCCAATCGCGGGAGGTATTGGTTGCCCTGGCCGAAAATGTGGAGGACATTACAAACCCCGAGGCGCGCAAGGCCGCTGTGGCCATGCTCTGCGCCCACCCGGACCCTGAAGTGCGCCACGCGCTCGTTGAGAATGATTCTGCGCCCCGCTTCGCCCTTGAACTGCTCACACAGGATGCGGAGCCCGAAATAGCGGCAATCGCCCGGGACAAGCTGGAAAACGGGTAAACCCGAAACCCGTTGCGCCGCCCTTCAGGCGGTCCACCGGGCCAAGGTGCGGCATATGCCCAACGATTGCTGCGTGGAGGTGCTTTCCGGCCAACTCGGCGAAGCCCCGCAAGTGTACGGGGAATCGACGCCGTCACGGCGTCCCACGCGGGCCTCGTGGCTATTGTTGTCCATCTTGTGCGCCACATGGCCAAGCCGGCGCCAGTGGCGGGGCCAGGACGAAACGCGCGCCCAAAGCCATCAATGCCCGGCGTTGACTGCCAGGATGGCAGTGTGGAGAAGTGGAATTTACGCAAGGTGCCCCCGGAAAGAAGCCGGCCGGCACCACAACACAAGAACCAGAATCCCTGAAGTGAAACCCGGGAGGAGGAAGTATGCTCGGTGCGATCGCAGGCGATATTATTGGGAGTGTTTTTGAATTTAATCCACTCCAGGAAGAATGGGACAGTTTTCCCCTTTTTTCAGAAAAGAGCCGGTTCACTGACGACACAGTTATGACACTGGCAGTGGCCGATGCCCTGCGGCGTGGCTATGGGAAAGATGGCCTGCACGACCTGTTCATCGATTCAATGCATACTTTTGGCAGGGCGTGGCTGACGGCCGGCTATGGACAAAGGTTTTACCGTTGGCTCAGTAAGCGCAAACGTGACCCCTACAATTCCTTTGGCAACGGTTCAGCCATGCGGGTTTCTCCCGTCGGCTGGGTCGCCCGCAGCCTTGCGGAGGCGGAAGGACTGGCGGCCACCAGTGCGGGGGTCACACACAACCATCCCGAGGGAATAAAAGGCGCCCAGGCGGTGGCCGGTGCAATCTTTCTCGCACGGGCAGGGAAGTCGAAAGGCGAGATTCGTGACTATATAACCGGAATGTATCAATATGATGTATCGCGGCCCCTCGTGGAAATCCGCAAAAACTATCGTTTTGACGAAACGTGCCACGGCTCCGTTCCCGAGGCGATAACCGCGTTTCTGGAAAGCAACAGCTTTGAAGAAACTGTACGCAAGGCGGTGTGGCTGCGGGGCGACGCGGATACCCAGGCAGCCATTGCCGGCAGTATCGCCGAGGCTTTTTACGGGGGTGTCCCGGCCCCCATCGCCACCATGGCTCTTGAGCGGCTCGATGGTGGCCTCTACCAGTCCTACCTCGCATGGAACATGTGGAGAAAATCCGCAGGCTAGGGCTCCTCATCTGTAGCAAAATGGAGTCGGTATCCTGACAGCCATTTCCAGAGTTAAAGGGGGAGAGAACTGCCCATGCGCAAATTTTGAAGGCGGCATGACGAAGGTAGAATTGGTAGAGAATCGCTGAAGGCATGTACCGGGAGTTTTCGCGGGGCGAACGCTGGCCTGCATTGGCATCTTCCCGTGGCAGGCACGGCTTGTCTCTTCCACTCCGCAGGAGGAGAGGAAAAAGTCTTCCCGGCCCGGCGCGGGCAAGGAGAACTGGCAGGAGAAGGGCTTTTTTATCCTCCCCGGTCCGTGCTGGTTGGCGGCGGGCCGCCGTCTTGCCGGAATCGTGGACCGGGAATGCCGCGTCGGGCGCTCCAGCGATTCTCTGCCACCCTTGCCTGGGCAGCCGGATACAACGGTGCGAGGGCTTTGCCGAGCCCGCGCCCCGAGGGCGGATAATTGACGGGGCTGCCGGTTTTCTCCAGAATCGCGCAGGTGCCCGGCTCAACTCGAAACTGGGGCGCCAACGAGTTTTTGACGGCTCTTGATGCCTTCCGCGGCGTGCGCAATTCCGCTGCAAGGCCGCACTGGGGATGGGCTCCGCGCCTGGGCGGCGCTTCAGCGTCAAGGTGCGGTTTCGCTACGCCGGGAATGTGCAGTTGCGGGCGCAGAACGTGGGGAGGCGCCCACCTTGGGCTTTGCGGCCGCTGGCTCCGGCGCCCGGAGGGTTGCATGCCGTGCGGCTGCGGCACTGGCGAAAGCCCAGAAAGCGTTTCGGGCATAAGCCAGTGCTCCAGGCGCCGCTTGGCTCGCAGCGCTAAAGGGGGAATCCCCTGCCGGGGCCTTGGGCTTTCTCGAGAAACGGGGAATAGACATGGGACGCAAACTGGCGGACGCCAAGCCTGCGGAAAAGCTTTTGTCCCTCTTCACCACCCTGCTTTTTACCAATGGCAGGTACAGCCTGGGCGCGCTTGCGGAAATGCTTGACTGCTCAAAGCAAACCGTGAGCCGGCTGCTGCTCCAGATGGAAGGCGCGCGCTACGGCAAGCTTGCCAGGGAAAAACAGGGGAAAGAGGTTTTTTTCAAGTTGTTGCGTCCCGAAAAGCTGCCTGCCGTTTCCCTTGACGCCGAAGGCCTCTCCCAGCTCATTTTGTGCCGAGATTTTCTTGTCAGGCTGTTGCCGAAAAAAATGCAGGCGCAGATGCAAAAGAGTCTTGAAGTGGCTGTCAGCTATCTTCCCCCGGGCACCCAGAAGATGCCGGGCAGCGTTGCGACAAGTGTTGCCAAGGGACATATCGATTATGAACCGTTTCAGGGGTACCTCGAAACCCTCATGAAGGCCATTCAGGCAAACAGGGTCTGTCTTGTCAGCTACAGGAGGTCCATCAACAGGCCGGAGCGGGAATATGACTACGCGCCAAAGCGGTTGGTGGCCTATCGTGAAGGCATTTTTGTCCTCGGCTATATGGTGGCGGACAAGGGCAGCCCATTGCCGCTGCATGCTGAGCCGACACTCCTGGCCCTGCACAGGATGACAGGGTGCATCCTCACGCGGCGCACCAGTGAGCGGGTGCCAGATGTGCAGGCGCCGCAGCAGGGAGCCCTGGGCCTCATGGATTGGGGAGAACCCTTCGAGGTGGTCGTAAAATTTGCGCCGTCAGCGGCCACCTATGTGGCGGAACGCCAATGGAGCGCCAACCAGCAGGTCGAGATAGGCGAGGACGGGTCGCTCCTGCTGCGCGTGCAGGCGGCCAACGAGCCGGAATGCCTGGCGTGGGTGCTGGGCTTCGGCACATCCGCGGAGTTGCTGGAGCCACAATGGCTGCGGGAGAAGCTGGCCGGTGAGCTGGAATACATGCTGGCAAAATACAGGAAGGTGTGAACCTTGCGCAGAGCTGCAGGCCCTTTTATTGATGGCGATTTACAAAGAACGGTGGGGAGGGCGCGGCGTGGATTTTGGGCGAAAAACCGGAGCGTGACTGTTAATTTTTAGTATCAATTCCGGGTCAAGGCCTCGCCGCCAGAATCCGGATCGAGAATTATTCCATGCAACTGTGCGCGCAAGGCCTCCCAACGCTTTTTCAGAATCCCCCAGATGCGCTTATCATAGGAGCCTTCAAAAATGACCGGCATACTTTCGATTCCCGGGAGGGCCCCGGGAGGGGTGGCCTGAGCCGTCCTCTTGAGCTGTTTTTCCCACAGGCTGCAAAGGCGGTCGATCCTGCCGGTTTGCTGTTCCACCACGCCCGGATTCCATTCAGGATGCAGGAGAATGACCGTTTTGCACGATTCATGCAGATTTAAGCCCTCCCGGCCGACCAGGGATTGCGCGACGAGCACTTTTAATGCGCCGCGCTCACGGTTGAAAGAAAGCTGCATATAGCGGCTCGTGGTGGACGAGGTCGCGCCGTACATCCTCCGTGCGAATTTCCCCCCTGATGTCGAGAACTCCATGCGCAGTCTTTCCTCGATATCCGGCCAAGTATGAGAATCCAGCGGAGCATCATCATCTTCATAGTCATTTTCTTGATCCATCATTGCTTTCAGTATGCCAATAAAAGCGTTCTTGATTTCCGCCACTCCTTTCGTAATCTGCGGATAATAGTAGAGTTTGGCCACTCCTTTATCCAGGCTGGCGGTTAAAAGATCCAGCCACCATTGCGCCCGGCGGCGCGCGTACCGGCTTGCGCTGCCTCGCCGACACGGCGGAAGAGGGGTGCCGGGCCCCGTCCCCGGTCGGCGCCCGGAAGGACACGCCGCGGGCGCCGGTGGTGAGCCCGGGCGACGGGCTGTGAAAGAATGGGCCCGGGAAAAAAACCGTGACAACACCCCGGGAGGAAGCGTTGCTGGGCGAGAAGCAACGCCCCTCACAGGGAAGGGCACAAAAGGCGGTGACAGTGCAAAAGAAAAAGACACTTGCGGAATAATTTCCCCAGTTCTTTGCCGGCGACGGGAAGTGGCTATTTCCATCCCCGTGGGCCGGAGCATATTTGCCGAGCGGGTCTTCAACGCTTTTTCCGCCACTGGTCGTGAAGTGACGCTCCCGGGCGTGGCCTTGAGCGAAAACACGCTCCGCGCTGTTGAAGCCGATGGCGCTGCCAGCCGGCTTCATCGGCCGGAATCGGGGGCCGCACGGTTCCCCAATGCGTTGTTGAGCCGTTCCGGGGCGATGTGCGCGCTGTGCGGTGAAAGGGTTTGCGCCAGTGAAAAGGAGCCTCTTGAAGCCGGGGTGGAGAGTGGGGATGCCGAGGAAATATTCCGCCTCCATTCTTCCGGAGCCTTGCCTGTTTGCCAAAAATGCTTGCATCGCTTTGACTTGGAAATTGCCCATGCCGGGAAACCCGTGGCTTTGCAGCCAGCATGTGTTCCAGGTTTGCAACGGCTCCCCGCCTGTCCCGGGATGCCTCGCCGGGGCCGGAGGGGAGGCTCCACACCATTCCGCGAAACGCTTTCCATGGTTGCGATTCATGCTTCAGGAATGCACATCACGGCTTGCTGGGGGAAAATGTTTTGGGCCGCCGGTGAACATTACAAACAAGACCGGCCCTTTCATCACGGCGCTGAAAGCGGATTGAAGCGTGGGCGCCCCTGATGGGGCACCCCGGAAGTTCATATAAACAACCATTTGAATTTATTGTTCTTAATCCCCCTTTGACAGGCTCCGGCTTAAAATATACTTCTTCAACAAGTTCAATGGGCTACCTGCAAAAATTTGCTGGCGATAGTGGAGCGGGCATGCGGCAGGGGGCATCTGGGATAACAGGTATTTCAGCGTGCTGGCCTCGCCATGGTGACCCACGCCGCTGCCAGCGAATTTCATGGGCTGGGAGGGCGCAAGCCCCTTATGGCCAGCAGTTTGGTATCACCCTTGGCTGCCAAGGAAGGGCCGGGCGCCAGCCCGGAGAAGCAGCGGGAGCCGGTGGAAAGGATGCGCTTTCGGGATAACTGTGTGCTGGCGTTCTGCCGGCTCGGGGTGGCGGGCCTTGCGCCCAAGGCTCCCGGCACCTGGGGCACGGCGCTGGCCTGCCTCTTGGCGCCGTTCTGCTTTTTGCCGCTGGGCTTCGGCTGGCGGCTGGCGCTGCTCGTGGCGCTCTTCGTGGCCGGGGGGCTTGCGGCCAGCCGGGCCGAAAAACTGCTCGGCCGCAAGGACCCGGGCGAGGTGGTCATCGACGAGCTCGTGGGCGTGTGGATCGTGCTGCTGCCCTTCGCGCATCCCGGCTTCTGGGGCATCCTCTCGGCCTTTGTCTGTTTCCGCATTTTCGACATCGCCAAGCCGTGGCCCGTGCGCGCCTCGGAAAACTGGCTCCCGGGGGGCTTCGGGGTGATGATCGACGATGTGCTGGCCGGGTTGTGGGCGCTTCTCTGCGTGGCCCTGCTCTATGGGGCCGGGATCATCTGAAGGATCGCGGGGAGATACTGGAACGACTCCCACAAGGCGAGGGCGCCAGCCGGAGCGGGGCAGGGGCGTGGCGCGAAGGCGCTTGCCGGGATGCTCACCGAGGGATGGATGCGCGGCGAGGCAGCGTGCGGGGCGCGGAGCGTGCCCCGGGGCGCCGGAAAAGCGCCCTACTTCATGCGGTAGGTAATGCGCCCGCGCGTGAGGTCGTAGGGGGAGAGCTCCACCTTCACGCGGTCACCGGGCAGGATGCGGATGTAGAACTTGCGCATCTTGCCGGAAATATGGGCCAGGACTTCGTGGCCGTTTTCCAGCTCGACGCGGAACATGGCATTGGGCAGGGCTTCCTGCACCACGCCGTCAACTTCAATGGAGCCTTCTTTCGCCATGATGCCTCCGCAGCGCGATAATCAAGCGCCAAGAGGATGCACAAAAAAGCGGGCGCCTGTCAAGCCGCATGGGCGCGTGGCCGCCCCGGCGCGCCCGGCCCGGGCGCCTCGCAACGGCGCCGCGGCCCCCAAGGAGAAGCCATGCTGTTCCCCGTCTCTGGTGTCGAATGCTCCCCGCTGCTGCCGGTGGGCGCGGCCTTCGGCATCTCCTTTTTGACCTCCATGGGGGGCGTTTCCGGCGCCTTTTTGCTGCTGCCCTTCCAGCTGGGCGTGCTCGGCTATGTGCATCCCGGGGTGAGCGCCACCAACCAGGTGTTCAATATCGTGGCCTGCCCCTCCGGGGTCTGGCGCTACTGGCGCGAAGGGCGGCTTTTGGGGCCGCTCACGCTCATCATGGCCCTGGGGACGCTCCCCGGCGTCTTTGCCGGGGCGCTCATCCGCGTGACCCTGCTGCCGGACGCCGCGCGTTTCGCGCTGTTTGCGGCGACGGTGCTGCTCTATATGGCTGGCCGGCTGCTCTGGGATGTCTGGCGCTCGCGGCACGGCGCAAGCGGCGCCCGGGGGGGCAAGGCCGCGCCGTGCCGGGTGCTGCGCTTCAGCCTGCGCGAATTCGTCTTTGCGAGCGGTGAGGAGACCTACGCCGTCTCCTGCCGGGCCGTCTTTCTCCTGAGCCTCGTGGTGGGGCTCGTGGGCGGCATCTACGGCATCGGCGGCGGGGCCATCATGGTGCCCTTCCTCATTGCCTTTTTCGGGCTGCCCGTGCATGCCGTGGCCGGCGCCTCGCTCTTCTGCACCTTCCTGACCTCGGTGGCGGGCGTGGGCTTTTACAGCCTGCTCGCGCCGTTCTGGCCGGCCCTCGGCGTACAGCCCGACTGGCTGCTCGGGCTGCTCTTCGGCGTGGGCGGCATGGGCGGCATGTATCTCGGCGCGCGCTGCCAGAAATTCGTCTCCGCCCGCATGCTGAAATATCTGCTCGCGGCCATTTTGCTCTTTACAGCCATCCGCTGTCTGGGCCAAGCTCTCTGACGCAGTTTTCGCCCCGCATCAGAGAAAAGGATCATCCGCCCATGCAGGAAGCCCAGCACTTGCCCATCGCCCTCTTTGATTCGGGGGTGGGGGGCCTCACCGTCTTCAAGGCCCTGGCGCGCCGCCTCCCGGCCGAGAACCTCCTCTATCTCGGGGACACGGCGCGGCTGCCCTACGGCACCAAGGGCCGCGAGACCATCATCCAGTATACCCTGCTCGCGGCGCGGGCGCTGGTGGAGCGCGGCGTCAAGATGCTGGTGGTGGCCTGCAACACGGCCACCGCGGCCGCATTGCCCACCCTGCGGCGGGAATTCGCGCCGCTGCCCGTGGTGGGCGTGGTTGAGCCAGGGGCCGCCGCCGCGGCTCGCGCCAGCGAAAACGGCGAGATCGTGGTCATCGCCACCGAGGCCACCATTGCCGGTGGCGCCTACCAGGAGGCCATCGCGCGCATCCGGCCCGCGGCGCGCGTGCGCGGGCAGGCGTGCACGCTCTTCGTGCCCATGGCCGAAGAGGGCTGGATGGAAGGGCCGATCGTGGAGGGAGTGGCGCGCCGCTATCTGGACGGCCTTTTTACGGCCGACGAGCCGGCGCACCGGCCCGATACGCTGGTGCTCGGCTGCACGCACTTCCCGCTCCTGCTGGGCGCGCTCCAGAATGTGGTGGGGCCGGGCGTGACCATCGTGGATTCTGCCGCCACCACCGCCGAAAGCGTGGAGGGCGAGCTGCGCGCCCGCGGCCTGCTGAACCCCGGGGCGGAACGGGGCACATGGCGCTTTTTGACAACCGACAATCCCGACAGGTTCGCGCGCACCGGGGGCCACTTTCTGGGCAGCCCGCTTATGGCCGCCCAGATAGAGCTGGTGGACTTGTGAACGGGGAAGTTTTCTGTTGACATGGCCGCGGCCATTCCTTAGAGAGGAAGCAATCCGAGGTATTGTCATCAGGCCGGCGGCAGTGTCCGGGCAGTCTCAGGACGCTCCGGGTCTGTCCCGCAACCGGCAATGGCGCCCCTGCGGGGACGCCGTTGCAGACCCCACGGCGCAGTGAGGCGCGGGTTCTGGCCTGCCTTTGGCATATGCACGTCAACCTGAACTTTCTGGAGACACGTCATGACGAAAGCTGAGCTTGTGGAAAAGATTTATGCCAAGGCCGGCCTGCCCACCAAGGCCAAGGCCGAAGAAGCCCTTGATGCCGTGGTGGCTTCGCTGCGCGACGCTCTGGCCGATGGCGAATCCGTCACCTTCACCGGCTTTGGCAGCTTCAAGGTCGTATCCCGCGCCGCGCGCAAGGGCCGCAACCCGCGCACCGGCGCCGAGATCACCATTCCCGCCAGCAAGGTTGCCAAGTTCACGCCGGGCAAGGGCCTGAAAGACGCCATCAAGTAAGCGCCCGGGTCTATCCGAGGTTCAGGCGGCGCCGCTCCTTCAGGGGCGGCGCCGTTTTGCGTTGGGGATGGGCGCTGGTGAGGGGCACGGGTGGCACACGGGCGGGCCGTACAGCCCGTAGGAATGTGTACAGGGCTGAAATTAAAGATTTATTTCACAAGTTTGTGATATTCCAAGGATTTTGAAGAAATTCCCCTTTGGGGGCCGGAGGCTGAACTATCGCTCCGTTTCAGGACAGTCAGAGAAAGATTTTTATTGCAGCAGGCATATACATCATAAAAATTTTACAGTTCCCATTGCAAGTGCACGTAAAATTTCAAAATAATTCTTTGTGCTTATGCCGCTGTTTTTAAAAACTCTCTCATACAAAATGCATCATTTAAAAGGTATTTATAGGTATTCTCGTGTCATCCCCTGGATAATTATGCATCTTGTTTTAATCTTCACATCGGCAAAAAATCCGTTCCGGCTTGACCGCGAGGCCGTCGATGGCCTATGCAGCGATTGAAGCGGTCTTTTTCCCTCACTGCCCACGCTCCCGCAAGGGTTCGAGGCATGGAGTTCTGCTTCACGCTCGTCTCCCTGTCCCTCATCCTGACGAGGTGCCCATGTCCATGCAAAAGCCGGCGAATCTCCTGTATGAGAACAGCAGTTATCTTCCCCCGCGCCACGGCAAGGATGTGGCGCGCGTGCGCAGTCGCGCGGAGTATGAGGAGCTCTGCCGGCTCGCGCGGAGCAATCCCGGGGAATTCTGGGCGAGCCGCGCCCGCAGCCTGCTGCACTGGTTCAAGCCCTGGGACGTGACCGACGCCTCGGATTTTTCCGTCCCCAAGGTCTCCTGGTTCGCCGGGGGGCGGCTCAACGCGGCGTACAATTGCGTGGACCGGCACATCATCACCGACCATCGCAACAAGGCGGCGCTCATCTGGCAGGGCGAGCGCGAGATGGAGGTGCGCGCCTACACTTACCAGATGCTGTACAACGATGTATGCCGCGTGGCGGCCGCGCTGGACGCCCTGGGCGTGAAAAAGGGCGACCGCGTGGCGCTCTACCTGCCCATGATCCCGGAGCTCGTCGTCGCCATGCTGGCCTGCGCGCGCCTCGGGGCCGTGCACACCAATATCTTCACCGGCTATGCCGAGGGCGCGGTGCAGGGGCGCATCCACGATTCCGGGGCGAAGGTCGTCATCACGGCGGACATGGTCATGCGCGGCGGGCAGCCCAAGCCGCTCAAGGCCAACCTTGACAAGATCCTCAACCAGTGCCCCAGCGTGCAGAAGGTTGTGGTGGTCAACCGCACCAACGACAGCGTGAGCATGCTCAGGGGCCGCGACATCTGGTGGCAGGACTTCCTGGAGGATTTCACGGTCGATGCGGACTTTCCCTGCGTTTCCATGGACGCCGAGGACCCGCTCTTCATCCTGCACACCAGCGGGAGCACCGGGCGCCCCACCGGCGTCATCCACTCCACCGGCGGCTACCTCACCTATGCGGCGCACACCACGCAGTGGGTCTTTGACCTCAAGGATACGGATGTCTACTGGTGCACGGCGGACTGCGGCTGGATCACCGGGCACACCTACCTCGTCTATGGCCCGTTGAGCCTGGGCGCCACGACCATCATGTTCGAGGGCACGCCCACGTGGCCCAAGCCCGACCGTTACTGGCGCATGGTGGAAAAATACCGCATCAATATCCTCTACACCGCGCCCACGGTGGTGCGCACGCTCATGCGCCACGGGGAGGACTGGGTGCGCCGCTATGACCTCTCCTCGCTGCGCATCCTGGGCTCCGTGGGCGAGCCCATGAACCCCGAAGCATGGATGTGGTACCACACCCACATCGGCAAGGGCGAGCTGCCCATCGTGGACACCTGGTGGCAGACCGAGACCGGCGGCGTCATGATCTCGCCGCTGCCCTACGCCACGCATCTCAGGCCCGGCTCCGTGACCAAGCCGCTCCCCGGCATCGATGGGGGCATCCTGCGCTCGGACGGCGCCGAGGCCGGGACCGGCGAAGCCGGGAACCTCGTCTTCAGGCGCTCGTGGCCCGGCCAGTTCATCGGCGTGTTCCAGAACGAGGACAAGTTCAAGAGCTATTTCGACCGCTTCCACGGGAACTATTTTTCCGGCGACGGCGCGAGGAAGGACGAGGAAGGCAACTACTGGATCCTCGGGCGCATGGACGACACCATCAATGTATCGGGCCACCGCATCTCCACGGTGGAGATCGAGTCCGTGCTGGCGGCGCACGCGGCCGTGGGCGAGGCGGCCGTGGTGCCCGTCCCGCACAGCATCAAGGGCGAAGCCATCTATGCCTATGTGGCGCTGCGCGGCGAAGTGGACTGGACCGAAGGGCTGCGGGCCGAGCTGCGCGACTGGGTGCGCAAAAATATCGGCGCCCTGGCGAGCCCGGAGCGCATCCAGTTTGTGGAGCACATGCCCAAGACGCTCTCGGGCAAGATCGTGCGCCGGCTGCTCAGGAAGATCGCCTCGGGCGAGAAGCTGGAAAACCTGGGCGACACCTCCACCATCGCGCGGCCCGAAGTGCTGGAGGACATCCAGCGCGCGTGGCTGCGCCTCGAAGCGGGGCAGGGCGAAAAATAGGGGCGCCCCAACAGGGGGAGATGCTCCCGCAATGTTTTAAAACAGGAAGCCCGCCAGAAGGCTTGGCGGGCTATCATTTAAAGCGGGGGACGGCACAGCGGAACAAGCGGACGCGGGAAAGTTGCGGCCCCCCCCCGCGCAATCAGTTGTCGCGTTGCAGGATCTCTTCGGTGGTGGTGAGGTGCCCGAAGGCGCCCATGATGTCGACGATGTGCTCCTTCATGTCCTGCTCGTCGAAGCGGGCCGTGCGCTTGGCGCAGGTGGCGTCGGTGACGAAGGTGAAGTCATAGCCGCGGTGGTGGGCGTCGATCATGGTGGAGAGGCAGCACATGCTCGTGCCGTAGCCCGCGAGGATGATCTCCTCGTGGCGGTATTTGTCCACAAGGGCCTGGAACTCGCGGCTGGAAAAGCAGGAGAAGTTGGGCTTCACCAGGCTTTCTTCGCCCTCCTCGGGGCCGAAGCCGTCGATGAATTCCGCAAAGGGGCTGCCATAGGTGAAGCACATGGAATTTTGCTGGTGGCGCATGTGGGCGATCTTCCAGCCATGCGCCCGGGCATGGGCCAGGAGCTTTTGCAGGTTCTCGAGCGAGGGGCCGATGGTCTCGAGATAGAAGGGGCGCCCCTGGGTCACATATTCCTTTTGCGCGTCAACGATGACCAAGACTGGCATGTCCGCTCCTTGCGAGGTTTCGTCGTGACCCTTGTGGGCTCGCCTGACGGTACAGGAAGAGCCCGGGAAAGGAAAGGCCCTGCCCCGGAAAAAGCGGCGCGTCCGGCGCCGCTGCCGGAACATGGGATGCCGAAGGTCCGGCCCCTACGGCCTGTCGCCGATGGCCGCGGTGATCTGAGCCTCGCAGGCCAGCTTGCCGTCCACGAAGGCGCGCGCGTCCATCTTGCAGAGCTTGAGCTTCATGCGCATGTTGCTGCACTCGAGGTCGAGGCGGTCGCCCGGCACCACCTGTCGCCGGAACTTCACGCCGTCAAGCCCGGTGAAGAGGAAGAGCTTGCCCTCGAGGTCGCCCATGTCCGAGGCGGCGAGCAGGCCGCCCGTCTGGGCCAGCGCCTCCAGGATGAGCACGCCCGGCATGATGGGCACCCCGGGGAAATGCCCCTGGAAAAAGGGCTCGTTGAAGGTGACGTTCTTGTAGGCGCGGATATGCGAGCCGGGCACGCATTCGACCACGCGGTCCACGAGCAGGAAGGGATACCGGTGCGGCAACAGGGAGAGAATGCGCTGGATATCCATGGTCTGCATGGCGGGGGTCTCACTCATGGGGGCTCCTTGGCCTTGCGGCCGGAACTGGGCGTGTGCGGGAGCGGACAAAAAAGCCTCCCGCGCGGGGAGGCTTTGCATCCGAAGCTATTTCTTGGCGGCCTTGTCTGCCTTGTCCGTCTTTTGGGCCTTGTCGTCCGTTTCCGGCTTTTTCTTTTCCTTGTAGAGCTTGTTGACCTCGGCGAGCACATCCTGGGTCAAATCCATGGACTGGTCGGCATAGAGCACGCCGCCGGCCGTCACGTCGACCACGAAGTTGAAGCCCTTGGCGCGGGCCACTTCATAGGTGGCGCTGAAGACCAGCGTCACCATGTCCTGGCGCAGCTTGACTTCGTCCTGCTCCACCTTGCGCAGGAAGTTGCGGGTCTTCTGGTCCAGCTCTTGCTTGGCGCGGATGAAGGCCAGCTTCTTCTCTTCGCTGACCTTGGGGTTCTTGAGGGCCTCGGCCTGCTTCTTGAGGGCATTGCCCTGCTTTTCAAGGTTGGCCCGCTCCTTGCCGTACTTGGCTTCCATCTGCTCCTTGGCGGCCTTGGCGGGGTCGCTCTGCGTGGCCACGGTCTGCATGTCCACCACGCCGATCTTGGCGGGGGGCACGGACGAGGCGTCGGCGGCGAGGACGGGCGCCGACATGAGCAGGCAGGCGGCAAGGATCGTCAGAACACTCTTGCGCATGGGAGTTCTCCTTAAAAATACCCGGGGGCGGAGCAACAATGCCGCCCCCGTCAACGGGCGCGACGGCAAGGCCGGCGCGAAAACGCGCGCAACGCCCGCAGAGCCGGGGCCGGCTATGCGGCGATGGGCGCGCAAGGCTGCAATCGGCGGCTACATAGCATCGGGTGCCGCGTTCGTCAAGGAATTATCGGCGGTACGGCGCTTGAGCAGGCGGTCGCGGTAGGCGAGGATGCCCTCGGCGAGGCCTTCGGCAAGGGCGTGGCGGTAGGTGCCCTTGGCGAGGTTGCGGGCCTCGTCGCGGTTGGTGCAGTAGCCCACTTCCACAAGGATGGCCGGCATCTGCGCGCCAAGCAGCACATGGAAGGGCGCGGACTTGACGCCATTGTTCCTGACCGTGTACTCGCGCTTTTTGAGGCGGAAGAGTGAAAGGCGCTGAATGTCGGCCGCGAGGCGGCGCGATTCCTCCACGCGGGCGTTGAGCATCACGTCGGCGAGCATGCACTGCATGTCGCTGAGGCGGCGGTCGCTGCCGGCATTTTCCAGCGTGGCCACCCGCGCGGCCTGCGGGTTGCTCGCAAGGTCGAGGTAATAGGTCTCGAAGCCGTTGATCTGCGCGTTTTCGCTGGCATTGACGTGGATGGACACGAAGAGGTCGGCCCGCTCGGCATTGGCCTTGCGCGTGCGCTCGCTCAGGGAGACGGACATGTCCTTGCGCCGGCTGTAGGCGACCTCGAGGCCGTTGGCTTCGAGCAGGCGCCCGAGGCGCTGGGCCACGTCCAGCGTGACCATGCGTTCCAGGATATCGTTGTGGCTCGTGCCCGGGTCCTTGCCGCCGTGGCCGGCGTCGATGAAGACCTTGCGCACCGTGAGCCCGAGCTGGCTCGCCATGTTGGAGACCTGCCGCGGCCTGAACGCGGCGTTGCGCGCCAGGGGGGCCGCGCCGTCATCGGCCTCCGCGAAGCCCTGGCTCCTGTTCCTGCCCTTGCGCGGCAGGCTGGCCTTTCCCGCGGCCACGCTGAGCACGATGCGGTATGGGTCGTCCTCGCTGCGTGTGTCGAAGTGGCGCACCTCGCGGAAATCGAACTGCAGCGAGGCCCCGCCATCCTTGCGGTCGCGCACGCGCACCGCCTGGAGCAGGCTCCCCTGCACGGTGACGCCCTTGCGCACGTCGCTGACCA
Source organism: Desulfovibrio sp. ZJ746 (assembly GCF_011039155.1). Lineage (NCBI taxonomy): Bacteria > Pseudomonadati > Thermodesulfobacteriota > Desulfovibrionia > Desulfovibrionales > Desulfovibrionaceae > Desulfovibrio > Desulfovibrio sp. ZJ746. Next base: position 65,346 of record NZ_JAAKEK010000009.1, on the reverse strand, counting down.
CGCGCGCGTCCTCAAGGTCGAGCTCAAGGCGCGCCGGCGCGCCCTTGGCGCTCTCCACCCGGCGGGCGGTGAACTTGGCGGGCGCGCTCAGCTCGAGCACGATCTCCACGAGGTTGCGGTTGGGCGAATCCCAGGAAAGCACCTGAAGCTCGGGCGCCTGCCTCACGCGCCGCGCTTCCCTGGCCGGGGCCGCGTCTTCGGCGAGGGTCGCCATGAGGCGCCGCGCTTCCGGGGCCATGTCGCCCTTGGGGTAATCGGCGAGCAGGGTTTCCAGAAGATCCTGCGCCTTTTCGCGGCCCGAGGCCCGGGCTGCGTGGAGGCGCGCGGCGGCGAGAAGCGCGTCGTCGGCCACGTTGCTGGCGGGATAGGCCTTGGCCACGTCCTGATACAGCTTCTGGGCCTGGTTGAAATCAGCGGTGAGGTTGGAGCAGCGGGCAAGAGCCTCCTGGCACGCCGCGGCGTGGAAGAGCGCGCCGGCGGCCAGCGGCTGCTTCTTGCCGCCCTGCGAGATGGCGAGGAACTCCTCGCGCAGGTCTTCCCAGGGCTGGCGCCAGCAGGTCTTCACCGGGTCGCTGCGCAGGGAGCTCATGCGGGACTTGGCCGCGCGGTAGCGGAGGGGCAGGTCAGTGCCCTTGGCGACAGCCGCGGCGGCGGGCGCTGCCTTGGGCGCGGCGGCGTCCAGGTCTTCCTTCGCCTCGCGCTTCGTGGCCGCGGCCACGGCCTCGGGCGCGGTGCGGCCGCTGGCCGAGGCCTTGAGGGCCTTTTCGAGCGCCGTGGCCTCGGCCACCATGTCACCCTTGGGATACTGCTTTTTCAGGCGCGCCAAAAGGGCGAGGGCGCCCTTGTCGTCCCGAAGCCACGCCGCGCGCAGGCGCGCCGCGCGAAAGAGCGCGTCATCGGCAAGGCGGCTCCCGGCATGGCGGAGCGCGAGGCTCTCATAACACTCCACCGCCTTGCGCGCGTCGGACTTGGCGAAAGAGCGGCTTGCCAGCTCCTCCAGGCTCTCGGCCGCGCGAAAGAGGGCCGCGGGCCGGTTGGGCCACGCCGGGTCGGCCTCGTAGATGGAGCGGAATTCGCCGGCAAGTTTTTCCCACGGCTCGCGCAACTTGCTGTTTTTTTCATCGCGCTTGAGGTTCGTGATGCCGGCCTTGGCGGCGGCATAGCGCTTTTCCGTGGGGGGGAGGCCGCTGTAGCCCGAATCGTAGCAGCAGATGACGAGGAGGCAGATGGACAGCACAAAGGCCAGCGGTGGCGCAAGGCGCCGGGAAAGGGCCTTTTCGTGTCGGGGTTTGGCGGTATCGCTGGCGCTCACTGCGATTCTCGGGGTTCTGCGTGGCGGGAAGGCGCACATGCGCCTGCTGGGATTATCGTCCAATCGGGGCCGCGCTTAAGGGCAGGGCAGGATGTGCCGCACCGTACTGCTGAAGCATAGCATATGCCAAAAAAGCCGCCGTGGCTACCACAGCGGCTTTTTTGACGATTTTTGACTGGCCGAGCTCTCTAAAAGAACTCTAGAATTTCTCTATAACAACTCTGTCACATCTCTAGAAGAACTGGCCCATACTGAATTCGAGCCTCCCGGACTCCCGCTCGCCGTCATAATCCTGCACAAGGGGGATGCCATAGGCGATGCGCAAATCGCCCATGGGCGAGCGCCAGCGCAGTTCCAGGCCCGTGGAGGCCACCATGTACTTGTTGAGGTCATCGCCCATGGTCTTCTGGTCGATATTGAAGCCGCCGTCGAAGAAGGGGACGATGGCAAGGCCCATATCCTTCTGGAAGGTCCAGATATATTCCACGTTGAGCACGCCCATGCGGTCGCCGCCGATCTGCTCGCCGTCATATTTGTAGTCGCGCGGCGAAAGGTCGGAATAGGAATAGCCGCGGATGCTGTCCATGCCGCCGATCCAGAAGCGCTCGAACACGGGCACGGGGTTAGGGCCATTCTGGAAGACGCCGCCGAGGCGCGCCCGCAGGTGGAAGGTGTTTTCGGGATTGAAGGACCAGAAGCCCTGCCAGTCGGCCACGGCCTTGATGAAGTCGTCCGTGCCGCCGAGGATGCCGCCGCCATATTCGCCCCAGAGCCTGGCGATGGTGCCGCGGGTGGGGCGGTCGCGCTGGTCGGTGGTGTCGCGGAGGATGCGGCCCGAGAGGGCGCTCGTCCAGTTGGTGCCCTTGTAGTCGCTGATATAGGGCGAGGCCCACTCGTCCACGTCATAGAGTTCGTAGCGCTCGAGGCGGTAGGCGAGGCCCACGGTGGTGTATTCGCCGATGGGATAGGAAGCGCGGATGGTGTCGCCCAGCGTGTCCTTGGTGAAGTCGTCCCAGTAGTCGTGGGTATAGTAGAGGTCGTTGCCGACCGAGAGCTCCGTGTCGTAAAGGCGCGGATTGGTGAAGGACAGCACGCCCGAGGTGCGCCGCCAGGAGAAGAAGCCCTGCAACTGGAGCCAGTAGCCCCGGCCGAAGAGGTTGCGCTCCATGATGGAGGCGGTCACGCCCACGTCATAATAGGTCGAGTAGCCGATGCCGCCCATGAGCGCGCCGGTATTGGCCTCCTTGACCTTGACCTTGAGGTCCACCTCGTCGTCGTTGCCCGTGGGCACGAGCTCCATGTCCACGGCGGAGAAGTAGCGCAGCCGGTTGAGGCGCTCGGTGGAGCGGCGCAGCTTGGCGCCTTCGTAAAGGTCGCCGTCGCCGAGGCGCATCTCGCGCAGGATGACGTTGTCGCGCGTCTTGGTGTTGCCCTCCACGGTGAGGCGGCGGATAAAGACCTTCTGCTTCTTGTCCACGAGGTAGCCCACGTCCACCAGCGGACTCCCGTCCTCCGCCTTGATAAGCTTGGTGTCCACCTCGGCGAAGGCATAGCCGTAATCGGCGTAGTGGTCGGTGAGGCGCTTGCTGTCCTCCTGCATGACCGTGAGCGAGAAGAACTCGTTGTCCTTTTTCCAGTCGTCCATCTGGACGACCTCAAGCATGTTGGGCTCGCTGTCAATGATGTCGCCGGCGAATTTCACGTCGCGCACGGCGTAGCGCGGTCCCTCGTGCACCACGAACTTCACGTAGATGCCGTCGGGCTTGTATTCCACCTCGGGCGCGGAGACCTGGATGTCGATGAAGCCCTGGTTGAGGCCATAGGCCGCGATGGCGTTGGTGTCGCGCTCGAGGTATTCCTCCTTGAGCACGCCGGAGCCCGTGAGCCACGAGAACATGCCCCGGGGCTTGAGCGCGAGGTACTTGTCCATGTCGCTCTTGTCGAGCTCCTTGATGCCCTCGATCTCCACTTCCTTGATATAGAGCTTGTTGCCCTCGTTGACGGTGATGACGAGCACGGCGCCGCGGCCCCCGGGCCTGTCCTGGAGGCGGTAATTGGCCTTGGCGAGATAGAAGCCGTCCTTGCGGTAGAGCTCGGCTATTTTCTGCAGGTCGTCGGAAAGCATCTGTTCGTTGAGCACGCTGCCGGGCTTGGTGCCCATGGCCGCGATGACATCCTCGGCGTCGATCTCGTGCGAGCCATCGACGAGGATATTGTCGATGCGCGGCTTTTCCACCACGGTGAAGACGAGCACATTGCCCTCAAGCGAGGCCTGCACGTCGCTGAAATAGCCCATGTCCCAGATGCGCTTGACTTCCTCGTTGATGGCGTGCGCGTCCGGCGTGTCGCCCTTGCGGATGGTGAGGCGCATGAGCACCGTGTCCGGGTCGAGCACGTTCATGCCGCGCACCTGCACGTCCGAAAGGCCCCCGCCGGCCGCGGCGGGCGCGCCCATGGGCACAAAGCCGTTGCCGGAAGAGGCCTGCTGTGCCTGGGGGGCATCAGGCGCGGCCTGCGCCGGGGCGGCCATGGACGAGGCGCGCGTGGCCAGCGCCTGGGCGCATTCGCCTAAGGCCAGCATGGATTGCCGCTCGAAGGAGGCGGGCACCGCTTCGCCCTTGTAGACCGGCACGAGGCGCGTCTCCATGGTGAAGCCGTCGCCGAGCTGGTTGAAATTGCCGTAGATGACGATGTCCGCGCCAGCCTGACGCCCGAGGCGGCGGGCCTTGGCGAGGTCGATGGTTTCGCCGCCGCTCGCGCGCAAGAGGCCGGAAGCGCGGCTGAGCGGCACGGCGCGCAGCCCGTTCTGCTCGAGGTTGGTGATGATGAGCTGCGGCACGTCGCGGGAGGCGTCCGGCATGTCGGAGCCGGCATTGGCCTGAAATGGCAGCACGAGGACCGTGGGCTGCCCGGCATTGGCGGCCAGGGCGTCCCCTTGCGGCGCAAGGGCCGCCATGAGGGCCAGCGCCGCCACATACAGGACTTTGCGAAGCACCCTAGGCAAAAACTTTTTCATAGAGAGCCCCCGCTCGTAGTTCCAGGCCGCGGTCCATGCGGGCGGCCAGTTCCTGGTTATGCGTCACGATGACCAGGGTCATGCCCAGTTCGCGATTCAGCTCAAGCAGCAGATCGCCCACCTGGGCGCCGGTATGTTCGTCAAGGTTGCCCGTGGGCTCGTCGGCCAGGAGCACGCGCGGCCGAAGCATCAAGGCCCGGGCGATGGCCACGCGCTGGCGCTCGCCCCCGGAGAGGGTGGCGGGCTTGCTCGCCATGCGGTCGGCGAGGCCCACCCGCGTGAGCATGGCGCGGGCGCGCGGTTCCACGGCGGAAAAGCGCTCCCCGCCGATGAGCGCCGGCATGGCCACATTCTCCAGCGCGGAAAATTCCGGCAGGAGATGGTGGAACTGAAACACGAAGCCCAGGCTCCTGTTGCGGAAGGCCGCCTGCTCGTCCGGCCCCATGGCCGCCATGTCCTCGCCGTCAAAGCGGATGGTGCCCGAGGTGGGCTGGTCGAGCGCGCCCATGAGGTGCAGCAGGGTGGACTTGCCCGAGCCCGAGGCCCCGAGCACGGCGAGCGCCTCCCCCTCGCGCACCGCGAGGTCGAGGTGCCGGAAGATGACGAGCTCTTCTTCAGCCCCCGGGAAGCTCTTGCTCACGTCGGAAAAGTCGTAGATGGCGGCCATGGCTATTCGTAGCGCAGGGCTTCGGCCGGTTGCAGCCGGGCGGCCTGGCGCGCCGGATACAGGGTTGCGAGAAAGCAGAGCAGCATGGCGCTCGCGCCCACGATGAGCACATCGGAAAGCGTGATGCTGATGGGCAGGTGGTCGAGCGTATAGACGTTTTCCGGGAGCTTGATGAAGCGGTAGCGCTTGAGCAGCCAGCCGAGCCCCAGGCCGAACGCATAGCCGAGCAGGGTGCCCACTAGGCCGATGATGCAGCCCTGGAGCATGAAGATGCGCCGTATCATGCGGCGTGTGGCGCCCATGGACATCATGACCGCGATGTCGCGCGTCTTTTCCATGACGAGCATGACGAGGCTCGTGACGATGGAGAAGGAGCCGATGAGCACCACCATGGCGAGCAGGATGAACATGCCGATCTTTTCCAGCTTGAGCGCGGCGAAGAGGTTGGCGTTCATGTCCATCCAGGTGCGCACGTAGAACGGCGCGCCGAGCTCCTCCGCGAGGCGGATGGCCGTCTCGTCGGCGCGGAAGAGGTCGCGCACGGTGATCTCGATGCCGGAGAGGAAGCCCGGGGGCAGCCCCAGCACATCGCGCGCCGCCGGGATGCTCACAAAGGCGAGGGAGGAATCGTACTCGAACATGCCGGTCTTGAAGATGCCCACCACCTCGAAGGGGCGGATGCGCGGCGAATAGCCCGCGGCGCCCTTCTGGCCGGCCGGCGAGAGCAGGTTGGCGCGGCTGCCCACAAAGAGGCCGAGGCGGCGCGCCAGCTCGTCGCCCACGATGATGCCGGGCGTGCCCTCACGCACGAGGTCGCGCGCCTCGCCCGCCCGCAGCTCGGTGAGCATGGAAAGCACGGAGGGCGCGGTCTCCGGGTCGATGCCGCGCAGCACCACGCCCTTGACGCCGCCACCGGCGGACAGCATGACCTCGGTGTAAATGAAAGGCATGGCGCCCGTGACGCCCTCGGACGCGCGGATGCGCTCAAGCAGGGCCGGCGTGTCGTGCTCGAAGGCGGATGGCACGTGGGACATGACGATGCCGTGGGCGTTGGCCCCGAGGATCTTGTCGCGCATGTCGGTGGTGAGGCCGTTATAGACGCCGAGCACGAGCACCAGCGCGCCGACGCCGAGAGCCACACCGAGTATGGACATCAGTGAGATGACATAGATGAAGGTCTGCTTGCGCCGCGAAAACAGGTAGCGCAAGGCCACAAAGAGTTCAAAAGACATTTGCGGTATATTGGCCCAGCTTGGGGCAAGATTCAAGAGTTTTTTTAGACCTGAGGGGCCGGCCCGGCCCACAGCTTTTGGAGGTGTTCGGCGAGCGCGGCTTCCTCATCACGGCGGCGCGCGGCGAGGTTGTCGAGAAGGGCCCCGGCATGGGCCGCCAGCTCTTCGGGCGTGCCCGTATTGTCCACGCGGATGTCGCAGGCGGCGAGCTTGCGCGCCTCGGGCCACTGCCACGACTCCAGGGTCGCCATTTTCTCCTCGCCCCAGTGGCGGTGCGCGGCCATGCGCTCCCAGCGCGTCTCGCGCGGGCAGGCGACGCCGACGGTCACGGGCTTCGGGGTGAAGGCCGTGTCCCAGCCGCACTCGAAATAGAGCGGCACTTCCGCCACGGCAGCCGGCGCGCCGGTCTTTTCCGCCGCTTCCCAGAAACGCTCGAGGTCACGACGCACGAGGCCGTGGACCACACGCTCCAGCTCCGCGCGCAAGGCGGCGTCACCGGCGAGCGCCGCCATGAGGGCAGCCTTGTCCACGCCGCCGTCCGGCGCGAGCACGAGGTCGCCTTTCATGGGGGCGAGCCACGCCGCCGCCTCGCCGCCGCGGGCGTAGAGCGTGGCAACGTCCGCGTCCGCGCTGAAGGCGGGCAGTCCGTGGGCCGCAAGCGCCTCGGCCAGGGCGGATTTGCCGCTGCCCGGGTTGCCCGTGACCACGATGCGCCGCATGCGGCGCGTGGTATCAAGGATGGCGGCGATGAAATCCGCGGGCGGGGGCGCGGTGAACGCCAGCGGCTCGCCGCCCAGCGGGTGGCGGAAGGAGAGCCGCCATGCGTGGAGCATCTGGCGCGGCGCGCGGGCCCGCACCCGGGCCGGTGCATAGACGGCGTCCCCGAGCAAGGGGTGGCCGGCATGGGCCATATGGACGCGGATCTGGTGGGTCCTGCCCGTGAAGATGCGCACGGCGAGCAGGGAGGCGCTGCCGTCCGGCGCATGCCACAGGCGCCGCCAGCGCGTGTGCGCGGGCTTGCCGCCCTTCGCCTCGGGCACCACGGCCATGCGGGTCTTGAGCGTGGGGTGGCGCCCCAGGGGCTCGCGGCATTCGCCCTCTTCCGGCGCGAGGCCGTCCACCAGGGCGAGATATTCCTTGCTGACCTCGCGCTGCGCGAAGGCTTCGGTGAGGGCGAGGCGCGCGGGTTCCGTGAGGGCCACCACCATGAGCCCGCTGGTGTCCTTGTCCAGCCGGTGCACGATGCCCGGCCGCTCGCCGTCGAGGCGCGAGAGCTCGGGGAAGCGCGCGATCAGCCGCTGCACGAGGGTATGCTCCGGGCACGATGGGCAGGGATGCACCGTGAGCCCGGGCGCCTTGTTGCAGACGATGAAGTCGCGGTCTTCGTGGACGATGGTGAGCTCGCCGGCTTCCGGGGCGAGCGGGCTCGCAGCCGCCGCCACTTCTAGGCGCAGCACCTGCCCGGCGCGGGGCCGGAAGTCGGGCGCGCTGACCGGGGCGCCGTCCACGAACGCGCGCCCAGCCCGGATGGCCTTCTGCACCGCGCCGCGCGAGAGGCCGGGCTGCGACGCTCCCAGGATGCGGTCAAGGCGCTCGCCGGCCTCCCCGGGCGTAACGGCATGCTCAAGGCTCGTCACGGCCGCGGCCCGGCGGGGGTGGTCAGGGTGCGGATGCGGTCCACGAAAGTCACGGGCAGGTAGAGGTTTTTGAGCTCGCTCCCGGGCGTCAGGGATGTGACCACGGCCCTGCCGATGACGCAGCGGGCGTTGTCGTTGCCGTCCTCCACCACGCGCACGCCCCAGACATTGTGGAAGATGGCCGGGCGCCCCTTCCAGGCGCCCACATAGAGCATGATGTGCCCGCGCATGCCCACGAGGCTAAGGAAGGGCACGCCGTCCGCGAGGATGCGCGCTTCCTTCTCCCGCGCGGAAAGGCCCTCCAGCGGCACCACGGCGCCGCGCCGGGCCTGCGCCACGGAGTTGCGCGGCAGCCAGATGCCGAAGGGCGTGAACAGGTCGCGGGTGAGGGCCGAGCAGTCGCGCTCGCCGAACATGCCCCCCCAGCCGTAGGGCTGGCCCATCATCACGTTGCCGACCCTGGCCACGTTGCCGGGCGTGAGCGCGAGCGGCTTGGGCGCGGCCGCGCCCGCGGGGAGGGACACCTCGGCGCTCGCCGCCATGCCGTCCGCGCCCCTGAAGGGCACCAGCACGTCACAACCGCCGTCCGGCCGCACGGCCGCCAGCGGGAAGACGGCGCCGATGCCGGCCTCGCCCCCGGCCGCCGGGGCAGCGCCAGGCGCTCCGGGCAGCGCCACCCTGTCGCGCACGAGTGCCGCGTGGCGCCCCCGCCGCCAGAGGCGCTTGAACCCGGCGTCCACCAGGGCCACGTCATTGGCATCCACCCAGCCGCCGGCCACCGGGCACTCCACATAATACCAGCGCTCGTCCCGTGTGGCGTGGGCGATGAGCAGCGGCGTCCCCGGCGGGAGGAGCGAATACTGGAAATAGTCGAAGGGATTGGCCTTGGGGTCCGGCGTGGGCTCGGAAAAGCGGGGCTCGTGCGTGGGGAGCTCGCGCAGGTCCGTGGCCCGCACGGTGACGGCGTGCGCCGCCCGCGAGGGATAGGTGCCGAGATGCGCGCCGGCCGCCATGGCGTCCCATTCCGGCTGGCTCCAGCGGCTGCCGTCCGCGCGAAAACCGCGCGCCTTGCGGAAAAATACCGCCACGTCCCGCTTGCGGATGCTCGTTTTCGCCATGTCCCACGGGCCGAAGAAGATACGGTCGAAGGCGGCGTTCATGGCGTCCTGCGTTTCCGCATCCACGATGCGGCGGTCTGGGCCGGCCTCGCGGGCGAAGACCTCGAGGTCCTGCGGGAAGGCGCGCAGGTCTTGCGGGGTCTGCATCCACGAAGGCAGGCTGCCGTCGCGCGTGGGCACGCGCTTGCCCGCACAGGCCGTGAGCAGGCAGAGAGCGAGGAGGAGGACGAGCAGGGAGAAGCGCGAGGAAGGCATGGACACCGCCTTGATGGGAAGGAGTCGCTTGCGGGGAGGGACAGCGCGCTATTGTAGCATCCGGCCCCGCGCCAGGCAATGCGGGCGCCCCCGGCGGCGCCGCTTGACCGGCCGCGCCATTGCGCATATGGGTGGCCGATGCCCCGCCATTTCACAGGCCGGGGCCGGAGGATGTATGCGCAAAGCACCAAAAGGCTTCTGGCACTATGTGGAGACCTGGCGCAACCTCTTTCCGCGCAGGCGCGCGGTGCGCTGGCGCGGCACGTGGCTCCAGAACGGCTATTGCCGCGACTGCCGCTATTGCTGCGGGCCGCAGGATTCTTCCGTGCCCTTCCCCATGGCGCTCCTGCCGTCGCAGATCCGCCCCGACCTCGACAAGGATTTTTACCTCCTCCACGCGGATACCGCCTATATCGGCGCCCAGGGCTGCAAGTCCGACACGCCTCATGGCTGCCGGCTGCCGCTGGCGCTCAAGCCCGTGGCCTGCGGCCTCTTCCCCATCGTGCTTGTGAACGGCGGGCTGCACCTCTACCAGACGTGCCCGGCCGTGCTCTTCACGCCGCTCCTGCGCTTCGCCGACCTCGGGCTGGAGGCGGCGCACTACCTGCTCGGCTTCAGCCTCGAGGAACTCAGGCACATTTCCCTGAGCCTCCCCGCCGAGACCCTGGCGCGGGATTATATCGACCTGCGCATTTCCCTCTTTGACGCGGAGGGCAAGGCGGAAGTGCTCCGCTGAACGGCGCTTTCCGCAGGAGGACCCATGAAGGACGCAATAACACTCTTGATCGCAAAGGACGAGATGGGCCGCATCCTCGAGCGGCTCGCCGCGCAAGTGCTGGAGCGGCACCCCGGCTGCGAGGGCCTCATGCTCGTGGGCATCCAGCGGCGCGGCGTGGACCTCGCCCGGCGGCTCGCAAGCCTTTTGGAGGCACGCGCGGGAGTGCGCGTGCCGCTCGGCACGCTGGACATCAATCTCTACCGGGACGACTGGACGAGCCTTGAGGGCAAGCCCCTTATCGGCATCTCGCATATCCCGGAAAGCCCGGACGGCCGCGTGGTCCTGCTGGTGGATGATGTGCTCTTCAGCGGGCGCACCGTGCGCGCGGCCCTCGAGGCCATCCTCGACTACGGGCGCCCGCGCGCGGTGGAGCTGGCCGTGCTTGTGGACAGGGGCCACCGCGAGCTGCCCATCCATGCGGACTATGTGGGGCGCGAGATCACGACCGAGCGCAACTGGCATGTGGATGTGCTGCTTGAGGAGCGGGACGGGGAGGACATGGTGCGCCTCGACATCCGCGACTGAGCCGGGCGCGCGTTTTCCCCACTCCCCTTGGGGGTTCAGGCGCTTGCCTTGCGGCGCTTTTGCCGCTGCCGCAAAAAGAGCCGCCACGCCCAGGAGACCATGAGCAGCGCCACGATGCCGATGAAGGCGCGCAAGGTGCGCGAGGCGTTGAAAGGCCGCTCGAAGCCCCAGGTTGTGGCCCTGTCCCAGGCCGGGTGATAGAGGAACCAGGCCAGCAGGAAGGCCACGCCGAGCGCCGCCAGGGCCCCGAAGAGCCAGTAGAAGGGGATGGGCTCCTCCCAGAAGAAGGAGCGGCGGTAAAAGCGCCTGTGCGCGAGGCACACGGCGAACAGGATGACCGCGGCCATGAGCGCCGTTTCCCACGAGAGGCCCTTCAGGAGCGCGCCTGTGATGCCGAGGCCGAGCAGCGCCACGGCCATGCGGAAGGCGCGGGTCTGGCGGCGCTCCAGCCCGTAGGCCACGAAGAGCAGGGCCGCGCCCGAAAGCGCGCAGACGAAGTGCCCGGCGCCGATGACGCTCATGGGCAGCCACTGCGTGATCATGGCCACGGTGCGCGGCGCCGTGGGCAGGGTGGCGGAAACGAGCAGGATGAGGCCGCCCACGAACACGAGATAGGCGCTGATGGAGTGCGAGAGCGTGGCGAGCCAGCGCCCGGCCTCGCGCAGCATGGAGCGGCGCTGGCGCGCCTCGTAGGCGGCCAGCAGCAGCGCCGCGGCCAGCAGCGGGATGATATAGTAAATGAGGCGGAAGAGCAGCACCGCCGCAAAGACGGCCTGGGTGTGGCTCGTGTGCGAGAGCTCGAGGATGACGAGCTCGAAGATGCCCACGCCGCCCGGGATATGCGTGAGCACCACCGCCACCTGCGCCATGAGGTAGCTCGGCAGGAAATCGAGGAAGTTGATGCCGATGTCACCCGGCAACAGCACATACATGCAGGCCGAGGCCGCCACGATGTCCACGCCGGCCACGATGCACTGGGCGACGGCGATGCGCGGCGAGGGGAAGACGAATTCCTTGCCGAAAATGTGCACCGGCTTGCGCACGGTGAAGCAGAGCACGAGGTAGGAACAGGCGAGCAGGGTCAGGATGAGCCCGAGGATGCGCACATCCTTGATGGGCATGTTGGTGAGCAGTTCTTCGGGGATGTAAGGTGGCGCCACGAGAAAGATGATGCCGCAGGTGCCGAGCGCCCCCACCCAGAAGGTGACGGCCAGCATGAGCACGAGGCGCACGATGTCCGTGAGCGAAAAGCCCCACGCGGAATAAAAGCGGTAGCGCACGCTGGTGCCCCCGAGCAGCGCGCCGAAATTGTAGCTCACCGCCTGGCCCACGAAAGAGACGAGCCCCACGCGCGGCAGCGGGAGTTTTTTGTGGATGGCCTTGAGCGCCAGCCAGTCATAGCCCACCAGGATCATGTAGTTGATGACCATGAGCAGGAGCGAGGCGCCGATGCGCCCGTAGGAGATCTGCTCGATGCTCTGGCGGATCTGGGCGATGCTGTAGGCTTTGAGCTTGTGGTAGAGCAGGTAGACGGCCAGCACAAAGATGCCGGTCACGAGCACGGGCCCCAAATAGCGCAGATACTTTTTCATGACTCTCGGTCGGCTTCGGGCGCGGTGTTTTGCCGCGTGTCCCCAAGCATATACGTCCCCCCCGGGCTGCGCAAGCGCAAAGCGGGCGCGGCCGCCAAGGGCACGGGGCTTGACGGGCGGGCGCCGGCTGCCTAGTATGGGGCTTCAGGCAACCGTGTTCGTTGCCCGCCACCCCCCATCTCCACCTGATCCCGAGCCTGCGCTGCCCGTGCAGCGGAGGTTTTTTTTCGCATGAGGTCGAACATGACGAGCATTCCCATTTCCGTACAGGGCTACAAGCGGCTTGAGGACGAGCTCGCCCGCCTGAAGAGCGAGCGCCCGGCCATCATCCAGGCCATCAAGGAGGCCCGCGAAGAGGGCGACCTGCGCGAGAACGCGGGCTATGACGCCGCCCGCGAGCGCCAGGGCATGGCCGAGGCGCGCATCAAGTATATCGAGTCGCGCCTGGCGCTCTACCAGGTCATCGACCTCGACACGCTCTCGGGCGACAAGGTGATCTTCGGCGCCACCGTGGAGGTGGAGGACGCGGACAGCGGCGAATCCCGCACCTTCACCATCCTCGGGCCCGACGAGGCGGACCCGGCCTCGGGCTCCATCTCCTTCCTCTCGCCGGTGGGGCAGGCCCTGCTCGGCAAGGAAGTGGGCGACGAGGTGAGCGTGGACATCCCGCGCGGGCGCGTCACCTATGAGGTGGTGGATATTTCGTTCAAGGGCAGCAAGGCACTCGCCTGACGGCGCCGGCCCGGCGTCAGCGTTCGGGCTCTCCGCCGCCGTCGAGCATGAGGCGCCAGCCGTGGTCCGGCGCGGCGCACAGATTCGGGTTGCGCAGGGGGTGCCTGCGCACGGTTTCGCCCCAGCGGGCGAGGAAGCGGGCTTCCGCCCCAGGGGCGGCGGGCCCGCTTTCCGCATCCGGCGGCAATTCCCACTGCCCCCACGGCGAAACGAGCGTGAAACGGCCCGCCGCTTCCTGGCGCAGGCTGTAGTCCACCGCCGCAAGGGGCCCCATGCTGGCGTCGAAGGGCGCCGGCTCCAGCAGGAGCTTGCGGCGCACGGCCATGCACTGCCAGGCGACGCCCAGCGCATGCCGCGTGAGCAGGAAGTGCCCCCAGCAATGGTTGCGCAGGTCCGCCGGGCCGGAGCCCCGCAGGAGCGGGAAGGGCAGGCCCGTCACATCCGGGGCATAGCCGCCGTTCCAGAGCCGCCCGCGCCGCCACACAAGGGCGCCTGCCATGGCGAGGTCCGGCCGCAGGGCCTGGATGACCATCTGCTCCGGGCGGCAGTCCAGCACCGGCGTGAGGCCGGCATGGAGAAAGAGCAGCACCCGGCCTCGCGCTTCGTGCGCGGCAGCCTGGCAGGCGTCTGTCCACTGCGGGCCAGCAGGAGGAAGGCGGCGGAGGGGCAGCGCTTCCTCCATCCATCCCCGGGCCATGGCGGCCATGGGCGTGAGCGGTTGCCAGAGCACTTCCACCTGCATGATCGCGGCAAGCGCGTCGAGCGCCTCCAGCAGGGCCGGTGCGGGCGCGCGGGAGGCCGCGGAGCCGTCGGCGAGCAGGACGACGCTGCAGGTGAGCCCCGGAGGCACTCCCAAGACGAGCTTGAAAAAGTTGTTCTGGCTGGAGGCCGCGCCCTCCACCGCATGGCCGCGCCTGAGCGCGCTTTCCGTGAGCGCCTTGCGCGTGGCCTCAAGCACATAGGGCTTGGAGGCAAGGCTCCCCGAGGTGCTTCCCGCATGGATGCGCCAGTGGTAGAGCACGCGCGGGATGTGCGCCACCTGCCGGGGCTCGAGCCGCTCGATCATGCGCAGGCTGAGGTCAAAATCCTGTGAACCCTCGAAGCCCGGCCTGAGGCCGCCCACCGCGCGCACCAGCTCCGTCGCGCAGGTGGTGAGATGTCCCATGGCGGCGAGGTCGCCATCGAAACCGGGCTTGAAGACCGGGGTCCGCCGCACCCCGTCCTCGTCAATCTTGTCCTCATCTGTATAGATGCAGCGCACTTCGGGGCGGCCAGCGATGACCGCGGCCGTCTCCTCAAGGGCCGTGGGGGCGAGCAGGTCGTCATGGTCGAAAAAGGCCGCCCAGGGGGCGTCCGCGAGGTCGAGCGCGCTGTTGGTGGCATGCGAGATGTGGCCGTTCTCCTCACGGATGACGAGCCGGATGCGCGGGTCCTTGGCCGCATAGGCCCTGAGCAGTTGCGGGATGGCCGCGTCGGTGGAGGCGTCGTCGGCCACGCAGAGCTGCCAGCGGCCATAGCTCTGCGCGAGGACGGAATCGAGCGCCGCCGCAAGGTGGTCTGGGCGCGGGTTCCACACCGGCATGAGCACCGCGATCTCCGGCCAGCCCGCTCCCTGCTCCATGCGGGGCGGCCGGAGCCCCGGCTCGCGCAATTCCATCCAGGCGTCATAGGACGATGCGGCCTTATCCAGCGAACAGGCCCAAAGGCCCGCATCCGCCAGGGCGCGCATGCCCGGCCGGAGCAGGCGGTGGCGGAAGCGCGTCTCGCCGCGGAGCCAGCGGGCGGCATCCTCTTTGAGGTGCGGCAGGGCTTCGGCCCCGGCAAAGGCCTCCATGTGCCGGGCTTGTGCCCTATACAAGGGGAGGGCATGGGGCAGGAGGGCCGGGTAGGCACGGCACAGGTCCACAAGATGCGCAAGCTCTTCGGGCGCGGAGCGCGCCAGAAGCCGCAGCAGGCTCGCCGGCTCAGGCCCGTGGCGCCACGCGAGCCACGCGTCCTCCCAAGAGTCGCTTTCCGCCGGGCTTGCGGGAAGGTGCGGCCCCTCCACGAGCCACGGCGTACAGCCGTAGCCGAGGCCGTCGGCGAGCACATGGCGCGCATAGTCGGGGCGCCCCGTCCCCGGCGGGATGCGCCCGCGCTGGACAAGGCTGTTCCAGCAGGCGGCGGTGCCGAGGCCGGCGTGGATGTCATGGAGCGCGGCCAGGGCACCGGGCTCGGTGGAGAATGCGGCGCGGCCGTGTCCCAGCCGGAAGCAGAGGTCAAGCGGCGCGAGCTCGTCGAGGCTCGCCTGGAAGCCGCCTGCGCCGCAAAAGTCGTCAAGGCGCACCATGAGGGCGTCGCCAGGGGCGGCCTGGAAGAAGCGCCGCTTCTGCGCGAGCGGGTGGGCGGCCGGGAGGCCCTCATACAGCGCATGCAGCTCCCGGCGGCTGTCGAACACGCTCCCCATATGGCGCACGCGCCGGGGCGTGCCCTCCCCGGGCGGCGAGAGGAGCAGCGGCGAAACGCCGGCAAGGGCTGGCTCGGCGGCAAGGCGCCGGGCGAGGGCGCAAAGGCAGCCGGCCTCGGGGCGCACGGCACAGGACAGCAGGAAGAGGAGGGGCGGCCGCGCGCCCGAGTTTTCACGCGCGAGCGGGAGAAGGATGCGGTTGGCGGCCTCGCGCCAGTCCTCCACGGGTTCAAGCCCCTCCAAGGCAAAGCCCGCGAGGCGCCCCTGCCCCACGAGGTTTTCGCCCAGGGCGAGGGCCTCTTCCGCTGCATCGGTGGCGGGCCCCGCCGGCGCGTGGAGAACGATGACTCTGGGGCGCGACCCCTTCTCCGCGAGGGCGGCGAGGCTTTCGCGCGGGTCGCTGCCATACAGCAGGACGAGGGCGTGGGGAGCGCCAGAGGCTGGCGGATTCGGCCGGAGGGACATGGCGGGATGCTATGTCACTTGCCCCGCGCATGCAAGGAAGCCGCCAAAAGAAAAAGCCGGAGCCGGCAAGCCGGCCCCGGCGGGAGAGGGGCAGGCGCCCCTGTTACTTGAAGGCCTTTTCAAAGTTGGGCACCACCTGCTTCTTGCGGCTCATGACGCCGGGCAGCCACACGGTGTCGCCGTCCACCTTGACGCCGAAGGCGGATTCCACCACGGCGGGGTCGTCGGAAACGATGAGCAGTTCCGAGCCTTCCTTCATGATGTCGGTCAAAAGCAGGAAAACGCTGTGGCGCCCCTCGCCCTTGACGCGGGCGAGCTCTTCGCGCAGGCCGTCCTTGACCGCCTCGAGGATGGAGAGATCCACCACCTCGAGCTGGCCGATGCCGACCTTGTTGCCGTTCATGTCAAAATCCTTGTAGTCGCGGAATACGAGATCGCGGATGGGCGTGCCGTCCACGGCGCTCTTGACCTTGAACATCTCCATGCCGAGGGCCGTCACGTCGGCCACGCCGGCGATCTCGGCGAGCTCGGCCACGGCCTTGCGGTCGGCCTCGGTGCAGGTGGGCGACTTGAAAATGACGGTATCGGAAAGAATGGCGCTGAGCATGGCGCCGGCCACATTGCGCGAGAGCTCCACCCCGTAGAAGTCATACATGTTCTTGATGACCGTGCAGGTGCAGCCCACGGGCCAGATCCACGCCTCGATGGGGCTTGAGGTGGTCACGTCGCCGAGCTTGTGGTGGTCGACGATGCCGAGCACCGTGGCGGAGTCCATGCCCGCAGGGGCCTGGGCGAGGTCGGAAAAGTCCACGAGGAAGAGGTCCTGGCCGGCCACGTCGTTGACGATTTTCGGCGCGGGGAGCCCGAATTTCTCGAGCACGAAGGCCGTCTCCGGGGTGGGGGCGGCCTGGGCGGCGGCGGTCACGTCGATGCCGCGCTTGGCGTAGAGGTCGGCGGCAGCAATGGCGGAAACGATGCTGTCGGTGTCGGGATTCATGTGACCAATGACGAGTGCGGACATGAAGATGCCTCCTTTGTGCGCCGCCAGGGCGGCAGGCGATGCCATGGGGATGCGGCTCACAGACGCCGCGTTGTTCTCTTTAGCACAAAGTCCCTGCCATGCCAAGACCTGTGGGAACATTTCCCCGGTCTCAGTCCTTTTTCGCGCGCGGGTGCGCGGCATCATAGACGCGCATGAGCCGCTCGAGGCTCACCTGGGTGTAGCGTTGGGTGGTGGCGAGGCGCCGGTGGCCGAGCAGTTCCTGCACGCTGCGCAGGTCGGCCCCGGCGTCGAGCAGGTGGGTGGCGAAGGAATGGCGCAGGGCATGCGGCGAGACGGTCA
The DNA here is from genome assembly GCF_011039155.1 of Desulfovibrio sp. ZJ746. Lineage (NCBI taxonomy): Bacteria > Pseudomonadati > Thermodesulfobacteriota > Desulfovibrionia > Desulfovibrionales > Desulfovibrionaceae > Desulfovibrio > Desulfovibrio sp. ZJ746. The sequence goes on along the minus strand of NZ_JAAKEK010000009.1, from coordinate 48,229 downwards.
CATCGAGGCCGGCCTCGCGGCAGAGCCGGGCGATACGGCGGCTGGCCTCGCGGCGGTCGAGGCGCCCGCCCCGCGCGCCCACGAAAAGCGCCGGCGAGGCCGCGGGGGCCAGATAGGGGCGCTCCGCGAGCCATGCGGCAAGCGCCTCGCGCGAGGCGTCAGAGAGGGGCGCCATGCGCTCGCGGCCGCCCTTGCCCATGACGCGCGCCATGCCGGCGGCCAGCTGGAGGTCGTCCACATCGAGGCCCAGCGCCTCGGAAATGCGCAGGCCCGAACCGTAGAGGAGCTCGGCCAGCGCGAGGTCGCGCAGGCGCAAGGTGGCCTCCTGCGGGGTGGGAGAGGCGGCCGGGCCTCTCGGGTCGGCGCTCAAAAGCGCGGCCGCCTCCTCCACATTGAGGATGCGCGGCTGCCGCCGCTCCTGCCGGGGATTGTGCACCTGCGCCGCCACATTGGCCGCGACGAGGCCCTGCCTTTGCAGATAGCGGAAGAAGCTGCGGGCCGCCGCGAGCTTGCGGGCCATGGAGCTTTTGGCGAGCCCCGCGCGGTAGAGGGCGCCCACCCAGGCCTGTATGTCCCGGTGAGTGACGGCTGCGGGCTTTCCCACATCCACGCCGCGGGCGGCCAGGGCGCGGGCGAGCTGGTCGAGGTCTGCCGCATAGGCCCTGCGCGTGGTCTCGGGGGCGCCGCGCTCCACACTGAGCCAGCTGAGAAAATCCGCAACGTGTCGCAGGGCCTCGGCCGAAGGCGCGGCGTCGCCGGGGCCAGCCCCAAAAGCGCGCGGAGCGGCGGCGCGCTTCATGGCACGGCCTCATAGCGCGCGCCAGGCAGGCGCCGTACGGCGCCCAATATCTCGAGGCCCACGAGCAGCGCGCTGAGCTCGGCCACGGGCAGCTCCAGTTCCTGCGCGAGCGTGTCGATGTGGAGAGCGCCCCTGCCGCGCAAATGGCCGAGCAGGCGTTCCTTGGGGCCTGCCGGTACAAGGGATTCGCCGACCGCCCGGGCCTTGTCGGGCAAAGGCGGCGCTGCGGGCGCCGGGGCCGTTATCAGGGCCGGCGCCTCGTCGGGAACATCGGGCGGCAGGCTCGCCTCGCTGATGCTGAAGGGCCGCAAAATATCGGCCATGTCGCGCAGGATGTCCTCCACGGTGAAGACCGGGCGCGCGCCCTGGCGCACGAGCTCCTGGCAGCCGGCGCACTGCTCGTCCAGCGCCGGGCCGGGCACGGCGAAGACCTCGCGGTTTTGCTCCAGCGCCATGCGCGCGGTGATGAGGCTGCCCGAGCGGCTGGCCGCCTCGACCACCACCACGCCGAGCGCGAGGCCGCTGATGATGCGGTTGCGGATGGGGAAGTTCCCGGCGAGCGGAGCCGTGCCCGGCGCAAATTCCGAAACGAGCAGGCCCTCCCGGGCCATGCGCTGGAAGAGCTCGTGTCCGCAGCGGGGGTAGACGCGGTTGATGCCGGTGCCGAGAACGCCGATGCTGCGCCCCACGCGGTTCAGCGCCGCCGCATGCGCCACGCTGTCGATGCCCTGCGCCATGCCGGAAATGACCGCGATGCCGCAGGCGGAAAGGCGCCGCGCCATATGGGCCGCCACCGCGAGCGCATGGTCGCCGGCCCGTCGCGAGCCCACCACGGCGATGGCCGGCGCGCGCAGCAGGCCCGCGTCGCCCGACAGGTAGAGCAGCGCGGGCCCGTCGGGGAGCTCGCGGAGCAGTTGGGGAAAGGCCGTGTCGGGCCAGAGGAGGATGACGGCGTCGAGCACGCGGGCCGCGTCCCATTCCCGGCGGGCCTCCTTGCGCCAGGTGCCGCGGGCGAACTCGCCGGCCTGGCGTTTGTTCAGCCCCGCGCGGGGCCATTCTTCCGCCGCGCGCACGGCCGCATAGGCGGAGCCGAACAGCTGGAGCAGGCGCGCGCGCGAACGCGGCCCGATGCCCGGGCAATGGCGCAGGGCGAGCGCGGCCCAGTATTCGTTGCGCCCGGCCTCGCCGAGGGCGGAGAAGGGGCGCGGGCCTGACTCCGTCATGCCGTCCGGGGCCGCAACGCTCTCCGCGCGCGGCCTCGCGGACTCTGCCGGGCTGCTCCCGCTCAGCGCGCGACCCCCATGGCCCGCGCCCTGCGGGCGGCCTCGGAATTGGGGAACTGCGCCATGAGCGCGCGGTACTTTTCGGATGCTGCGGCCTTGTCGCCGAGGCGGCTCATGGTCATGCCGGCCTTGAGCAGGGCGTCCGCGTTCTTGTGGTGCTGCGGGTAGGCGTCGTTCACCTTCTGGAACTGGGCGAGCGCGTCCTGGTACTTGCCCTGCGCGTAGAGGCCTTCACCGATCCAGTAATCCGCGTTGGCCGCATAGCGCCCGTGGGGATATTTCTGGAGGAAGTCATGGAACAGGCGCAGGCCCTCGTCCGTCCTGCCGGCGAGAGTGGCATTGAGGGCCTGCTTGTAGGCTGCTTCCTCTCCGGCGGCGAGGGGCGCGGGGGCCGCGGCCGCCGGACTGGCAGCCTGGGTCGCGACAGGGTGTGCCAGGGCCTTTTGGGGGGCGCCGGGCTCGGACGCCTGCGGCAGGCCCATGGGGGGCAGCCCGGGATGCTCGGGGGGCAGCGCCAGGCTGGACGCGGGGATGGACGGCACGGGAACGGCGCTGGCATTGGCGGCAGGGGCTGCGGCCGTCTGCCCCGTAGGGGGCAGGTCGATGGGCGGAAGGGCCGCGGGAGCTGCCGGTGTGGGCGCGGGCTGTGCCGCGAGCGTGCCGGAGGGGCCGGCCACGGGGCGCCCCATGCTGCCCGAGGCGCCGGCACTCGCCGTGGCTGGGGCCGGGCGCTGGGCCGGGGCTGCAGCCCGCTGCGTGGGGGCGGGGATGGGCGTTGGCGCGGCGGCGGGGTCTATCATGCGGCCTTTGGGCGCGGCTGCTGCGGGCTGCTGGGTGGGGGCCGCTTGGGCCGAAGCCGGCGCGGCCGCTTGTGTATTGGCTTGGGCCGTCGGCGCTCCCGCAGCTTGCGCCTGCTGGTTGCGCTCGGCGGCTGCGCGGCGCGCCTGCGCGAGGAGCGCCTCCGCCCGGTTGGCGGGCTGTGGCGCCTGCGCTGCCGGCGTGGTGGGCGCCGGGGAAGCGGCACCCGGAGCCGCAGCGGCCGCGGGGGGAACGATGGGCACCACGGTCATGGAGGTCTTCTTGCCGTTGCGGGTGCGCACCTCGTAGACACGGTTATTGAGCTGCGCCACCTGCGAATTGAGCGACGCCATGCTCGTTTCGAGCTGTTGCAGGCGGTGTTCGTTTTCGCGCAGAAGCTTGGAATTGGTCTCGCTCGTGGACTCGAGCTTGTCCACCTGGCCTGTGGACGCGCAGCCGACGAGCCCCAAGGCCAGTGCCAGGGCCGGGATTAAACGGATTTTTCTCATTTCCCCCTCCGGCTTTTTTTGTGCCCCAAAGTGACGGATATTTCAAGAAGTCTTGCGGGCCGCCCATTTTTGGGGCAAGAAAGATGCGGTTCAGCCCTGCGCCGGGCGCCCGCCCGGCCGGCGCCCCGCAATCCGTAACCGCCGGCACGCGGCATGGGAGCCTTCGCGCATGAACGCCCTGGAACAGATCCTTTCCGCCTCGCCCTGGCTGCGCACGGCCTTTGACGCCCTCTCCGTCATCGTGCCGCTTTCCATGCTCTTCATCTTCGCCGGCATGGGCTTCATCTCGGCCACCGCGCGCATCCTCGCCGATGTGAAGGGCCGCAGCGCCTTCGAGAAATGCGCGCGCCAGCTCGCCTTTTTCGGCATGATGGTTGGCTGGATACTGCTCGTGGGCGGCCGTGTCTGGCTGCACTTCACGCGGGACGTGCATGTGCCGGGCAGCGTCAATGCCTATTTTCTTGAAATGAGCTGGCTGCTCCTCAGCCTTGGGGTCATGCTGAGCAGCGTCTATTATACCCTGTGGCGCATCCTGAAAAACCTGCCCATCCTGCATGCCACCATCGGCATGATCAGCGCGGCGCAAAGCAGCTTTGCCGCCGTGGCCGTGCTCGGGACGGCGCGGCTCTTGGCGGCGCTCGCCCAGCCGGACGCCGCCGGGGCGGGCCTGCAGAACCTGCTCCCGGCCGACTGGGCCTCCCCCGTGTGGACGGCAGCGGCCTGCACGCTGCCCCTCTTCATCGCGCTGCCCGCCGCCGCCGGCGCGCTGTGGCTGCCCCTGCGGCGCCACAAGGACGACTTCGGGCGCGACTATTACAATACCATGATCCCCTGGTGCGCCGCATGGGCGCGCAATGCCTGGGCCTTGCTGTGGCTCGCGCTGCTCGCGCTCACCGCTATCAGGATGTCCGGGGCCTGGGGCGCGGCAGGCATCACCTCGCAGGAGGCCATCCTTGAGAGCACGCGGCTTTTACTCTGGCTCATCCCCGTCCTGCTCTGGACGCTCGTGCGCAAGAGCGCCGTGGCCCTACGCCACCGGGTGACGCTCGCCGTGGCGCTGCTCCTCGCCATGGCCTTCACGCTGCCCTATTATCTGGAGCTCACGGCCTTTTAGCGGCAGCTACTTTTTGTACTGCCTGCGCCACTCGTCGAGGAAGAGCAGGGCCGTCTCCGTCGCGCTGAGCGGGCCCGTGCGGCGGCGCAGCCTGTCCATCACGTCCTCAAAAGGCGCATGTGGCGGCAGGCCGAGGCTCCCGGTGAGTCGCGCGAGCTCCTCCCGAAGTGCCGCATCGAGTCCCGGCGCCTGCGCTCCTTCCCGGGGCTCGGTGCGCCACGGGCCGAGCTCCTTTTCCATGGCCGAAAGCAAGGTCTGCATGCGCCGCTCATAGGTGTGCTCGGCGAGGACGCGTTCGCGCGCGCGGCGGGCATAGGCCTCCCGCTCCCCGGGATGGGCGAGGAAGTAGTCGATCTTCTGGTAAAATTCTTCGGGGCTCTCAAAGGTCGCCAGCTCGTCCGGCCCGAAGAGGCCGTCCATGAGCGTGCGGCGGTCCACCAGCTGGAAGGCGCCCATGGCGGCCAGCTCAAAGGTGCGCGGATTGAGGAAATCCCCGTGGCTCACGAGATCCTTGGCCGACACGCTGGAGTGGAGGTTGAGGTTCACCTTGGCGGCATTGTAGATCTTGACGCTCTCCTCCTCGCCGATGCGGCTGCCCCCCCGCTGGATATTGCGCGCAAGCAGGTTCTCCCCCTCCCAGTCCGAACCCCAGATCTTGAAATCGCGCCCCGCCAGCGGCCGGAAGGCGAGGCGCCGGTTGGGATAGCCCGCGCCGAGAAAGGCGATGTCCGAGCCGTATTCCCGCTGTTCGGTCGCGCTCAGGGCAAGCGGCTTGTGGAACTCAGGGAGCGCCGCCAGCGGCAGGTAGAGCGCGTGCGGCTGGCCGATGGCGGCGAGCTCGGAAAGGAAGGGCTCCTTCTGGATGACCGCGAAGAAGTCATACAGCGGCGCATAGGCCTGCCAATAGGTGAAGAGGCGGTAATCCTCCACGAACCACATGGCCGTGCGCACGCCGGCGCGGCGGAAGCGCTGGAGCAGGTTGCGGCTCATGGGGGCCTGCGCCAGCGCGAGCACGAGCTGGGGCGCCAGCTCCTCGGCCTGGGCCCAGATGGCCTGGGCGACGACCTGCAAAAAAGCCGCTTCCAGAGGGCCCTTGCGGGCCGGCGTGAGGTCGAGCTTGCCGAGGCCCGTGAAGGCCGGGTAGAGCGCCGGCGCCTCGAAAACGCGCACCGTATGCCCGAGATCCGTCAGGGCGCGCGCGCAATAGCGCCCGATGGGGAGCGAGCCGCCATACATGGGCAGGACCACAAGAATGCGCAGGGCCTGGGCTGTCATGCGTACCTCCCTTGCGGCAGCATCCATTCGGGGTCGGGCAAGAGGGCTTCGTGCAGGCGGCGCAATTCATCGCGTTGCGCCGCGTTTGCGGGCTCTGGCGCCTCCACGGCGCCGGGCGCAAGTCCAAGCCATTCCGCGAGCACGGCGCGGGCTCCCTCGCGCAGGAAGGCATCGGGATCTTCCCCGCCAGCAAGGCGCAGGCGGCCGCCGAGGCCGTCAAGCCCGCTTTGCCAGCAGTGCAGGGCCGGAGGCAGCGTGAGGGAGTTCCCGGCATCCGTGCCGCCCGTGCTGAAGACCCGCGCGAGCTGGCGGGCGAAGCCCCTGTCCCGGAAAACTTCGAGGCAGGCGACATTATGGGGGCACGGGGCGGATTCGAGGCAGGGCGCGCACGCCGGCGCCGCCTGCCAGACGGTATGGCCGAGGCCATAGGGGCCGGTCTCGTGAGCCCAGGCGGAGGAGAGAAAAAAGGCCAGCACCGGCACCCCGAGGTGGGCGGCGAGGTGCATGAGGCCGGTATCCGGCGTGACGAGGGCATCGAGCCCGCTGACGGCGTCCACAAGGCCGGCCCAGTCCGTTTTGCCGGAGAGGTCCTCCACCTGCGCCGCCGCGCGCGGGGGCAGCTCCCGCAGGAGCTTGTGCGCGGCCGGGCGTTCGCTGGCGCTCCCCAAAAGGACGATGCGCGGGTTCCCGAGCAGGGCGGCCAGCGTCTTGACCACCTCGGCGAGCACGGGCACGGGGAGCGAGCGTCGCGCCTCGCGGCCGGCAAGGGCAACGCCGAGGCCCCTGCCCCCGGGGCGCGCATCCGGGTTGACGAGCCCGGGCGCCATGGGCGCGGGCGCGAACCATGCCCAGAAATCCACGAGATTGAGGGGCGAGATGCGCCGCCGGCGGCTCAGCTGGAAGGCCAGCCGCGCCCATGGCGAGCGCAGAAGGCCGCCGTCGGAGACAGGGGCCGGCCGGTAGCCGATAACCGTCTCCGGGGCGAACAGGCGGCAGAGGGCGCCCGTGAGGACGGAAAAATTGCAGTTATAGACAAGGTCGGGCGAAAGCTCTCGCAGACCCTCCATGGCCGGGAGGTTTTCCGCAAGGGCCCGGGCCTCGTCATGGCCGTGGAAGGCGAAGGGATGGACTGAAACGCCGGGATAGAGCAGGCGCGCCAACGGGGCCAGGCTTGCGTCCACGGCGAGATGCAGCGCGCCCTCTGCCGCAAGGCTGAGGAGGAGCCGCTTGCTCTGGACGAGGTCGCCAAAGCGCGCGGCCTGGATAACAAGGATCTTCGCCATCGGGCACCCGCAACAAGGTGGAAGGGCTGCGCAGGGAGCAGTCCCGGGCCTTTAAACGCCGCTGGCGCATGGTAGTCCATGCGCCGGCGGGAGACAAGCGGGGGGTGGCGCCTATTGGAGGCGCGTGTAGACACTGGGCTTGAGGCCGCTGCCCGCGGGCATGTTCTCCTGCAGCAGCGGGACGAGGTCGGGTGTGATGGGCACCGTGCCCATGGCCTTGGCGATGACCTCGTTGGTGGCCACGGAAATGAGGCTCATGGTGAAGCGCACCTGCTGGCCGCTCACCACATAGGTGCCGGCGAGGATGGCCTGGCCCACCCCGGACTTGCTCGCGAGCTTGCGCACGTCGCGGGTGAGGATGAATTCGCCGGTGCGCTTGTCAAAGCGGATGTCCTTGCCGCGGCGCAGCTCCTCATAACGGTAGCCCATGTCCACGAGGTCGCTGGAGACTTCCTCCAGCATCTGGCGGGCGAGCGGGTTGGCCTGCTCGAGGTTGTTGAGATTGGCCGGGGTGGTGCCCATGATGAGGATGCGCGAGCGCGCGAGCGCGCGAAGCTCCTTCTTGCTCATGTCCGGGCTTGAGCCCGCATAGCGCATCATGAGCTGCTCGTCGAGCTGCTCGGCGATGTCCTCCCCGGCGCGGGGCACATTGCCGGCCGCCGCGGCCAGCGGGAAGAGCAGGACGGCGAGAACGAGGATGATGAGAACGAGGCGGGGCATGGCATACCTCAGCGCATGGTGCGGATCTCGAGCTCCACACTGGCGAGTTCACGTTTGATGATGGCAAGGTCCGCATCGTTGCGGCAGGTGGAAAGGGCCAGCGCATAGCTTTGCCTTGCGAGTTCAAAGCGGCCCTGGTCGCGGTATTCGCGGCCCTGTTCCACATAGTCCCAACTGATATTGGGCCCGCGCTCGATGCGCGTGTCGTGCGCGCCGCAGCCCGCGAGCGGGGCGGTGAGCGCGAGGAGCGCCGCGAGCAGGGCCGGCAGGAGCTTTCGCATGGGGGCTTCCCGGTTTTCTGTCTGTGTTTTCCGCATCATTTGCCCTGGATAATCCTCACGCTGCCGCTTTTCAGCGTATCGGCCGGCGCCGGGAGCTGCCCGTACAGGCCGCCATTGATGCGGGGCCCAGCGGGCTGGGAAGGCGCGGATGCCGCCACGGGCACGGCCGGCGGGTCGCTCTTGCCCATGCGCAGCACGACGGGCGTATTGACGAGCACGAGCTCGCCCGTGCGGAGCACAAGGCCGTCGGAGGCGCGCACGAGGCGCACGTTGACGAAGGTCGCGTCCTTGTCCACATAGTAGGTGCCCACCACGAGCGCGGCCCATTTCTGGCCTTCGTAGGGGACCACCTGGTTGGCGACGAGCGCGAGGTCGTCGCGTCCGCCCACCACGGAGATCTTGCCGGTCAGCCGGTATTCCCGCGTGGGGAAGCCCCGCTGGTTGAATTCGTAAAACATGGATTCCGCCATCAGGCGGCCGAGCGGCGAGGAAGTGGAGGTGTTGTTTTCATCCACGAAGGAGGTGGGCATGGCAACGAAGCCCTGCAGGGCGTCGTTGGGCACGGTGGCGAGCATCTGGTCCGCGAGCTCGCGGCACTTGAGCTTGATCTCCACGGCGTCCACATAGCCGGGGTCATTGGCCGTGCCCCTGGTGCTGCACCCTGCGAGCACGGCGAGCAGGAAAACGCTGAAAAGCGCAAGGCGATACGGGTTCTTCATAAGGACCTCTCCGTGGCCGGGACAGGCGCATTCGTTCTATCGGCGTCCCGGCGGGAAACTTGAGGCCATGTGGGGGCCATTCCTGCCGGGAGAATTTCCCGCAAAAATATCTGCAAGATATATTCCAGAAATTGACTTGGCTTGCCCCGGGAAATAGCGTAGATTTCGGCTTTGTCAATGGCTGGCGCGGAAAATTTGGCCTGCGGAAAGCGCCTTTGCGCCTATGGCGCAGCGGGGCGCTGGCGTGCGCGGCGGCAGGATTTTCCCGCGCGGCGGCGCGATTTTCCTTCCGGTGTCAGAAAAACGGGGGCTTCTATGGGCGGGAACAGCCGCGAAGTGCGGCTCGGCAGCTTGCGTATTGGCGGCGGCGCGCCTGTGATGGTGCAAAGCATGACCAATACCGACACCCGCGACGCCGAGGCCACCGTGGCCCAGATCCGCCGCCTTGTGGCCGCCGGCTGCGAGGCCGTGCGCGTGGCCGTGCCGGACGAGGCCGCGGTCAGGGCGCTCCCCGCCATCCGCGCCGGCTCGCCCGTGCCGCTCATCGCGGACATCCATTTCGACCACCGCCTCGCCGTCGCGGCCCTGGAGGCCGGCCTCGAGGGGCTGCGCATCAATCCGGGCAATATCGGCCCCGCCGCCCATGTGGACCGCGTGGTGGACGCGGCCAAGGCGCACGGGGCCGTCGTGCGCATCGGGGTCAACGGCGGCTCCCTCGAAAAGCCGCTGCTCGAGCGCTTCGGGGGCCCCAGGCCGGAGGCCCTTGTGGAAAGCGCGCTCGGCCATCTGCGCCTGCTGGAGCGCCGCGGTTTTTACGATGTCAAGATTTCCCTCAAGTCCTCCTCGGTGCTCGACACCATCACGGCCTACCGGCGCCTCGCCGAGGCCTGCGACTGCCCGCTGCACATCGGCGTCACCGAGGCCGGCGGCTCCATGCGCGGCACGGTGAAGTCGTCCGTGGGGCTCGGCATCCTGCTCCATGAAGGCATCGGCGATACCCTGCGGGTCTCGCTCACCGCGGACCCGGTGGAGGAAGTGGCGGTCGCCTGGGAGATATTGCGCGCCCTGGGCTTGCGCTCGCGCGGGCCCGAGATCATTTCCTGCCCCACCTGCGGCCGCACCGAGATCGACCTTTTCGCCCTGCTGCGAGCGGTGGAGGAGCGCCTTGCCACCACCACGGCGCCCCTCAAGGTGGCGGTCATGGGCTGCGTGGTCAACGGCCCGGGCGAGGCGCGCGAGGCGGACATCGGCCTCGCGGGAGGCCGCGGCAAGGGCATCATTTTCCGCAAGGGCGAAGTCGTGCGCGTGGCGCGCGGCCAGGAAGCACTGCTCGCGGCCTTCATGGAAGAGCTCCAGAAGCTCCTCGACGGCGCAGGCGCGCCGTCCGGCGCCGGCGGGGCATAAACGGCATCCGGCCCCAACCCCAACAGCATCGCAAAGGACCAGCATGCGCTTCAGCTCCTGTTACATTCCCACGCTCAAGGAAAGCCCGGCCGACGCCGAGGTGGTCAGCCACAAGCTGTTGCTGCGCGCCGGCATGGTGCGCCGCCTCACTTCGGGCCTCTATATCTACCTGCCGCTCGGGCTCAAGGTCATCACCAAGATCGCCGACGTCATCCGCGAGGAAATGGCGGCCGCGGGCTTCCAGGAGCTGCTGCTGCCCATGGTGCAGCCGGCCGACCTCTGGAAGGAGACCGGCCGCTGGGAGCATTACGGCAAGGAGCTGCTCCGCTTCCGCGACCGCAATGACCGCGAATATTGCCTCGGCCCCACGCATGAGGAGGTCATCACCGACCTCGTGCGCGGCGAGGTGCGCTCGTACCGCCAGCTCCCCGTCCGGCTCTACCAGATCCAGACCAAGTTCCGCGACGAGATCCGGCCACGCTTCGGCCTCATGCGCGGCCGCGAATTCCTCATGAAGGACGCCTATTCCTTCGATGCGGACATGGAGGGCGCGCAGAAGAGCTACCAGCTCATGTATGACGCCTATGTGCGCATCTTTACGCGCCTCGGGCTTCGCTTCCGCGCCGTGGAGGCGGACACGGGCTCCATCGGCGGTAATTTCTCGCATGAGTTCATGGTGCTCGCCGACACCGGCGAGGACACCATCGCGGTGTGCGATTCCTGCGACTACGCGGCCAACCTGGAGCGCGCCGAGGCGGTGTGGACGGGTAAGCAATGCACCGACGCCTGCCCGGACGTGAAGCCCGTGGCCACGCCCGGCGCGCATACGGTGGAGGAGGTGACCACCCTGCTCGGCATCTCGCCGAAGGAGCTCGTGAAGACCATGCTCTTCAGCGTGGACGGCGAGACCGTGGCCGTGCTCGTGCGCGGCGACCGCGAGGTCAATCCCGTCAAGCTCAAGAACCTCCTCAAGGCTCAGGAGGTGGAGCTCGCCAACTCCGCCGCCGTGGAGGCACTTACCCAGGCGCCGCTCGGCTTTGCCGGGCCCGTGGGGCTGAAGCTCCCCATTTATGCGGACCTCGAGCTTCAGGGCGGCACCAACTACGTCACCGGCGCCAACAAGGGCGACACCCACCTCATGCACGTGGACCTCAACCGCGACGCCAGCATCACCGCCTGGGCGGACCTGCGCGAGGTCATCGAGGGCGATGTCTGCCCGCGCTGCGGCGGGCGCCTTTCGCTCACCCGGGGCATCGAGGTGGGCCACATCTTCATGCTCGGCCTCAAGTACAGCTCAAGCATGCACGCCGCTTTCCTGGACGAGAACGGCAAGGAAAAGCTCATGATCATGGGCTGCTACGGCATCGGCGTTTCGCGCGTGGCCGCGGCCGCCATCGAGCAGAACCACGATGACGGCGGCATCGTCTTCCCGCCGCCGGTGGCGCCCTTCGACTGCATCCTGCTCAATCTCGACCCGCGCGACGAGAAGGTCACGGCCGAGGCCGAAGCCCTCTACGCCCTCCTGGAAAAGCAGGGTGTGGACACCCTGCTCGACGACCGCGAGGAGCGCCCGGGCGTCAAGTTCAAGGATGCCGACCTGCTGGGCATCCCGCTCCAGCTCGTGCTCGGCGGAAAGTCCCTCGCCCGCGGCGTGGTGGAGGCCAAGGATCGCAGGAGCGGCGAGAAGACCGAGCTTCCGCTGGACGGCTTTGCCGAGGCTTTTGCCGACTGGGCCGAGGGCGTGCGCCAGGCATGGGCGGCGCGGGCCTGACCGGGAGCATCTGGCGGCAGCGGAGCAGGGGAGATGCGGGACGAGACCGGGGCCGGTGGCAAGGAGGGGTGGGACGCGCCCCTGATTGACGACGCGGAGCCGCCGGAGGCCATCCTTTCCGTGCGGGCGCTCACCGAGCGCCTGCGCCGCACGCTGGAGACGCGCTATCCCTTCGTGTGGGTGCGCGGTGAGGTGAGCAATCTCTCGCGGCCGGCCTCGGGGCATGTGTATTTCAGTCTCAAGGATGCCGAGGCGCAGCTCCAGTGCGTGTGGTTCCGCGGCCGCCAGCGCGAAGGGCGCAACTTTGACCCGCTCACGGGCGAGGTTTTTGACGGCCCGAGGCCTTCGCCGCTGGCCGCGCTCGCCAACGGGCTGGAGCTTCTCTGCGCCGGCCGCGTCAGCGTCTATGCGCCGCGCGGCCAGTACCAGCTCGTGGTGGAGCTCGTTCAGCCGGCGGGCGCCGGGCTGCTCGCCCAGGCCTTTGAGGAGCGCAAGCGCCGGCTCGCCGCGGCGGGCTATTTCGCGCGGGAGCGCAAGCGGGCCCTCCCGTGGAACCCGTGCCGCGTGGCGCTCATCACCTCGCCCGGCGGCGCGGCCATCCATGATTTTCTCGAGCTCGCGGCGGCGCGGGGCTGCGCCTCCCAGATACGGCTGTTCCCGGTGTCCGTGCAGGGCGAGCGGGCGATACCCGAGATTGTGGCCGCCATGCAGGAGGCCAATGCCCAGGCCTGGGCCGAGGTTATCGTGCTCGTGCGCGGCGGCGGCTCGCTGGAAGACCTCTGGGCCTTCAACGAGCCGCCCGTGGCCGAGGCCATCTTCCATTCCCGGCTGCCGGTATTGGCCGGCATCGGGCATGAGGTGGACGTGAGCCTCGCCGACCTCACGGCGGACAGGCGCGCGGCCACGCCCTCCCACGCGGCGCAGTTGCTCTGGCCGCTTCGGGCCGAACTGCTCCAGCGCGTGGACGACCTCGACATGGCGCTCGACCGCGCCATGGCGCTCAGGCTGGAGCGCGCGGCCCACGCGCTGGGCCTCCTTGAGCGGGGCCTCGCCTGGGCCTCGCCCGCGCGCCGGCTGGAGCGGCTCGCTGAGCGCCTCGCCCTGCTGGATGCCGCGTTGCCGGCCGCCATGCGGCGCCTTGTGGACGAAAAGGCACGCCGCCTGGACGCCGTGGAACGGCGGCGCCGCGCCGCCCTCACCGAAGATGGCCTGCGCGCGAAGGCCCTCAGGCTGGAAATGCTCGTGGCGGCGCTCCCCCGGCTCATGGGCCAGCGCATGCAGGCCGCCCGGATGCTGCTTGACGGGCTCGGCACGCGCCTCGGGCGCGCCATGACCGACCAGTTGCGCGCAAGAACGGCGCAACTGGAAAAGCTGGAGCTCACCTTGCAGGCCCGGGATCCGCTGGCGCCGCTTGAGCGGGGCTATGCCCTGCTCTACCGGGAAAACGGGGCGCTCGCCCGCTCGGTGACGGACTTTGCGCCCGGCGCCCCCGTGCGCGCGCAGCTTGCGGACGGCAGCCTCGGCGCCCGGGTGGAAAAGATCGTGCTGGAATCGGGAAAAGGACAAGCCCAATGAACATGCCGAAAAACGGACTCAAACGGGAGCCGCGCCTCGCCTGCGCCCTCACCCTTGTTCTTGCCCTGCTTTTGCCTGCGGGCCTTGCGCATGCGGCGCCGGCCCCGCAGGAGAAGCCACAGCTCGCCGCCCCGGAGAAAGTGGCACGGGGCGACGCCTTCGTGGCCGAGGTGGTCTCCGCTACGCCCATGGATGGGGCGGCCTTTTTCTGGCGCGGCAAGCGGCATGCCGTGGCCGCGCGTGAAGTGCGGGACGCGGCCGGCGGCGCGCCCCTCTGGCGGGCGGAGCTCATGCTGCCCGCGCCGCTCGGGGAAAAGGCGCAGAGCCTCAGCCTCGGCGCCTGCGCCGGCAAGGAATGCGGGAAGCCCGAGGCCACGCGCACGGTCGGCCTCTATGACCGCAAGCGGCCCGTGCAGCGCCTCACCGTGGACAGGAAATATGTGGCGCCCCCGCCGGAAGAGGCCGCGCGCATCAAGCGCGACCGCGAAAAGGTGGCCGCCGCCCTTGCGCAGCGCCTGCCGGAGCGCCAGTGGGAATTGCCGCTTGACCGCCCCGTGCCCGGGACGGTCTCGAGCCTGTTCGGCCTGAAGCGCGTCTTCAACGGCGAGCCGCGCGGCATGCACCGCGGGCTCGACCTGCGCGGCGGGGAGGGCTCGCCCATCCGCGCCTGTGCCGACGGCGTGGTGGCCTTGGTGGACAACCTGTATTTTTCCGGCAATGCGGTCTATATCAATCACGGCGACGGCGTGTTCACCTCCTACCTTCACATGTCGAAGCCGCTGGTCAAGCCCGGGGAGCATGTGAAGCGCGGTCAGGTCATCGGGCTCGTGGGCGCCACCGGCCGCGTGACAGGGCCACACCTGCACCTCGGGCTCGTGGTGCAGGGGGAATCGGTGGATCCGCAGCCGCTGCTCGCGCCCGCGGAGCAGGTGAAGCCGGCGCCCGCGGCAGGAGGCGAAAAGAAATGAAGTGCAAAAAGCCGCCCCGCTTTGAGGAGGCCATGACGCGCCTCCAGGAAATCGTCACGGCCCTTGAGGACGGCCAGCAACCGCTGGAGCAGGGCATCGCCCTTTACAAGGAAGGCGCGGCCCTGGCGCGTTTTTGTCGCGAGCAGCTTGAGAAGGCGCGCCACGAGATTTCCGTCTGGCAGGAGGGCGAGGCCGTGCCCTTCACGGGCCCAGAGAGCGAAGAGGAGGAAGGGGCATGACAGACGCCGGACACAGGCCGCACATGCCGGAAATCATGGACGCCGCGTCCATGAAGGAACTGCTCAAGCGCCGCGGGGTCGCCGTGGAGCTGTGGCTCGCCTCGTGCCTCGATGACCGGGAGATGCCCCCGCGGCTGCGCGAGGCCATGCTCTACAGCCTCCAGGCCGGCGGCAAGCGCCTTCGCCCCGTGCTCTGCATCACCTGCGCGGAGCTGTGCGGCCTCGAGGAGCTGCGCATGCTGCCCTTTGCCGGCGCCATCGAGATGATCCACACCTATTCGCTCATCCATGACGACCTCCCGGCCATGGACGATGACGACCTCAGGCGGGGCAAGCCCTCCAACCACAAGGCTTTTGACGAAGCCACGGCCATCCTTGCCGGCGACGGCCTGCTCACCGACGCCTTTGGCGCCATGTGCCGCGCGCGCGTGCCGGCGCAGCCGCTTCTGGCCGCCATCGCGGAGATTGCCATGGCGGCTGGCTCCTCCGGCATGGTGGGCGGCCAGGAATGGGACATGATCCACACCGGGCGCCCCTCCATCAGCCTTGAGGAACTCCAGACCATGCACGCCATGAAGACCGGGGCGCTCTTGCGGGCCTCCTGCGTGTGCGGGGCGCTCCTCGCCGAGGCGGACAGCGCCGTCATCGACGCCATCGGCGAATACGGTTCGGCGCTCGGCATGGCCTTCCAGATTGCGGACGACATTCTGGACGTGACGGCGGATACCGCGGTGCTCGGCAAGCCCGCGGGCAGCGACGCGGCCCAGGGCAAGAACACCTATCCGTCCATGGTGGGCCTTGCGCAAAGCCGTGAGCTGGCGCTCGCCCAGGCGGCCCGGGCCAAGGCCGCGCTCGCGCCCTTCACCGGGCGGGAGGCCGCCTTCCTGCGCGCGCTCGCCGACTATACCGTGAGCCGGGCCTGCTGACATGGCGCAGAACGCTGCGGCCCTCCATCTTGACGACATCGCGGACCCGGCCCAACTGCTCGGCCTCTCGGACGCGGAGCTCGCAAGGCTCGCCGGCGAGGTGCGCGAGCGCATCATAACCACGGTAGCGGCCAATGGCGGCCATCTCGCGCCGTCCCTCGGGGTGGTGGAGCTGACGCTCGCCCTGCTCTCGGAATTTGACCTCAATCGCGACAAGCTCATCTGGGACGTGGGCCACCAGGCCTACGCCCACAAGCTGCTCACCGGCCGCGCCGCCGAATTTGGGAGCCTCAGGCGCCTCGGCGGCATTTCCGGCTTTCCACGCCCGGGGGAAAGTCCCTATGACCATTTCGGGGTGGGGCACTCCTCCACCTCCATTTCCGCGGCCCTCGGCATGGCGCAGGCGCGCGACCTCGCGGGCTTGAGGCACCATGTCATCGCGGTCATCGGCGACGGCTCGCTTACGGGCGGCGAGGCCTTCGAGGGCCTCAATCTCGCGGGGCACATGGGTCGCCGGCTCATCGTGGTGCTCAATGACAATGAAATGTCCATCTCGCCCAATGTGGGCGCGCTGTCGCTCTTCTTGAGCCGCACCCTGTCGAGCCGCTGGGTGCGCCAGACCAGGCGCGAGGTGCTCCGCTTTTTGCGCAGCATCCCGCGCATCGGCCAGAAGCTCGCCATCTACGCCATGCGCGGCGAGTGGAGCTTCAAGTCCTTCTTCACGCCCGGCATGCTCTTCGAGGCCTTCCGCTTCACCTATATCGGCCCCGTGGACGGCCACGACATCCCGGCCCTGCGCAGGCACCTGCAGATGGCGGCCGCCGTGGAGGACGGCCCGGTGCTCCTCCATGTGCGCACCCGCAAGGGCAAGGGCTACGCCCCGGCCGAGAGCGACCCAACGCGCTTCCACGGGGTCGGGTTGTTCAGCCCGGAGACGGGCGAGGCCGTGGCCCCGGCAGGGAAAAAATCCCCGCCGGCCTTTACCCGCGTTTTCGGCGACACGCTGGTGGAGCTCGCCGAGAAAGATGAGCGCATCATCGCCATCACAGCGGCCATGCCCGAGGGCACGGGCACGGACAAGTTCCGCGCGCGCTTTCCCGAGCGCTTCGTCGACACCGGCATCTGCGAGCAGCATGCCGTGACCTTCGCCGCGGGCCTCGCGAGCCAGGGCTTCCGGCCGGTGCTCGCCATTTATTCCACCTTTCTCCAGCGCGGCTATGACCAGGTGGTGCACGACGTGTGCCTGCAGAACCTGCCCGTCACCTTCTGCATCGACCGCGCGGGCCTCGTGGGCGCGGACGGCGCCACGCACCACGGCGCCTTTGACATCGCCTATTTGCGGCACATCCCCCATATGCGGCTTCTGGCCCCGCGTGACGAGGACATGCTGCGCCACGCCCTGAAGACCGCGCTCGCGCAGGACGGCCCCTGTGCCGTGCGCTATCCCCGGGGCGCGGGGGTGGGGGTGGAGCGCAAGGGCGCGCCTCGGGTGCTCGCGATAGGTGCGGGCGAAGTGCTCCGCGAGGGGGCTGATCTCGCCATCATCGCGGCTGGCCCCTGCGCGCATGCGGCGCTTGCGGCGGCGGCCCGCATCGAGGAAGAGGCGGGCAAACAGGCGCTGGTTTTTGACCCGGTGTGGCTGAAGCCGTTGCCGGAGGGCCAGCTGGCCGGGCTCGCGCGCCGCTTCGACCGCCTCCTCTTCGTGGAGGAGGGGGCGCGCGCCGGCGGCTTTGCCTCGGCGGCGCTGGAATACCTGAGCGATGCCGGCCTCTTGCGGGGCCAACGCATCCGCCGCCTCGGGCTTGAGGATGCCTTTGTGCAGCACGGAACGCAGGCCGAGTTGCGCGGGCTTCAGGGCCTCGATGTGGAGGGCGTCACGTCTGCGGGGCTTGAGCTCTTGCGCGCAGACTGAGCGGCTTTTGTGAAGCGGACGCTCCCGCCGCGCACAAGAGCCTCGACACTTCCCGGAAGCTGGAAGCGCGTATTGCCGCGGCGCTCGCGCAAGGCCTCGTCCAGCGCGAGCAGGGTGGCGCCGCGGGCCTGCCCCGGACTCCCGCTGTCGCCTCCTTGGCTTCTGACGGCGCGCAAGGCCCGCACATAGAGGCGCAGGCGCGCCGCCGGGTGCAGCCCGGCCAGCAAGGCGCGCGGCAGGATGAGGGCCGGGGCGCCGTCTTCCTCGATTTCTTCCCACGGCTGGGCCGCAAGGGCCGCATCCAGCGTCGCATCCCAAAAATCCGCGTCCAGCTCCCCGAGGCGGTGCAGCGTGGCGCATGTTCTGTCCAGCGCCGGGTTTTCGCGCCGAAGCTGCGGCAACACCTCGTGCCTGAGCCGGTTGCGGCGGAAGGCGAGGCTCGCGTTGCTCGCGTCCTCCCGCCAGGGAAGAGCAAGGCGCCGCAGCAGGGCGCGCAGCCTGTCGGGCGGCGTGAAGAGCAGGGGGCGCAGCAGATGCCGCCCCTCGTCCTTCGCGGCCATGCCGGCCAAGCCCGGCCAGCCGGCCCCGCGCGTGAGGCGGAGCAGCACATCCTCGGCAAGGTCGCCCGCATGGTGGCCGAGCACGATCCAGTCCGCGCCAGCGGCCGCGCGTTCTTCTTCCAGCAGCGCGTAGCGCACCCGCCGCCCGGCCTCCTCGAGGCCACAGCCCCACTTACCGGCGCAAGCCGCCACATCGCGCCGGCATACCCGGCAGTGGATATCGAGCCAGTGGCAGAGCGCCTTCACGTGACCGGCGTCCTCCCCGCTTTCGGGGCGCAGGCCGTGGTCCACGCTCAGGGCCGAGAGGCGCAGACCGAGGCGCGGCGCCACTACATGCAGGATGACCGCGAGGGCGGTGGAATCCGCGCCCCCTGAGAGGGCGAGCAGAAGCCGGGCGCCGGGCTGAAGGCCGAGCTTGCGGCGGCAGAAGCGCTCCACGCCGAGGCTGAGGCGCGCGAGACCTGGCGGCAGTTGCCCGAGCGCGGGCGGTGCGGCGGGGAAGGGCGGCCCGGCATCGGGGCGCACGCCTCAGGCTCCCCGGCCGCGCCTGCCGTGGGGGGCGTCGAGGCCGAAGACGCGGCGCACGAGGTTGACGCGGGCCGGCGCTCCCTCGCGGGCCATGCCGTCTTCCTTGAGGAACATGATGGGGTCGTGGTTGAGCTTGTGCGCGATGGCGTGGGCCATGGCCGTGATGGCCGCGCGCTGGCTCTCGTCCAGCGGGCCGAGGCGCTTGAGGGTGCGGGCCAGCTCCTCCTCGGCGGCGCGCTCGCCGCGCCGGACGAGCTCGACGATGGTGGGCTGGCTTTCCAGGCTCTCCAGCCAGCGCGAAAAGAGCGCCACCTCCTCGTCGAGGATGGCCCCGGCCTTGGCGGCCTCCTCGCGGCGCCCGGCGAGGTTTTCCTCCACCACTTCGCGCAAGTCGTCGATATCGTAGAGATAGACGTTGTCGAGCCCGTTGACATCCGGGTCGATGTCGCGAGGCACCGCGATGTCGATGAAGAACATGGGCCGGTTCTTGCGCGTCTTGAGCACGGCGCGCAGGTCGCGCGCGCGGATGACGGGCTCGGGCGAGCCCGTGGAGGTGATGATGATGTCCGCCTCGGCGATGCGGGCCTGCAGTTCCTCAAAGCCGGCCGCCCGCCCGCGGAAGCGCTTGGCCAGCTCCACGGCGCGCTCGCGCGTGCGGTTGACCACCACGATCTCGTCGATGCCCGCCTGGAGCAGGTGCATGGCGGCGAGCTCCGCCATTTCGCCGGCGCCCACCAGGAGCGCGCGGTGCTTCGGCATGTCGCCAAAAATGCGGCGCGCCAGCTCCACGGCCGCATAACTGATGGAAACGGCATTGGCGGCCACCGCCGTTTCGGTGCGCACGCGCTTGGCGACGGAAAAGGCCTTGTGCAGCAGCCGGTTGAGGATGACGCCCGTGGCCCGGCTCTCCACGGATTTGCGGTAGGCCTGCTTGAGCTGCCCCAGGATCTGCGGTTCGCCGAGTACCATGGAGTCCAGGCTCGCGGCCACGGCGAAGAGATGGCGCACGGCCTCGGCGCCGTGGTATTCATAGAGGTAGGGCGCAAGCTCTTCGGGCTCGGCCTGGCGCGCCCCCGCCCAGGAGCGCAAAAGATGCTCGCGCACGGCGCCGCCGTCCGCGCCGACGCCCAAAAGCTCCACGCGGTTGCAGGTGGAAAGGATGAGCGCCTCGGCCACCGGGTCTGCGCAGGGCACGGCCCAGGTCTCCGGGGCGCAGTGCCCGGCGAGGGCGAAGCGCTCGCGCACATCCACGCCGGCGGTGCGGTGGTTCAGGCCCACAAGAACGATGTCCTGCCGCATACGCCCCGCCTATCCGCGCACAAAGGCGTGATGCGTTTCCATGAAAACATTGACCACGACGAGCGAAAAGAGCGAGAGCAGAAAGATGAAAACGGCGAGCCTGGCGGGCTTGCGGCCCTTCCAGCCATTGGCGAGCCGGTTGTGGAAAAGCACGCCGAGCAGGAGCCAGACGAGCAGGCTCACCACTTCTTTCGGGTCGCCCGAAAGAGTGCTGCCGAAAACCGGGCGCGCCCAGAACAGCCCGGCCACGATGCCCAGCGTGTAGAGCGGGAAAGCCGTGAGCGCGCAGACGGCGTTGATTTTATCGAGGATGGCGAGCGCCGGCATGTCCTGCCAGATGCCCTGCATGCGCTGCTTGCTCTTGATGCGCCGCTCGAGGAAGAGGAAGAGCGCCCCGGCGGCGAAAGCCAGGGCCAGGAGCCCGAGGCTCAAAAAGAGCGCGCCGATATGGAAGGCGAAAAAGGGCCCCTTGAGCGAGGCGGGCAGGGGAACGGCCTGCCCGAGCCACGGCGTGGACATGAGAAAGAGGATGAGGCCAAGGAGCGCCGCGAAGATGAGCGGCGCCTCCTGCCGGAAGCGCGCCCACAGCCCGAGGCCGCAGAGCAGCACGAACCAGGCGAGCATCTGGAGATACGCGCCGAGCGTGAGGCCACCGTGGTGCGCGCCATGCGCGCCGAGCGCGAGCAGGAGCGTCTGGCAGGTGAAGGCCGCGCCGGCGAGGAAGCAGGCGCCCTTGCGCCACGATGGGAGCCGCGCGAGCATGCCGATGAGGCCCGCCGCGCCGGCCAGCGCATAGACCGCCAGGGTGATGGCGGTGGAGGTCTCAGGTGCCAGAAAATCAGCAAAACTCATGCGTTTCTCCGTCACTGCCGCTGCGGGGCATCTCCGTGTGGGCATCCGCCGTCCCGTCCAGAAGCGGCAGGGCCTGCACGGCCAGCGCGGTCGGCAGCTCCCGCTCGAGCCAGGCGCGGCAGCGGGCAAGGTCGCCAGCGGCGAGCCAGTCCCCGAGGGGTGAAGCCGCCACTTTGCGGAACAGTTGGCCATTGTGCCGCGTATCCGCCCCCATGGCAAGGACAAGGGGCCGCAAGCGCCCGAGAAAGCGCGCGAGCGCCGCGCGCGGCGCGAGCCACGACTCGAGCTCGCGGCGCAGGATGCGGGTGAGCGCCGGGCTCGCCCCGCCGGTGGAGAGGGCGGCGCGAAGCTCGCCCGCGCGCGCCACGGCCGGCACGGCGAAGGACCCCAGTTCAGGCGCGCTCGCGCAATTGCAGAGCACGCCGGCCTCGCGGCACAGGGCGGCGATGCGCGCATTTTCCCGCGCGTCGGAGGTTGCGGCAAAGACCAGGCGGGCGCTGCCCACATCCGCCGCCGTGCAGGCGCGCCGCTCGAGGCGCACCCGTGGGTCGGCGCACAGCCCTGCGAGTTCATCGTCGCCGGCACCACCACCCGCCACCCCAGGCAAGCCGTTCTCCAGCGCGAGCACCGAGCCCACGCCGGCCGCGAGCACAGCGGCGAGCTTGCGCCGGCCCACCTCGCCGAGGCCGGCCACAAGGCAATGCTCGCCCTCAAGGGAGAGAAAAAGCGGATAAGTGAAGGGCATTGGCGCTGTCCTTGCCGGGCGCGGCCCTTGTTTTGCGGGTGTTTTGCGGGCTGCGCCCCGGCATCTCGCCAAGCATACCCGAGGGCGCGGCGATTGCAAGCACGCGAGGGAGAGGCGTGAGCGCGGCAAGGGCGCCCGGGCGGCGCAGCCCATTGACAGTGGGCCGTTCTTTCCCTACCAAGGGGCCGGTAGCGCCCCGCGCAACGCAAGGACCTCCAACGAACAGGCACAGGAGTCGCCATGGCACTGAGCATCGGTATCGTCGGCCTGCCCAATGTGGGCAAGTCCACGCTTTTCAACGCCCTCACCAAGGCCCAGAACGCGCAGGCGGCCAACTATCCCTTCTGCACCATCGAGCCCAACAAGGCCACCGTGGCCGTGCCCGACGCGCGCGTGGACGCCCTGTCGCGCAAGGTCACGCCCCAGCGCACCATCCACGCCCAGGTGGACTTCATCGACATCGCGGGCCTCGTACGCGGGGCCAGCAAGGGCGAAGGCCTGGGCAACCAGTTCCTCGGCAATATCCGCGAGTGCGCGGCCATCGTGCAGGTGGCGCGCTGCTTTGAGGATGAGAACATCGTCCATGTGGACGGTAGCGTGGACCCGCTGCGCGATGTGGAGACCATCGAGACCGAGCTTTTGCTGGCGGACATCGAAAGCGTGGAAAAGCGGCTCGAGCGGCTGCGCAAGGCCGCCAAGGGCAGCAAGGAGGCCAGGGCATCGGCCGACATCATGGAGCAGCTGCTCGCGCACCTCAATGCGGGCAAGCCGGCCTCCACCTTTCCCCTGCCTGAAGGCGCGGACGCCTTTCTCGCCTCCTGGCGCGAGCTCGGTCTGCTCACGGCCAAGCCGGTCATCTATTGCGCCAATGTGGACGAGGAGAGCGTGGCCGAGGGCAATGCCCACTCCGAAAAGCTGCGCGAGCTCGCCGAGGCGCGGGGCGCCGGCTTCGCCCGCATCTGCGCGCGCCTTGAGGAGGAATTGCAGGGCCTGCCCGAAGAGGAGCAGGCGGAACTTTTGGCCTCCTATGGCGTGGAGGAGGACGGGCTCGGGCGCATCATCCGCACGGGCTATGCCACTCTGGGCCTCGCGAGCTATTTTACCGCCGGGCCGGACGAGGTGCGCGCCTGGACCATCCGCAAGGGCTGGAAGGCCCCGCAGGCCGCGGGCGTCATCCATACGGATTTCGAGCGCGGCTTCATCCGCGCCGAGGTCATCTCCTACGATGACTACATGAGCCACGCGAGCGAGGCGGCCTGCCGGGCCGACGGCGTCCTGCGCGTGGAAGGCAAGGACTATGTGGTGCGGGACGGGGATGTCATGCACTTTCTCTTCAATGTCTGATGGAAGGGAAGACTTCCACTGGCGGTGGACTCGCCTTAAAGCTGACTGTCGTACATTACTGTGACTGATCACGGGTTTTTTCGTATTTCCGTGATCAAGTTGACGGTGTGTGCCTGAACCAATGAGAAGGAGTGCTGGAGAATGGAGTTGAAGCCATGCCACATAAAATCTAATCCTATATATATATATATATATATATATATATATATATATATAGCAATAGGCTGCATTCTCGCCCTCCAATTTTGTTTTCTTCTTCCATTTGTAGATAGCATCCTCCATCCTTCTTTCTTTTTGCTTGAAATCATTGTTCTCCTCATTGTGAGCAGGGCGCTCAAATCAAAAGCGCTGAATATCCTTTTAATTATACCGATATTTCTTGAATCCGCCCAATATGCAAGCCTCTATAGTACGGGAAGTTATATTATCCCGCTTACGATATTAAATATATGTGATGCAGCCAGCATAGGAAAGGAATTATTTTATTTATCTTTAATAATAATCTCATATATCATTCTTTTTTATATAAATATATATCTTCTAAAGAAAGTAAAAAAATTTAGCATTTTTCAAACGAGTATTGTCAGTATTGTGTATTTTCTTGTTATGATAATAGCATTTATGGCTTATAATAAGCAGGTGACGTGGAAAAAGTATCCCTTTCCACTTGAAAATATTTCATTCATCGCGTATAAGGCGGCAAAAATACTGCGTACCTTACCCACGGATACTTTTGCAAAGAGTTTTGAGAAAAACAGTATCAATACATCTTTCAAGGGTAAAATCTCCGCCAAAAATTTTAATAACTCCAATGTCATCGTTATTTTTCTGGAGGGCACCAGCTCCAGGGTACTCAGTGATGATGTAACTCCCAACATTATGAAACTTCGAAAAAATAGCATTGATATCAAAAATTATTTCAATCACACGGCGGCTACCTTCAGGGGATTGCGAGGCCAGCTTATTTCAGGCTTTTGTCTTAAAGGCGGCAGGGACTACGCCCCAGACCTGCAGGGAGTGGACGAATTGGCGCGGAAGAGCCATGCCGGAACTATTCCCCGCATCGAGAGCTTGCCGTATATTCTCGAAAAGAGAGGCTACACGACAGTATTTATTTCACCACATGACAAAAATGAAGGTCTCGCGTCTGTTATGAAAAATGTGGGGTTCCAGCAGGTGCTCACGGCCGAAAATTTTGGTGAAAGGTTTTCAGATTATCTGACGGACAAGCAATCCTACGCGTTCCTTTGGAAAGAACTTATGGCATTGAAATCTTCCAAGGCGCCCTTTTTCCTCTGCCTCTATCAGCTGGGCACGCATCACGGTATGGACAGCCCCGATAAAAAATATGGAGATAAAAAGAATCCTTATCTTAACAAATTCCATAACGCAGATTTTTGGTTGGGCGAGTTTGTGGAAAAATTTTTAGCCAACAGTATATCGGAAAATACTTTTTTAATCCTGACTGCCGACCATGCGACATACTCAACACCTGAGTATCGAAAAACATTTAATACAAATACACAATATTTTATCGACGAAATCCCTTTTATAATTTTTTCTAAAGACATTTCCGGAAAAACAATAGACGCTGATTACAGGAATTCTCTTTCATTAGCGCCGACAATATTGGATATTTTAGGAGTTGATAAGGCCAACAACCATTTTTTAGGTGATTCCATCTTTTTTGATGGCAGAGAGAACGGCTTCTCAAAAATTGCCTGTATAGGATACGAGTGCTATCATATCTGCAAATCTGGGGTAAAGATAATTGAAGACGATTCGTATCGAGAGATTCTTGAATTGATTCACAAATACTTATCTTATTCTGGATAAAAGCTGTCACTGGGAGCGAATGTGCGCATGTGCCGGTGCACTGCGGCGAGCATGCGGAACACACCGATGCCCATGGCGGGATGCTGAGAATGTGAGTGCGTGGAGCCCGTTTCAGCCTTGGCCGTTCTGCCCTGTTTCCAGTTTGTTGCGCACCTGGCGGCACAGGCCCATGAGCGCGTCATACTCGTGCCGCCTGAGCCGCGCGCGCCCGAAAAGCCTGCGCCACGGCAAAAGAAAATACTCCGGGTTGTCGCCGCGCAGCACGTCCAGCGCGAGGAGCATGGCCTTGAAATGTGCCATGAGCCGTTCCTGCTCGGCGGCGGTGATGCCCCGGGCGCCGGTGCGGGGCGTATCCTCCCCGGAGGGCGCTTCCCCCTCCATATCCCTGCCCCGCAGCGCGCGGGCGCATTCATAGAGCACGATGAGCACCGCCTGCGCGAGATTGAGCGAGCTCGCCTCCCCGGCTGTTGGGATGGTGACGAGGCGCTGGCAGAGCAGGGATTCCTCATTGGAAAGACCCCGGTCTTCGGAGCCGAAGACCAGCGAAACGCGCTCCCCGGCGCGCACGGCCCCTGCCGTGACGCTGCCCGCCTGGTCGGCGGTGAGCACGCTCTTGCGCCAGCCACCAAGGCGCGCCGTGGTGCCCAGCACAAGGCGGCTCTTTGCCACGGCTTCCGCAAGGCTTGGGGCCACGCGGATGTGTTCCAGCACGGGCAGCCCCTTGGGCGTCGCCAGCGGCCGCGCTTTTGCGATGTCCCAGCGCTCCGGCGCCACGAGGCAGAGGCAGGGGCAGCCCATGTTGGCGCAGGCCCGCGCGGCCATGCCGATATTTTCAGGAAAGCGCGTCCGCACAAGGACGACTTCAACGGTATCGAGCAGCACGGAGGCCTCAGCAGCAGGCCGCTGCGGCATGCAGGAAGAGGCGCACCACTTCCGCCGGCGCCTCGCCGGAGGGGCCCATCTCCATGGCCTCGGGCCAGATGTGGTGCGCGGTGAGGGCGATCATGGCCGCGCCGGTGCCGCATTTGCAGACAGTGCCCAAAAAGCGGCCCATCATGGCGCCCATGGCCGCGTTCATGGCCTCGCCCGAGGGGCGCCCCCGGGCGATCTCCATGGCGTAGCAGCCGAGCCACGCGCCGGCGAGGGCGCCCAGGAGCGCCCCCAGCCCCCAGAAGAGCGGCGCCAGCAGGATGGCGCCCACGAAGGCGCCCACCATGCCCGCGAAGGTGCCGGAAGAACTGGAGCCGTAGTGCCGGGCCTTGAGCACCTGCACGCCCAGTTCCAGCGCCTCGCCAAGCAGGGCGAAGGCCACCATGCCGGCCCAGAACCAGGCGTCGAGCGCGCCCTGCGCGGGCATGACCAGCTTCCAGAGGGCCACGAGGCCCAGGATGATCCAGTTGGCCGGCAGCCCGAAGATATTGAGAAAGAGCACGAGGCAGAGGAGCGCAAGAAAGGCCCCCGCCAAAAGCGGCGCAAAGGGGAAAAACTCCATGGCTTATTTCTTTTCGCGCAGGTCGCGCACGCGCACGGCCTTGCCCTCGGTGCGCGGCAGGCTGTTGCTCTCCACGAGTTCCACGCTGGGCGTGACCAGTATCTCGTCGCGCAGGCGCTGGGCGATGACCTTTTGCAGGTTGTGGAGCACGCGCATGTCCTCCACGAAATACTCGTCGCGGATCTCCACCTGCACGCGCATCACGTCGCCGAAGCCGTTGTTTTCCAGCAGGATGAGATAACTCTGCCCCACTTCGGGGAAG
Organism: Desulfovibrio sp. ZJ746; assembly: GCF_011039155.1. Classification (NCBI taxonomy): domain Bacteria; kingdom Pseudomonadati; phylum Thermodesulfobacteriota; class Desulfovibrionia; order Desulfovibrionales; family Desulfovibrionaceae; genus Desulfovibrio; species Desulfovibrio sp. ZJ746. Next base: position 21,735 of record NZ_JAAKEK010000009.1, on the reverse strand, counting down.
GTCATGATGACCTCCTCGATCTGCATGGGGTAGATATTGACGCCCTTGACGATGAACATGTCGTCCGCGCGGCCGAGGATGCGGTCCATGCGGCGGTGGCGGCGCCCGCAGGCGCAGCTCCCGGGGAGGAAGCGGGTGAGGTCGCGCGTGCGGTAGCGCAGGATGGGCATGCCCTCGCGGCAGAGGCTCGTCATCACGAGCTCGCCCACCTCGCCGTCCGGCACGGGCTTGCCCGTGGCCGGGTCGACGATTTCGGGGATGTAGGCGTCCTCCCAGATGTGAAGGCCGTCCTGCGCCAGGCACTCGAAGCCCACGCCCGGGCCGTTCATCTCCGAGAGGCCGTAGGAATTATAGGCCTTCATGGCGAACAGATCCTCGATGCGGCGGCGGAACTCTTCGGTATAGGGCTCGGCGCCCACGAGCGCGATGCGCAGGGGGAAGTCCCGCGGGTCTTCGCCCATGCTGCGCAGATGCTCGCCCAGGATGAGCGCGTAGGAGGGCAGGATGTGCGCCACCGTGGTGCGGAAATCCTTGGCGAGCTTGATCTGCCGGCGGGAATTGCCCGCGCCCGCCGGGATGGTCATGCAGCCGAGGCGCTCGGCGCCGAAATGGATGCCGAGGCCGCCGGTGAACAGGCCGTAGCCCGACATGTTCTGGAACACATCCTCGCGCCGCACCCCCACCATATACATGCAGCGGGCCATGAGGTCGGCCCAGGAATTGATGTCGTTCTGCGTGTGGCAGATGGCCACCGGCGAGCCCGTGGTGCCGCTCGAGCAGTGCATGCGCACGATCTCGCTTTGCGGCACGCACAAAAGGCCCGTGGGGTACTGGGCGCGCAGGTCGTCCTTGGTGGTGAAGGGGATGCGCGCAAGATCGTCGAGGCTGTGGATGTTTCTGGCGTCGATGCCGGCCTCGTCCAGGCGCCGGCGGTAGAAATCGCAGCGCCGCGCCCGGGCGATGGTGCTGCGCAGGCGCGTCAGCTGGGTGGCGGCGATGTGATCCCGTGTCCAGAGTTCGGCAGGGTCAAAAACGTCCATCGGTCGTCCTTTAAAGGTGGGCGGCAAGCCGCGTCAGGAGTGGGGGCGCGCGTGCGCCCAACCGTGGAGGATTCCGAAGCAGCCGGCATGGGGCATGTCGCCGTGAGGAGCGATGTCGCGCCCGTGCCCGGCGAGCAGGCTGCGCCGGGCCCCCAAAAGATAAGTGGGCGCAAAACTGCCCGCCGCCTCGCATTGGGCGCCAAAGGCCGTGCCGTGGCCGCCGCTGGCGTGCACGTTCTCGGGCGGGAGCCAGCGCAGCCGGAGCTGGTGCAAATCATCCAGCAGGAGCGGCAGCTCGCGGCCGTCGGTATGGTGCTCGTAGAGTCCGCAGACGTGGCCCTGGTAGACGAGGGCGGCGAACGTGTGCTCGTTGCCGACGCTGACAATGGTGATGCCCTCGCGGAAGCTGCGCTCGAGCACACTTTCGTCGCAGAGCGCGCCGAGAATGGCGCAGGTTGCCGTGTCGGCCACCGGGCCGCCGGTCTTTTGCTGGAGCGCGTGCAGGCGCCGCAGCGTGGCGGGCGCCTGGGCGTAGATCCAGCGGGTGGGGTCGGCGTCGGACGTGAGCAGGACGGTCCAGTCCTTCATGCGGGTGTCGCGCGGCGCGCCGGCGTGGCTGGCGTCATCCTGCGCGGCCGCGAGAATGAGGTGCGGCTGGGGAAGGGCGGAGAGGCGCAGCAGGCCCTGCCAGAATTCGGGCGAAAAATCCTCAAGATGGACTGGCACGCAGTCGGCGGGGCAGGTCTCGGTTATGGTGACGCCAAGGGCGCGGACGGCCTCCGGGTCTGCGTCAATGGCGCGGGAGGCGGAGGCCGTGGCGGAGGTGGGCAGCCCAGCGCCAAGGTGCGCGCGGAGCGCATCAAGGAAGCCGTTGCCCATGATGCCGCCGGCGAGCCAGACGCCGCAGCGGAGCATGGTGAGCTCGCGGATGCGCTGGGCCACCAGCCGCGCTGGGGAGGGCAGGAGCCACCGGGGCCAGTTGGCGCATCCCTGGCCGGCGCGGGCAAGCAGGGCCTTTTGCGTGCCGCTGCCAATATCCAGGCAGAGCACGGGCCCAGCCTCGCGCAAAAAATGGCGCACCTGTTCGTTCATTGCCGCTCTGAGCTCCTGCGCGGAAGTCCGCCGCGGGACTGTGATACCCGGAAATCGCGTATCAGCGCAAGCCCGGGGACGCTGCCTCCCGGCGGAGTTGTGCGGAGCGAGTAGTCATCGGGAGCAGCACAGCGCGCGGGGCTGGGGGCGGCCATGTGGCCGCCACTTATCCACGCCCATGCTCCCTCGCGCAACGTACCCTCTTCCGATTGTTTGCTTGGGGAGTGGGCGATATTCGCCATTTGAGAAAATCTGCTTGACATCCTGTGCCTGTGGTCCTAGTATCCTGCTTCGCAAGCACTGGGTTGTCGTTCAATTGGCAGGACGGCGGATTCTGGCTCCGCTAATCAAGGTTCGAGTCCTTGCAACCCAGCCATCATGTCCCCATCGTCTAGTCGGCCCAGGACAACGGCCTTTCACGCCGTCAACAGGGGTTCAAATCCCCTTGGGGACGCCACCTAGAGATTAACGCTGAAAACCTTCATTCTGAAGGGATTCGGCGTTTTTTCATTTCTCAGGCTAGCCCAACCCTCCGCCTCAAGCCGTGCGGCTTTAACGCTTCACGGTTTGGGGCATTTTTTTATTCCGTTTCTTCCCGATCCTCCCGGCTGTTAAGCCAGTTTTTCAATTCTTCCACCACTTCCGCGCAACATATCCAACCGAAGGCGAAACGCGGCACTGGCGCTTTTGTCGTCCAGTGCCTGCGTCGTCGTGGTGTCGGTTTCCACGGCCTGATGAGCCAGCCGCTCAAATGCTCAAAGCGCGTTTTTCAAGGAGCGTATTTGAGGAAATAGCATAGGCCGGAAAAAAAGCCCTCACAGTTAGCGCTATGAGGGCCATCTGCGGAAGGTAGTCCGCAAATATGTTGCGGATAAACCTTAGCCCCAAGGGCATAGCGGCGTCAAGCTCCGCAGACTCTTTTTTACGCTTTTTTCCGTGCCTGTTCGAGGTAGCGAACATGGACACCTTCACGCCAAAAGGGCACATTCGCGGCCCTATCATGCCCATTCAAATTCTCAAGTCGTGCGAATTGAGTCTGGGGGCAAAAGTTCTTTATAATGCCCTGATTTATTTTGCTGGTGATAAGAATTTTTGTTGGGCTACACATTCGACACTTGCAAAGTTTATCTGCTGTAGTGTTTCTTCCATCAAGAATTATTTGAATGAGCTTAAAATCGTTGGCCTTATCCGTGTAGGGAAAGGCGGTTTTGGTGTATGCAGATACTATTTTTTGAGACCTGCATGGGCATCTGATTCCATTGATAGGGATGATACTCCCAGGCACGGAGAATCTGGCCACGATAAGTCAAAATCTGGCGCGGACTATCCAGAAGAGCCCAGCTCCGGGGCAGATTATGGCTACAAATTTAATTGTAAGAATTTAAAACCAAATAACCCCCCTTACCCCCCTAAGCCCTTGGGCAAAAGTGACCATGCAGGGAACGTCAAAAAACGTGGTGGGGGTGGGAATTATTTTTCCGTGAATCAGGAATTTGAAAAATTTTGGGCCGCCTATCCGCGCAAGGAAGCGAAGGAGCTGGCGCGATCTGTCTGGTTCAAACTTCACCGGCAAGGAAATATCCCGGTTCTCTCCAGCCTGATAAGCGTTCTGGAAAAATTCAAGGTGTGCGGCCAATGGCTCAAGGAGCATGGGCGTTATATTCCCCAGTGCGTGAACTGGCTCAAAGGCCGTAGGTGGCTCGATGAAAACCTCGATGCCGCTGTTCAGTTCACTCCAGAAGAAAAAATCTCCCAGGAACGCCGCCTAAGGCTCTGTAGCCGCCTACAAGCAGAAGAAGCAGAACGCGCCGCCCGGCAAAGAGCAGAGTCGGCAAGGCTGCGCCCGGTTTTCGATGCCTTCCTGTCGTGTTTTTCGGAGTGCGGAAATTCTGGCCCGGCGTGGGGCCTTTGGCATTTACTCCATGTTCAAGGCAAAGCGCCACGGGCTCAGGATGTGCCAAGCAATCCTGGAATGGGCGTTCTTGATTTTCTCCGTAACTGGCAAAGAGAGGTGGCGTTAGCATGAGAAAATGGAAATGGGGTGCTGCCCGCATACAATTTATCAAAGTGCAAGAGGAAACTGAAAAGTTAATCCTCGCAGGTTATCCGAAATTGGATATATATCGTACTTTCAAAGAAAGAGGCGATATAACCATGAGCTATTGCAGATTTTGCGAATTTATAGACCAGAGATTCGAGCAGAGATACACGAAAAAAAGGTCAACAAAGAGAAAGTATATTCCTGTTTCTGAAAGGGAAAGTCAGGATTCGGAAAAATTTGCTCAAGCGTCAGCCACAAAGAGGATTGAAACAAAGCCACAGGAGGAACAGCAAAAAGCGGCAAAGCCTTTCGGCAAGAGAGAAAAAGGACAGCCATATAACACAAATATCTAAGGAACTGGCATGGCAAAGAATAAACTTGGTAACTTGAATGACCATTTATTCGCAGAGCTGGAACGATTGAGTGATGAAAGTTTAACTGGAGAAAATTTAGAATCGGAAATTAAGCGCGCAATGGCTGTGACTACAGTGGCAAGAGAGATAATATCTTGTGGATATTTGGTATTAAAAGCAAGAATAGCTGCTGATAATACCCTTACAGGGTCAAAAATAATGCCGGGTATGCTTGATGAATAGAAAAAGATATACTCCAGAAATGGTTGAATTTATCAAGCAGAATTATGAAGGTCGTAGCATATCTGAACTGACAGAATTATTTAATAATCACTTCAATGCAAATAAATGTGAAGGTACAATACAACGTATATGCCATGAATATAGAATTTTAAAAAATATAAAATATACAGAAGAAATGGATGAATTTATTATACATAACTATAATGTTTATACACTTAAAAAATTAACAGAAGAATTTAATAAAAAATTTTCATGTAATGCTTCGGTTGGTACGATGCGCAATAAGGTACGGATTCTAAGCGGTGATTATATAAAAATAGAGGGGAAAATTATATCAAAGGCTAGGTATTTATTTATAAAATATTTCGGTGAAGAATTTTCTCTTAGAGATAATGATGTTGTAATTTTTAAGGATGGTAATAAGAAAAATTATTCTAAAGATAATCTTATGAAAGTAGATAAATATGATTTGTCCTATCTGGCAGGATTAGGATTATATAATATTAATAAAGAAACGACCGAAGCAGGATTAAAGATAGCTCAAATAATGAGAAAATTAGAGGAATTAAAACGCCATAAAAATCCAATTAAATTTCTGGCCATTTGGCTATTCTTGGTTTTTTCAAAAAAACGTGTTACGGCCATAAAAATCACTTCTTTGAATTTCAACTGGTTATCATGTTGGCCAACCTGATGATCTTAGCTCGGGGGCTTGCCCATTCGTGCCACGTCCTCCGGCTCGGGTGGAGCATGGTGCCTCACCGACTCGTCGCCGTCCGCGCGGATTCTCTTTGCTGGCGTCCATGTTGCCTTACTTGGCCGAGTGGGTGGACAGCGCCTTGACCAGAGAATAAAATGCGGGGGATTTCGATTTCCGCTTGGAAGGGAGGTACCGTATGGAATACAGCAGCTTGAGTAGTAAAGAAGCGCAAGATATTGAAAAACTTATTGAATCTGCAGCGCGTGCGCGCGAAGAGTCAGAAAAACTGCCAGAAAGAATCTTATATTCTTCTGTTTTGGAGAACATGGCATCAGAATTTAATTCTGCGCTCAAGGATAAAGATTTTATTACACTGTTTGATTTGGAAAGTCTTTGTCAAAAACATGATGAAGAGTATTATGGTCCAGTAAAAGTAAAAAATATAAATTTTTATCCAAGTATGGACGACTTAAAACAGATTTTTATTGAATCATTAGATCCAGAAAAGGTACGTTCAAAGTACAATCCAATCTTAGATGAACTTAAAGCGCATGGGACAAGGGTGCATGATACCTTATTTGAAACTGCAATTCGTTTACATTCAAAAAATTTAGGTAGTTATTTCGGCCATGCGTCGAATTTTGCTGAAAAAAATTTTTATGAAACTCGCAAGAAATGCCTTCTTGCATTGAAGCAGGAGCATCAGCGGAATTTGGATTGCGCTATGGGATATGTGAAGAAAAAATCTCCCTCCAAAGGAAAAAAGCAGGAAATTTCTCGCTGATAGCCGCTCTTTTTACACCATACTCTGATTCTTGTTCCTCTGGGGGTGGTTTCGCTCCGCCGGGCTGGGAGGGCTTGAACGCTTCAATATTCACGGCCCAAGCACAGTTGATGCACAAAAGGGGATACCATGGCACAAGCAGAAATGATTCGCAGAGAGCCTAATTTGAAGCGCTTTACCGAGGAAGAAATTGATGAAATGCTCGAGCGCATTGCAAAACTTTATCAAGAGGGTCGGAGGGATGAAGCTCATGAATTGATTAATGTAATTCCTCTCCATTGGAAATCTGCCAAGATATTAAAGGAAATGGTCGGTATTGAAGCTATGATTGAATCTGGGACAAATCTCTCTGAAGCCGTTGACCATTTTGGGATGGAATGGCTTGAACGCTAGATATTTTTAATTTTGTGTAGTAGTTTAGACTTGATCTGACAGTTTACTCCGTCTTGACGGTTCTCCCTGTCCGATTAGTTCATCTGTCCGACCTTTTCCTCCCAAAGCCTTTTCCCGTCAAGAAGGGTTTGCATAGGCGTTCTGCCGCAGCACATCTTGCCCTGGTGGGTTCGCTCAGTGTTGTAATGGTCGAGCCAGACATCCAGGTCAGCCTGCAACTCCTCCAAAGAGTGATAGAGTTTACGCCTGAACGCAACCTGGTAAAACTCCTGGAGGATGGTCTTGTGGAAACGCTCGCAGATGCCGTTGGTCTGCGGGTGACGCGCCTTGGTTCGCGTATGCTCGATGTCGTTCACGCCGAGGGACAACTCATAGTCATGGATTTCCAGCTTGCCGCAGTATTCCGTCCCACGATCCGTGAGGATGCGGATGAGGCCCATTTCCTGTGAGGCAAAAAACGGCAAGACCCGGTCGTTCAACAGGTCCGCGCAGGTAATGGGCGTCTTGTTGGTATAGAGCTTGGCCGTGGCCCACACGCGCTGGTGTCCACAAAGGTTTGCTGGTGAATCCGGCCCACCCCTTGATGGTTCCCACATAAAGCCTGTCCTGGCTGACGGGTTAACCGGGATGACGGCTTTCAATCTCGCCGCACGCCGCATCATCCTGTTTCTTTCGTTCCAAAGCCTGTACCTGGGCCTCCGTCAGGACGATGCCCTGGCCCGCTGACATCTTTTCCAAAGCCGTCAGGCGCTGCTTCATGGATGAAAGGTTATGGCGCAACCAGATGAAGCGGACTCCAGACGGCGACACGAAGATGCCTCGCTTTCGCAGCTCATTGCTGACCCTGACCTGCCCATGAGCGGGAAATGCCGTGGCAAACTCGACCACCGCCTGTTCAGTGGCTTCTTCGACCCGGTTTTTCAGATTGGGTTTTTTCCGGCTGACTTCAAACAGGGCCTCAACGCCGCCGGCATTTCTGGCTGCCTGATACCGATAGAACGTATCCCTGGAAAAGCCCATGATACGGCAAGCCTTGGAGATATTGCCCAATTCGGCGGCAAGGTTGAGAAGTCCGGTCTTGTGCTTGATGACGCTTTGATTAAAACTTTCCATCGGGAACTCCGTGGGCATCGTGCCCGGTTGATGGGTTGGTTGTCGTTTCCATCAAAACGGAGTTCCCCTTGCTTTTCAAGGGGCTATTGTCAGATCAAGTCGAAACTAGCTCACTTTAGCCAACGTTACTAAGCGCGGCGCTCAACGGCTAAAAAGCTCAGAATGGGAACCAAGGCGGGCAATTTTCAGGATGTCCGGCTCCTCTGTCTTGTATATCAGCAATAAATCCGGCTTTAAATGGCACTCCCGATACCCCTTCCAGTCGCCTATCAGCGCATGATCCCGGTAGCTGTCCGGCAGGGGTTCATCATTGGCCAGCAGCAAGGCCACGCTCTCAAAAAGGCTCCGCACGTCCTGGGCATAACGCGGGCTCGCCTTGGCGCGTTTGTAATCCCGCTTGAAGGCCGTGGAAAGTTCAATGCTCCGCATCAAGAGCCGCCATCATATCAGCTACGGAATTGAATTTATGCCCCTTCCCGGCTTCTAGTTCAGCGATTGCCCCACGGGTCGTTGCATTGGGCGCCTTTACCTCGAAGGGGAGCCGGCGTTCATCCGCTACGCGCACCAGCAATAGCCGGATGGCGTCAGAAATTGAAATTCCCATTTCTGCCAATGCGTTGGCGGCTCTTTCTTTCGTGACCGTATCAATTCGTGCCCGAACCACCGAATTATGTGCCTGTGCTGTACTCATTTTCCACCTCGCCGCTAAATGTAGCCACAATGAGGCCACAGGTCAAATGCCCTCCCAGCTCGCCGCCATTGGAAAGAATCACTCCAATCGAAGATCAGCTAAAGGGAGCGAAGAAACAGCCTGGACTTCCTGCTCCGGGGCGAGATGGGCATAGCGCAGGGTCATTTTTATGGTCTTATGGCCTAACAATTTGCCGACCATCGCAAGAGGGGTTCCCCCCTGTATCAACCATGAGGCGAATGTATGGCTGATAGTGTGAAAACATACCATTTCCCTACGGTCGGTTATACCTGTATTGAATCCACATTTGTTTACAGCATTCCTGAATATTCGATATGTACTCTGCGGAAGCCGTCCATTTTCCTGAAAAAGCGGAAGTCCTTCTTTTTTCTTGCTCTTATATTTTTTAATGATTTTTGATGCTGTATTATTAAGATAGACAATGCGAGTAGTTCTATTTTTAGCATCGTATATTTTTAGATATTTATTCTTTGAGTCAATATCGAAGGAACGTAAATTATATATCTCTCCGGCCCGTAATCCTGTTTGGAGTGTGAATAGAGTGATGTCAAACCAAAGGTCGGATTCTTTTTTCAACTCGGCGAGGAGCCTTTTTGCCTCCTCTGCCGAAAGAAAACGCATACGCCGATTATCAAACCTTGGCATCCTGAATTTTGGTACAGGCCCCTCATATAATTCCCATTCTTGGGCTCTTCTCAAAACCCGGCGCACCAGTGAAAGACAATGATAAACAGATTGCGGGCTCAGTTTTTTGGCCTCAAGCGTTTTTTGGAGTTGCAAGATTTGCAAGTTTCTGATTGAATGTAGGGGCATTTCGGCCATCACTGGGGCAATATGGAGTTGCCATCGGCCAAGCTCTGACTTAATTTCCCTCTGTGAATGGGAAGCAAGCACAAGCTGGCAATAGAGGCCGAATGCTTCCGCTAAAACCATAAAAAATCCCCCTCTTTGAGGAGGACGGAAAAAACGGAAATAAAATCAGGGTATTAGAGTGTATAACGGCCTTTCACGCCGTCAACAGGGGTTCAAATCCCCTTGGGGACGCCAAATTTAGGTGCAAATACGGATGCCAAGGTGTAAAAAGCCTTGGCATTCTTTATTTTTTCTCTCCAGTTGTGTTTCCCAAAGTGTACCCAAGTCCAGTTGCATCCACACTTTTTGTGGGTATATTTGTGGGCATCGCTGTGCTATGCTGAATTTCGATACCCACACAGTCAACTTGCTGGAATAGCAATATTTTTGTCCATGTGGGTATCATGCCGTCTAACAACGTGGAGGTACCCAAGATGCCCTTGACCGATACCCACATCCGCAGCCTGAAACCGGAAGCAAGGGCAAGGAAGTATTTCGATGGTGGTGGGCTATTTCTCTATGTGCCCCCTACCGGCAGCAAGCTGTGGCGCATGGCTTACCGGTATGACGGCAAGTCAAAGCTGCTCAGTTTTGGCGATTATCCTTCAGTTTCCCTAAAAGACGCAAGGGCGCGGCGCGAAGAGGCCAAAGGACTGCTCGCCAAGGGTATCGACCCTTCAGCGCAGAAAAAAGCCGCCAAGCGGGAACAGGTCACGGCTGAATGCGACAGTTTTGAAAGCATCGCTCTTGACTGGCATCGGACACGTCTTGCCGGATTTTCAGAAAAGCATCAGGGAACAGCCCTATATCGCATAAATACCTACATTCTACCCATCATCGGGAAAAAACACATTGCCAGGCTTGAAGCGCCGGAGATTCTTGCGCTCGTCAAGAGCATCGAAGGCAAAGGAAATCACGAAACCGCGCGCAGGGTGCTTCAAATTATCGGCCAGGTATTTCGCTTCGCCATTGCCATGGGCAAAATCGAGCACAATATCGCGGCGGATCTGCATGGCGCATTGAGGCCTCGCAAGGTTGTTCACCGCGCCGCTGTTCTGGAAAAAGAAAAAGTGGCCCAGCTCCTCATGGCCATAGACGAGTATGCTGGCTATTACCCGCTTGTCTGCGCCCTGAAACTGGCTCCAATACTGTTTGTGCGTCCGACCGAATTACGTTGTGCCACTTGGCAAGAATTCGATCTGGAGGCAGCCGAATGGCGCATCCCTGCCGAGCGCATGAAAATGCGGCGCACCCATATCGTCCCCTTGTCCCGCCAAGCTCTTACCATATTGAGGGAATTGAAAAAGTTTTCGGGCGACGGCCATTATCTGTTCCCTTCCACGCGGACGGAAACGCGGCCCATCTCGGACGCGACCATGCTGAATGCCCTCCGGCGCATGGGCTATCAGAAGCATGAAATGAGCGTCCACGGCTTTCGCTCTATTGCCTCTACCCTCCTCAACGAGCTTGGCTATAATCGCGACTGGATTGAACGCCAGCTTGCGCATGGAGACAGTAATGGTGTCCGCGCTGCCTATAATTATGCCGAGTATCTTCCAGAACGAAAAAGGATGATGCAGGAGTGGAGCGATTTTTTAGACGACCTACGCGATAAAGTAAGGCATAAATAAGAAGCAATGCTTAAAAATATCTAATCTCTGAGCAGGGCGTTAGAGTAGCTACTGTAACGCTCTGCTTTTTTGAGCCACAAAAGCCCCCTGCGCAAATATATGTGAGGGGGGCTTGCCGACCGATGGCCGACAAGCCGGGGGACATCTAAGAAAAATATTCCAACAAGTTATAGTCATTATTAAAAGTAGCATCTTCTGGATGGGTTTTTCTCATATTTTGAAATCTCCGTAATTATGGAGCAATTTTGTGGTTTGAAGAACTCTGGTTACAAAATTGGTTACAAAAATACATATAAACATCAGCTTTTTTAAAATTAAATCACGATTTATTCCTCCCATATATTTATGATAAGTTGCTATTTATATTATGAATTTAAAGATATGCGTTAGAGGTATTTACCAGGTTAAAAATTTTTCAACCAGAAAAACGGCTAGTTTGGCCGCTAAGCCGGGCAAATTTCTATAAGTATTTCTGCACATTTAATTTTCCTCAACTGCATCCAGCCGCATCTGGATACATTTTTGTTACATACTGAAATACATGGATAAATTTACAAAATACAGGCTATAACCCTCCGTAAACCATTTTTGAACGGAGGAAGGGTTATGGCAACGCAAATACCCGCCACAGGTTTTCTCAGGCTTCATCAAATTCTGGAATTCTTTCCCATCAGCAAGAGTGCGTGGTGGAAAGGCTGCGCGACCGGGCGCTATCCCAAACCGCTCAAACTCGGCCCGCGAACCACGGTCTGGCGCGCTGAAGACATCAGGGCATTCATTGAGAATGCCGGACAGTCGGAGATGAACCATGAATGATCTGCTGAACACGTTTCAGGAAGTTCTTGGCAAACATGGCCTTATCCCCGAGGAAATCCTTGCGGACGGTGAACTGCACCGCTGCCCGACAGAAAGCAGGCCACACAAGCGAAACGGCGCGTACATCGCGCATCTGGATACTCCGGCCACGCTTTGGTGGTGCAATTGGGAAACCGACGACCAGGGCACGTTCTGCGCCGAGGAGAAACCTACGCTTTCCCCAGCCGAGCTTTCGGCCTGGCAGCAACGCCAGCAAGACCTACGTCGTCAGCGGGAGGAGGAATGCGCCAAACGTCAAGCGGAAGCTGCGCAGCGTGCCTGCCAAGAATGGGAAGCCGCGCGTGCCTGTGACAGCGACCACCCATACCTCCTTCGCAAGGGTGTCTCCCCACTTCCAGGCATCCGCCAATCACACGATGGCGCGGTGCTTATCCCTGTTTTGGATGCCGCAAGCAGACTGCAAAGCCTGCAACGCATTTATCCAGATGGCACAAAGCGCTTCCTCGTAGGTGGTAAGGTGCAGGGCGGACGGTTTACCATCCCCGGTTCACAGGGAAAACCCATCGCCATTTGCGAGGGCTTCGCCACCGGCGCGAGCATCCATAGGGCCACGGGCTGGGCGGTCGATGTTGCATTTTCCGCGCATAACCTTTCGACAATCGCCAGGCTGGTAAAAGAGCGATTCCCCGACCGGGCAATCCTCATTTGCGGCGATGCTGATGAAGCCGGACGCAAGAAGAGCGAGGAGGCCGCGAGAGCCACAAACCTCACGCTTGTGATACCTACCTTCACCACTGGCTCTGGCACAGATTTCAATGACCTTCACCAAAGCGAAGGGATTGAAACCGTCCGCTCCCAACTGGAAGCCGCTCTCGTCAAACGGCAGGGGCTTGTGGCCTTGGATATGAGCGAGTTCCTGTCCATGAAGATACCCGACCGAGGTTATCTTCTATCGCCCATCCTTCCGGTTCAAGGGATAGGCATCCTCTACGCGCCGCGCGGGGTCGGCAAAACATTCGCGGCCCTGAGCGTTGCCGTGGCGGTCGCCTCCGGCGGCGCTGTGTTCAACTGGCGTGCCCCTGCGCCCAAGAAAACGCTCTATGTGGATGGCGAAATGCCGGCCACGTCCATGCAGAGCCGCTTGTCCTCCCTTGTAGGCGGCATGGCCATTCCGCCCCAGGCGCTCAAGAACCTTTCGCTCATAACGCCGGATTTGCAGCCGTGCGCCATGCCTGATTTGTCCACTCACAATGGCCAATCCATGATTGAGCCGCTGCTGAAAGGTGTGGACATGATTGTCCTGGACAATATCGCCACCCTCTGCCGCACGGGCAAGGAAAATGAATCACAATCCTGGCAAGCCATGCAGGCGTGGCTTCTGGATCTCAGGCGGCGTGGCATCACCGTTCTCCTGGTTCACCATGCGGGGAAGTCCGGCGATCAGCGTGGCACCAGCGCCAAGGAGGACATCATGGATACGGTCATCAGCCTCCGCAGGCCAAAGGAGTACGCTATGGCCGAGGGCGCGAGATTTGAGGTTCATCTCACCAAGGCGAGAGGCATTCTCGGAGACGATGCTAAGCCTTTTGAGGCCAACCTGATTACCGAGGGAAGCGCCCTGCACTGGCAAGTCCGGGAAATTGAGGATGTGGAGCTGGAGGAGCTGAAAAGACTCTTGGAAGACGGCTACAGCATCCGGGACTGCGCCGAGGAAATGGGCAAATCGAAATCGGCTGTCCACCGCCTGAAGCGGAAATTGGATGGTCTTGAGTGAGTCTATTTTAGGTGTCCCGCTGTCCCACTGCTTAAGCGGCGGTACAGCGGGACACCTGTTTCTTATAGAAGAGGGAAATCCAAGTATGTCCTTACTCGTCCTACATATGAACAAATTCAAAAAGGACGCTGTTCGCGGCATCCAGTCGCATAATCGACGCGAACGTGAGAGCCACTCAAACCCGGATATCGACTATGCGCGGAGCGCCCAAAATTACGATCTCCATGAAGCCGCCTCGGAAAACTACGCCCAGGCCATCCAGAACCGTATCGATGACCTGCTCATGGTCAAAGCCGTGCGGAAGGACGCAGTACATATGTGCGGGCTTGTCGTCAGCTCGGACAGTGAGTTTTTTGACAAGCTCAATGCCACTGAAACCAGACGCTTCTTCGAGGAGGCAGCCGCGTATCTCACCGAGTTTGTCGGCAAGGAAAATGTCATCTCGGCCATGGTTCACATGGACGAGAAAACACCGCACATGCACTTCCTCCATGTGCCCATCACGAAGGACGGCAGGCTGTGCGCCAAGGACATTTATACCAAGACCGCGCTGAAAAAATTGCAGGATGAACTGCCCCTACGTTTGCAAAAATGTGGCTTCCTCATTGAGCGTGGCGTGGAACAGCAAAAGGGCTCTCCCAAGAAGCATCTGGATACCCGGGAGTTTAAACAGCAGCAGGAAATGCTGGCATCCATGCGGCGGGATGCTGCGCGATTGGAGGCAATGCTTTTTGACCTTCAGGAGGAGCTAAACCGCACCGAGAACGAGCGCCGCGCACTTTTTGAAGAAAATGAAATTTGGAGGAAGCGTATCTCGGAGGCAGAGGAATCCTTGAAAAATGGTCCGCAATTACCGGCGGCAAATTTCTTCAATTACAAAGATGTCCTCGCTCATGCCCAGGAAAAACTGGCTGTGTATCAGCAGGCCCTTGCCGACAAGGAGGAAGTGGCCAGGCAACGGGACATGCGGGCCCGGCAGGCGCAGACTCTGTTGCAGGAGCGCGACAAGGCGCTGGACGCCGTGCGGGGGGCGAAATCCATGATTGCGGCTCTGGAAGCGGAAAACAAAAAACTCCAGACGCGCATGGCGCAAGCCAAGGAAAAGGCTGCCTCCGAAATGAAGGACATGCAGGATTTTATCCTGGTCTCCGGCAACCATCATCGTTTTCAGGAATTTCAGCTCCAGCGCATGGAGGAAAGGGCATTGGAGGCCCGTGCGCGGATGGAGCATGAACGACAAATCCGGCAAGAGGCCGAAAGGCAAAATCAGCACCGTGGCATGAGGATGCGCTGAGGCATTTGAGAGGAATCTTGGCGCAGCAACAAGATATAGCCCACTATACTTCACTGGCGTGAAGCCGTGGGCAAGCGTGCCGCTTGAGCGCTTAAAGCCAAAGGCAGAAATCGCGGCATCCGCCGCTCAACCGAGGAGAAGAAAAATTGGCAATCACCGCCGAGCAAGTCAAAAGCATTCGACAAGAACTGAACAAGCTGCGCCCCGCATCCACCCGTGCAGGGAACAGAGAACTGAGCGTCAAGCAGACGATACTGGCACTCGCCCCTGCGCTGGAGCGGATGAAGAAGCGCGGCTTCGAGCTGCCGGAAATTATCGCCAAGTTGGCCGAGAAAGGCATTGAGGTCAGACCGCAAACACTCACGAAGTATCTTGCCGAAGCCCGACGTCAAAAGGACACCAGAAAGACAAAAAGGCAGGCATCCTCCCCCCATTTCTCCGCGCCCAAAGCGACTTGTCGCAATGCGGGTGCGCAGGACGCAGACACACCCCCCAGACAGACCAACAAATCGTTTGCCAAGAAATCCCTCAATGCCCGTGATTTCCCACCAAGAGAGAATGAAGACTCCTCTTCAGGGAAAACCTCCCCAATGTATGGCACATTTCCAATAACCCCCGACACCCCTCTGGGAGAACTCTAAGGAGAGATCAAAATGGCACAGACGTATGGGTATATCAGGGTGTCAAGCATAGACCAGAATGAGAGCAGACAGCTTCTTGCTCTGGAGAAGATGGACATCCCCGCCACACGGATTTTTATGGATAAGCAATCAGGAAAGGATTTTCACAGGCCACAGTATCAGGCGATGCTCCGAAAACTCAAGGCCGGAGACCTCTTGTGCATTTTAAGCATTGATCGCCTTGGACGAAACTATGAGGAAATCCAGAACCAATGGCGGCTGATTACCAAGGAAAAGGGCGTGGATATTCATGTGGTGGATATGCCCTTGCTGGATACAAGGCGTGACAAAAATTTGCTCGGCACATTCATTGCCGACCTCGTCCTTCAGGTACTCTCCTTTGTGGCGCAGACTGAGCGGGAAAATATTCGGAAACGGCAGGCAGAGGGAATTGCTGCCGCAAAACTCCGCGGTGTCAGATTTGGCCACGCGCCAAAGCCGCTGCCCCCAAACTTCGCCGAAATTTTCGAGCTTTGGGAAATGGGGAGAATCACCGTTTCCGAGGCGGCCAGAAATACGGGAATGGGTCGCTCAACATTTCGCAACAAGGCGAAATTATTTATGAAAGATTGTCCTTAGAGCGCCGAGTATGTCTACTGAACCGCCACCCTATCAGTATGATTGTCAAGATATTTTTTAAACAAGAAAAAGCGCTTGGTCAATCTTCGGTGGACAATCATCAATCGCGGGAAATGGCTTGGCGGTTCAGTAGACAAGCTTGCCACCCTGTCTTGCGGGGTGCGCTATGCCAAGGCTTACCGAACAGGAAAAACAGGAAATTTTGCGCTACATGGAAGAGGATAAGCCCCTTCCTGATAAGTATCGGTTCCTTCTTTTTGAAGATAAGCGCGAAGTCGAGCTTGTCTGGAACGGTAAATCCAACGAAGTCTGCAATGTGGTGCTACCCTTTCAGACCATTGAGCAGATTGACGAGCCCCGCAAGGGAACGACAAGCGACTATAAGCACAGCCTGCTGACACTTGATAGCCGAGGTCGGCAGGACAAGGGTTGGACCAACAAGCTCATTTGGGGCGACAACAAACTAATTTTATCCTCTCTCAAAAATGGCCCTATGCGCGAGGAGATTGAACGCCAAGGTGGCCTGAAACTCATTTATATTGACCCACCTTTTGATGTTGGCGCCGATTTTTCAATGGATATTGAAATTGGCGATGAGACTTTTACCAAAAATCCCAATATTCTGGAAGAAATAGCCTACCGCGATACCTGGGGCAAAGGAGCGGACAGCTTCATCAGTATGATTTATGAAAGGGTGAAGTTGATGCGGGATTTGTTAGCAGATGATGGAAGTATTTATGTGCACTGTGATTGGAGAGTAACCTCATACATAAGAGAAGTTTTAGATGAAGTATTCTCTAAAGAATTATTCTGTAATGAAATTATATGGTTATATACAGGTCCAAGTGCGGCGAACCAACACTTTCCTAGGAAGCATGATACAATTTATTGGTATTCCAAGACAAATAAAAAAATTTTTAATTCAAATGCTATTAGAGTAAGTTATAAAGCAGATTTTACTACGGCACGAGGCGTGTATGCGCAAAAAGAATATGATGAAAATTTCCAAAAGCAACGACATGAATTAGGAAAAGTACCAGAGGATTGGTGGAATCATGTTTCAAATGTGTCGGCTTGGCGTAATGAACTTATTGGCTACCCAACACAAAAACCTGAAGCCTTACTTGAGCGCATCATAAAGGCATCATCCAATGAAGGAGATCTCGTAGCAGATTTTTTCTGCGGCTCGGGAACCCTCCCCGCCGTCGCTGAAAAATTGGGCCGCAAATGGATAGCCACAGACTTGGGCAAATTCGCCATCCACACGACCCGTAAGCGATTGCTTGGGGTTCAACGGCAGCTCAAAAAGGAAGGCAAGCCCTACCGCGCTTTTGAAGTCCTCAATCTCGGCAAATATGAGCGCCAGCATTATATCGGCGTCAATGAGAATCTGCGTGATGAGGAAAGGCGTATCCAGCAAGAACAAAAGGAAGCGGCGTTTCTGGACCTGATTCTCAAAGCCTATAAGGCGGAAAAAGTCAACGGCTTTGAGAGCTTTCAGGGGAAAAAACAGGGGCGTATGGTGGTGGTTGGACCAATCAATGTGCCTGTCAGTCGCCGATTTGTGGAAGAAGTCATCCTGGAATGTCGCAAGCATCATATCAGCAAAGTGGACATTCTTGGTTTTGAATTTGAAATGGGGCTTTTCCCTGACTATCTGGAAGAAGCCAGACGAAAAGGTGTGGATGTCCAGCCCAAATACATTCCCGCAGAGGTATTTGATAAAAGGGCAGTTGAGCGCGAGCAGGTAGTTTTCCATGATGTGGCCTATATCGAGGTCAAGCCACATTATCGCAAAAACGAAGTCGCCGTTGAACTGACAGATTTTTCCGTCTTTTATTCGCAGGACTCCATCGCAGATGCAGAAGTCAGCCTGAAGCCAGGCAAAAGCAAAATTGTAGTGGAGGGCGGTCAGATTGTTAAGGTTCAAAAGGACAAGAAAGGCATTGTTAGCCGTGAAACCCTTACCAAAAGCTGGACAGATTGGATTGATTACTGGTCTGTGGACTATGATTTTGAATCCAAACGGGAAATTATCCGAGTAAAAAATCTAGATACTGAGGAAATCGAGGAGCAATGGACGGGCGATTACATTTTTGAGAATGAATGGCAGTCATTCCGTACCAGACAGAATCGTAAACTGGAGCTTATAAGCGCGTACCATGAATTGCCTCCAGGTCGGCACAAACTCGCAGTGAAAGTCGTGGATATTTTCGGAAATGACACCATGACCATCATTGAAGTCAATGTTGGAGGTAAAAAGTAATGGCCCTCCATCCAGAATTTCCCAAATCTCCGCATGCGATTCTTGACCCGGAAATACGCTGGTTTCCTGCGGATGAATCCATACGCGATAAAATGGAAAACCTTATGCCGCCGCTGGTTCCCAACCTGCGCAGGGCCGTCAAGGCATTTCGTGATTCCGGCTATGTCGGAGCGAGCGACACCAGCAGAAGCCTATTGAATTGGTGGTTCAAAGAACCGCATATGCTGCCTACATTTGAAGGCCCGCTCAAGGAATTCAAGTATTATTTTGCCCAGCGCGAAGCATTGGAGACCATCATTTACTTGCACGATGTTGTCGGCACAAAAGATAAATTTGACCTGATGCGCTTCGATGCTTCCGGCCGGGTCAGCAGTGGCATGTTTGATGAGACTTGGCCGCGCTATGTGATCAAGATGGCCACAGGCAGCGGCAAGACCAAAGTTATGGCACTGGCATTGGCGTGGAGCTACTTCCACAAGCTCTACGAGCCGGATTCAGACCTGTCCCGAAATTTTTTGCTTATCACGCCAAATATTATCGTGCTTGACAGGATATACAAAGATTTTCAGGTGTTGCGAATATTCTTCAGCGATCCGGTTTTACCGGATAATGGTTATGACGGACGCAGCTGGCGTGATGATTTTCAGCTTACTCTCCACAAGCAGGATGAAGCGCGGGTTACAAGACCTGTTGGCAATATTTTTCTGACCAATATTCACCGGGTTTATGCGGGCAACGAAAGTCTCCCCACTGCTGAAGACAATGACAGCCGCGCTTATTTTCTTGGCCCGAAGCCCGTAACAGCTACAACGGATTCAAAAGTCGATCTTGGCATGATTGTGCGCGATATTGACGAGCTTATGGTTATCAATGACGAGGCGCATCATATCCATGACGCATCCCTGACATGGTTTAAATCCATTGAAGATATTCACAACCAGCTATTGCAAAAAGATAAATCGTTGAGTCTGCAACTGGATGTCACCGCCACGCCCAAACACAATAATGGCGCTATTTTTGTCCAGACTGTCGCCGATTATCCGCTGGTGGAAGCCATAGCACAGAATGTGGTCAAGCATCCTGTCTTGCCGGACAAGCCCAGCCGTGAAAAACTGACTGAGAAGCAATCGGCAAAATTCACCGAAAAATATGCAGACTATCTAGATCTTGGTGTCATTGAATGGCGCAAGTCATATGCCGAACATGAAAAAGTTGGCAAAAAGGCCATTCTTTTTGTGATGACGGATGACACGCGCAATTGCGATGAAGTTGCCGAATATCTTGAGGAGACATATCATGACCTGAAAGGCGGCGTCCTTGTTATTCATACTAAGGACAACGGTGAAATATCCGAGGCCAGTACCGGCAAGAAAAAAGAGGAACTGGAGCGCCTGCGCGACCTTTCCAATAGAATTGATGATGCCGATAACCCTTATAAGGCAATTGTCTCGGTTCTTATGCTTAAGGAGGGCTGGGATGTGCGCAATGTGACCACTATTGTTGGGTTGCGGGCCTATTCTGCCAAGAGCAATATTTTGCCAGAGCAGACACTTGGGCGTGGTTTACGCAAGATGTACCCTGGTGGTCTTGAGGAATATGTGAGCGTTATCGGTACAGAGGCTTTTATGGATTTCGTGGAAACCATTCAGGCCGAGGGCGTGGAACTGGAGCGTAAGCCAATGGGCGATGGCGCGGGAGGACAAACGCCACTGATGGTTGAAGTTGACAATGCCAATGTCAACAAGAACATGGACGAACTGGACATTGAGCTTCCCCTGCTAACGCCGCGCATTTATAGGGAATATAAAAATCTCGCCGACCTTGATGTCAGCAAGTTCGGCAATCAAAAAGTGGAATATAAGCAATTTACGGAGGAGGAACAACGCGAAATTGTATTCCGCGATATAACAACTGACGAAATCAGCCATACGACGGTGCTGGATACTGCTGGAATAGCTGATTTCCGTAGTGTGCTTGGCTGGTTCACCAAGAGCATAATGAAAGAGCTGCGATTGTTCAGCGGCTATGACGTGCTTTATGGCAAAATCAAGGAATTTGTGCGAGACGAGCTTTTTGACAGGCAGGTTGATCTGAATGACGCAAACACCATGCGCAATCTTTCCGAGCTGACGGCCACCAGAACAATTCTCGAGAGCTTCAAAAGGGCCATAAACGCACTGACTGTCAGGGACAAGGGCGATGCCGAGATACGCGATTATATCAAGCTGCGCAAAACGCGCCCTTTCATGGTCACGCAGCAGGAATCGCTGATCCCCAAAAAGAGCGTTTCCAACAGGATTGTCGGCGACAGTCACTTTGAGCTGGAATTTGCCGCTTTTCTGGAGGATTGCAAGGATGTGGTCGCTTACGCCAAAAACTACCTTGGGGTCAATTTCAAGCTTGATTATGTTAATAGGGATGGAAGCATTTCCCACTACTACCCCGACTTCATAGTCAAATTGCACAAAAACCGAATAGCCATCGTGGAAACTAAAGGAAATGCGGACTTAGATGTACCGCTCAAAATGGAACGCTTACGCCAATGGTGTAAAGATGTGAATATGTCGCAGAATAAAGATATTTACGATTTTGTCTATGTGTCGCAAGAGAAATTTGAAAAATATGCGCCAAAAGATTTTGAGAGTTTATTCAGGAATTTCAGTGATTATAGAATATAACCTTCCAAAAGGATCATGTTATACGTGATCCTTTTGGAAGGTTCCCTCAGTAAGAAAAGTTATTTTTTATCCCGAGGAGGACATGGATCCTTTCCCTGTGAGTCACGATTTGATATTATTTGTAGTAGTTTAGACTTGATCTGACAGTTTTCTCCGTCTTGGTGGTTCTCCCTGTCCGATTAGTTCAGCTGTTCGACCTTTTCCTCCCAGAGCGTTTTCCCGTCAAGGAGTGTTTGCATGGGGGTTCTGCCGCAGCACATCTTGCCCTGGTGGGTTCGCTCAGTGTTGTAATGGTCGAGCCAGACATCAAGGTCAGCCTGCAACTCCTCCAAAGAGTGATAGAGTTTACGCCTGAACGCAACCTGGTAAAACTCCTGGAGGATGGTCTTGTGGAAGCGCTCGCAGATGCCATTGGTCTGCGGGTGACGCGCCTTGGTTCGCGTATGCTCGATGTCGTTCACGCCGAGGTACAACTCATAGTCATGGGTTTCCAGCATGCCGCAGTATTCCGTCCCACGATCCGTGAGGATGCGGATGAGGCCCATTTCCTGTGAGGCAAAAAACGGCAAGACCCGGTCGTTCAACAGATCTGCACAGGTAATGGGCGTCTTGGTGGTATAGAGCTTGGCTGTGGCCCACTTCGAGTAGGTATCCACAAAGGTTTGTTGGTAAATCCGCCCCACCCCCTTGATTG
>NZ_JAAKEK010000008.1:0-123947 GCF_011039155.1 Desulfovibrio sp. ZJ746 | reverse complement strand
AGCCATTTTGGCAGCCACGGAGTAGAGGGTACACCCGATCCCATTCCGAACTCGGCAGTTAAGCTCTTCCTCGCCGATGATACTGCGCATCTTCGCGCGGGAAAGTAGGAAGCTGCCAAATTCTTCCTCCGCCCCCGAAAGGCTCACCCCCTTCCGGGGGCGGATGCATTTAAGGCTGTGGGGGGCCCTCGAAAGGGCCCTTCCCCAATCGTATCAAGCATCAAAATACCTAAAAGCCGTCCGGCCCGCCGGCTATTTTTTCTGGGCGCGCTGCATCTTGCGCCATGTCCACGGGGGCACGGCGTCTTCGTCGGCCCAGAGGCCGCGCCGGGCTGCCTTGGCCTCGCGCTGGTGCAAGCGCCAGAGGTCGCAGACGGGCAATTTGCAGTAGCGGTCATCCACCCAGGCGAGGCCGGCGCTGACCAGCGCATCCTGAATGACCAGCATATCCCGCACAAGGACGATGCCGCCTACCTCGCGCCTGTAGCTCTTGCCCTTCTGCGCCGGCACGATTTCCACGCCCTTGTCCTTCAGCACCTGTGCGGCCAGGGCGCGCGCCTCTTCGCCGAAGGGCTGGTCGAGCTCGGGGCAGTCGATGCCGTAGATGCGCACCTTGTGCGGTTTTTGCCGCTGTGAACCCACGCGCCGGGCCGTGATGCTGTCCCCGTCGTGGACGGAAAGCACTTCCGCGGGGAAGGCGTGAGCCGGTGCGGGGCTCCAAAGAACAGAAAGCAGGAGAGCAGTGAAGATCAGGAATCGCATAGATTTTTCTATACGCCCGGCGCCTCTTTCGCACAAGGGGGCCCTGACCCCGGTACGGGGACGGAGGAGAGGCGCCGTTCCTGCGCCACATGCGATTGCCCGGAACGTTCCCTCCAGCGTGAGCCGCGAAGCAGGCCGGAGCATATGACGCTGCGCAGGTGAGTAAGGCGGGCTTGCGTTTTATCCGCGCTGATCCGCCTATCCATGGAATTGACAAAGGTACGCCAACCAGCCAGCCTGGGGGCTGTTGAAGAGAAACAGGATTTTTCCCCGCCCATCCTTTTATCCCCTTGCCGCCATGCAGCAATACATTGTTGACGCGTTTACGGACCAGCCCTTCAGCGGCAATCCCGCCGCGGTCTGCGTGCTGCCCACCTGGCCGGATGACAGCTGGATGCGCGCCATGGCCATGGAGAACAATCTCTCCGAAACGGCCTTTCTTGTGCCAGACAAGGCGGCCTACCGCCTGCGCTGGTTCACGCCCGGGACGGAAGTGGGCCTTTGCGGGCACGCCACCCTGGCCTCGGCCTTTGTGGTGCTGAATTTTCTCACAAAAACGGCGCACAGGGTCGAGTTCATCACCGGCGAGGGCGTGTTGCCGGTGCGCCGTGCGGGAGAGCTCTATGCCATGGATTTTCCCAGCATCGTGCAGCGGGAAATCCCCGTCACCGCAGCCATGAGCGCGGCCTTTGGGGCCACGCCCGTCAAGGCCCTTCTCGGCGCCGACCTTGTGTGCGTGTATGAAAGGGAGGGAGAGGTGCGCGGCCTTGTGCCTGACCAGAATTTATTGCGGCAACTGGAGGGCCGGGGCCAGCATGCCACGGCGCCGGGTGACACAGCGGACTGCGCCTCGCGCAGCTTCTTCCCCAAGCTGGGCATTTCGGAAGACCCGGTGTGCGGCTCGGCGCATTGCCAGATCGCCCCCTACTGGGGGGGTGAGCTCAACAAGGATGCGGTCATTGCCTTGCAGGCGTCCCGGCGCGGAGGCACCCTCTACTGCAAGGTGCAGCAAAACGGCAGGGTCGAGGTCAGCGGCAAGGCCTGCCTGTTCGCCATTTCCGAGATTGCGACGGCGGCGCTGCCGCGCTGACCTAATGCGGCATATGGAACACATCAGCCAGCCTGCGTATTTTTAGCGTGACGCCCGGATGTACAAATTACAATAGATTGGTTTATTTTTTCCCCGTGAGCCGCTTGACCAGCACATCAAAAATATCCATCACTTCGTGTACACTTTTAAATGCGTCCAGCAATGGCTTTATGGAGTCCGTGGTCAGATTAGGCCAATCCACTGAAATTTTCGCAGGTTCGAGCTGAAATGGCCGATAGAGGCGATTATTCTTTAACATGAAACCGACGGTCTCCAGCTTTTTTTTCTTTGCGTAAAGTTTTCCCATCTCGTCGCCCCAGTCTAATCCGAATTTTTCACGAAATTTTTTATTTGACTCAAAAAAGATTCCTGGCGTAACATTTTCCGTATTTGTGCAGAATGCAAGATATGATAAAAATTTTTTATACCTTTCCCATTCCAGAAAATCTACAGAAAATACACACCACGCATCATCATTTTCATAGTACCAGTTTGGCGCAAATACGTTAATAGCACATTCCTTAGAGAAGAGCCAAAATTCGTTTACCCTACCTGGAAATAGATATTCTAGTTGAGGTGCAAGCAGACTTTCCAGTTTCCTTTTAAATTCATCATCAATCGTACCATGAATCAATTTTCTTGACTGCTCAACGATTTTCAGATTTTTGATGACCAGTTTTTCCAGTTCATATTCCTCGTTCATCTGCTTTCCCTAAAACGTGTTGATGTAGCTGCAAAAATCCCTGCACGCAAGGCGCAGCGAGGCATGGAGCGGCAATGCGTCCAGACTGTATAAACCTTGCTGGAGCTTTATTCCCACTTCTTTCCAAGTGAGCGAAAGCGCTTCCGGCACATCCCGACTCCGCTCACCATTTACTGTGAGGAAGACGAGAGCCATATTCTCGGCACCTGACTCCGCTGCGAAGCGTTTATACCGTTTCAACTGCTCGCTATGTTCGCAGGAATATATCTTGGCTTCTACAATGAGCAGGAAATCTCTACCCCTGACGACAAGGTCCATCCTGCCATCTTTTGACGAGACTTCGGTTTCGACAGAATAGGCATCAGATACGCGGGGAGGCCGCCCCTTCGTCCAGTATTTACCTTGGATGAGTTCAAGAAAGCTGGTGAAAAAGACATTTCCCTGGCCGTGTTCTGCCGCTGCGTTAAGGAACCACGCCAAAATGCGGGTACAGGCGGTTTCCCTGGGGCGACTGAATGCCAGTTCAAAAAGGTTGAAATTACCGCCAAGCTTATTCCGGCGGTCAACTACCAGCGGAAAGTCGCTGAAGTAGGCTTCCAGCTTTCCGCGTAGGCTTTTTACACGTTCCGATTTTGCGAGGGCACAAGCATGGGAAAGGCGCGTAAAATCTGCAAAATACTGGTGACATTTTTTGAGAGTCATCAAGGAGAAAATGGCAGTAGGAAAGCTGTGCGTCAAGCGTTAAGGGACCGGAAGTCACCCCATGGAAGAAAAAAGAAACCATGGAACGATAGAAGGGTGCAGCAGATGGATTCAACCCGTCTGGCGCGCCAATGCTTAACCTCGGAGCGCGGAGATTGTGTTCTTTGGCACGGTCCTCGCCCTCAGCGCGCGAAATGGAGAATCTTGGCTGCCCCGGCCTTCATGCCGGAGGCCACGGCGTCAAGCTCGGGGTGGTGGTCATAGGTGGCGCGGCAATAGGGGCATTCCAGCCGGTGTTTGCGTTTCTCCAGCCGGATGAGGCCGCCTTCGGTCTCGTAGCAGCGGGGGCAGAAGGGGCCCTGGCGCACGCCGCTTGTGTGCAGCCAGTAAAAGCCGTGTTCCTCAAAGAGGTTTTGCGCGAGATAGAGAACGTCCTCGAGGCTTTGCAGGCGAATCTTGAGCATGCTCATTTCGTCGCGCAGGGCGATGCAGCGGGATTGCATCTCCATGAGCAGGTGACGCGCCTTTTCTGTCTGGCCGGAAGCGAAGAGATCGTTGATTTCCTTGAAGCGGCGATAATCCAGCATGGCAGTTCCCATCCCTTATGCCAGCCTATCGGACCGGGAGGGCAAAACCTTTAGAGGGCGCCGGCGGCCGGTATCCGGGCAGCGGCAAGGAAAGGATGAGGGATGACCGCTGGTTAGAATTTCTCTAGAAATTTTCTGGAGTTGAGATTTTCCTCTGCGGACGCTTCGTGCGGTGTCGGGCGCACAGGGGGGGGCTGGCGGGCGGTGTTGCCGCAGGAAAGACGCGGGCGGGCGAGCGGCCGCCAAAAAGGAGGAACGAGAGCGGCGTCAGCGCGAGGTCGGCGCGAGCCGCCCCACGAGGCTGTGCCGCTTGGCGGCCACGATGTCCACAGGGACGAGGCGCCCGGTGTGGTCGATGCCTTTGGGCAGGGGCACATGCACGGGTACGCCGTAGGGGTCGCGGCCCTGCCAGTCCTCGTGGGGAGCGCCGGGGGCGGCGTCGGGCGCGTCTGCCTCCTGGCGGGGGCTTGGCCCCTCGATGAGCAAGGTGGTCGCCTGGCCCACGCGGCCGTCGAGCCAGCGCTGGCCGAGCCTGTCCTGCAGGGCTTGGAGGCGCAGCAGGCGCTCGTGCTGCACTTCTGGCGCCACCTTGTCGGGAAAGCGCGCGGCCGCGGCGCCCGGCCTGTCCGAATAGCAGAAGGAAAAGCTGGACATGAAACCGCAGGCCTCCATCATGTCCAGCGTGGCCTGAAAGTCGCTCTCCGTCTCGCCGGGAAAGCCCACGATGAGGTCGGTGGAAAGGGCGATGTCGGGCCTCGCGGAGCGCAAGCCTTCCACAAGGCGCAGGAAGCCCGCGCTGTCATAGCGCCGGCGCATGCGTTTAAGCACCGCGTCCGAGCCGGCCTGCAGGGGCAGGTGCAGGCGCGGGCAGAGCGCGGGGAGGCTCCCGAAAGTGGCCACGTCCTCCGGGCCCATGTCCTTGGGGTGGGGCGTCACATAGCGCAGCCGCGCGAGCCCGGGGAGCGCCGCCACCTGCTCAAGCAGGCGGGAAAAGCCCGTGCCGTCGCCCGTTTTGTCCTGCCCGTAGGCATTGACGTTTTGCCCGAGCAGGGTGATCTCGCTGGCGCCCTCGTCGATGCGCCGGCGGCACTCCTCAAGGATGGCCCCGGCCGTGCGGGATTTTTGCCTTCCGCGCGTGAAGGGCACGATGCAATAGGCGCAAAAATTGTCGCAGCCCTGCATGATGGTGACGAGCGCCGAGGGGCCGGCGGCATGCCGGGGGGCTGCCTCCTTTTCGGGGAAGGCCTCGGTGAAGGCGCAGAGCGTGAGCCGGGCCGCGGGCTCCGCGAGCAGGCGCTCGATGGCCTCCGGGGCCTGGGCGATACCGTCGCTCCCGGCCACGAGGCGCACCTGCGGCGAGCGGTCGAAAAGCTCCGCCCCCAGTTGCTGCGCCACACAGCCGGCCACGGCCACGAGCACGCGGCCGTCCCCGCCCGTGGCCTGGCGCACGCGCCCGAGGGCGCTCATGACCTTTTGCTCCGGCTTTTCGCGCACCGAGCAGGTGTTGATGACCACCACCTCGGCGTCCCCCAGCGCGGCCGGCGCAAAGCCGCGCGCTTCCAGGGCGGCGGCGAGCCACCCGGAATCGTGGACGTTCATCTGGCAGCCGAAGGTGAGGATGTGGTAGGAGCGGGGCTGCATGGGAAAGCGGGAAGCGGGGCGCGGGCTACTGTTCCAGGCCAGAGTCCGGGGAATACATTTCGCCGCCGCCTTCCTCCTCCAGCGCGTTGACACGGTCCTCCAGCCATTCCAGCACGGCGCGGGCCGTGTGGTAGTTGAGCAGCACGCGGGTGTGGATGTGGCGGGTGATGTCGCGCACGTCGTCATTGCCGGGGACGATCTCATGGCCGAGGGAGCCGTCCGGGGCGAGGATCTGTTCCGAGCAGGCGGGCAGGGCGTCGCTTTCGTGGTAAAAATTCATCTCGATCTCGCCCTGGGAGTTGATGCCGCCCCACACGCCGTGCGCGGCCTGGAGGCGCGCCTCCGGCGCCATTTCGTAGCGGTAGCGGATGCGGGAGGGCGCGGCGGTGTCGTCCTTGCTCATGGAACTTCCTTGCTGGCTGGGGAGAACGCAAAACGGTTCGCCTGTTAATTCTTTCCAGATACGCAACTCGGGGGCGAAAGTAAAGGGCGGCGCCCGCACAACCATGCGGAACGCCGCCCGGAGCGTGCGAGCCCGCGCCCCCTAGGGCAGCAGGGTCACGTCATAGGCGTCTTTGGTGACGAGGTATTTGCGGGCCACGGCGCGCACTTCCCCGGGGCCCAGGGCCGCGGCCTTGTCGAGCAGGGTCTTCTGGAAGTCCTCGGGATAGTGGAGCAGCGCGTCCGTGGCGGCTTCGCCCGCGCGGGAGGCGAGGCTCTGGCGCTCGCGCAGGTAGTCGCCGAGCATGCGGCTCGCGCCAGCGCGGAGCACATCGGCGGGCAGCAGTTCGTCGCGGATGCCGGCGATGACCTCGGCGAAGCCCTTGCGGGCCTGCTCCAGCTTGTCGGGCGTGGTGCCGATATAGAAGGCCATGAACCCGGTCTCGGGCATGTTGCGGTTGAAGGCCGTCACCGTGTAGCCCAGCCCCTGCTCGTCCCTGAGCTTGGTGAACAGAAGGCCGCTCTGCCCGGAGAGCATGGATTGCAAAAGCAGCAGGGCCGGCGCGTCCGGGCTGGTGAGCGGCACCGTGGGGAAGATCTGGAGCAAATGCGCCTGGTTGCGGCCCGGGAGGGTCAGGGCGAGGTTTTTGTCCGCGCCCCACTCGGGCCGGGGGGCGGTTTTGGCGATGCCGGTGGGCACGGGCAGGCCCTTGGCGAAGGCGAGGACGGCCTCGCGGTCGAAGGTGCCCGCCACGGAGAGCACCCAGGGCTGCGCGGCCTGGCGCCGCCAGAAGTCGCGCACCATGGCGTCGTCATAGCCGGCCAGCAGCTCGGGCGTGCCCAGGCTGTCATAGCCGTAGGCCTGCCCATGCGGGAAGAGGAAGGGATTGACCCGGGCGAACATGTAGGAGAGCGGCCTGTCCGCGCGCTGGCGGATGGCGGACTGCATGTTCTCCACCTCGCGCCTGAGCTCCTTGGGCTCGAAGCGTGGGCTTTTGATCATGTCGCGCAGAAAGCTGAAATATTCGGCATTGAAGCGCGAGGGGCCGGTCAAGGCCACGCCGAAACTTTGCAGGCCCGCCGAGGCCCCGGCCGACGCCGCCCGCTCGGCGAGCCAGCGCTCCACGCCCTGGGCGTCGAGGCCCGCGCAGCCGTCCGAGAGCAGGCGCGCGGTGAGGTCGGCGAGGCCCTGTTGCGTGGGCTCGAGGAGGGCGTTGCCGCCCGTGAAGAGCAGGTCGAGCGACACATAGGGAACCGTCGTGTCGGGGATGAGGATGACCTTGCGGCCGCCCCCGAGGTCGATGGTCTCGCGGGCGCCGGCGCCGGCCGCGGCCGCCGCGGCCATGACCGTCTGCGGGATGGCCTTCCAGTTTTCGTGCAGAGTCTTCTCAAGGCGCGCGGCGAGGTCCGCCGGGGCCTTTTCCGGCGCGAGGGCCCGTACGCGCACCCGGGAGGGGTCGAACCAGAGGCCGATGGCGTTTTGCAGCTGGGCCTCGTCCACATTGCGCTGGGTGAAGCGCAGGTTGCGCTCGGCCTGTTCGCCGCCGAGGTCGAACTGGATGGTGCCCTTCCACGAGGCCAGGCCGTTGAGCGTTTCGCCGGCGCGGTCCATGCTGTCCTCAAGGTTGAACTTGGCGCGAGCCACGGCCTCGGGCGTGAAGTCCTTGGCCGACAGCGCGGCGAGGTCGCGCGTGAGCTCGTTCCAGAAGGTCTCTACCTTGTCGGCGTCAAGCTGTGCCGTGACAGTGAGCAGGCCTGCCCGGGCGAGGCTCATGTTGTCCACGCTGATGCTGTCCACGAGCTGGCGCTCGTACTTGTATTTGCGGTAGAAGGCCGAGGTGCCGTCGCCGCCGAGGAGGTAGCAGAGCACGTCGAGGTCCACGGAGCGCAGGTCGCGCAGGCCCGGCGCCGGGAAGGCCAGGCCGAGATAGACCTTGTTCCACGGGCCGCGGCCCACCTCCACCTGCGGGCCGCCGGGCGCCCCGGCGAGGTCGAGCGGTGGGGGCACGGCCAGGTCGGAAGTGTTGGCGAGGCCCCCGAAGAGCTCTTGCGCGTGGGCGAGCACCGCCTCCGGCTCGATGTCGCCGGCCACGAGCAGCATCATGTTGTCCGGCTGGTACCAGCGGGCGATATAGGCGCGAAGGTCCGCCACGGTGAGCGCCCGGATGGTGTCCGCATAGCCGATGATGGGCCGGCCGTAGGGCGTGTGGCTGAGCGCGGCCGTCTGGAGGTTTTCATAGAGCTTGCGCTGGGGCGAATCCTCGCCGCGCTGGAGCTCGGAGATGACCACGTTTTTCTCGGCCTCCAGCTCCGCCGGGTCGAGGGTGGGCTGGAAGGCCATCTCCTTCACCACCTCCATGCCCACGCGCCAGTGCTGTGCCGGCATGTCGGTGAGATACCACGTCTTGTCAAAGCTCGTGGCCGCGTTGAGATAGCCGCCGAGCGCCTCCACGTCCTTGGCCACCTGCCCCTTGGGCCGGTGCTCCGTGCCCTTGAAGACCATGTGCTCGAGCACGTGGCTGATGCCCGCGTGCCTGGGCTCCTCGTTGGCCGAGCCCGTGCGCACATAGAGCCGCGTGCAGGCCAGCGGGAAGCGCGCGTCGCGCAGGATGTAGACGAGAAGACCGTTGGGGAGCCGGGTGAGAATGGTGCCCGGCCGGGCCGGCGCGAGTTGCGGCGCCGGGACCGTCTGCGTCCCGACACTGGTGGGGGCGGACGCGTCCCGCGCGAGCACGGGCGCGCCGGGGAGCAGCAGGGAGAAGGCAAGGAGGAGGGCAAGGACAAGCTGGTGCATGGATGCTCCGGGGCCGCGCGCCGTCACCCGCAATGGGGCGCGCACGGCGGTTTTTGTCATGGCCGGCCGCAAGGGCCGGGAAAAATGGCGCCGGCTCAGGCCTCGGCGCGGCGCAGGGTGAACACGGCGATCTCCGACGGGGTGGCGATGCGGATGGGGAAGCCGCCCCACAGGCCGGCCCCGGGGCTCACATAGAGCGGCATGCCGTCCACGTCGAACCAGCCGCGCACATAGCCATTGTTGAAGGAGCTCACGATCTCGCGCAGGCCCGGCGCCTGGCCGCCGTGCGTGTGGCCGGAAAGCTGGAAGTCCACGCCCTGCCGCGCGCGCAGCGGCGCGTAGCCCGGCCGGTGCTCGAGCAGGATGCAGGGGGCGTGCGCCGGGGCGCCGGCCATGGCGGCTTCCATGTCCGGCCCGGGCAGGCCGAAGGCGCGGGCCACCGGGTCGGTGAGGCCGGCGAGCACCAGCTCCTTCCCGCCGGGCGTGAGCACGGCGTGGCCGTTGAGCAGCATGTGGAGCCCGAGCTCGCCGAACACGCGCACCCAGGCCGCATAGCCGCTGTAATATTCGTGGTTGCCCACGCAGGCGAAGACGCCGAGGGGCGCCTTGAGCCGGCTGAGCTCGCGCGCGCTTTCCATGCGGCGCTCGGGCGGGCCGTCCACCATGTCGCCCGTGAGCGCGATGAGGTCGGGCTTTTGGGCGTTCACGCGGTCCACCACCGCTGCCACCCAGTCGCGCGTGAGCAGGGAGCTCATGTGCAGGTCGCTTATCTGGGCCACGCGCAGGCCCTCGTGCTCGGGCGCGAGGCGCCGCAGCCGGGCCTCCTCCTCGCGCAGGGCCGGCACGGCCACCGCCTGGCTGACGCCGAAGGCCGTGGGGCCGAGCACGGCGCAGGCCAAGGCGATGCGCTCGGCGGGCCGGGCGAGCAAAAGGCCCCCGCAGCCCGCGCGCACGAGCTCGCGCCGTGAGGGCGAGGCCGGCGAGCCGGTTCCCGCAGCCTGGGCCGCGCCCTTGCGCCGGAAAAGCAGGCGCCAGAGCCCCCGCAGGAGCAGGATCACGTCGCGCAAAAGCACCAGCACAAAAAGCAGGATCGCCGCGGCGAAGAGCCAGCCCTGCACCATGAGCAGCCACGGCGGCAAATCTGGCGCCGCGAGGTCGCCCAAAAGGAAGCGGTTGATGGCAAAGGCCTGGGTGACGATGAGCAAAAAGAGCGCGCAGAGCACCTTGGCGCCTGCGCCCATGCGCGCGGGCAGCACGAGGCGGAAGAGCAGGTAGAAAAAGGGGATCAGGGGCCAGAGAAAGAACATGCGGCTCCTTGCGGGTGTGGGTATCAGAGGATGTAGCGGCTCAGGTCCTGGTCGTCGCGCACGTCGCGCAGATGCTCGCTCACATAGGCCCGGTCCACTGTCACGTCCGCGCCCGCCATTTCCGGCGCGGCGAAGGAGATGTCGGCCAAAATCTTTTCCATGATGGTGTAGAGGCGGCGCGCGCCGATATTTTCCGCGCGGGCATTGGCCTCCTCGGCGAAGGCGGCTATCTCCTCGAGGCCGTCGGGCGTGAAGGTGAGGTTCACGCGCTCGGTGGCGAGCAGGGCCTCGTACTGCTTGACGAGCGCGTTGTGCGGCTCGGTGAGGATGCGCAAAAATTCCTCGCGCCCCAGCGGCTGGAGCTCGGCCCGCAGGGGAAAGCGCCCCTGCAGCTCGGGGATCATGTCCGAGGGCTTGCTGAAGTGGAAGGCCCCGGCCGCGATGAACAGGATGTGGTCGGTCTTCACCATGCCGTGCTTGGTGTTGACCACGCTCCCCTCCACGATGGGCAAAAGGTCGCGTTGCACGCCCTCGCGCGAGATGTCCGAGGTACGGTTCTGGGAGGAGCTCGCTATCTTGTCGATCTCGTCGATGAAGATGATGCCGGACTGCTCCACGCGCTCGCGGGCTTTTTCCGTAACCGCCTCCTGATCGACCAGCTTGGCGGATTCCTCCTGGACGAGGATGTTGAAGGCCGCGCGCAGCTTGAGCTTCTTGCGGCTGCGCCTGGGCGGGAAGGCCTTGCTGAACATGTCCTTGACCTGGCCGCCCATCTGGTCCATGCCCGGGATGGCGAAGATGTCGATGCCCCGACCGCCCTGCTCGGTGACTTCCATCTCCACCTCGCGGTCGTCGAGGTAGCCGAGCCGGAACTGCTGGAGCAATTTCTCGCGCGTTTTGCTGCGCTCCTCCTGGCCGAAGGAGTGCGGCAGGAGGAGGTCCATGAGGCGGGACTCGGCCGCGGCCTCGGCGGCGGCGCGCACGCGGGCGTTCTCCTCCTCGCGCATGAGGTTGATGCCGATCTCCATGAGGTCGCGCACCATGGATTCCACGTCGCGGCCCACATAGCCCACCTCGGTGAACTTGGTGGCCTCCACTTTCAGAAAGGGCGCGCCCGAAAGCCGCGCGAGACGCCGGGCGATCTCGGTCTTGCCCACGCCCGTGGGGCCCATCATGATGATGTTTTTCGGCGCGATCTCGTCGCGCAACTCTGGCGCCAGGTGCTGCCGGCGCCAGCGGTTGCGCACAGCCACGGCCACCATGCGCTTGGCCTGTTCCTGGCCGATGACGAACTTGTCCAGTTCCGCCACGATCTCGCGGGGCGTCAACGCGCTCATGGGTGCTCCTTTGGCCCGCGAAAGGCGCGGGGGCGAAATTCCGGCGGGCCGCTGTTGAAAATAGGCACGTTACGCGAGATGGCAATCGGCCGGCCGCGCTTTTTCGCGCCGTCGCGCCCGCCTTGCGGGAGAAAGGCTTTACTTTTAAGCTGGGCCATGCTCGCCCTTGCCGCCCATGTGCTCCCGGAAGCCGCCGCGGAGGCCGGAAGGATCTTCATGCTCCCCGCGCCCTTCCTGCCGTGGCTCGCGCCGGTCTGCATCCTCGCGGGCGTGGCCCTTCAGCTCGGCGCGCTCGCCTTCCTTGGGGCGCGCAAAAGGCCGCTCTCCCCGCCATCCGGGCTCGCCTGCGGCGCCGGCGCCCTCCTCGTGCTCACGGGCGCCGCGCTGGACAGGGACATCACCGTGGCCGTGGGCGAGGCGCTGGCGCTTGCCGGCATCTGGTTCGCGTGGCGCAAGGGCTAGGCGCCTAGCTCAGGCGTCGCCCAGCCGGCGGAACCACTCCGGCATGCGGATGGGGCGGCCGCTCGCGTCCACGAGGGCGTGCTGGGTCATGCCGGTGGCCAAAAGGCGCGTCTTGTCCTCGTTCCACATCTCATATACAAAACGCAGGGAGGCGCGGCCCCATTCGCTGACGCCGGTGCGCACCAGCACGAGCTCGTCATAGCGCGCCGGCGAGCGGTAGCGGCATTCGGCCTCGCGCACCGGCAGGATGACGCCCTTTTTCTCCACGTCGGCGTAGCTCATGCCGCGCTCGCGGATATAGGCGCTGCGGGCGCGCTCAAAGATGTGCAGGTATTCGGCGTAGTAGAGCACGCCCATGCAATCCGTTTCACCGTAGGACACGCGATGGGGAAACCAGGTTTCGGGAGTGGGAAAATCGGGCATCGTTCGCTTCCTTGCGGGCGGGCGCCCCTCCGGCTGGGGGCGCTGGCCCTTCTGTTGTGCGTCTTTCTTGCGGCATGCGCCCACAAGGCTCCGCCGCCTCCCCGCCGTTCCGGGCCGGCCGTGACCGCGGAGGAAAGCGCGGAGGTGTTCCTCTCCCGGCTCGCCCCGGCCAACCAGGAGCTCGAAAGCTGGAAGGACATGGCACCTACCGTGCGCAAGTCTCTCACCTATGTCAACTCGAAGCCGCAGGGCGCGTACGCCATCCGGCGCCCCGGCCTTGAAGTGACGTGGGGCGAGCTTTCGCGCACGCTCACGCGCCTGCAGGAGCTGTTGCCGC
Source organism: Desulfovibrio sp. ZJ746 (assembly GCF_011039155.1). Classification (NCBI taxonomy): domain Bacteria; kingdom Pseudomonadati; phylum Thermodesulfobacteriota; class Desulfovibrionia; order Desulfovibrionales; family Desulfovibrionaceae; genus Desulfovibrio; species Desulfovibrio sp. ZJ746. Next base: position 111,361 of record NZ_JAAKEK010000008.1, on the reverse strand, counting down.
GCCTTGACGCCGAGCCGCGGCTGCTCGCCGAGAATTTCCGCTGGGTGCCCGTGCCCGGGGGCATCGACTATTCCGGCTATTACGAGCCGCGCGTGGCCGCGAGCCGCGCGAAGAAGCCCGGCTACGAGCAGGCCATCTACGCCGTGCCGCCCGACCTCGCCAAGGTCAAGGCGCGCCGCGGCCGCTATCATGACCGGCGCACCATCGAGGAAAAGCAGGTGCTCGCCGGGCGCGGGCTCGAGCTCGCCTGGGCCAGAGACCCGGTGGATGTGTTCTTTCTCGAGATCCAGGGCTCGGGCAAGCTCGTCTTTGACGACGGCACCGAGGCCTATATCAACTATGCCGGCCAGAACGGCCACAAGTACAAGAGCTCGGGCCGCATCATGCGCGAAAAGGGCCTCTTGAAACGGGGCGACATCTTCGAGCAGCGGGAGTGGTTCCGCAACAATCCCGGCAGGGTGCGCGAGATCCTGAACGACAACCCGAGCTATGTGTTTTTCAAGTTCGGGGGCCGCGGCCCCACCGGCGCCATGGGCCACACCGTGGATGACTGGCTTTCCCTCGCCACGGATCGCGGCTATATTCCCCTGGGCTCGGTGGTGGCCTATGGCGTGAATATCCCGGACGAACACCTCGGCAGCGTGCCCCTGCGCGGCATCGGCTTCGCGCAGGACGTGGGCGGCGCCATCAAGCGCAACCGCATCGACATCTTTTGCGGCGGCAATGAGCGGGCCAACTACGTGGCGAGCCATCTGGACGCGCACGGGCCTGCCTGGGTGCTGCTCGCGCGCTGAACCGCACTGGACCGCACAGAACCACGGCCGCACACAGGCCAGGGAGACAAGCCATGCTCGACAAGGACCGCAACGCCCTCGTGGCCATGGAAGGAAAAAAGGAACTCTGCCTCCTGCCCGCCATGGGCAACCGCCACGGCCTCATCACCGGCGCCACGGGCACCGGCAAGACCGTGACCCTGCAAAGCATGGCCGAGACCTTCAGCGCGCTCGGCGTGCCGGTCTTCATGGCCGATGTCAAGGGCGACCTCTCGGGCCTCGCCAAGGCCGGGGGCACGGGCAAGGCGGCGGAGCGGGCGGAGCAGCTCGGCCTCAGGGAGCTCGGCTACGCGCCCAAGGCCTTCCCGGTCTGCTTCTGGGACGTGTTCGGCAAGATGGGCCACCCCATGCGCACCACGGTGAGCGAGATGGGGCCGCTGCTCCTCTCGCGGCTGCTCAACCTGAACGAGGTGCAGGCCGGCGTGCTCCAGCTCGCCTTCCGCATCGCCGACGACGCGGGGCTCCTCCTGCTCGACATGAAGGATCTGCGCAGCATGGTGCAATATGTGGGCGAGGAGCGCGACGCCTTCAAGACGAGCTACGGCCAGATCTCCACGGCCAGCGTGGGCGCCATCCAGCGGGCGCTTCTGCGTCTCGAGGAGGAGGGCGGGGACGTGTTCTTCGGCGAGCCCGCGCTCGACATCAATGACCTCCTCCAGACGGACGCCGAGGGCCGCGGGGTCATCAACATCCTCGAGGCCGAATCGCTGATGAACGCGCCGGGGCTCTATTCGTGCGTATTGCTCTGGCTGCTCTCGGAGCTCTACGAAAACCTCCCCGAAGCGGGCGACAGGGACAAGCCCCGGCTGGTGTTTTTCTTTGACGAGGCGCACCTGCTCTTTGACGGCATTTCCCCGGCCCTGCTGCAAAAGATCGAGCAGGTGACGAGGCTCATCCGCTCGCGCGGGGTGGGCATCTATTTTGTGAGCCAGAACCCCTCGGACATCCCGGACAGCGTGCTCGGCCAGCTCGGCAACCGCGTGCAGCACGCGCTCCGCGCCTTCACGCCCAAGGAGCAGAAGGCCGTGCGCGCCGCGGCCCAGGCCTTCCGCGCCAACCCGGCCTTCGCCACGGAAGAGGCCATCGGCGAGCTCGGCGTGGGCGAGGCGCTGGTGTCCTTCCTCGATGCCAAGGGCGCGCCGGCCATGGTGGAGCGCGCGCTCATCGTGCCGCCGGAAAGCCAGGTCGGCCCGGTGACGCCCGAGGAGCGGGCCGCGGTCATGCGGCGTTCGCTGGTGGCCGGCGTCTATGACAAGGCGGTTGACCGGGAATCGGCCTATGAGAAGCTCATGGCCCGCGCGCAGGAAAAGCAGGCCGCCGAGGCGGCCGAAGCCCGGCGCGCGGACATGGCCAAGGCCGCGCAGGCGGCGGAGCGGGAGCGCAAGCAGCAGGAGGCGGCGCTGCGCCGCGCAGAGACCGAGGCGCGCCGCCGGGAGACCGCCGAGCGCAAGGCCCGGAAGGATTCGGGCGCCGTGGACATCGGCGACCTCCTCGGCTCCGTGGTCAGGCAGACCACACGCCAGGTGGGCAATACCGTGGGCCGCGAGATCGGCAAGACGCTCCTGCGCGGGGTCCTGGGCGGCCTCTTCGGCGGCCGGCGCTAGCGGGCACCGGCGCCAAAGGCCCTGCCGGGCAGGAGGAGAAATGCTCTAGATTGTGTCTTGAATAATTCTCCAATGTGGTGTACGGCATGGCAATACCGTAGGGTACAGCGCATGGCGCGGGGCGTGAGCCCGGCCGGTCGGGCTGAAACGCAACGGGGGCATCCATGCCGCAGGTCGCAGCACGCATCAATGACGATCAGGAACGCTGGCTCAAGGACTATTTCAGGACCAAGAGCGCCGGCGCGGAATTCATCCTGCCCTGGGCGGTGGACACCTTTTTCCGGGCCATTACCGGCATCAAGCAGATTTTCAGCGCCTCCGAGCTCAAGACCATCGTGGACGCCCACAAGGACATGAAGCTCATGCCGGACAACACGCGCCTTTCGTATCTTTTGCTGCGCGTGGCCGACGCCTGCGACAGGAACGGCATCCACATGCGCCACGGCGCGAGCAAGTCCAGCCTGGAGTCCAAGCTCAAGAGCCTTGATGACACCCAGGCCACGGCGCTCATGGTCTGGGCCTCGGCCTTTTGGGTGAGCCGCAACTGCTCGGCCGAGAGCCTGGACGACTATATCAAGGCCTATTAGCGTTTTTTGCCGTTCCGCCTGCCCTTCCGGCCGCAGGCGGACGCCGCCAGGCGCCCCGCGCGCAAGCGCACCCGGCGCCGCCCCAAGCCGCCGCGAAAGCGGCTTTTTTATTGGCCCGGCCCGGGCCGCTCCCCCCGAAAGGACGACAATGCTCAAGATCCTCCGCGCCAAGTTCCACGGCATCCGCGTGACGGCAAGCGACCTCAACTACCACGGCTCGGTCACGCTCGACCCCGAGCAGTGCGCCCGCGCCGGCATCCTGCCGCTGGAATTCGTGGAAATCTGGAACAAGAATTCCGGCCAGCGCCTCTCCACCTATGTGATCTACGGCGAGCCCGGCTCCCGCTGCTGCGTGCTCAACGGCGCGGCCGCGCGCACCTGCCAGGCGGGCGACGAGCTCATCATCTGCGCGTCCGAATATGTGGCCGACGCCCGCGAGCTCGCCACGCGCAGGCCCGTGGTGCTCTGCTTCGGCGAGGGCAACCGCGTGACGGACGCCCTGCGCTACGAAGTGGGCGACGGAGGAGGCCGCATGAGCTTCGCCGTGCGCCGGGAGGACTGACGGGGCGGCATGAAGATCGTCATCCTGAGCAACCAGGCCCGCTCCATGAGCAATTTCTGGAGCGTCCTCATCCGCCGCATGCTTACGGCCGGGCATACGGTCATCTGCGCGGCGCCCCCCGGCGACGCCGCCGCCGAGGCCGCGCTGCGGGCGCTCGGCGCGGAAGTGGTCAACTATCCGCTGGACCGCAAGGGCCTGAACCCGGTGCGCGACGCCGAAAGTTTCCTCGCGCTGGCGAGGCTCTTCCGCGCGGAGCGGCCCGACCTCCTCTTCGCCACCACCATCAAGCCCGTCATCTACGGCTGTCTCGCCGCGCGCGTGGCGGGCGTGCCCCGCGTCTACGCCACCATCACGGGCCTGGGCTACGCCTTCGAGGCCGACAGCCTGTTCAAGAAATGCGTCAATTGCCTCGGCGTTCTGCTCTACCGGCTGGCGCTCAGCCATGTGAACGGCGTCTTTTTCCAGAATGAGGACGACCTTAACGTTTTCCGCGAGCAGGGCATCCTCGCGCCGGGCGCGCGGGTGCTCATGGCGCGGGGGGGCACGGGCGTGGACACCGCGCGCTTCGCGGCGGCGCCTTATCCGCCGCTTCCGCCCGAAGGGCCGGTCATCTTCCTCCTCGTGGCACGCCTGCTGGAGGCCAAGGGCCTGAATGAATACGCGGAGGCCGGCCGCCTGCTCAAGGAACGCGGCGCAAACTGCCGCCTCCACCTGCTCGGCCCCGAGGAGACGGGCCTGGGCGGCGTGGACCTCGCGCAGATCCGCCGCTGGCAGGCAGAAGGCTTTGTGGAATATCTCGGCGAAACGCGCGATGTCAGGCCATATATCGCGGCCTCGCATGTGCTGGTGCTGCCCTCGTGGCGCGAGGGCACGCCCACGTCCGTCATGGAGGCGCTGAGCATGGCGCGCCCGGCCATCGTTACGGACGTGCCGGGCTGCCGCGAGGTGGTGCGGGACGGCGTCAACGGCTGGCTCACGCCGCCGCGCGACCCCGAGGCCCTGGCCCGCGTCATGGAGCGCTTCGTGGCCGACCCGGCCTCCATCGCGCGCATGGGCGCGGCCGGCCGTAAGCTGGCGCTCGCCGAATTTGACGCCGAAACCGTGGCCGCCCGCATCCTGGAGGACATGGGCGTGCCGGATGCGTCGCAACAGGACGGGGAGGAACAGCCGTGATCAGCGTCTACCGCCGGGCCCTTTTACAAACGCTGGATATTTTCTGCCTGCTCCTGGCGCTCACCATTTCCGGCATGACCACCATCGCGCCGGACCTGAGCGTTTTTGACGACTACACGGGCGCCTCGCTCTTCACCGTCTTTTTCTACATGCTCTTTTTCTACATCCTCGACGCCTACAGCGTGGCCCAGGAGGACTTCCGCGAGACCACGGGCCGCGTGCTCGTGGCCTGCTGCCTCGGCATCATCTCCTCGGCCACGGCCTCCTACGCCTTCGACCACTGGCGCTTCGACCGCGAGACCTTGCTGCTCCTCTTCACGCTCTCCTTTGTCTTTTGCCTTGGCTGGCGCTGGCTCTATTATCGCAATGCCGACAAGGTGACGCACCCCCTGCGCGTGCTGCTCGTGGGGGTGGACACGGCGGGCAAGGTGCGCCAGCTTTTGGCCGAAGGCCTCCCCAAGGCCAGCATCATCGGCTATGTGGGCGAGCCCGGCCAGGGCCCGGAGGCCGGCGAATATCTCGGCCCGCCCTTCATGGCCCTCGAGGTGGCGAAAAAAAAGGGCGCCACCATGATCGTGCTCTTGCCGGACGCGCCGCTCGACGACGACATCGCCCATGAGCTCCTCGAGGCCAAGCTGCGCGGCAGCATGGTGGTGGACATCCGCTCCTTTTACGAGCATGTGGTGCAGCGGCTGCCGCTCTCGCAGATCAACGACGAGTGGCTGCTCCAGACCGAGGGCTTCTCGCTCAACACGCGCGGCTCGCTCAGGCGCCTCAAGCGCGCGCTGGACGTGGGCATCTCGCTCGTCCTGCTCATCCTGACGCTCCCCGTTATGCTGATAACCGCGCTCATCGTGCGCCTGGAATCCCCGGGGCCGGTCATCTACAAGCAGGACCGCGTGGGGCTGCACGAAAAGGAATTCACGGTCTACAAGTTCCGCTCCATGCGCTCCGACGCGGAGAAGAACGGCGCCGTCTGGGCGAGCGCCAACGACGCCCGGGTGACGCGCTTCGGCAAGTTTATCCGCAAGGTGCGCATCGACGAGCTGCCCCAGCTCTGGAACGTGCTCAAGGGCGACATGAGCTTCATCGGCCCGAGGCCCGAGCGCATGGCCTTCGTGCGCGAGCTGAGGAAGACCATCCCGTATTACAGCCTGAGGCACACGGTGAAGCCCGGGCTCACCGGCTGGGCGCAGGTGCGCTATCCCTACGGCGCCTCGGAGGAGGACGCGCGCCGCAAGCTGGAATACGACCTTTATTACATCAAGAACATGTCCATGCTGCTCGACATCCACATCCTGTTCAAGACCGTGGGCGTGGTGCTCTTCCCCAAGGGCGCGCGGTAGGGCGCCATGGACGCGGGCGCCACTGCGGAAGGAAGCCCGGGCAACGCTGCGCCCCCGCGGCACCTCTGGCTGCGCCAGCTTTTCGCGCTGATCGTCAAGGAATTCCAAGAGATCGTGCGCGATCCCTCCTCCTATCTGGTAGCGGGCGTGCTGCCGCTGAGCTTTCTCCTCCTTTTCGGCTACGGCATCACCCTTGACGCCGGCATCCTCAAGCTCGCCGTGCTCGACGAAAGCGGCGGCAGCCACGCGCTGTCGCTGGCCGCGGATTTCGCCCATTCGCCGTGGTTCGAGACCGTGCATGTGGCAAGCATGGGGGACGCGGCGCAAAAGATGCGCGACTCCGAGGTGCAGGGCGTGCTCGTCATCCGCGGCGACTTCGACCAGCAGCTCGCCGCGGGCCGCACGGGCGCGCTCCAGGTCATCGTGGACGGGGCTGAGCCCAACACCGCGCAATATATCCGCAATTACAGCCAGGGTCTCATCAGCGACTGGCAGGTGACGGCGCGCCCCGGCGGGCAGGCGCAGCCCGCGCCCGTGACGCTCGAGGCGCGCTACTGGTACAATCCCACGGCCAAGAGCGAGCGCTTTCTCGTGCCCGGGGCCATCACGGTCATCATGACCCTCATCGGCACCCTGCTCACCTCGCTCGTGTTCGCGCGCGAGTGGGAGCGCGGCACCATGGAGGCGCTCATCGCCACGCCGGTGACGCGCCTCCAGCTCTTGCTCGGCAAGCTCGTCCCCTATTTCTGCATGGGCATGTTCAGCATGGCGCTCTGCGCCGCGGCGGCGGTGACGCTCTTCGAGGTGCCCTTCCGCGGTTCTCTCGGGGCGCTGCTTCTGCTCTCCACGGTGTTCATGCTGAGCGCGCTCGGGCAGGGCCTGCTCATTTCCGTGTGCCTGCGCGGGCAGCTCGTGGCGGCCGAGGCCGGGCTTTTCTCCGGCTTTTTGCCGGCGCTCATGCTTTCGGGCTTCGTGTTCGACATCAACAGCATGCCCGAAGCGCTCCAGATGCTGACGCGGCTCTTGCCGGCCCGCTATTTCAACACCTGCCTTCGCACCATCTTCCTCACCGGCGACGTGTGGAGCATCTTTGCCCCGAGCCTGCTGTTCATGGGCCTGCTCGCGGCCATCCTGCTCGGGCTCGTGTATAAAAACCTCACCAAGCGACTGGACACGCGCGCATGAAGCTCCAGCTCCCGGCGCCGCTTCGGCGCATGCTCACCATCGTGCGCAAGGAACTTTTGGTGCTTTTGAGCAACCGCACCTCGCGCTTCCTCATCGTGGTGCCGCCGCTTTTGCAGATCGTGGTCTTCGGCTGGGCGGCCACCATGGAAGTGCGCAATGTGGACGTGGCCGTGCTCTCGCGCGACAGCGGCCTCTGGAGCCGCGAGATACTGCACCGCATCGGGGGCTCGCCCACCTTCCGCAGCGTCTTCCACCTCATGGGGGAAGAAGAGGTGCGCCCGGTGCTGGACGCCCAGAAGGCGCTCTTCGTGCTCGTGTTCGACGAGGAATTTTCGCGCAATGTGGAGCGCGGGCGCCTGGCCTTTGTGCAGGTCATCCTCGACGGGCGGCGCTCCAACGCGGCGCAGATCGCGGCCTCCTACCTCTCGCAGATAGTGGAGGGGGTGGCCCGGGCCACGCCCATGGCCGGGGCGGCGCAAGCGCAGGCGGAGGACGCGGCCCCGGCCGTGCCCAGGCTCGATGTGCGCACGCGCTGCTGGTTCAACCCGAACCTGGAATTCCAGTGGTTCTTTTTGCCCAACCTGATCGGCATGCTGAGCCTCATGCTCGGGCTGGTCGTCACCGGGCTTTCCGTGGCGCGCGAGCGCGAGGTGGGCACCTTTGACCAGTTGCTCGTCTCGCCGGCCACGCCCACGGAGATAGCGCTGGCCAAGCTCGTGCCCGGCTGCCTCATCGGGCTCGCGCACGGCACGCTCTTCCTGCTCATCACCGTGTTCGGCTTCGGCGTGCCCTTCAACGGCTCGGTGGCCCTGCTCTATGTGGCCATGCTCGTCTTTTCCATCGCCGCGGGCGGCGTGGGCCTCATGGTCTCGTCGCTCTCGGCCACGCAGCAGCAGGCCTTTCTCGGCGCCTTCACCGTCGGGGTCCCCTGTATCCTCATTTCCGGGGCGGTCACGCCGGTCATGAACATGCCGGTTTTCTTGCAGCGCGCAAGCGAGATCAACCCGCTCAGGCACTTCACCACGCTCTGCCAGGGCGTCTTTTTGAAGGACATCACCCTCGGCGCGGCGCTGGTCAACCTCGGGAAGATCGGGCTCATCAGCGTGGCGGCCGTGAGCGTGGCCGTGTGGATGTTCCGCCGCAGGGCGTGAGCGGCTGCCCCGGGGCGCGGGCTTGTGCGCCGGGCGCGCCTCGGGTATGCTTGACGGAGAAGGCCGGGCGCACCGCCCGGCAAAGACAGGCGCAGGGAGGCCTTATGCTCATACGGAACTGGATGACCCCCGAGGTGATCACCGTCACCCCCGACACGAGCCTGCTCAAGCTCGGCAAACTCATGCGGGATCACGGCGTGCGCCGCCTCCCCGTGCTCGACAGCGGCCGCGTGGTGGGCATCATCTCCGACCGCGACGTGCGCGACGCCTCGCCCTCCAAGGCCACCACGCTCGACATGTACGAGATGCATTACCTCCTGGCGGAAATCAAGGCCAAGGACATCATGACCCCGAGGCCCGTGACCATCAAGCCCACGGATACGGTGGAAAAGGCCGCCATGATCATGCTCGACAAGAAGATCGGCGGCCTGCCCGTCGTGGACGAGAAGGGCGAGCTCGTGGGCATCATCTCCGACCAGGACGTGTTCAAGGCGCTCGTCAACATCACCGGCGTGCGCGACGGCGGCATCCAGCTCGGCATGGAGATCGCCAACGAGGCCGGGGCCATGCGGCCCATTTTCGACCTCCTGCGCAAGCACGGGGCGCGCATCCTCTCGGTGCTTTCCACCAACAACCAGGAGGGGCAGCGCAATATCTTCCTCCGCATCCGCGACCTGCCGGACGACGCCCGCGAGGCGCTTTTGCGCGACGTGCAGGAGCACGCGCGCCTGCTCTACTGGGCGCGCGACGAGGTGCACCTGGCCTGAGCGGATTTTTTGCCGGCTCAAGAGAAAGAGCGCGCCGTCCCCAGGGTGGCGCGCTCTTTCTGCATCGGCAACGAGTGAAAAGGGGGAAACGGCCCGGCGTTCGCAAGGCCTCTGCCGGCCTGGCGTCTATTTCCGGGAAAGCTCCAACTCCACGGGCTTGTCGGCTGAGAGAAGGATATTTTCAGGCCGGAGAAAGCCGGCATACAGGGCATCAAGGGGTATGGTGTAGTCCTTTCCCGCCTCCGAGGGGTCAACCTGGAAGGAAAACTTGCCGCTGGCATTGTTGGCCGAAACTTCGCCATGCAATGTGGTGGCTTCGTGGGCACGGATGTTAAAGACGATATAGGCCCCGTTTTCAATGAAGTCGAAATCCTTGAGCGGCAGCGCCCTTGGCTCGGTATCAAGCTGGACCGGGTACGTTCCGGGGGAAGTGGCTTCGACCCGGGAAGTTTCCGGCAAAAGCGCAGTGGCCCAGAGGCCCGCCAGCTTGCCCCATGCATGGTTTTGGGCGATGGGGAAATCTGGCCTCGCCTCCTGTGCGAAGCGGCTGTTTTTTGCCGCCCATATCTGGAAGCCATTGACGATTTTATAAGGCTCGTAATGCTTGTACAGCCATTGGATGATGTGAAATTGTGTCTGCGAGGGCGAGCCGTCCATGTTGGCGATGCCCCAGGAGGTGCTGTCGGCGAGCGCCAGCGGGACCTCGCCCCGGTCATATTTCCCCTGCATCATGCGGACAAAACTTTTTTGGGGCGACAAGAATCGTATCATCCTGATCGTATGCTGAAAGAAGGCCATGGGCTTATGCGTCTTGGAATACAACAGATGGGCGTCCGTCAAGTCAATGAACGTCTCATTCTTCCCAAGATGGGTTTTTAAGAATTCCGTAATCCCAGCATAGTTTGCGCCATAATTGGTGCCCGTGGCCTTTATCGTGACGCGAGTGGGCCGCGCTTCATGCCACTGGGCGGTTTTAAAGGTCATGGAATTCGGCTTGTAAAAGGGAATATTTGGGAAACACAAGGGATGGATAATGAGTACCAGTGCTAACCAGACGATATAATATATTTTCTTTATATTCAGCAAAAGGGGGAAGATAAAGAGGATCAAGGAAAAATAGGAGGGAATATAGGCCCCTTCATAGGGAGAATGCCGATTGAGGCTGATGGTCGTCATAAAAATGAGGCACAGGGCAACATAGAGCAAGCAAATGGTTTGCGGAGTGGGATTGCCGTAATTAATGATCTTGTTGGAACAAAAAAGAACAGCAAGGAGGGAAACAATGGGAATAAGAAGAAAAATATAAAATGTGCTGGCCGAAACCTGTTTCAAAATATGGGGATAAGCCCCTATCAGGTTCTGCGACTTGCCGAAAGCCAGTATCTGGAGCAGCGTTTCGGCAATGGATTTATCGCACAGGTGCAGGACAAGAAAATAGCACATGCCGCAGGAAAGAAAAACTCCGGCGCCGAAGAGAAAAACTTTGAATAATTTTTTTGGGGCTTTTAAATAGGTAACGAGGAACAGGAGGCTCGCGGAGATGATGGCAAACTTGCCTGATGCCGGGTGAAAAGCGAAAATAAGGATGGGCGCCAGCCATGTGAGGCAAAGCCGGACATTGGTTTTATTTTTTAAGTACCATAAAAAAATGGGTATTTCCACAAGGGTAATTCCATAATACCCATAACTGAAAAAGCCCATATTAAAACAAAACACTTCCGTTATGATAACGGAAACCAGTGGTGGGAGGAAATAACAGAGGACAAAATAGGCAAGTAGGCAGCCGACGAGCAGCTCCAGTGAAACACTCCTCGTCACAACGCTTTCAATACCGCTCTCACCAAGGCCATTGAGGAGGTTGTAGAGAAGCGGGCCAAAAGACCACTGGAAACCCCTGGCGGGCATAAAGTCGATAAAGGGCCATTGATTATATTCCAAAATTTGTTGCGGCAATACAACCGCATTCCCCGTGTGCAGCAGGTCTTCCCTGAGCACGCTCGTGGGTTGCCACGCGGCGCAGATATATAAAGTGCAAAATACAATGGGGAGGTATAAATATTTGAGGAGCGCGTCTTTATTAAAGTCCTTGTTGAGGAGCAATAGAAAATATGAGCCAAGGCACAGCAAAAAAATAAGCGAAAGAAATATATGATATGTATTGATGATTGCCCATTTTGAGAGAAAATATTGAACTTCTGCGGAAAAGGTGTAACAGAAAGGGCCCCAGAGCAGGGGCGAGAGCGCAAAAAACAGCCGCCCGGTAAATGGGCGGCTGGCCTGGAGGAAAATCGTCACCATGTAGAGAAGACAGGAAAGAATAAAGGGGTTCCAGCTGAAAAAGGATATATTGGCGGGAAACAAGAAGACCGCGCGAAACAAAAATTGAAGGGACAACAGGAGCAGAAAGATCAACGCCGTATTCGTATCGGGCTGGACAGCCCGGGAAAGAAAGCGCGTCACCCGGGAGAGCTGCCTGGAAGAGAAGAATCCCGGGAAATTTTTTGCAACTTTGCCAAGACATGTGAGTGTGATGGAGGCGCAAAAAATTCCCAGCGCTACATAGAAGAAGGGGTTGGGCTTGATTTCGCCTTTTCTGGAGATGGAGAGAAACAATGTCGCCGCGCAGGCAAAGGCCATCCAGAGATGGACATACGTCACGGGCGACAGGTTTTGTATGACCGCATTGATTCGGGAACGGAGCGCGATGCAGAAACCGGTGAGGCGGTGGGCAACGAGAGACAACCGGGAATAGTGCGCAAGATAGAGCGCTGCGAATATGGCTATGAAGACGGAAAGGACACCTATAAAATACGGCGTGGGATTGGGAAAGATGAATTGCAGCGAAAGGAGCGCAACAAGGCCTGAACCAAGGAGGATGCCATTTTGAAGCACAAATCTTAATTGGTGCTCCTGAAGAGTTTGCTGCAAGATGGCCAGCAGCTTGTCCACAACTTTATAGGCCGCTATATATACGCAGCAAAAAATCGCAAGAAGCTGGTAATACAGCGAAACCCTTTTGGGAGCATCAACGCCCGCTTCCAGCGCGATGCTGACGGTAAAATCATAGGTTTTCGTCAAGGTAAAATCAAAAGTCAGGTAGTATACATAACAGCCGCAACATGCGAGCAGGAAGCTGACAACGAATTTGCACAGGGACATTTCCTGGCGGCCTGTCAGCAGCTGTGGAAACGATGAGAGTTCTTGCATGCGGGGCATTCCTTGCTTGCCAGACAAAGAGGCTCGTAGTGGCGCAGGGCGCCCTGGCCGTCCTGTCGCTTTTGAGGGAGCGGACGGAAATCAAGAACCGGGGTGGAGCCAGCTCTGCCTGCGGCATCTTGCCACCCAGGCCGGGCTGCACGGCGGCTTTAATACACAGATTTCAATGGTGGCGCAAGACAGGGCGCCGGGTGTGGGCATTGCACGGATGGCGCCCGCTGCGCCCGGGCATGGCCCTGACTTTACCTTTTGGCTCACGTGGGCTCGCGCTTTGAGAGGGTGTCAGGGGGCTGGCATGGACGCGCCTGGTTTCTCCGGCGCGCCGATGCCATTTGTGCCAGTGCCGGAATTTTTGGCGGAAAGGGCCTGGGGCGTGGCGGCGCGTGCTTTTTATACCCTGAAGGTGGCAAAGACAGGGGTGGCTGCGCTTCAGCGGGCCTCGCGGCGGCAGAGCCCGCGCGTGGAGCGCAGGCGCAATTCCTCCACGATGGCCCGTTCATACTCGGGCGCGAGTGAAATGGCCGTGCGCATCTCCTTATTGAGAAGCTGTTCCACCTGCTGGGTCTCTTCCCAGATCTCCAGCAGTTCTTCGTCCGCAAGGCTCTTTACCCGCTGGGAAAACGGCATGTCGTCGGGGAACGGGGTGGACTGTGCCATGGAGCCTCCTCACGCTTTGCGCCTTGATAGCCCTTGCGCGGCAATGCGTTGCCAGGGCCTTCACTCCGCCGGGAATTTGCGGCCGTCGGCGAAGATCTGGCCCGTCTTGCGCAGTCTGAGCCGGGCGCGTACCCGCGGCTCCCCGGCCTCCGGGCCGAGCACGGCCAGGGTGAAGGCGAGCGGCGAAAGATAGCCCATAGTCCAATCGAGGGTGAATGTCACGCCGCCCCCGGGCTGTGGCGCCCAGCGCAGGAGCAGGGGCCTGAGATCCATGCTGCGCGGGCCGTTCTTGCCCTCGCGGGTGAAGGGCGCTTCGGCAAGGGCGGCAAAAGTTTCCAGGCGCCGCGCGAGCAGCCCGTCCGCGTCTGTGCCGCCTCCCGCGCTTTCTCCGGCCAGGTGGCAGGAAAAGACTTCGGCCACGGCCTGTTCGGTGCGCCGTTCGGCCGGCGTGAATTCCACGAGCCGCAGGCGCATGCCCGGCGGCAGGTGCGCGCCGAGGCGTTCCGCCGCTTCTGCGGGGGCCAGGAGGCGCCGCAAGGTGAGGGCGAACCATTCGGCCTCGCTCTCCACGCCCACAGGGAGCGCCCGCCCGAAGGAGAGCAGGGGCAGCGGATGGAAGCCGCGCGAAAAGGCGAGCGGCAGGCCGGCGCGGCGCAGCGCGCGCTCCAGTGTGGCCTGGAGCTCCAGCTGGCTCAGGCAGGCGCTGCCGCCGGTCTTGGTGTGCCAGAAGCGGTATTGCGCGGCCTTGTGCACCAGCTCGGGCGCGAGGTGGGGCGGCTCCTGCTTCTGGGTCTTGCAGATGAGGCGCCCTTCGGCGTCGCGCCGGGGCTGGTGCGCGGCCTGGTCGCGCTGGCTGAAGACGAGGCGGTTGCGGCGCGTGGCGTCTTCGCCCTCTGTCCGCGCGGGCGCGGCCAACAGCGAAGGCCCGGCGGCCGTGTCGCAGGCGCCGCAATGCCGGCAGGCGCCGTAACGGCAATCGGGCGTGACCTTGCCGGCCAGCGCGCGCTCGCGCTCCCGCAGGAGAAAATCCTCGGAGACGCCGGCCTCGAGGTGGCTCCAGGGCAGGGGTGCGCCCGGCTCGCGGGCGCCGGTGCAGTCCTGGGCCGCGATGCCGCATTCTTTCAGGGCCTCGAGCCACGGGGCGATGGCAAAGCTCTCCATCCAGCTGTCGAAGAGCGCGCCCTTGCGCCAGGCCAGTTCCACCACGTCGGCCATTTCCCGGCCGGCGCGCGAGAGGATGCCCTCAAGGTGGCTCATGGCCGGCTCGTGCCAGCGCAGCTTGAGGCATTTCTGGCCCTTGAACTGCTCGCGCACGAGGCGCACGCGGCGGTCGATCTCGTCAAGGCCGATCTGCGCCTCCCACTGGAAGGGCGTGAACGGCTTGGGCACGAAGGGCGAGAGCGAGGCCGTCACCTGCAGGCGCGGCGCCCCGCGGCCGCCGGCGTCGCGCACCTTGCGGCAGAGCTCGGCGATGGCGACGAGGTCTTCGTCCGTCTCGGTGGGGAGGCCGATCATGAAATAGAGCTTGACCTGCCGCCAGCCGTGCTCCAGCAGTTTTTGCGCGTGGAGCAGGATGTCCTCCTCGCTTATGCCCTTGTTGATGACATCGCGCAGGCGCTGGCTTGCGGCCTCGGGCGCGAGGGTCACGCCCGTGCGCCTAAGCTCGGCCATGCGGCCCATGATCTCGTCGTCGATGGAGCCCACGCGCAGCGAGGGCAGCGAAAGCACCACCTGCTCGCGGGCGCAGCGCTCCATGGTGCCCTCGCACAGGGTCTTGAGCGCGGAATAATCGCCTGTGCTGAGCGACAGGAAGGAAATTTCCTCAAAGCCGGTCTCGCTGAGGCAGGCCTCCAGCAGGGCGCCGACGCTCTCGGGCGAGCGCTCGCGCACCGGGCGATAGACCATGCCCGCGTGGCAGAAGCGGCAGCCGCGCGTGCAGCCGCGCGCGATCTCGAGCGAGAGGCGGTTGTGCACCGCGCCTGCGGGGATGACCTGCCGCGCGGGATAGATGGCGCCCTCGAGGTCGGCCACGATGCGCCGCGCCGGCCGGGCGTGGTCGGCAAAGCGGGGGATGAGGCCGCCGCCCCGCCACGCACTGAAAAAGGAGGGTACATAGACCCCGGGAATATGGCGCGCCTCTTCAAGAAAACGGGCGCGACCCCACCCTTCGGCGCGGGCGCGCTCAAGCAGCTCGAGGACTTCGGGAAATGTCTCCTCGCCGTCGCCCAAGACCATGAGGTCCATGAAGGGCGCGAGCGGCTCGGCCCCGAGCAGCGCCCCGCCGCCGGCCATGACGATCGGGCAGGCGCCGAGGTCGTCCGGGCGGTCGGCATGGCGCAGCGGGATGCCGGCGAGGTCGAGCATGAAAAGGACATTGGTGTAGCAGAGCTCGTGCGTGATGGAAAAGGCCACGCAGTCCATGCGGGCCAGCGGCGTGTCCGACTCGAGCGTGCAGAGCGGGGCCTTGTGCTCGCGCAGGATGGCGGCGGCGGCGCGGTCGGGCGCCATGACGCGCTCGGCCCACCAGCCGTCATGGGCGTTGACGATGCCGTAGAGGATCTTCTGCCCGAGGTAGGACATGCCCACCTCGTAGAGGTCGGGAAAGGCCAGGGCCACGCGCATGCGCACGGAATCGGCCTGCTTGCGCACGGCGCCGTCCTCGATGCCGGCGTAGCGGCTCGGCCGTGGCAGAAGGGGCAGGAGGTCGCGCATGGTTTTTCGCCTTGGGGGAGGCCCATAAAAAAGGCGGCGCGCGGCCGCCTTTTGCTGTCAGGAGACTGTCAGGCCCCTAGGAGATGAGCCCGCTGCCGCCCGCGCCGGGCAGGGGCCCGGAACCGAACTGCAATTTGCCGAGGCCGCCGGCCACGGTCAGGTTGGTGCAGGCCTCGATATACTTGTCCTGCAGTTCCTTGGGGGTGTCGGCGTAGCGGTAGAGGAAGAATTTGCCGTCCAGGACGCCCGTGAAATCCGGCTCGAAGGGATAGCCGTAGGGCAGCATCATCATCTGCACGCCGGCTTGCGAGGGGATGGTCTGGATGGCGGCCGCGTCGGTGAGGCAGTCCTTGGCCTCGTCATATTTGCCGATGACGAGCTCGCCCGTCACCAGCTTCATCAGGCGGATGTCATATGCCATGGTGTGCTCCTTAAGGGATAAAGTCCCCTTGTTAGGTAGGCAACAGGCGGCCCCGTGTCAAGGGATTTTCGGTTGCCATCCTCACGGGTTGGGCTAGACTTGCGCCCATGGACGACAAAAAAACGGCGCCGGACGGCGCGGACATGGAAGACCTGGCCGCGAAACTCGGCCACAGGTTCAGGCGCCCGGAACTGCTCGGGCTGGCGCTCACCCACAGCTCGTGGGCCCATGAGCGCGGCGCGGGAAGCGCGCATAACGAAAGACTGGAATTTCTGGGCGACGCGGTGGTGGAGCTCTGCGTTTCCACCGAGCTTTTCCGGCGTTTTCCGAAATTGAGGGAAGGCGAACTGACACGCCTGAGGGCGCATCTCGTGAGCACGCGGGGCCTTGCCCGGCGCGCGCGGGAATTGGGGCTGGACGCCCACCTCCGGCTCGGAAGGGGCGAGGAGCAACAGGGCGGCCGCGACCGTGATGCCATTCTCAGCGATGCGCTGGAGGCGGTGCTTGCCGCTGTGTATGAGGATGGAGGTTTTGCCGCGGCCAGGGACGCCGTCGCCCGCATCTTTGCGGGGCACTGGCCGTCTGGCGCGGGCGCGCCACAGGCGCGGGACTACAAATCACGCCTCCAGGAGGCGGTACAACATCGTTTCGGCACCATGCCGGTCTATACTCAGGCGGCAACCAGCGGCCCGGAACATGCCAAGCACTTTCAGGTGCGCCTCACGCTGCCTGACGGGCGGAACTTTGCCGGCCAGGGCACGAGCTTGAAGAAAGCGGAGCAGGATGCCGCGCGCCGCGCCCTCGAGGCGCTTGTGGCGCAAAAATCTTTGCCGGCGGACACATGGCGTTGAACTCCCCCAAGTGCTGAACATCCCCTGGCCATGACCCGGCCCGCGGGCCTGGCCCGCGCTGTGCCGTTTCGGGAGGGACCGGGTGGGTGACCCGGCCCGGGGGAACAACCCCCCGGGCCTCCCGTCTTTGGTCTGCCACAGCCTATGTCTAGATGACCTAGCCGCCGATGAGCTGCATGGCCATCTGGGGCAGCGAGTTGGCCTGGCCGAGCATGGCCACGGCCGATTGGGTGAGGATCTGGTTGCGCACGAACTGTGTCATTTCCGTGGCAACGTCCACATCCGAAATTCGGGATTCTGCGGCCTGGAGATTTTCCGCCTGGACATTGAGGTTGGTGATGGTGTTCTCCAGCCGGTTCTGCATGGCGCCGAGGTGGGCGCGGATCTTGTCCTTGGAGACGATGGCCTCGTTGATGGCGACGAGCGCCTTCTGGGCCGCCTCCTGCGTGGAGACGGTGTAGCCGTCGGCATCGATGCTCGCCTGGTTGCCCACGCCGAGGGACGAGGCGGTGACGCTGCCGATGGTGATGTAGTAGTAGTCTTCCGCGGAATCGTTGCCCGTGCCGAAGTGGATCTTCATCCTGCCGGTGGACGAGATGCCGTCCTCGGCCTTCTTGCCGCTGCCGTCGTGGTCGCCGGAGAGCGTGCCGTTGAGCAGGTGGATGCCGTTGAAGTCCGTGGCGTTGGCGATACGGGTGATTTCCGAGGCCATGGCCTGATACTCGGACTCGATCATCAGGCGCTGGGTGGAGTCGTACGTACCCGTGGCGGCCTGTTCCGCCAGTTCCTTGAGGCGGATGAGCTTTTCGTCAATGACGCCCATGGCTCCGTCTGCCGTCTGGATCATGGAAATGGCGTCGTTGGCGTTGCGCGCGCCCTGGTGCAGGGCCGCGATGTCCGCGCGCTGGAGCTCGCGGATGGCAAGGCCGGCGGCGTCGTCAGCCGCGCTGTTGACGCGCAGGCCGGTGGAGAGCCGCTGGGTTGAGGTTGCGAGGTTACTGTAATGCGAGTTCAGGGTTCGGGCCGTGTTGGCGGCCATCATGTTGTTGTTAATGACCAAAGACATTGGGCACCTCCTAGGGTGGTTGAATAAGCTGTGCCCGTCATATTGCAACGCATATGCCAAACGCTAAATAGCGTTGTTTTTTAGCATATTACATATTTTCTAGACTTTCAGGGCAAAATTTTCCCAGGCCCGGCGCCGCATTTTTGGCGGGGTGGGCGACGATTTTTCCCAGCGGATCGGGAACAATTCCTTAAGGATAACAGGCAGAAGCTGCCGGGCAGCGGCGATGGCGGGCCTCGCGCGGGGCGTGAAAAGGGGGATCGAACCGGGGCCGCTGCGGGTGGGGAGGGGGAAGAGGCGCCTGCGCGCTCCCTGGGGGGCGTTCTGCCAGCTGTGGGCTGTGCCGGCACAGGACGCCATCCTGTCGGCGCGGGCAAAGGATGCCGCCACGCCCGAAAGGCCCTCCAGCTTGCGTTGTGCGCTGGAGCGGTCGGCGCGCTTGCCGGATGGGAGATGAAGCGGGAAGTGCCGGAGAAGCCGTTTCAGGGCTGCCGCGGGGCGTCGTGTGGGTGCGGTGCAAGATGCGGGAGCCAGAATGCCGCCGCCCCGGCGGCGGGCGCTCCGGCCGGCTCTCGCCACGCCCGTGCGCCGGGCCGCAAGGCGGCAAAATGCGCCGGCATGCCGGGGAGTCCCGCCGCCGGTGCCCGCTTTTTCGCACGTGCGACCGGGAACGACCATTCCCGGCGGCTGTTTTTGCCGGGCCACAAAAGGCCACAAAAAAGTCCCCCCGGCACGGCCAGGGGGGACTTTTTCACGGAAGAAGCCGGAAGCGGCGCTATCCCTTCGCCGCGGCGCGCGCCCCGGAACCGCTCCGGGGCCGCGCCAGTCCGGAAACTGTCTCTTACTAGCGCTTCATGCCGATGACGGTTTCAAGCATGGTGTCAACGGTGGTCACGCCCTTGGAGTTGGCCTGGAAGCCGCGCTGCGTGGTGATCATGTTCACGAATTCGCGGCTCAGGTCCACGTTGGAGCCTTCGATGTTGTAGGCCCGGGTCACGCCGAAGCCGTTGTCGCCGGCCACGCCCTGGCGGGCTTCGCCCGATTCCTTGGTCTGGCCGTAGAGGTTGCCCCCCTCGCGCCGGAGGCCCTGCTTGTTGTGGAAGTCATAGAGGGCGATCTGGTAGAGCGGGATGGTTTCGCCGTTGTCATAGTAGCCGTACACCACGCCCGCGTTGTCGATGTTGGTGCCGGAGAGCACGCCCGAGGGGTAGCCGTCGGCATGGGCGTCCTGCGTGATGTAGCTGGAGTTGCCCGCGGAGCTGGCGTTCTCGGTCTTGAGCGGGTCGCCGTACTTGGACACGTCGTCGTTGTAGCTGATGGTGCGGCTGGTCACCGTGGTCTCATAGTGGAAGGGGCCCTTGGCGGCCGGGTCGATGCGGCCGTCCGCGCCCACCGTCACCTTGTTGCCGTCGGCGTCCAGAATGTCCACGCCCATGGCCTGCACGTTACTGGGAACGAAGTCGGCCGTGGTCTGCGCGCGGAAGGGGCCGGTATCCGTGGGGTCGAGCGGGGTGCCCGCCTTGTCGGTGGCCGCCACCCAGTTGCCGTTGGCGTCCTGCTTGTAGAGGACGGTGTTGGCCGGGGGCACATCGGTGCCGGTCCAGGAAGAGGTGGCCGGATCCCAGGTGTAGTCGGGGCCGTCATAGACCTTCTTGGTCACGGGCGAGAGCTTGGCATTCACCTGCTGGGGGGCGCTTTCCGTGCCGCGGAGGTCGGCCAGGGTGCCGGAATTGTCCCAGTTGCTCACGCAGCGCAGGCCGAAGTCCAGCTCGATGATGTAGTCCTGCGCCTGGGACTGGGTGGGCGAGATGGTCTCGCTCACGCTGTTGGCGAGCGGCTGGCCCGTGAAGTTGGCGCAGAAGGTGGGCAGGCCGTTGCTGGAGAACTTGGTGGACTGCCAGCTGGAGAGCTCGTCCGGGGGCAGGTCGCACTGGTTGAGGTCGCCCGGCTCGGAATTGGCGCCGTAGGTGTAGGCCGTCTGGTTGACCAGGTTGCCGGCGGCGTCGAAGATCAGGTGGCCGGTCATGAGCATGCCCGCGTTCTTGTTGGTGCCCATCACGGGGTCATTGTAGAACTGGGTGGGCTTTTCCTGCCAGGTGTTGGTGACCTGGTCATAACCCTTGCCGCCGTAGCTGCGCATGTCCTCTTCCGGGGGAATGGTCACGGCATATTCGTACACCGTGTAACCCGCGGGCAGGCCCTCGATCTCGTAGATGGTGTTGCCGTCGGAATCGACCTGCTTGGACGCCACCTGGTCGTAGTAGACCGTGAGGGTGTGGGCGTTGCCGCCTTCGTCGTACACCTTGATGGCCGAGGAGGTGGCGCGGGAGGTGTCGGGCATGGGCGGGTTCTTGGAGGCGTCCCACTGGTCGTAAAGGGCGGTCATGGGTGAGGTGTCGCTGGTGGAGCGGTCGCCGCGGCCGTCGCTGGTGAGGCCCATGGTGAAGCTCACGCTGGTGGTGCGCTGCGGCTCAAGGTACCAGGAGTCCAGCACGATGTCCTGCGGCGTGCCCGTGCCCACGAAGGCGGACTCGTTGGCCTTGTCCTTGCCAAGATTGATGGACTCGCTCTTGAAGGTCAGGCGCGTGGAGTTGTCCACCTTCCAGCCCTGGAGGCGGTAGCCTTCGGGGTTCTGGAGCTGGCGGTCGGCGTTGAAGTAGAAGTCGCCGGCGCGGGTGTAGTACATCTGGTCCGTGTTGGGCTTGCGCACCTTGAAGAAGCCTTCGCCGTCGATGGCGATGTCGGTGACCGAGTTGGTGGATTCGAGCGAGCCCTGCGAGAAGTCGCCAAGCACCGCGTAGGTGGAAACGCCCGCGCCGATCTGCACCGGGCCGCTGGTGGAGCCGCCGTTGATGTACAGATAGTCGTTGAAATCCATGCGCTGGCTCTTGAAGCCGATGGTGCTGACGTTGGCGATATTGTTGCCCACGACGTTCATCTTGTTACCGTGAGCGAGCAGGCCCGAAACGCTGGTCCACATGCTGGCTGAAAGACCCATGACTTCCTCCGTTTGAACTTTCCGCGCCGTTATTGGGATAGTGGCGCTGTTTGGTTATGTTTTGTGGCGGTGTTGCCGCCGGGATAGCTTGGTTGTTTAGGCGGCCTTGGCTTCTTCGGTCTCGCCGGAGGCGGCTTCCTGTTCGCTGGAACCGCTCTCGGCATCCGCCGTTTCGCTTTCGTCCGTCTTGTTTTCTTCGTTCTTGCCGTCTTCGGCCTTGGCGTCGCTCTCGTCCTTCGCGGCGGAGCTTTCCTTGACCTTGGGCGTCGTCACCTGGCGCACATTGGCGAGCTCCATGAGCTGACCGCCGTCCATGCCGAGGTAGACCGTGCCGTCGCTGTTGACCACGCCCGTCACCGTGGCGTCGACCACCTGGTCGGAGAGGACGGCCTCGCCCTTGTCGTTGAAGGCGCCGAGGGAGACCGTGTACACGCCGTCCGGGGCGTCCAGGCCGTTGCCCATCTTGCCGTTCCAGTTGAACTCGAAGGTCACGCCCGCCTGCTTGCCGGCGAGGTCTTCGGTGTAGATGGTGTTGCCGTTGGCGTCCTTCACGCTCAGGGTGCCCTTGACCACGTTGTCGCCGAAGGCGTAGCGGAAGGTGCTGATGGAGGTCTCCATCTTGCCGTCCGCATTGGCGGCCGTGGACTTGCCGATGGTGTTGCCGGAAACGCTCACGAGCTTGCCGATGTAGGAAGTGGCGTTGACCATCTGCTGGTTGTTGGTGGCGGTGGTCAGGCCTTCCATGCTGGTGTTGAGGTTCATGAGCTGTTCGAGGCTGGAGAACTGCGCCATCTGGGCGATGAACTCCTTGTCGTCCATCGGGTTCAACGGGTCCTGATACTTGAACTGGGTGACCAGGAGGAGCATGAACGAGTCCTTGTCCAGATTGCTGCCCTTCTGCTTGGAAAGGGCGGAATTGAACTCGTTGTTGGTCTGGTTGAGGGCTTGCGTGATGCTCGACATGGTCTTCTCCGTCTTGGGCGGCCTAGGCTACGAGGTGCATGGCCTGCCCGGCATATCGTGCCGTTTGGCCGCTAATATGCACAGGCTGTTCCAAAACGGTCGGTTCAGAATTTCTTGAGTTATTGCGAACGGTTGCAAGATTGCGCAGCCGGGCAAGCTCTTCCCGGCGGGCATCTTCTTCCTGCCTCGCGTTGTGCTGCCCGAGGTCCTGCCAGGCGGTGGAGGGGTTCTGGTCGGCAGAATTTTCCATCTGCACTTCTATCTTGTCGACCTTGATGCCCTGCTGCTCCAGGTTGACCCGGATGGTGTCGAGCTGGCGGGAGACCATCTCGGCGGTCTCGCTCTTCTCGGAGCGGATCTGCGCGCTCACCTCGCCGTTGCGCGCGACGAGGGTGATGGTGATGGCGCCGAGCTCCGCCGGGTGCAGCTGAAGGTCAAGGCGCGTGGCGCCGTCGCGCATGGCGGTGAGCATGCCCTGCTCCACCTGCTGCGCCACCTGCCGCGAGATCTGCGGGAGCTGGCCCGCATCCTGCGCCGGCACGGCATCGGGAATATTTTGCCCGCCCTGAAGCATGGTGTAGAGGAAGGAACCGCTGGCCGCCGTGGTGGGCTGCGCGGGAGCGGCCGCCCGGGTCTCCACCTTGCCGAGGAGCTCGTTCCACTCGGGGTTTTTGTTGTCCTTGCTGTCGCGCGCGGCGGAATCGTCCGCGCCGTGGCGGGCGTCATTGCCCATGTCGCGGGTGACGGCGGTGTTGCGGGCGCCCTCGGCATTGGAGGCGGCGCCGGCCTGGCGCTCCTGCGCCGTCTCGGCCACGTTCTGGCGGCGCGAAGCGTTTTCCACGGCTTCGGCGCCCGGGCGGCGGCTGGCGCTCTCTTCCTTGCCGGCATGGCCGACCATGGCGCTCTTTTCGGCATCGGCCTTGCGGCTCATGACCTCGGCCACGCTGGCCTGCTGCCTGTCGGCGGCCTGCGCGTCGGCGGCCAGCGTCTCGTCAAGGATGCCCCGGCTCTTTTCCTGCACGGTGCGGTCGATGAGGATGCGGCTCTGCTGCACGCGGCGGTTTTCCAGCTCGCTCGCGGCCTTTTCCTTCTCCATGCGGTCGCGGGCCTTGCTGATGATGGGCTTCAGGGTCTTTTCCACGGCCGCGTCCAGCTTTTCCTGGTTGGCGCGCTGCTGGGTGAGCTGGGCCGTGGCCGGGGCCATGAGGTTGCCGAACTGCTCGGCCGTGACCTTCAGCGCCGGGAAGCCGCCGAAGTTGCCGGCCAGGTTCATGAGGCTGCCGGTATCGAGGCCGAGGCCGCGCCCGAGGGCCAGGGCGTCCTCGATGCTGATCTCGATGGTGCTGCCCGCATCCATGCTGGCGAAGCCCTGGGCGATGAGCTCGAGGGCCGCCTCGCCGTTGCCGTCGCGCATCTTGGCGAGCACGTCCTGGGCGAGGTCGCCCGTGGGGTCGATCTGGCCGAGCAGGGCGATGATGGCATGCTCGTCCTCTTCGTTGAGGGAGGGGGCGTTGCCGGCCACGCGCAGGCTGGCCATGACCTGCGCGAGCGTGGCCCCGTTGGGCTGGGAGGCCAGGATGTCAAATTGCTTCAGGGCCTCTTCCGGCGCGCCTTCCTTGACGAGCTGGAGGCGCAGTTCGGCGAGCTCCTGCTTGGTGAAGCAGACTTCGCTCAGGGTATAGGTCACGCCGTCCGTGGTGGTGCGGGTATAGGGGCTTTCCACCACCGGGCGCCCGGCCTCGGCGTCGGCCTCGAGGGCCGCGCTCACGGAGAGCTCGCTCCCGTCGTCCACGGCTTCCATGGCGTCCTGCATGGACTGGAGGAAGTCGCCGTTGCCGTTGCCGGCGGAGTTTGACGTGCTCCCGAAAAAGCCCAGGCTGGCATCGGCGGAACTGGTAGGCATAATTTGCATGGTCCACTCCTTGCGGCCCTAAGTATTCAAGGAATGTTCCAGTTGGGGAAACTGGATGCAACATTATGAAATATCAGGAAATATGGGTATGATGCCCCGCCCGCGGCGTCTCTTCGCGGCGGCAAAGCCTGCCGGGCGTTGGCCCCGGCTTCACGGTTGACAGGGCGCGGCTTTTTCAGGAACGTGGGGCGAAGGGCCGGCTCTCAACTTCGGTGGGCGGCCAAAGGAGTGAACCGTGAAAGTGCTTGTGACGCCGCGTTCCTTCGGCAAGACCGCCCCCGGGCTTTTCGACCGCCTCAAGGACGCGGGGCTTGAGGTCATCCGCAACGAGACCGGCGGCATCCTCGACGAAGCCGCCATCAAGGAGCTCATCGCGCCCTGCGAGGGCGTCATCCTCGGCGTGGACCCCATGAACGCGGCCGTGCTCGCGGCCGCGCCCAAGCTCCGCGCCATCGCCAAGTACGGCGTGGGCCTCGACAATATCGACCTCGCGGCTTGTGAGGCGCGGGGCATCAAGGTCTCGCGCACGGTGGGCGCCAACAGCGACGCCGTGGCCGACTACGCCTTCGCGCTCATGCTCGGCGTGGCCCGGCGCGTGGCCTTTATCGACCGCCGCTGCCGCGAGCGCGACTGGAGCAAGATCACCTCCATCGACGTGTACGGCAAGACGCTCGGCATCATCGGCCTCGGCGCCATCGGCCGGCGCGTGGCGAAGCGCGCCAAAGGCTTCGACATGCGCGTGCTCGCCAGCGACAGCGTGTGGGACGGGGATTTCGCCGTGGAGCAGGGCATCGAGCGCGCGGACGCGGACCGCATCTGCCGCGAGTGCGACTTCATCACGCTCCATTGCCTGCTCAACGACGAGACGCGCAACATCATCAACGAACGGCGCATCGCCTCCATGAAGCCCACGGCCGTGCTCATCAATACCGCGCGCGGCGGCCTCATCGACGAGGCGGCGCTGCTCGCCGCGCTCAAGGCCGGGAGCATCTGGGGCGCCGGCCTCGACGTGTTCGCGCACGAGCCGCCGGAGGAGCCGGACTGGTATATCCTTAATAATGTCATCATGGGCTCGCACTGCTCCTCGTCCACGGCCGGGGCCGTCAACCTCATGGGCACCATGGCGGTGGACAACCTTTTGCGCGACCTCGGGCTGCCGCTGTAGGCCCGCGTTGACAGGGCGCGGCCGGCCGCATAGATTGCTGGCGGATACGGTCGCCGCGCCCCGATTTTCTGGCGCGGCGCGAGGGGGCCACGCCCCCGGAGAGGGAATCCCGTGCAATGCGGGAGCGGACCCGCCGCCGTGAGATCCTCGAACCCTGTTCCTTTTTGCGCCACTGGCAACGGGAAGGCCGGAGCGGGGGGATCGAGCCGGAAGACCTGCCGTGCCCCAGCCATGCCGGACTGCCCGGCATGACGTGACGCGCCATCCGGAAAGCCGGGCGGCGGCTGTCCGGCAACGGGTTTTTGCCGGTCCTGGCGGAGGAAATACGGGCCTCTTCCCGCCGCGTTCCCGGCCTTCCGGGATGGCGGGGAGGGGCCTTTTTGTGTGCCCGAGGGGCGCTTGACCCGCAGTTTCCCGGTGTGCATGGCGGTGGCCCCTTCCTTCCTTTCCCTTCCCCACGGTGACGCGCGCGTGCGCCGGGCCATGGGCGCGCTGGCCTTGCTCTGGCTTGTTTCCGTGCCGCTCGCCTGCCTGCCCGGGCCCTATCCGCTGGCCCCGGGGGAGGTGGCGGGGGCGCTCAGGGCATTTTTTGCCGGGGAGGGCGCGGGGGAGGTGCCCGTGCTCGTGGTGGGGGGCATCCGCCTTGCGCGGGTCACGCTCGCCCTGCTCTGCGGCGGGGCGCTGGCCGTGGCCGGCGTGGCCCTGCAAGGGGTGCTCCGTAATCCGCTGGCCGATCCCTTCACCTTGGGCATTTCCGCCGGCGCGGCCTGCGGGGCGAGCCTCGCCATCGCCGTGGGAGGGGGGCTCGCGCTGGCGCTCGGCCTCCCGCACACGGCTCTCGTGGCCGGCGCGGCCATGTGCGGCGCCATGATCGCCCTCGCGCTGGCCCTCTGGCTCGGGCGCGGACGGGGCGCCTTCAGCCGCGAGAGCGTCATATTGGCGGGCATCGCCGTGGCGGCCTTCCTGGGGGCGCTGGTGGCGCTCGTCAAGGCGCTCAACGAAGAGTCCGTGACGAGCATCGTTTTCTGGATTTTGGGTTCCTTCCAGGGGCGCGGCTGGGAAAGCATGCCGCTTTTGCTGGCCGCCCTCGTGCCCGGCCTCCTCTGCGTGGGCCTCTCGTGGCGCAGGCTCGACGTGCTGGCGCTGGGCCGGGAGGAGGCGGCGCACCTCGGCCTCGCCGTGGGCCCGGCGCGCTTCTGGCTTTTGGCCGGGGCGAGCTGCATGACCGCGGGCTGCGTGGCCGTGGCCGGGGTCATCGGCTTCGTGGGCCTCGTGGTGCCGCATGTGCTGCGGCTGCTCATGGGCCCCGCGCACGGCCCCCTGCTGGCCGGGGCCTTTTTCGGCGGCGGCGCGCTCCTGCTCTGGGCGGACGTGGCGGCGCGCTGCGTGCTCGACGGCGGCCGCGAATTGCCCGTGGGCGTGGTCACGGCGCTTTTGGGCGGCCCCTTTTTCGCCCTCCTGGTATGGCGGCGCTGATGGCTGGCGCGCCGCCGCTGGAGCTCACGGGCGTCGCCGCGGGCTATGCCGGGGCGCGGACGCTCTCGGGCGTGACCCTTGCGGTGGCGCCGGGCGAGAACGTCATCCTGCTCGGCCCCAACGGCAGCGGCAAGACCACGCTTTTGCGCTGCGCGGCCGGGGCGCTCCGGCCGCAGGAGGGGACCGTACGCCTTGGCGGGGAATCGGCGCACACCCTTTCCGCCCGGGCGCGGGCCAGGCTGGTGGCGGTGCTGCCGCAGCAGCCGGAGCGGCCCCGGGGCCTTTCCGTGCGCGACTTGGTGCTTCTTGGGCGCTATCCGTGGCTTTCGTGGTCAGGCGTCTACAGCCGGGCGGACCACGCCGCCGCGGCGCGAGCCCTCGCCGCCGTGGATGCGGCACATCTTGCCGGGCGCCCCGTGGAAACCCTCTCGGGCGGCGAATGGCAGCGGGCCTTGCTCGCGCGCTCGCTCGCCCAGATGGACGGCGTGGCCGCGCCGCTCTTTTTGCTGGACGAGCTCACCGCGAGCCTCGACCCGGCCCGGGCCGAGGAAGTGTTCGCCTTGCTGGACGAGCGCCGCAAGGGCGGCGCGGCCCTGCTCCAGGCGGCCCATGACTGCAACCTGGCCGCGCGCCACGCCACGCGCCTTATGGGGCTCAAGGCCGGGCGCATCCTGTTCGACGGCCCGGTTGCCGCTGTCTTTACCGAGGAGAACCTTAGTGCCCTCTATGACTTGCCGCTTACCGTGTTTCGCCATCCCGACGGCGACATCCCGCAGGCTTTGCCGGCCCTTGCCGCTCGTGCTGTGCCTGCTCCTGCTCCCGCGGTTGCCGGCGCTGGCCGCCCCCATTGAGGTTACGGACGACACGGGTCACACTCTCAGGCTGGAGAAGCCCGCGCGGCGCATCATCCCGCTCTACGGGGCTTTTGGCGAAATGCTGCTCGCGCTGGGCTGCGGCGACAGGCTCGTGGGCCGCACGGACGCGGACGCCACTGTGCCCGGGCTCGCGCAGCTCCCCGCCGTGGGCACGCACATGCGGCCCAATGCGGAGCTTGTGGCCGGCGCGCGCCCCGACCTTGTGCTCCAGATGAGCGGGCGCGGCGAGGCCTTGCTCCAGACCGAGGCCCTGCGCCAGCTGGGCGTGCCGGTGCTCAGCTTCGAGGTCAATTCCTTTGCCCAGCTCTTCCGGGTGATGGAGATCCTTGGCCGGCTCTGCGGCCGCGAGGCCGAGGCGCGGGCCCTTGTGGCGGACTGGAAGGCGCGGCTTGCGGCGCTGGCCGCCGAACATGCGGGCCAGAGGCCGTGGCGCGTCTTTTATGAGGTGCGCTCGCCCGACCTTCTGGCGGCCGGGCGCGGCGGCATCGTGTCGGACATCATCGAGGCGGCCGGCGGCGAGAACGTGGTCAGCGAAAAGCGCAAGCTCGCCCGCCTCAACGAGGAGGCCGTGCTCCTGGCCGACCCTGAGGTCTATCTCGTCCAGCGCGGCCCCATGAACCCCGCGCCCGAGCCACTTGCCGGGCGGCCGCATTTTCGCGGGCTCGGCGCCGTGCGCGCGGGCCGCACGCTGGAGGTGGACGAGGCGCTGTTCTCCAGGCCCGGGCCGCGCTCCGTGGAGGCGGCGGAACAGCTCGCCCAATGGCTCATGGGGCTCAAAAGGCCGGCTGCCGGCACAAAGGGGGAGGGAAAATGAGCGGCACACTCTATGCCGTGGGCGTGGGGCCCGGCGCGCCGGACCTCATCACCCTGCGGGCCGTGCGGGTGCTGGGCTCCGTGCCGGTCATTCTGGCCGCGGCCTCGCCGCGCAACGACACCTCGGCCGCGCTTGAGACCGCGCGGCCGCACCTTTCGCCGCTGGCTCGCATCCTGCGCCTTGACTTTCCCATGACGCGCGAGGAGGCGGAACTGCGCGCGGCCTGGCGGAAAGCCGCCGAAACCACGCTGGCCGTGCTTGCCGGCGGGGAGGATGCGGCCTTCCTCACCATTGGCGACCCGCTCATCTACAGCACCTTCGGCTACCTGCTGCGCACCGTGCGGGCGTTCGCGCCGGAAACGCCGGTGGAGGTCATCCCCGGCATCACGTCCTTCCAGGCAGCGGCCGCGCGCACAGAGACCATCCTCTGCGAAGGGGAAGAAAGCCTGCACATCCTGCCCGGCATCCGCCGTGGCGAAGACCTTGCCCGCGAGCTCGAAGGGGCCGACATGGCGGTCATCCTCAAGGCCTATCGCAACTTCCCGGCCATAGCCCGGGCGCTCTCGGCCACGGGCCGCGCGGAAGACGCACTCCTGGCGAGCCATGTGGAACGCCCCGGGGAAGAGGTGCGCCGGGGCGTGGATGAAGGTGACGCCCGGCCGCCCTATATGTCGCTCATCCTGAGCGCGGCTCCCCGGGATGACAGCGGGAGCGACGAAAGCTAGTTTTTTGGCAGTTGCCATCGACAATTACCACTTTTAACGGGGGAAGTTCGGCTCGGGCGAGTCGGCCTTTCTCTGTTTTTTTATTCATTCTCAACCACGGAGGTATTGCATGGTAACTCCTGTACCTGTGACAGGTGACCCAAGGCCTTTGGAGGAAATAGAAAGAATATTGCTTGCGGGGATGGGCAGGTTCGAGGATGCGTGCTTGGAGCACGTTCCCTTTTGGCGCGGGTCCCAAAGCATCACCTACATCCCTGAGAGCTGCTTTGTGACCTATTTTTCATGGGCACTCATCAACGAAGGTTTTGCCGTATTCAATGAGCAGAGCGTTTGTCCGAAGCCGTCAGGGGAAGGGCAGACGGTCATCAGTTCGAAGGGATCAAAAAATACAGAGCGTTTTGACCTGGTGGCCATGAGGCGGTCCCGCCTCACGCACAAGAGTATCCAGCTCAAGGTAGAAGCCAAGGGCAATCTGGAGAGCGGTTATGAAGCAATCCTTGCGGACATAGGGCGAATGAAACGATGTACCTTTTACCCGGGCATGAGGAGAGCGGACCAAGTGACGGACGATGACGAAGCGGGGTTTGCACATCACTTCAATATCGTCATCACCCAGAATTGGGGATTAGAAGAGCTGACCGAGTGGTGGCGTGACGACGCGCAGGTTGCACCGCGGCACAAGGGAAACAACGATTATCGGACCGCCCCGGGCTGGGGAAAGCTCAAAGAGACGCTCTGCAACGCGCGGCGGGGCGTAATGCCGGTATTGGACCTTGGCTACGGTTATAGCATAGACGTCCTCTATGCCATTTTTGGGGACTCACCAGTGGCGGCAGGTTGAGTCGCGGACGCTAATGCCCCAGGCGTGTCCCAGCCTCAGCAGATGCGCGGCAGTTGCGCGCCCTCGAGCATGGAGAGCAGGCGCGAGCCGCCGATGCGCGTGCGCAGGGAGACCTGCCCGGCCGGGCCTTCCGTGACCGTGCCGATGCGCGCGGCTTCGCGGCCGTAGGGCGAGGCGCGCATGGCATCCAGCGCCGCGTCGGCCTTGTCCTCCGGCAGGATGCAGATGAGCTTGCCCTCGTTGGCGAGATAGAGCGGGTCGAGCCCGAGGAAGGAGCAGCCGTCGCGCACGGCCTCGTGGACGGGGAGCTTCGCCTCGTCGACCTGGATGCCCACGCCGGACTGCTCGGCGATCTCGTTGAGCGTGGTGGCGAGGCCGCCGCGCGTGGGGTCGCGCAGGGTGTGCACCTCGCCGCAGGCTGTAATGATGGCGTGCACCATGTCGGCGAGCGGCGCGGAGTCCGAGCGCACGTCCGTGAGGAAGGAAAGGTCCTCGCGGCTCGCCATGATGGTGAGGCCGTGATCGCCGAGGCTCCCGCTCACGAGCACCGCGTCGCCCGGGCGCGCGGCATGCCCCGAGGGCACGGGATGGGCGTAGATCTCGCCCACGCCGGAAGTATTGATGAAGATCTTGTCGCAGGCGCCGCGCGGCACCACCTTGGTGTCTCCCGTGACGATGGCGACGCCGGCGCTCTTCGCCGCGTCGCCCATGTCCTTGGCCACGCGCTCCAGCGTCTCGAGGGGCAGGCCCTCCTCGAGGATGAAGGCGCAGGTGAGCCAGCGCGGCCGCGCGCCGAGCATGGCCACGTCGTTGACCGTGCCATGCACGGCCAGGGTGCCGATGCTGCCGCCCGGGAAAAAAAGCGGCGTGACCGTGTAGGAATCCGTGCTCATGGCGAGGGGCCCGCGCTCCGGGGCGAGCTCGGCCGCGTCGTCCAGCCGCTCGAGGAGCGGGTTGGCGAAATGGCGCAAGAAGCACTGGCTCACGAGCCTTTGCGAGGCGCGGCCGCCGCTGCCCGCATCCAGAAGAAGACAGTCGTCCATGTGAAGTCCTTGTCGGCGGCGCCGTGCGGTCAATGTGCGGCGTACTTGAAATAGGCCGCGCAGCTCCCCTCGGTGGAGACCATGCAGGGCCCCACGGGCGAGGCCGGCGTGCACGCCTTGCCGAACAGCGGGCATTCCCGCGGGGTGATGCGGCCGCGCAACACGGCGCCGCAGCGGCAGCCCGGGAGCGGCGGCGTTTCGGCAAGCGCGATGCCGAAGCGCGCCGTGGCGTCGAAATCGGCAAATTCCGGCCTCAAGCCAAGGCCGCTCTCCGGGATGCGGCCAAGGCCGCGCCAGAGCGCGTCCCCGGGCGCGAACACCTCGTCCATGAGGGCGCGGGCCCGGGCATTTCCGCCAGCGGCCACCGCGCGGGGATAGGCGTTGACCACGGCCGGGGCGCCGTCACGCCGCATCTCGGCCATCTCGCAGAGCGCCAGCAGGATGTCCGCCGGGGCGAAGCCGCCCACGGCGGCGGGAACCTTGTGTTCCGACGCGAGGAAGCGGAAGGGCGCAAGCCCGAGCACGGTGGCCACATGCCCGGGCAGGAGGAAGGCCTCCACCCTGCATTCCGGGTCAGCGGCCAGAGCCCGCAGGGCCGGCGGCACGAGCTTGTGCATGGAGAGCACGGAGAAGTTCTTGAGCCCCTGCGCCCGCGCGGCCAGCACCGACGCCGCCACCGTGGGCGCCGTGGTCTCGAAGCCCACGCCGGCGAAGACCACCGTGGCGCCGGGATTCTTGGCGGCGAGGCGCACCGCGTCCAGCGGGGAATAGACGATTTCCACGCGCGCGCCGGCCGCCTGGGCGTGCTTGAGCGAGCGGCCGCCAGGGCCGGGCACGCGCAAAAGGTCGCCGAAGGTGGCGAAGATCACGCCGTCGCGCCCGGCGAGGTCGAGCATGGCCGCCACTTCGGCGTCATGCGTCACGCAGACCGGGCAGCCGGGGCCCGATAGGTGGGTGACGGAGCCGGGCAGGAGCGAGCGCAGGCCGCTCTGGAAGATGGAGACGGTATGCGTGCCGCAGACTTCCATGAAGCGCAGGCTGGCGTCGTCAAGGGCGGTTTCGAGCCGGCGGAGGAGGCCGGCGCAGAGCTCCGGGTCCTGCACGGCGGCTTCGAGCCGGGCGCCGGGGTCGTGCTGCGTCTCGTCCATAGCTTACGCGAGGGGTGCCAGGTGTTCCATGCCGGTCTCCACGGGGAGGCCGCACATGAGGTTCGCGTTGGCGAGCGCCTGTCCGGCCGCGCCGCGGCACAGGTTGTCAATGACCGAAAGGATGACGAGGCGCCCGGTGCGCGCGTCCACGGCGAGCCCGATGTCGCAAAACATGCTGCCGCGCACAAAGCGCGTTTCGGGGAGGCTCCCGGCCGGGAGCACGCGCACCCAGGGGCTGGCCTCCCAGGTGCGGGAAAAGGCGTCGTGCGCCTCTTCCAGCGTGAGGCCGGGCTTCTTGATAGTGGTATAGATGGTGGAGAGGATGCCGCGGTTCATGGGCACGAGATGCGGCGTGAACTCAAGCCGCACGTCCTCGCCCGCCACGCGCGAGACCTCCTGCTCCATTTCCGGCGTGTGCCGGTGCCGGGGGAGGCCGTAGGCGCGGAAATTGTCCGACACTTCGCAGAAAAGCGTGGGCACCGCCGCCTTGCGGCCCGCGCCGCTCGCGCCGGACTTGGAATCCACGATGATGCCGCCGGGCTCCACGAGGCCGTTCTTGAGCGCGGCGTACAGGCCGAGGATGACCGAGGTGGGATAGCAGCCCGGGTTTGCCACGAGCTTGGCGCGGGAAATCTCGGCCGCGTAGAGCTCGGGCAGGCCGTAGACCGCCCGGGGCAACACCTCGCGGCAGGTGTGGGGCGCGCCGTACCACTCCTCATAAACTTGGGCGTCATGGAGCCGGAAATCGGCGGAAAAATCCACCACCTTGACGCCGGCCTCGAGCAGGGGCGGCGCGAGGCGCATGGCCGTGCCCGCCGGGACGGCCATGAACACGAGGTCGCACGTTTTCGCGGCCTCCCCGGCGTCGAACACGCTGATGACCACGTCCGCCCCGGGGAGCTGGCGCAGGAAGGGATAAAAATCCCCCAGGCGCCTGCCCGCCTCGGCCCGCGAGCAGGCCAGCGTGAGGCGCATGGCCGGATGCGCCGTCAGAAGGCGCGCCAGCTCCATGCCCGCATAACCGCTGATGCCCACAAGGCCCACATTGATGCTTTTCATGGCACTCCCGCCCCTTGATCAGGAAAGGTTATGTTATACCAAGCAGTTGGCAGAATATTCCATAATTCCGTCTGGAGCGCAGCGGAAGACGGGTGCTGGTGCCGGAAGAATCCTAAAAAATAAGATTTTTCGGTGCTGGCGCGCTAGCCGTTGGCGAGTCCACGAGCCTTGCGGATAGCGACAGTGATAGCGTTGACTTACCAGCGCGCTAACTAACTGCTGTCTTCATCCGTAGCTTCCTTCGTCGCAACGGCTGAGGCAAGGAAGATAAAAATTTCCGAAGGGAGTGTACTCAAGTACTCGACCGAGGAAATTTTTCTCTGACGCAGCCAGCACCGAAAAGGCTGTTTTTGACGGATAATTTCGGCGTCACCCGTGCAGCACAGGTGCACCACCAACTTGGCAATATAACAAAGCCTCAGGGAAAGAACAAGCGCCGGTCAGGCGCCCGCGCCCTTGCCCGCCGCGGCTGAGCCCGCCTTGGCGTCGCTGTTGATGACGAACTTGAGGTGCAAATCGCAGAGAATCTGGTCGAGCAGCGCGCGCTCCTTGGCGTTGAGCCCGCCCTCGGTCTTCTGGCGCAGCATTTCCAGTACGTCGATATTGTGCCGCGCGAGCAAGAGGTCGCGCGTCACGCGGCCGGTGGCCGGGTCCGGCACTTCGCCGAGGCCCACCAGCGCGGCCGAGGCCAGCGAAATGATGAACGCGGAAAAGGTCACTTCGGGCATGGGGCTCGGGCCCGCGCACGCGCCGGAACAGGCTCCGCAGCCTTCCTTGCCGGCGCCCTGGGAACTGGTCTTGTCAGTCATGGAAACCTCGTAGGCCGACGGTTTGCCGCGAGCGCGGTTTCGTCCGCGGCTCCCCAAAACATAAGGCCTCTCCCGCGCGAGGCAAGGCCTAGCTGCGGATGCCGGCCCGGGCCGGGATGATGCCGGGCCCCAGCTCCAGCGCGGCGCGGTAGGCGCTCATGGCCGTCTCGAGATAATCGCGCGCCGCGGAATAGCCGCCCATGCCGATGAGGCCGCGGTCGAGCGCGTAGAGCCCGGCGAGCGCGTCGGCCCAGTCCACCCAGCCCATGTGGCCGATGCGCACGATGCGGCCCTTGAGCTGGTCCTGGCCGCCGGCCATGCACACGCCCCAGTCCTCCATGGCGAGGCGCAGCACGTCCCCGCCGTTGACCCCTTCCGGGAGCCACACGCTCGTGAGGCCCCAGGCGAAATGCTCCTTCGCGAGCGGCGCGAGCCCCATGGCCGCCGTGCCCGCGCGCACGAGCATGGTCAGCGCCCACTGCTTCGTGTAGACGAGCTCAAGGCCGTTTTCGAGCAGCATGTCGAGGCTCGCGTCCAGCCCGACGATGAGGTTCACGGGCGTGGTGAAGAGCGTCTGGCCCTTGAGCACGTTGTCGCGCTCGCGCGCAAGGTCGAAATAAAAGCAGCCCGGCCGCGTGGCCTCGGCCTTTTTCCAGGCGCGCGGCGAGAGCGCCAGCAGGGCGAGCCCCGGCGGCAGCATGAGGCCCTTTTGCGAGCCGGTGAGCAGGCAGTCGAGCTTCCAGTCGTCCATGGGGCAGGGCGAGATGCCCACGGCCGAGATGCCGTCCGCCACCAGCAGGGCCTCGCGGCCCACCATGAGGTCGGCCACCTGGCGCACGGGGTGCAGCACGCCCGTGGAAGTCTCGCAGACCTGGATGAGCACGCCCTTGATGGATGGGTCGGCGTCGAGCGCGGCGGCCACGTCCTCGGGGCGCACGGCCTCGCCCCACGGCACGCGCAGGCTCGCCACGGCCAGCCCGCGCGAGGCCGCGATGTTGCGCCAGCGCTCGCCGAACTTGCCGCCCTCCACCACCAGCACCTTGTCACCGGGCTCAAAGAGCGAATACACGGCCGCGGTCATGGCGCCCGTGCCCGAGCAGGAGAGCGGCAGCACCGGGCCCTCGGTGCCGAAGAGCAGGCGCAGCTTTTCCTGCACGCGACGCATGATTTCGGCGAACGCACGCTTGCGGTGGTGGATCATGTCCTGGGCGAGGGCCAGGCGCACGCGCTCGGGCAGCGGGGTGGGGCCGGGGGTGAGCAGGCGGGTTTTGTTGAACATGGTGTCTCCGCGGAAGTGCCGCTCAGTCAAAACGGACGATGCGGCATTTGAGATAGGCCGTTTCCGGCATGGCCACATGCACGGGATGGTCGGACCCCTGGGCGCCCGTATAGAGGAGGCGCGCCGGGCGCCCGAGCTTCGCCGAGGCGTGCGCTATTGAGCGCCCGAGCTCGGCCCCGTCGAGGTGGTGCGAGCAGGAGGACGTGGCGAGCACGCCCCCGGGCGCGAGCAGTCTTGCGGCCAGAAGGTTGATCTTGCGGTAGGCGGCGAGGCCCTGGGCCGCGTCCTTCCTGCGCTTGATGAAGGCCGGCGGGTCGAGGCTTATGAGCGAATAGCGGCGGCCGGCCGCGGCCAGCTCGCCAAGGCGCTGGAAGGCGTCGCCGAGGATGGTCTCCACGGCCGCGTGCGGAGCGTTCGCCGCCATGTTGCGGCGGGAAAGCGCGAGCGCCGGCTCCGAGGCGTCGAGAAAGGTCACGGAGCGGGCGCCATGGGCCGCCGCCGTGACGCCGAAGCCGCCCACATAGGAAAAAATGTCCAGCACGTCCGCGCCCTTGGCATAGCGCGCGAATTCGCGCCGGTTGGCGCGCTGGTCATAGAACCAGCCGGTCTTCTGGCCTTGCGCGGCCGCCACGGTGAAGCGGCAGCCGTTTTCCGGCACTTCGAGGAATTCCGGCACTGGCCCGGAACTCTCCGGCAGCCGGGAAAGCCCTTCCAGGCCGCGAGCCGGGATGTCGTTGTCAAAGCGCAGGGAGGCGGGGTGGACCAGTTCCTCGAGGGCGCGCACGATGAGATCCCTTCGGGCCTCCATGGCCGCCGTGCCGAGCTGGAGCGTGAGGTGGGCGCCGTAGCGGTCGATGACGAGCCCGGGGAGGTAATCCCCCTCGCCGTGGCAGAGGCGGTACCACGGTTCGGAAAAATACTGCTCCCGCGCCGCCAGCGCCGTGGCGAGGCGTTCGCGCAGGAGGCCTTCGTCCAGCGGGATGCCGGGCCTCTTGCTGTGCAGCCGCCCGCAGATGAGCGAAGCGGGATTGACGCAAAGGCTGCCGAGCGCCTTGCCGCGCGCGTCGAGCAGGGTGGCCTCCTCGCCGGGGGCGAAGTCCGTAAGCGGGGTCCTTTTGGTGTCCACCTCGTTGGAAAAGACCCAGAGATGCCCCGCGCGGATGCGCCGGTCTTCATCCTTTTTAAGCACAAGGCTGCGCATCCTAGCGGCCCCCGCTCCCGGCCTGGCGCATGGCCTGGCCCAGAGTGAGCGGCCCGGGCGTGGCCTCGGCGCTCACGAGCGC
Source organism: Desulfovibrio sp. ZJ746 (assembly GCF_011039155.1). NCBI lineage: Bacteria > Pseudomonadati > Thermodesulfobacteriota > Desulfovibrionia > Desulfovibrionales > Desulfovibrionaceae > Desulfovibrio > Desulfovibrio sp. ZJ746. The sequence continues at coordinate 74,840 of NZ_JAAKEK010000008.1, read as the reverse complement.
CCCGGCATTGCCCTCGCCCACGGTGACGATGGCTTCCAGCAGGTTGAAAGGCTTGCGCGCGGTGAGGGCGAGCGTGCCCGGCCGCTCCACAAAGGTCTCGAGGGCGGCGCGCAGGGCCGCATTTTCCGGCGCTGGCCCGGAACAAAAGCGGGCGAGGCCCACCTTGATGACCATCATGGCCGCCTCGGCCGAGGGCATGAAGCTCGCCGCGAGCCGCGGCAAAAGCCCCTGATCGGTGTAGCGCAGCGAGGCGGCGGAATAGGTGCCGCGCAGGGCGGCGAGCTCGGCGCCATAGCCCTGCGGGTCGAGCGTGAAGGCATAGGCCACGGTGCAGAGCTCCCGGGCGGCGATAGTGCCGCTGTGCTGCTCGGGCCCCGAAGGCCCGGCGCCCGTGCCGCGCACGGCGAGCGTGGCGTCGAGCGCGAGCGTGGAGAGGCCGGGCAAGGCGAAGCCGCCAGCCTGCGTGAGCGGCGCCGTGGGCATGGAAAAGCCCTCGATGGCGAGCTCCTGGTCCAGCGGCTTCGTGGCGCGCCAGGTGAGGGCCGCGCGCTGGAGCTTGAGGTCGCTGCCTTCAGGAGCTCCGGCGATGGGCAGCACAAGGCCGGTGAGGACGCAGGAGCCGGCCAGCGGCTCCGGGCCGGAAAAGGCGGTCTTGAGGGCCTCCTGAAGCCGCTTTTCCGAGAGCTTTGGCCGGGCCAGCTCCTGCAGGAGCGGCCGCAGCAGCGCCTTTTCCGGCAGGGCGATGGCCTCCTCGCGCAGGGAGGCGATGCTGACGGCCTGCCCGTCCGGCAGCTCGCAGCGGATGCCGCGCGCCTCCTGTTCGGCCATGTGGCGGCGCTCGAGGCCGCGCGTGAGGAATTCCGCACAGCTCAGGGAAAAGCTTTCGCCGCTTTGCGGCGCGTCCATGGCGAGGGCGAGGCCTGTTATGCGGAAGTCCGCCACGGCGAAGCCATAGAGCCAGTCAAGGGCGTCAGGCTCACTGGCGGCGGGGCTGCCTGTGAGGAGGACGCGCAAGAGGGCGCCGTCCACGGCCACGTCATTGGCCGTGGCGTCCGTGGCGGAAAGGTTCATGGCAAGGCCGGGCTCGGCCACCGCGCAGGTGAGCTCCCGGGCGTCCAGGCTGTCGGCAACGGGGATGAGCTCCGCACCGGGCTCCCCTGCGGGCAGGAGGAAGCGGGCGAGCGGCGTGGTGAGAAGCATGCCGCGCACAGTGAGGCGCAGCCTGAGCTCCTCGGCGGTGGAGAGGAAGCTGCCCCGGCTTGCGCCGCCCTCGCCTGTGAGCGCGCCCTGAAGGCGGATATTGCGCAGCGTGAGCTCGCGCGAGGGCAGCGAAAAATGGACATCTTCCACTTGCGGCGCCTCGAGCGCGATGCCCTGGGCGGCAAGCCCGGCGGGAAGTTCCGCCAGCTGCCGGCGCGCGGCGTCCTCCACGAAGCCCGGAACGAGCGCGCAGGCGAGGCCGGCGAAGGCCGCCAGGAGCAGGAGGACGACGATGGCCGCGCGGCGGGGGAGATTCTTCATGGTGTCCTCGGCATCCTGCGGCCGGTGCGCAGAAAGGTTTGGCGGGCCTTGGGCGCGCAGGGGGGCTTGTCCCGTGGCGGGGCGCATGGTAAAAGCGGCGTTTACGCCGGTGGCGGCGCAAGCCGCTTGCGGAGCCTGCGACCTGTGGAGCGGTAAACGGGCCCCGGCAACCGCGCCGGGCTGTTCATAAAATGCCCTGCGCCGCGCGTCAAGCAAGGCCCGTTGAGGAAGAGGGAGCCACATGACCGACTCTGGCGCCGACCAGCACCGCCCGCTTGCGGACAGCCCCGAAGGCCCGGGCGCGCCTGCCGGAACCGGGGCTCCCGCTGCCGCCGCGCCCGGGGACGGGGGCGCCCACGGCAAGGGCGGCAAGGGCGAATCCCGCGGCCTGAGCGTGCCCGACATCTGCCTTGACGCCGGGGAGGAGGCGGAATTCATCCACCCAGCCGACCTCGCCGACCATCTCGAAAACCTCAGCCTCGAAAAGCGCGTCTGCGCGCTCAGGCACATGTCCACCGAGGACGCGGCCGAGGCCTTGGCCGAGCTCGAGGGCAACGCGGCCGTGGACGTGCTTGAGAATCTCGACGCGGACGTGGCCGCACAGATCATCGCCGAGATGGCGCCCGACGACGCCGCGGACGTGCTCGACGAGCTCGACGAGGAGCACCGCGATGTCCTCCTCGAACGGCTCACCCGTGAAGATTCCGAAGAGCTCCGCAATCTCCTGAATTTCGACCCGGACTCCGCCGCCGGCGTCATGAACACGGAGATCATCCTGCTCGAGCATGACCTCACCGTGGACGAGGCCATCGCGCATATCCGGCGCGAGATGTACGCGGACAAGGAGAGTCCCTATTACGGCTATGTGGTGGACGACCACGACACGCTCGTGGGCGTGCTCTCCCTGCGCGACCTCATGCTGGCGCGGCCCGGCACCGTGGTGGGCGACGCGGTTTCGGGCCAGAACGTGGTCAGCGTCACCTACGACACGGACAAGGGCGAGGTGGCGAACCTGCTCTCGCACTACAATTATCTCGCCATGCCCGTGGTGGACTACGAGGGCCACATCATGGGCGTCGTCACCTATGACGACATCATGGACATCATCCACGACGAGGCCAGCGCCGACATGCTCGGCATGGTGGGCGCCGACCCGGAGGAGAGCGTGGATACCCCGTGGCTCGAGAGCGTGCGCAAGCGCCTGCCCTGGCTCGCGGTGAACATGCTCAATTCCGCGCTGTCGGCGTCCGTGGTCTACATGTTCGAGGGCACCATCGCCCAGATGGCCGTGCTCGCCGTGCTCATGCCCATGGTGGCCAACCAGGCCGGCAACACGGGCCAGCAGGCGCTGGCCGTCATGATCCGCCAGCTCGCCACCGACCGCTTCGACCACAGAAAGGCGTGGAAGGCGGTCTTGCGCGAGGGCAAGATCGGCCTCGCCACCGGGCTCTTCATGGCCCTGGCCTCCTTTCTCGGCGCATGGTGGTTCACGGGCAACCTGATGGTCGGCGGGGTCATGGGCGGGGCCATCCTCTGCGACATGTTTCTCGGGGCCGTGGCCGGCGGCTCCATCCCGCTCATCTTCCGCGCGCTCGGCCGCGACCCGGCGCAGGCCTCGAGCATCTTTTTGACCATGCTTACCGACGGCGCGGGCTTCTTCATCTTCCTGGGGCTCGCGAGCCTCATCTTGTTCTGAGGGCGCCCGCGGCGACCATCTTTTTAAGGAATTGCCCATGGCGCTTTCCCGCAAAACAAGGGCCCTCATCCTCGCCGCGCTCGTGCTCGCCTGCGCGGGCGCGGCCGTGGCCGGCTGGAAACTCTATGAGGGGCGAAAGCAGCCGGGCCTCGTCCTCTTCGGCAATGTGGACATCCGTCAGGTGGACCTCGGCTTCCGCGTGGGCGGGCGCATCGAGGCCGTGCTCGTGGACGAGGGCGACACCGTGGCCGAGGGCCAGCCGCTGGCCCGGCTGGATGCGGACATCTTGCGCCAGCAGCGCGACCAGGCGGCCGCCCGCCTCGCCGGCCAGAAGGCCGACCTTGCGAGGCTCGAGCGCGGCTACCGCGCGGAGGAGGTCGCCCAGGCGCGGGCGCAGGTGGCGGCGGCCAGGGCCGTGGCCGAAAACGCGGCCATCAACCTTCACCGCGTCACCGCCATGCGGCAGAGCAACGCCATCTCGCAAAAGGAGCTGGACAACGCCCGCGCGGCCGACCGCGAGGCCGCGGCCCGCCTGCGTTCCAATGAGGACCAGCTCGACATGCTCCTCTCCGGCTACAGGGAGGAGGACGTGCTCGCCCAGCGCGCCGCCGTGGCCGCGGCCGAGGCGGCATTGCGCCGCGCGGAGATAGACCTTGCCGACGGGGTGCTCCACGCGCCGCAAAAGGGCGTCATCCTCACCCGGGCGCGCGAGGCCGGGGCCATCGTGCAGCCGGGGCAGACCGTGTATACGCTCACCCTCACCGAGCCGGTCTGGCTGCGCGCCTATGTGGACGAGCCGAACCTTGGCAAAATCAAGCCCGGCATGCCCGTGCGCGTGGCCGTGGACGCGGCGCCGGGCAAGACCTTTCCGGGCACGGTGGGCTTCATCTCGCCCACGGCGGAATTCACGCCCAAGACGGTGGAGACGCGCGAGGTGCGCACCGCCCTTGTCTACCGGCTGCGCGTGCGGGCCGAAGACCCGGAAAATGTCATGCGCCAGGGCATGCCCGTGACCATCTTTGTGGACACGCCCGCCCCATGACGACGGAGCAGCCGGCGCCCGCGCAAGCCTCGGAGAACGCCGCTATCGTGCTCGAGGGCGTGCGCATGGACTTCGGCAGCGGGAAGCAGCGCAAGGCCGCCCTCAGGGGCGTCACGGCGAGCATCCCGGCCGGGCGCATCACCGGCCTCGTCGGCCCGGACGCCTCGGGCAAGACCACGCTCATGCGCCTGCTCGCCGGGCTCATGCTGCCCACGGGGGGGAGCGTGCGCATCTTCGGGCTCCCCGTGGACGAGCTCTTGAGGCGCGCGCCCAACAGCGTAGGCTACATGCCGCAGCGCTTCGGCCTCTACGAAGACCTCACCGTCATGGCGAACCTTGAGCTCTACGCCAGCCTGCGCGGCGTGGAGGGGGCGGCGCGCGAGGGGCTTTTCCGGCGGCTGCTCGCCTTCACGGCGCTTGCGCCCTTCACGGAACGGCTGGCCGGCCGGCTCTCCGGCGGCATGAAGCAGAAACTCGGCATCGCCTGCGCGCTTTTGGGCGCGCCGCGCCTGCTCCTTCTCGACGAGCCGGGCGTGGGCGTTGACCCGCAATCGCGCCGCGAGCTCTGGAGCATGGTGCAGGAGCTCTCCAAGGGCGGCATGACCGTGCTCTGGTCCACCTCCTACCTTGACGAGGCCGCGCGCTGCCCCGGCGTGGTCATGCTGGACAACGGCGCCACGCTCTTCGCCGGGCCCCCGCAGGAGCTTACCCGCAGAGCCTCCGGCCGCGTCTTCCTTATCAGGGACAGGACGCGGGGCGCCGATGCCGGCAACGCGCACCGGGAGGAGCTCGCCTACTGGACCATGAAGCCTGGCGTCATCGACGTGCTCATCCAGGGGAGCTCCCTGCGCGTGGTGCTCGCCGCGGACGCGCCCCCGGGCCTTAAGGAAGAAGTGCTCGCCAAAGGTGGCGAGCCCGTGGCGCCGCGTCTTGAAGACGCCTATATGGGCGCCGTGGGCGGCATCGACAAGCGGCCGTCGCCGTTCGGGAAGCTCCCGGGGGCTGCGGGGGGAGCGGCCGGGGCGGCTTCCCCGCCTTCCGGCCCGCGCATTGTGGCCAACCGCCTCACCCGCAAGTTCGGCGACTTCGTGGCCGCCCGCGACATCAGCTTCACGGTGGGCGCCGGCGAGATTTTCGGGCTGCTCGGGCCCAACGGCGCGGGCAAGTCCACCACCTTCAGGATGCTCTGCGGGCTCCTTCGGCCCACCTCGGGCGACTGCGCCGTGGCCGGGGTGGACCTGTTGCGCTCCGGCAGCGCCGCGCGCGAGCGTCTCGGCTACATGGCGCAGAACTTTTCTCTCTATCCCGACATCACGGCCCGGGAGAACATCGCCATTTTCGCGGACCTGTACGGGCTCTCCCCCGGGCGGCGCGACGCGCTCCTGCCGAGGCTCGCCGACGCGCTGGACCTCACGCCGTGGCTCAAGGCCCGCACGGGCACCCTGCCGCTGGGACTCAAGAAGCGGCTGGCGCTGCTCTGCGCCACGCTCCACGAGCCGCCGGTGCTCTTTCTGGACGAACCCACCTCCGGGGTGGACGTGCGCACGCGGCGCGATTTCTGGAAGCATATCTCGGCTCTCACCGCGGCGGGCGCGGCCGTGCTCGTGACCACGCACTTCATGGAAGAGGCCGAATACTGCGACCGCATCGCCCTCATCTACCGCGGCTCCATCATCAGCGTGGGCACGCCGGACGAGCTCAAGGCGCAGGTCACGGGCATAAGCGACCCCACGCTGGAGGACGCCTTCATCGCCCATATCGAGCGCTATGACCGGGAGCACCCGGTCTAGCCCCTCGCTTGACGGAGCCGGCCGCGTGGCCTAGTGTGCCGCCATGCCTTCGCTCTTCACCTATATGGCGCTCATCGTCGGCGTCAACTGGCTCTTCGTGGTCACGCCGCTTCTGGAACTGCCCAACGGCGAGCTGTGGTCCCCGGCCTCGCTCATCGTGGGCTTCGTCTTCGTGGTGCGGGATTTCGCCCAGCGCCGCGTCGGGCACCATATCCTCTGGGCCATGCTCGTGGGCTGCGCCGTGAGCTGGTGGATGGCCTCGCCGGAGCTCGCGCTGGCCAGCGCCGCGGCCTTTGCCGTGGGCGAGCTCGGCGACTGGGGGCTTTTCACCTTCACCCGCAAGCCCTTTTCGCAGCGCATCCTGCTTTCGAGCCTTCTGGGCGCGCCCTTGGACAGCCTCGTCTTCCTGCTGCTCATCGGCATCGCCTCGGCCGAGGGCATCGTCGCCATGAGCCTGTCCAAGCTGGCCGGCGCCTTTGTGGTCTTTTTCCTGGTGCGCCGCCGCGAGCGGCGCGAGGCCATGCCGGGCGCAGCGCCGGCGTAGGCATCAGAAGCCAGGAATTCCCGCTTTGGCCGCCTCGTCGGGATAGCGCGCGGCGATGCCGGCCGCAAAGGCCGCAAAGCGGTCTTCCAGGATGGCCGCGCGGGCCCCGCGCACGAGGCCCAGAAAATAGGTCAGGTTGTGCAGGGAGTTGAGCCGGAAGGACAGAAGCTCCTTGCTCACGAAAAGGTGCCGCAGATAGGCGCGCGAGAAGGTGCGGCAGGTGTAGCAGCCGCATGCCGGGTCGAGCGGGCCTTGGTCTTCCGCATATTCCCGCCTCTTGATGTTGATCTTGCCCTCGGACGTGTAGAGCGTGCCGTTGCGCGCGTTGCGCGTGGGCAAAACACAGTCGAACATGTCCACCCCGGCCAGGATGCCGAGCACGATGTCGAGCGGCGTGCCCACGCCCATGAGGTAGCGGGCCTTGCCTTCGGGCAGCAGCGGCGCCGTCATGCGCAGCATGGCGTGCAGCTCGGCCTTGCTCTCGCCCACGGAAAGGCCGCCGATGGCGTAGCCGTCAAAGTCGAGCGCGCGCAGTTCCTCCGCCGAGCGCCGGCGCAGGTCCTCAAAAAAGCCCCCCTGCACGATGCCGAAAAGCAGGTTCGGCCCCGAGCCCGCGGGCCACGCCGCGCGCGCCCGCGCCGCCCAGCGCGTGGTGAGGCCCACGGAGCGCTCGGTATAGGCGTGGTCGGCGCCGTAGGGCACGCATTCGTCAAGGGCCATCATGATGTCGGAATGGAGATTGCGCTGGATCTTGACCACTGATTCCGGGGTGAACAGGTGGCGCGAGCCGTCGAGGTGCGAGCGGAATTCCACCCCCTCCTCGCCAAGCTTGCGCAAGCCGCTCAGGCTGAAGATCTGGAAGCCGCCGCTGTCCGTCAGGATGGCCCCGGGCCAGGAGGCGAAGCGGTGCAGCCCGCCCAGCCGGGCGATGCGCTCGTCGCCCGGGCGCAGGTAGAGGTGGTAGGTATTGCCGAGGATGATGGGCGCGCCGATGGCCTCAAGGTCGTCCGGCGCCAGCGCCTTGACCGAGCCCACGGTGCCCACGGGCATGAAGATGGGCGTGGGGATGACGCCGTGCGCCGTGGCTAGCCTGCCGGCACGGGCCGCGCCGTCCTCGTGTTCGAGCGTAAAGGCAGGGTGGGACATGGGCGCGAGACTAGCCGCAAGCGCGCCCGCGCGCAAGCGCCGCGTTGCCGGGCGCCCGCGTGCCCCATTACATCTTGCGGCGCGTCCCGCTCACTGTGCCTCCACCACGGGGATGCGCGCCCTGAGCGCCCCGGGGAGCAGCTTCACGAGCGCGGAGAGGCGCTCGTAGTCCTCTCCCTCTCGGTGTTTCAGGATCTGGCAGATCTTTTCCTTCCAGCAGCGTGTCGTGGCCGTGGGCATGGGGCAGTCGAGCTGCCACATGGGATTGTTTTCTATGCTGAACAGCAAAAATTCTTCCCACTCGGGCGTGGCGATGCCGGCGAGCTCGCAGAGCAGGCTGAAGGGCATGGGGGTTTTCGCGTCCCACGGCCAGGCCCAGGCGAGCGGGAGGGTATCGCCGCTGGCCCATGCCGGCAGGGATTCGTTGGCCGGGATCTCCTTCTGGCAGCGGATGACGCGGATGAAGTTCTCCCACGCGAGGCGCGCGCCGTGCGCGGGCAAATGGCCCTTTCGGTTGCGCAAAAAGCCCCAGGGCTCGTCATGGGTGACCAGCCGGAACACGTAGGAGACGCCCCCCTGGGCCGGCTTTGCGAGGTCTATCCAGAGGATGCCGCGCGGGCCTTCGGGCTGCGGCGAGAAGCGGCGCATGCCTTCCTTTTGCAGGCCCTCCCAGGCGTCGGCATTTTTCTCCCACGGGTCATAAAAACCGAGGGCCACGGCGGTGGCGCGCTGCTCGCCGTCCTCCAGCACGGGGAGGCCATCCCCGCGCCGGAGCGTGAAGCTGCCGAGCGGGCGGCCGCTGACCACGGCCTCCCAGAAGTTCTCCACATCTTGCGCTGACCAGTTGAAGCCGGCCGAACCGGCCTTGAGCGCGATTTTCTGCTCGCCGGCGTCCGGGCAGTTCACCTTCCAGGAAGCCACTTCCTCAAGGTCGAGAGCGCGGGGCGCGTTGAGGGCATCCGGCATGGTCAGGCCCCCATATACGCGGGTTTTTCCTCGCCCACGCTGGTGGGCGCGGTGTGGCCCGAATAGAGGACGGTCGCGTCCGGGAGGGTGAGAATGCGGTCCATGATGCTCGCGTACAGGTCGCGCTCGTTGCCGCCCGGGAAGCGCGTGATGCCGGGGCCGCCCCTGAAGATGGTGTCGCCCACGAAGGCCGCGTTTTCCGCCGCGCTGTAAAAGGTGACGGAATCCGGCGTGTGCCCGGGCGTGGCGATGACTTCGAGCCCGAAGCGCGGGTTCGCCGGCAGGGAGATGAAGTCCCCGGGCTTGAAGAATTTCGCCTCGGTGAGCACGGACCAGCGCCCGCATTCCTGGCTCAGGTTGAGCGCCGGGTCGGTGAGGTAGGCCTCGCCGGGGGGCGAGATGTAGTAGGGCACGCCCAGCCGCTCATGGAGGAAGGGGATGGCGCCCGTGTGGTCGAAATGCCCGTGGGTCAGCAGGATGGCCTGGATGTCGAGGCCGTTCTGCTCGATGATCTGGAAAAGGCGCTCGGGCTCGGCGCCGGGGTCGATGAGAAAGCCCTGGCGCGTTGCCGGGTCAATGAAGAAATAGGCGTTTTCCGCGAAAACATCCTTGACTTCCACACGCTGGATCATGGCTCGCTCCTGCGGCAATGGGGGAATGGGCCGGCGTTGCGGCGGTTATTTGCGGCCGAAATCCACCGCGCAGCCGTCGGGGCCGCACTGCTGCGCCGCCGGGGCGCTCGTGCGGTTGCGCTGCAACAATTCCTTGAAGTCCCGCTCGGAGATGGCCCCGGGGATGGTCATGCCGTCCGGGAAGAGGAAGAAAGGCACCCCGCGCACACCGCGCTCGGCCGCGGCGCGCTCGTCGGCGCGCACTTCGTCGGCAAATTCGTCGGAATGGAGCATGGCGAGGATCTTTTCGCGCTCGAGGCCGGCCTCCTCACCCACCCCGAGAAGGGTAGACTCGTCGGCGAGCTTGAGGTTTTTGGTGAAATAGGCCGCGAAGAGCAGCTCGTTGGTCCTGGCGGCGATTTCCTTGTCACCACTGGCGAGCGCGAGCTTCATCAGGCGGTGGGCGTCGAAGGTGTTGGTATATTGGGTGGTCGCATAGCGGAAGTCGATGCCCGCCTCGCGCCCGAGGGCCGAGATGTGCTCGATCTGGGCCTGGGCCTGCGCGAGCGGCAGCCCGTATTTGCGGGCAAAGCGGGTGGCCGTGTCGGACTGCACCGTCCTGGGGGCGCCCGGGTCGAGCTCGAAGGCGCGGGGCTCGAAGGTGACCTCGCCATCCATGCCCAGCGCCTTGATGGCGTTGTGCAGCCGGCGCTCGGCGATGTAGCAATAGGGGCAGGCGTAGTCGCTCCAGTATATGATGTGCATGTGCGTTCTCCGTTGCCTTGAAGGGGGAAGTGAACTACCATCGGCACAAATGGCCGCCGGGGCGGAGCTTTCCGCCGTGAAGATTTTATAGCACTTGGCAAAAAAAAATGCAATGGCAGGCGCGGCCGGATTTTCGCCGCAGCGCGGGGAGGGGCCCATGACCGAAGAGCCAGTTGCCCAAAAGCGCTCCCAGCGGGGGCGCCCGCGGGAATTCGACCGTGAGCTCGCCCTGCGCAACGCGCTCAGGCTCTTTTGGGAGCAGGGCTACATGCAGACCACCATGAGCCAGCTCTGCCGGGCCATGGGCATCAAGTCGCCAAGCCTCTACTGCGCCTTTGGCAGCAAGGCCGAGCTTTTTCTGGAGGCGCTGGCCTTTTACAAGGCGACCTACTGGGGGCCGGTCTTCGCGCGCTATCTCGGCGAGGAAAATTTATATGAGGCGACAAAAAATCTTTTCGCCGCCACGGCGCGGATACTGCTTTCGCCCGACGCCCCCTGCGGCTGCCTGACCGTGTTTTCCGCCCTGACGCTGCCCGCCAGGGAAGAGCGCATCCTCGCCACCATCGCGAACATGCGCGCGGACACGCGCCAGGTCTTCCGCGAGCGGCTGAAAAAGGCCGTGCGCGACCGGGAAATCCCGGCGGATTCTGACATCCCGGCCATTACCGGCTCGTTGACCAATTATTTCGAGGGCCTGACCCTTCAGGCGCGCGAGCGGGACATCTGCCAGGCGGAATTGCTCGCCATCGCCCTGCGCGGGGTGAAACTTTTGCCGCCAGTTATGGGAGTGGAAGAAGCGAAGCAGTGAAAATGCCCGAAGGCGTGCCTGGCATTCGGGCGCGGCGGAAAAAATCAGGGTGGGGCCGGCCTCACCCCAAACATGAAGGGCCTTGCGCCTCTGCGGCGCAAGACCCTTCTGCGTTCAGGTGTTGAAAGCTCAGTACGCGCCGTCGGGATAGATGGCCGGGTTGCCAATGGTGGTCATGATGAGGGCGTTGCCGAGCCCTTCGAGCCACTTTTCCACGTCCTTTTCCGCGCCGCCCGCGGCCGTGCCGCGCACGGCGAGGCCCTTGAGCACCTTGGAGTGCGGCACCAGCTTCTTGAGGTCGTCCACGCTGTGGCCGAGCCCGCCGCCGCCATGCGTGTCAAAGGGGGCGATGGTGTGGCCGTCGAGCTTGTTCTGCTCCACGAAGGTCCAGACCGGCATGGGCATGCTGCTCCACCAGTTGGGGTAGCCGAGGAAGATGACGCCGTATTCGTCCGGGTTGGCGATTTTTGTTTTCACGGCCGGGCGGGCGTTCTCCTGCTGCTCCTTCTTGGCGAGGTCCACCGTGGCCTGGTAGTCGGAGGGGTAGGGCGTGGCGGGCTCGATTTCGAGAATGTCGCCGCCCACCTTCTTGTGGATGATCTCGGCGAGCTTGCGCGTGTTGCCGCTGTGGGAAAAATAGACCACCAGCGGCTTCTTGGGTTTGGCCGCGGCAGCGGCGCCAGCGGCCGGAGCCTGGGCCTCCGCGCCCCAGGCCGGGGCGGCACAGCCCACGAGGGGCAGCAGGCCCAGCGTCAGGGCGCCGGCCGTGGCCTGTTTCAGGAAGAAGCGCCGGGAGGGGCGAAAAGTGGCAGCCATGGGGAACCTCCTTGCGCGGCGTTGCCGCGCGGGCTGGGGGGCGCGTTTCCACAGCCGGAAGCCGGCCGCAAAAACGCGGTAGGCGGCAGGGAGAGCCCTGCCCCGTCAGGCGCAGGATAGCGCGGGCCGCGTGCGTCCGTAAAGCGGCGCGAACGGCAATTCCTTGCCTGAAATCTTCGCGCGTCGGCAGCTGCGGGCCCGCCTGCCTCAGCGGCGCTTGAGCAGCGGCGGCAGCCTTTCGGCAAGATAGTCGCCCATGCGGCGCACGAGGCGGCTTTCCGCCGCCACGAGCACATTATAGTCGCTGCCCTCGACCATTTCCTCGGCGGCGAAGATGCCGTCGGCGAGCGGCGCCTCCTTCCTGTCCAGCAGGGTCCAGCGGCTTTCCAGCACGGCCTTTTCGTTGAAATTGCCGTCCAGGCGCTGCACGTCGATGAGCAGCACATAGTCCCCGCCATTGGCCGTGCCCGTGGGCAGCACGGTGACGCCCGCCTCGAGCAGGGGCGGGGTCAGCGTCTCCTCCACCACGCGGCGCACGCCGTTGCTCACAGGCTCGGCCCAGAGGTGGAACTCGGCGAGGATGAGGCGTGTCTCGCCCGCAACGCGGCTCACGATATTGTTGCGGTTGAGGTAGCTCGGCACCTCCACCATGGCCACGCGCAGGGTGGCTGGCGGCAGCTCGTCGGCCGTCACGGGCGGCATGCCGCTTTCGAGGAGGTAATAATTGGTGGGCGTGCTGCGGCCGCAGCCGGCGAGCGCCGCGAGACCGAGGCCGAGAAGGGCCAGGAGGGTGAGTATGCGGGCCATCAGCGTTTTCCTTGCCTGCCCATGAGCAGGGCTTCGGGGTTGCGTTCGAGCATGTCCGCGAGGTTGCGCAGCGAGCGCACGGCGGAAATGGATTCCGTAAGCAGGCGGCGCACCTCGTTCATGGTGGGCGAGTCGCGGCCGAGCGTGTTCTCGGCGGAGTCGGCCACGCGGCGCAGGCGCTCCGCCGCCAGGGCGAGATTGTCCATGGCCGAGTGGAAGGAGGCCAGCGCCCCCGGGAGCTCCTTCTGCATGGCGCGGGTGGCGCCGTCCACCTGCGAGAGCGTGCTTTCCAGCGAGTGCCTGAGTGGGCTGTCGGAGAGCAGGCGCTGCGTCTCCGTGAAGGTGGCGGTGAAGGCCTCGATGCCGGCCTTGAGCTGGCCGTTGCCTACGGCGGCCGAGACATTTTCGAGGATGTTGGAGAGCGCGCCCATGAGCTGGTCGATGGGGATGCGCGCAAGCGTGCGCTGGAGCGTGTCGATGGGCGACGGCACCGTGGGTATCTCGAGGTCCGGCGTGGCCGAGCGGAAATTCATGGGCGTATCGGGGAAGAAGTCGAGCTCCACACGGTACTGGCCCGTGATGAGGCTCTGGAGCTGGAGGCGCGCCCTGAGGCCGCGCTCCACCATGCGCCGGATGATCTCCTGCTGGGCGGACTCGGAAAGGGCCCGGCCGCTCGCCCGGATGAAGCTGCGCTCGTCGATGCGGATGGTGACCGGGATGGTCACGTTGGAGTCACGCGCGTTGGCCACGAGGCTTATCTGGGTGACACTGCCCATGGGCACGCCGCGGAAGACCACGGGCGCGCCGATGGAAAGGCCGCTTACCGACCCGTCGAAATAGAGCACATATTCCACGTCGTTGTTGAACAGGCGCCCGCCGCCGAGCAGGATGATGCCCAGGGTGAAGAGCACGATGCCCCCCACCACGAAGGCGCCCACCATGGTTTTGTATGCTTGCGGAGTCATGCGTTTTCGTCCTTGGCCCGTGGTTCGGGGGAAGCGGCTGCTGCGGGCGTCCCGCCGGGAGGCGCGGGGGATACCGCCGGGCAGCCTTGCGGCCGGAGCGGGTTCTTGCCGCCGCGCGTGAGGAAGAGCAGGGCGTCCTCCTGGGTGTGCGGGTCTTCGGCGAGCGCGCGCGGGTTGCCTTTTGCCGTCACCGTGCGCGTCTTCACGTCGAGAAAGATGCCGTTGGTGGCGATGCTGAAGATGCTCGCGAGCTCGTGCGACACGATGACGAAGGTCGCGCCCAGCGTGTCGCGCAGCTCCTGGATGAGCTCGTCCAGGAGGTTGGAGCTCACCGGGTCCAGCCCGGCCGAGGGCTCGTCGAGAAAGAGGATCTCCGGGTCCAGCGCCAGCGCCCGCGCGAGGCCCGCCCGCTTGCTCATGCCGCCGCTGATTTCCGAGGGATAATAATCCTCGAAGCCCGCGAGGCCCACGAGCGCGAGCTTGAGCGAGGCGAGCTCGCGGATCTCGTCGTCGTCGAGGTCCGTATATTGCTGGAGCGGCAGGCCCACGTTCTCGGCGAGCGTCATGGAGCTCCAGAGGGCGCCGCTCTGGAAGAGCACGCCGGCGTGGCGCATGGCGGCGCGGCGCTGGGCCTCGGTGCCGTCCCAGAAATCCACCTTGCCGAAAAATTCCTTGCCGGCCTGCGGGCGCTTGAGGCCCATGAGCACATGCAAAAGCGTGCTCTTGCCGCAGCCCGACCCGCCCATGATGAAGAAGATGTCGCCCTTGCGCACCTCGAACGTCACATGGCGCATGAGCACATAGGAGCCGTAGCCCACCTGCAGGTCGCGCACGCTGAGGGCCGAATCCGGCGGCGGGCCGGCTGTGGCAGCGGTGGAGGCAAGCGGGGTATCGGCCATATGTCCCTCACACGCCGAGCACGTTGCAGATGATGGTGATAATGGCCGTCATGACGATGATGCCCACGATGGAATTGACCACGGCCCGCGTGGTGGTCTGGCCCACGGCCATGGCGCTTCGGCCGCAGCGCATGCCCTGGTAGCAGCCGGCGATGGCGATGACCACGCCGAACAGGGTGCCGTAAACAAGCCCGATGAGGATCTGCCGGTAGGGCACCATCTGCGCCGTGGCGTGGAGATATTCCATGGGGTTGAGGTTCAGCATGAGCGTGCCCACGAGAAAGCCGCCGATGATGCCCATGAGGTCGGCATAGATGGTGAGCAGGGGCACCATGAGCGTGAGCGCGAGCACGCGCGGCAGAACGAGGAAGTCCACCGGCGAGATGCCGAGGGTCTCGAGGGCGTCCACCTCCTCGTTGACCTGCATGGTGCCGATGAGCGCCGCATAGGCCGCGCCGATGCGGCCCGACATGACCACCCCCACCATGACCGCGCCCATGACGCGCAGCATGCCGATGCCCACGAGCCCCGCCACATAGATCTGCGCGCCGAACTGGGTGAGCTGCACCGCGCCCACGAAGGCGAGGATGAGCCCGAAGAGCATGCTCGTGAGCGAGATGATGGGCAGCGACTGCACGCCGCATTCATACATGGCGCTGATGAAGTCGCGCGAGCGCATGCGCGAGCGGCCGATGACGAGGTTCCAGACGGCGATGCTCACGTCGCCCAGAAAGGAGAGAAAATCCGCGATTCGCGGGGGGAGCGCCAGCGCCGCCGCGCCGATGCGCTCGAGGGTGTCGCCGCGCTCGGTCTCGCGTTCGGCGCCGGCGCGGGGGGGCACGGCGAAAGCCATCTCGATGAGGCGCTTGAGCCCCTCGGGGAGGTCGAGCGTGACCTTGAGCTTGCGCGCCCGCGCGCGCCTGACGAGCTGCACGAGGAAGACGAGCAGGCTGCTGTCCCACGAATCGAGGCCGCTTGCCGTGAGGGTGAGCCCGGTCAGGCGCTGGTCGGCAAGGCCGGCGAGCGCCGCGTCCGCCGTGGGCGGCCACGGGGTGTCCAGGTTCCAGCAGCCGCCCACGCTGACGCGCCAGACGCCGCCGACGGCGCCAGCCGTCACTTGCGGGCTCGATTCCATGCCGTTATCATACGCCACGCGGCTCGGTAAGCGCAAGCGTGTCGCGCTCCCGACACTTTTTTCCGGTGCCCCGGCCCTTCAGGCCGGGCGCGCCCCTCTGCTGGATGGTGCCATGTCGCTCAAGCAACGTCTCGGCCTCAACGCGGACCCCGTCTTTCTCATGGACGGCACGGCCTTCATCTACAGGGGCTTTTTCGCCAACCGCCACATGCAGCGCTCCGACGGCTTCCCCACCAATGCCCTCGTGGTGGTCACGCGCGTGCTCCTGCGCATCCTGCGCGAGGAAAAGCCCAAGCATTTCCTCTTTCTCAAGGACGGCCGGGGCAAGAACTTCCGCCACGAGATCTATGCCGGCTACAAGGCCAACCGCGAGGCCATGCCCGAAGACCTCGCCAAACAGCTCCCGCCCATCGAGCGCATGGTGCACGCGCTCGGCCTCGCCTTCGAGGAGTCCCGGGGCTGCGAGGCCGACGACTGCATCGCGGCTCTCGCCGCGCGCTTCGCGCCGGAACTGCCCGTGGTCATCATCAGCGGCGACAAGGATTTGAAGCAGTGCCTCGCGCCCAATGTCTATATGTGGGACCCGGGCTCCAAGAACGAGCGCCTCATCACCGAGGCGGACTTCGAGGCCGAGAACGGCGTCACCCCGGCCCAGTGGGCCGACGTGCAGGCCCTCGTGGGCGACGCGAGCGACAATATCCCCGGCGTGCCCGGCATCGGCCCCAAGACCGCGCGCCAGATCTTCGCCATCTGCCCCACGCTGGAGGACATCCGGGATCATTTCGCCCTTTTGCCGCCCAAGTTGCAGGACAAGTTGCGCCCGCACCTTGAGGACATGTTCACGTGGCGCGAACTCACCAGGCTCTCGCGCGGCGTGTGCGCGGATATTGACCTTGCCGCGCTCGCCGTGGGGCCCATCAATATCGCAGAATGCCGGGCGCTGGCGCAGGAATACGAGCTCTTCGCGCTCAGGCGCGAGATAGCGGCCCTCGTGCAGGCCGGGGCGCCCCATGTGACAGCGCCGGACATGGCCGCGGCGGTGGCGGGCGCACCCGAAGACCCGGCGGAAGCGGCCCGGGATGCGAGCGGAGATGCCCCCGCCGGGGCCGGGAAGGGTGGCGCACAGCTCGAACTGGGCGTGCCCGCCATACCCGCCGCCGAGGAAGTGGCGGAAGTGGCGCAGCTTCCGCCCTGTGCGGGGCGCACTGTGGCCCTTATCTGGGCCGAGGGCGCAGCCCGGCCGCCGCGCGTGGCCGTGGGGCCGGCCGAGGCGCAGGCCGGGGGCGTGGAGCCCGCGCCGGCAACCGCGCTCGCCAGTGTGACGGAATATGCGTGGACAGGCCCCATGACGGCATTGTGCGCCTGGGCGGAAAAGGCGGCGGAAGTGGCCGTGGCCGACCTGAAGAGCCTGCTTCTGGCCGCGCCCTTCTGGAAGGGGCTGCTGAAGGTCCGCGTGCTCGACTTGGGGCTCGCGGCCTACCTGCTCGGGCCGGAGGCCGGGGAATACGGCTGGTCGCGCCTTGCCGCCCGCTGGAGCGACGCCCTGGGCCTCGAGGGGCGCGGGCCGGCCATCGTGGGCCTGGGTATGGCGCACACGCTCTCGGCGCAGCTTGCGGCCAACGAGCTCACGCGGCTCTATGAAAAGCTGGAGCTGCCGCTGGTGCCCGTGCTCGCCGCCATGGAGGAGCGCGGGATCGCTATCGACCCCGCGGCCTTCCGCAGTTTTCTTGACGACGTGCAGCGTGAGCTCGATACGCTCACGCGCGAGGTCTATGCCGAGGCCGGCGGCGAGTTCAACATCCGCTCCGCGCGGAAGCTCGGCGAGATCCTGTACGAGCGGCTGCACCTGCCCGCGCCCAAGAAGACCCGCGGCGGCCAGCCCTCCACCAGCCAGGAGACGCTGGAACGCCTCGCGCCGGACGCGCCCATCGTGCAGAACATCCTCCAGTACCGCAAGCTGGAGAAGATGCGCTCCACCTATCTCGAGCCCCTGCCCCTGCACATGGACGCGCATGACCGCATCCACACCACCTTCAACCAGGAGGCCACGGCCACGGGCCGCATCTCCTCGAGCAATCCCAATCTCCAGAACATCCCGGTGCGCGGGCCGCTCGGCAAGCGCATGCGGGCCTGCTTCGTGGCCGGCCCGGGGAACGCCCTCGTCTCGGCGGATTATTCGCAGATAGAGTTGCGCATCCTCGCCCACATGTCGCAGGACCCGGCCCTCCTGGACGCCTTCCGCGAGGGGGAGGACATCCACGCCCGCACCGCGGCCCTCGTGTTCGACCTGCCGCAGGACAAGGTGCTGCCGGACCAGCGGCGCATGGCCAAGACCATCAATTTCGGCCTTATCTACGGCATGGGCGCCAACAAGCTCGGACAGGAGCTCAAAATTTCCACGGCCGAGGCGCGGGCCTTCATTGACCGCTATTTCGCGCGCCTCACGGGCCTCAAGGCCTTTTACGAGCGCGTCATCGAGGGCGCGCGCGAGCGCGGCTATGTGGTGACGCTGGCCGGGCGGCGGCGCTGGCTGCCCGGCATCCTCTCGGCCAACGGGCAGACCGCGGCGCAGGCCCAGCGCCAGGCCGTGAACACGGTCATCCAGGGCTCGGCCGCGGATGTCATCAAGCTCGCCATGATCGCCGCGGCCGAAGATGCGGAGCTGCGCCGCCTCAAGGCAGGCCTTGTGCTGCAGGTGCATGACGAGCTCGTGCTGGAGCTGCCCGAAGCCGGCGCCAGGGAGGCCGGGGCGCGCGTGGCCGCCCTCATGGAGTCGGTGAGGCCCGGCGGCGTTACGCTCTCCGTGCCGCTGGTGGTGGACTGGGGCACGGGCCGCGACTGGGGGAGCGCGCACTAGGGCATGAGATGCGGGGCGCCCGGGAGCCTTAAGGCCCGGCTGTCCTCACGCCGTCAGCGGCTCGTTCTTGCCGAAGGTCTCGTAAAAGGTCTTTTCCGCTTCCGAATCGCCGATGAGGTACATTTCCTCGCCTTCCTCGAAGACGTGGCTCGGGTCCGGGTTGGCGTGGAGGATGCCGTCGGCCCCGCGCAGGGCCACCACGCTGCAATGCGTGAGGCTCCTGATGCCGCTGCCCATGAGCGGCTTGCCGGCGAGGCTCTTGCCCACGCTGGCGCGAAAGATGTTCAGCCCCTCGCTGATCATGAGCACCTTGCCCGGCGCGAGCAGGTTGATGATGCTGCTCGTGACCATGGAGGCCAGCGAGAGCACGAGGTCGGCCCCGGCGGCGTGGAGGATGCCCACGTTGCGGTCCAGCGTGGCGCGGCTGATGATCTGGATGTCCTCGCGCAGGCGGCGGCAATAGAGGGTGAGGTAGATGTTGGTGTCGTCGTCGTGCGTGGTGATGATGACCGAGGGCGCGGTGCGGATGCCCGCGCGCTCCAGCACCTCGAGGTCCGCGGCGTCGCCGATGACGAGGTGGTCCTTGAGGAAGCCGCTCTTGGGCGTCTTGTCCACCACCTTGTAGGGGCGTCCGCTGCGCTCGAGCTGGCGCGCGGCGTCCCGGCCCACGCGCCCGCAGCCGAGGATGACCACCCCGGTTTCCTCCGGCTTGTCCTTTTTCTTCTCCCCGGCGTCCGCTTTCATCTGCGTGCCGTCGGCCGGGGGCGTCTCGGCCTTGGGGGCGCCTTTGGCGGCCGCGGCTTCCGTGGCGTCTTTTTCGCTCAAGAAGGCGTTGGCGGCCTGGATCTGCTGCATGTCGCCAACGATGACCATGACCATGGTGGCCGTGAGCACCGTGTCCGGCCCGGGCAGGACAAAGCGCCCGCGCTCCCACAGGCCGACGACATTGGCGCCGGAGGCGTTGCGCAGGCCGCTCTTCCTGAGCGACTTGCCCACGAGCGGCGTGCGCATGACAGGCCCCTCCGCGGCCACGAGCTCCTTGTAGCGGCTCGCGATGCTGAAGCGGGCGTTGGCGTTGAGCACGCGCCGGGCGAGCGCCTCGCCGAGCAGGCGATGAAACTGGAAAACGCGGGTGCTGCCCGCAAGGCGCAGGATGTCGATGGCGTCCTCGCTCTGGGCCGAGGCCACGATGGGCACGTCCGGGGACACGTCGCGCGCGGTGAAGACGATGTTGGTGTTGCGCACGTCGCTGTCCAGCACCACGAGCATGGCCGACTCGGCGAGGCGCAGATTGCGGTACACCGTGGCGGAGTCGTGCTCGCCCACGATGGCGTCGTAGCCGCGGTCGAGCAGGTCGAGGGTCTTCTGGGTGTCATTGCAGAGCAGGACACAGCGCGCGCCGTAATTCTTAAGGTCGTCCACGAGGTTGAGCGCGATGGGGCTTGAGCTCACCACGATGACATGGCCCTTCATGTCCGCGGCCACGGCGCGCGGCGTGTGGCCCTTCTCCTGCGCCTTGAGCCAGGGCGCGTAGAAGAACTGGATGAAGGCGAAGGGCAGCATGATGAGCAGCAGCATCACGCCCGAAAGCAGGACGACGATGGAAAAGACCATGCCGAGGTCGGAATGGAAGGTGATGTCCCCGAAGCCAAGGGTGGTCATCACCGTCAGCGTCCAGTAGAGGCCGGTGATCCACGAATAGTCGTGCCCCTCGTAGCGCATGATGACGTGGAAGAGCGCGGAATAGAGGATAATGAGCCCCACGAGCATGGCCATGAAGCGCGTGAGGGCGACGAGATTGCGGCGCACGCTGTGCTGCTTGAGAAAGAAGCTGACCTGTGCGGGGACGAATTTCATGGCTGCGCTCGCCGTTGCGGCGCGGGGCGTGGCCGGCGCGCCTGGTCTCGGGGGGCACCAGTGTGCCAAACGCCGCCCAAAAGGTCGAGCGGAAATCCCGGCGGCGGGGGCCGGGACGGTCGCGCGCGGGCCGGAAAATGCGTCCGCCGCAATGCCGCGTCCCGTTGACAGGCGGCGCATGGCGAAGTATCTGTCAGGCTGTCCATCACAGGCCCGGCCCGGGGCCAGCCCCGGCGCGCGGCATCCCCCTTCAAGGCCCCGCAAGGAATGCCCATGTATGTCTTCGCCTATGCCATGCTTCTCGTAGCCCTGCTCTGCGCGCTGGGCGGCGGGGGCATGGCGCTGCTCCAGCTCTGGCAGGGCCGGAGCGACCACCTGCGCCTGCTCGAAAAAGCCCAGTGGGGCGTTGCCGGCGCCCTGTTCCTCGCGTCCGCGTGCCTTTTGCACGCCCTGTTCTGGCAGGACTATCGCGTGGAATATGTGGCCTCCTACACGGACGCCATCCTGCCGCTCTTTTACCGGCTCACGGCCTTCTGGGCCGGCCAGCCCGGCTCGCTGCTCTTCTGGGCGCTGGCGGCCGCGCTGTGCGGCTGCATCTTCGCGGTCACGCGCGCCCACGCCGGCCTCACGCCGCGCACGCGCCTCTGGTACGAGGCCTTCAACTGCGCCATCCTCGCCTTTTTCTGCCTCTTGCTCACGAGCTGGAGCAATCCCTTCATCATGCAGGAGCCGGCCCCGGCGGACGGCAACGGCCTGAACCCGCTTTTGCAGAACCCGGGCATGATCTTCCATCCGCCCCTGCTCTTTCTGGGCTATGCGGGCTTCGGTGTGCCTGCCTGCCTCGGCATCGCGCAGCTCCTCTCGGGCGACGGCGCGGCCGAAGGGCGCTGGTTCCGCCTTACGCGCCCCTTCATCCTCCTCTCGTGGGTACTGCTCACCGCGGGCATCGTGCTTGGCGCCTGGTGGGCTTACATGGAGCTGGGCTGGGGCGGCTACTGGGCGTGGGACCCGGTGGAGAACGCCTCGCTTCTGCCGTGGCTCGCGGCCACCGCCGGGCTGCACATCCTCGCCGTGCAAAACCGCAGCGGCAAGCTCGGCCGCGCCTCCGCCGGGCTCATGGCGCTCACGGTCATCATGGCTTTTTTCGCCACCTATCTCACGAGAAGCGGCGTCATCCAGTCCGTCCACGCCTTTGGCGACGGCGGCGTGGGCACGCCGCTCTCCGTCTTCGTGCTGGCGGCGCTCGCCGTCACTCTGTGGGCGCTCTGGTGCGTGGGGCCGCAGGGGCGCCCGCTGGCCTCGCCGGAGAGCCGCGAGGGGGCCCTTGTGCTGGTGGCGTGGATCTTCCTCGCGCTCGCGGCCATCATCCTCGTGGCGACCATGTGGCCGGTGCTGAGCAAGCTGTGGACCAGCGCCCCGCGCGGGCTGGAGGCCGGCTTCTACAACCGCGTCTGCCTGCCCCTGGGCGCGCTTTTGCTGGTGCTTCTGGCGGCCTGCCCCTGGCTTTCGTGGAGCGGTGGCTCGGATGCGGCCGAAGGCGGGGCCAAGAGCGGGCCCAAGACTGGTGCCGACTGGCCGCGCCTCCTCATGGCGGCAGGGGCGTTTGTGGCGGCGGCGGGGGCTCTCTGGGCGCTCGGCTACCGGCGCCCCACGGCGCTTGTGAGCGCGGCCGCGTCCATCGCCATCCTCGTGGATATGGGGCCGCTGCTCCTGCGCGGGGCGGTGCGCCGCTCCCCGCGGGCGCGATCGGCCCTGGGGGCGCACGCGGGGCTCGCGCTCCTCGCCCTCGGCATCGCCTTTTCCGGCCCCTACACACAAGAGAAGGAACTGCTGCTCGCCAAGGGCGAGAGCGGCGAGGTGGGCGGCTATACGGTGACGCTGGAATCCGTGGCCGATGGCGAGCGCCCGGGCTATGACTACCTCATGGCGCGCCTTGCCGTGAGCCGTGACGGCAAGCCCCTGGGCGTGGTGGCGCCGGAGCGGCGCATCTATGCCAAGTTCGGCAGCATGCAGTTCTCCGAGGTGGATGTCATTTCAAGCCCCGCGCGGGACATTTATGCCTCGCTTCTCGGCATGGACGAGGATCTGCGCGTCTATGTGAAGGTGAGCATCGAGCCTTTGGTCAACTGGATATGGGTGGGCGGCGCGCTCATGTGCCTTTTGCCGCTGCTGGGCCTCGGGCGCGGCCGGGGCCGCGAGGGCGGGGGGCCCCGTGCCTGAAGACGCGGCGCTCGTGCTCGAGGGCGTGGGCAAGCGCTACGGCGCGGCGCGCGTGCTGCGTCAGGTGGACGCCGCCTTTCCTCACGGCACGGTAACGCTGCTCACCGGGGGCAACGGCGCGGGCAAGAGCACCCTGCTCAAGATCATGGCCGGCCTTACCCGGCCGAGCGCGGGCCGCGTGGTGGTCTCCGGGGGGGCGGACGGCGCGGAAGCGCGCGTAGGCTATGTGGGCCACGCCACCTTTCTCTATCCCGGCCTCACGGCGCTGGAAAATCTCGCTTTCTGGCGCGCGGCGTGCGGCCTCGCGCTCGACGAGGACGCGCTTTTTGCCCTGCTCGAGCGCGTGGGCCTCGGCGGCCATGCCCATGAGCGGGCGCGCGTCTTCTCGCGCGGCATGGCGCAGCGCCTCAACCTCGCGCGGGTGCTCATGCTGGCGCCGCAACTCCTGCTGCTGGACGAGCCGGCCACCGGCCTCGACGCGCCCTCGCGCGCCGTCCTGCGCCGGGAGATCAGCGACGCCCGCGGCCGTGGCGCCTGCGTGGTGCTCGTGAGCCATGATTTGGCCGGCGACGCCCCCCTGGCCGACCGCGTGCTGGCGCTCGCCGGGGGCAAGGCCGTCTACGCCGGCCCTGCGGCGGACTTTTTCGCCCGGGAGGGGGGCGCATGCTCCGCCTGAGCCTCGCCATCGCCCGCAAGGACCTTCTGCTCACGCTGGCGCGCGGCAACGGGCTTTTTCAGGCGCTCCTGCTTGGGCTGCTCCTGCTCTTTGTGTTCAGCCTCGCGCAGGGGCCCGGCGAAAAGGTGGGCCCGCAGGCGGCCGCCGCCATGTTCTGGCTGGCCTCCGCCTTTTCGCAGGTGCTCATCTTCAACCGCCTCTATGATTTGGAGGAGGTCAATGCCGCGCGCCTCGGCCTCGCGCTGTGCCCCGCGCCCGTGCAGGCGGTGTGGCTCGGCAAGCTCGCGGCCGGGCTGGTGCTGCTTTTGCTGGCGCAGGCCGTCTTCCTGCCGGCGGCCATGGTCTTTCTCGGGCAGGGCGTGACGGCGCAGCCGCTCACCGGCCTCGCGACCCTCGCGCTCGTGGATGCGGGCATGTGCGCCCTGGGTTCGCTGCTCGGGGCGCTGGGCCAGGGGCAGTCCGGGCGCGAGTCCCTGCTCGGGGTCGTGTTGTTCCCGCTGCTGACGCCGCTCCTCCTGGCGGGCATCGGGGTGGGCGCCCAGTGCCTGGGAGCGCCCTCGCCGGACGGCCCTTCGGCGTGGCTCAGGCTGGCGGCGGCCTTTGATGCGGTCTTTCTGGCCGCGGGCCTCGTGCTGTTCGGCTTCATCTATCCGGGGGAGGACTAAATGCCCCAGCTGCTCGCCCTCGCCGGTGCCCTCGCCATGGCCGGCGTACAGTGGCTCATCTGGTGCTATGCGCCGGAGGAAGCCACCCTCGGCCTGATGCAGAAGATTTTTTACCTGCACCTGCCGCTCGCGTGGTGGGCGCTCGCCAGTTTCTTCATCGTCTTTTTGGGCTCCATCGCCGTGCTCCTGCGCCGCAGCGACGCGGCCGACAGGCTGTGCGCGGCAGCCGCCGAGGTGGGCGTGCTCTTCAGCGGCCTGACCCTCGTGACGGGCATGATCTGGGCGCGCCGCTCCTGGGGCGTCTGGTGGACGTGGGACCCGCGCCTCTCCACCGCGCTCGTCATGTGGTTCGTCTATGCGGCCTACCTGATCCTGCGCGGGCTGGACATGGCCCCGGAGCGCCGGCGCCTCGTCTGCGCGGTGGTGGGTGTGGCGGCCTTTTTGGACGTGCCGCTGGTCTTTGTGTCGGCGCGCATCTGGCGCTCCATCCATCCGGCGGTCTTCGCCTCCCGCGAGGGGGGCTTGGAGCCGGAAATGAAGCTCACGGCCGTGGCCTGCGTGCTGGCGCTCGGCCTGTTCTGGGCCGGCCTTGTGTGGGTGCGCAAGCGCCAGCTCGACCTCGCGGCCCGGCTGGACGCCGCCGCGGAAGAAGACGACGACTGAACGGCGCTGCCGCGCCATTCTTTTTGACGGAGGAAACCATGGACACCCTGTACTGGCTCATGGGCGCCAACGCCGCGGTCTGGATCGGCCTCGGCGCCTATCTCGCCTTCCTGGGCGGCCGGCAGCGGGCGCTGGCCCTGCGCCTTGCCCGGCGGGAGCGCGGCGCCCGTGGCTAGCGAATTCACCATTCCGGCGCGCGCGCGGGTGCTGGTCATCAGTCTCGGGATCGCGCTCGTGGCCATGCTGGCCGCCTCCTTGGCGGAGCGCTTCACGTCCACCGGCCTCACCGTCCGGCACACGCACGAGCCCGCCGCGCAGGCCCCGGCCCCGGGCACGGACGAGGTGGGGCGCCTCATGCAGGAAGTGTCGAAAGACCCGGGCAACAAGGCCGCCCTCGTGGAGATCGCCGAGCGGCTGATGGCCATGGGCAGCTGGGACGGCGCCGAGAGCTTCGCCACGCGCGCCCTGGCGCTGGACCCGCGCGAGGGCCGCACGCGCTACCTGCTCGGCGTTATCCGCCACAACCAGGGCAAGCACGCCGAGGCGGCGAAGCTCCTCGAAGAGGCGCTCAAGGACAAGGAAAGCGCGGCCATGCGCTACAGCCTGGGCGTGCTCTACCTCCACTACCTGAACGAACCGGCCCGGGGCGTGGCACACCTGACCGAGGCCCTGCACGCCCCGGACGCGGACGAAAGTCTGCGCCAGGGCATCCGCGAGGAGCTGGAAAAGGCCCCGCTATCCGCAGGGGAGGGCGCTGGAGAAAAAGGAGTGACAGGAGAGGCGCGGGAGACGCCCGCGGGCGCACCCGCCAGGAAGGCCCCGGCGGCCAAAACCGCCCAAAAGGGAGGGCCCGCGCGGCCCGGCGGCGCCGGCACGCGCTGATGCGCGCCCTTGCCTCTTTTGTGCGCCGGTTGTAGAGAAAGAGAAACAATCGCGGCCCGTTGCCGGGCATTTCCCCCGGCGGCGGTGCCTTTTTGGAGCATGCGGCCCGGCGCCCTGCGCGCCCGAGCGAGGTGGAGATGGCCCGTCGCAGATCCAGGAAGAATGCCGACGCCCCGCGGCGTCCGGCCGTGGTGAACCAGGAAGAGACATCCGTTTCCGGCGAGGCGCCCGAGGCCCCGGCAGCGGCGCCTCCCGTTGCGCCTGCCGCAAAGAAGGCGCCGAAGCGGCCGGAACCTGCGGGGCACGCCTCGTCCGCGCGTCCTGCCACGGGCCGCGCGGTGCGGCTCTCCACCTGCATCGCGGGCATGGCCCTGACCCTCGTCCTCGGCCTCTATCTCGGGACGCTCCTGCCCGGGGTGCTTCAGGACATGCGTGGCCGCGACACCGCCGCCGCGCCGCAGCCGATGCCGGCGCCCGCGGCTGCTCCGCAGGCCGCTCCCCAACCGTCGCCCGGCGCCGGGGGCGCGCACGGGCTGCCGCCCGAACTGGCGGCGCGCCTCGCCTCGCTGGAAGCGGCCGTCCGCAAGGATCCCTCTTCGGCCGGCAACTGGACGGAGCTCGGCAACCTCTTTTTTGACGCCGGCCGCGTCAGTGAAGCCATCCATGCCTATGAGCGCTCGCTGGCGCTCGCCCCGGGTAATGCGGACGTACTGACCGATCTCGGCATCATGTATCGGGAAAACAAGGCGCCGGAAAAGGCGGTGGAGTGCTTCCGCAAGGCCTTCGCGGCTGACCCGCGCCACGAGAACGCCCTGTTTAATGCCGGCGTGGTGCTCTATAATGACCTCGGGCGCAAGGATGAGGCGGTCGCTGCCTGGCGCAGGCTGCTCACGCTCAATCCGCAGGCGCGCGCGCCGGACGGCCGCACGGTTTCGGAAATGGTGCGGCGGCTGGAAGAGCCGATTCGGAGACAATGACGCTATGACGACCCTGGGGAGAAAAGTCCCGGCACGACGCCCGCGTGGGGCCTTCCTGCCGGGCATGGCCCTTGTTGTGCTGCTGGCGCTCCTTTCGCTGGCCCTGCCGAGCCTTGCCGCTGACGCCCTGTTGCCGGAAGCGCGGCCCGAAGTCTCCGCCCGCGCCGAGACGCAGGCCGAAGCCGCCGCGGCGCCGGCGCTCGCCGCGTTGCAGGCGTCGCGCACACCGGGCGCCCGGCCGCAGCAAGCCATGCTGCCCGTTACGGGCGCGGGCCCCAACCTGTCCCTCTTGCCCTATCTGGACTATCTGCTGGACGAAAGCGGCAGCCTCGACATCGAGGAGGCCGCGGCGCCAGACCGGGCCGACGCCTTTGCCCCGCTTGCGCTCGAAAAGCTGCCGCGCACCGAGGGCGTCATGTGGCTGCGCTTCACGCTGGCGCCCCTGGCCGCGGGCGAGCGCCCGGCGACCCTCCTGCTCGACATGGGCGAGAGCATCCCCGGTACGCCCATGCTCTACGAGCCGGAGCGCAATGACCTGAGCGGCGCGCTGGAGTGGCGCGAATCGAGCCCGGCGCAGCGCAACGTGCTGCTCCTGCCCGAGGCGGGCGCCGAACCGCTCACGTGCTATATCCGCCTTGACGGGCTGCCCGGCCCGTGGTTCTCGCCCATGGTGCGCACCCCGGCGGACGCGGCCACCAACTGGGGCAGCCTCGCGCGCACCGGCGCCATCCTCGCCCTCGGCGTGGTCATGCTCCTGTGCCTTCTGCGCGGGCTCTCCGAAAACGGGCAATGGCGCGTCTGGACGGCCCTATATGTGGCCGTGGCGCTCGGGCAGGCCCTGCTCGGCATGCCGGACGCGGGCCCCCACCGCTCCATGCTCGGCCATGCCGCGGCCACCATGGCCCCGGGCATCGCGCTCATGCTCCTGCCGCATGTGGGGCGCCACCTCATGCGCACGCGCCAGCGCGCCCGCGGGCTGGATATCCAGCTCCTCCTGCTTTCCCTGCCCGGCGCGGCGCTGGCCCTGCTGCCGCTCGTGCCCGGCTGGGCCTGGCTCGACCGCTGGCTCGACCTCTGGCCCGCCGGCACCCTGATCTTTGTGCCCACGGCTCTCGGCGCGTGGCTCATGGGCCTCGGGGGGGCGCGCCGCTTTTTGCTCGGCTGCCTGTTGCCGCCGCTCTTTGTGGCCGCCGGGCTGCTCGGGCTGGATTTCGGCATCCCGCCAAACCTGCTGGCCTCGGCGCCCCTGTGGGGCACCGCCCTGAGCGCGCTGCTCATCGCGGCCACGGGCGCCCCGGCGGACATGGCGGCGGAAGCCGCCGCTCCCAAGCCGCGCCCGGCTGACGGTAAGGACGCGGACGAGGGGGGCATCATCAATCTCGACCATCCGCTGGACGACCCCAACCTGCGCCTCGTTTCGGGCGGCAAGGCCCCGGCCGGGCCCCAGGCCCAGGCATCCGGGGACGGCGCGGGCGACCCCGCCCCGCGGGACGCGGGCTCGGCGGAGCGGGCCCGGGCCGAGGCGCGCGAGGGCGCCCTGCGCGCGCCGCTGGACGACCTGTTGCGCGAGGGCGCGGCGCTCGAGCAATGCGCGCTGCCCCCGGCCGTGCGGCAATATGCCGCGGCCATGCTGGATGCGGCGCGGCGCATGGCGGACGTGCTCAGCCATGCGGACGCGGGGGAGGGCGGCACTTCGGCCGACGGCGCGCCGGAGGCTGAAGGCGGGGAGGCCGGCACGGCCTTCGATCTCCAGCGCCTGCTGCGCGAAGCCCACGGCGCTGTCGCGCCGGCCGCGGAATATGCCGGCATCGGCCTTGCCTGGTACATGCCCCCGCATCTCGGCCAGCTCTATCGCGGCGACGCGCAGACGCTCGGCGAGACCTTGGGCCTCCTGCTCGAAAGCGCGGTGCGGGCAACCCGGCAGGGTGCGGTGCATCTTTCGGCGCGGCGCGTGCCCGAGAGCAGCGACCCCGGCAATATCCTCTTCACCGTGACGGATACGGGCAGCGGCGCCCCCCCGCGGGAGCGCTCGAGCCTCGCGCTCGCCCGCGCCTGGGAGCTGGCCGCGCGCCATGGCGGCTATGTGGGCATGGAATACGGCCCCAACGGCACGACCATCGCCTTTTCGCTGCATCTGGAGCCGCTGGAGGACAGCGCGGACGACATGCAGGGCGCGAGCCTTGCGCATGTCATCATCGTGGCGGACGACCCTAAGCAGCGGCGCGAGCTTTCGCGCATGGTGGCCGACCTCTCCTGCCGCGTGAGCGAGGCGGCGAGCGAGCACGAGGCCCTCAGGCGCCATGAGGCCGACCCCGCCGTGCTTCTGGTGGCGCAGGGGCGTTATGCGTTGCCCGCAGCGGCGGACATGGTGACAAGGTTCATGGAGTCAGCCGCCGAGGCAGGCCTTTCCGGCTGCAAGGTGCTGGCCGTCACCGTGGACGACAGCCAGTGGAACCTGCTCGCGGACAGCGGCTTCACCCATGCCATGCTGGAGCCCGTGGACGCCGAGGTGCTGCGCCAGACCGTGCGCGACGTGATGCGCGGGGTGCGCCGCAGCCGGCCCGCGCCGCAGAAAACGGCGGCGGATGCTGATGAAGCTGCGGCGCCGTCGCAGACCGGAGCCCCGGAAAGTGAGGGGGAAGCCCCGCAGCCCGAGGTGGCCGCCCCCACGGCTGAGACTGCGGATGTTGAGGCGGCCCGGGAAGCGGCACCTGTCCCCGAAGCTGAGGCGGCACAGGATACCGAACGAACTGAGGCGGCTCCCGGGGATGCCGGCGCTGCTGTAGCGGCGCCACCTCCCCCGGAGTCGCCGGCCGCGCCGGAAGAAGCGGAAGTTTCAGCCACTGCCGAAGCGGCCGCTCCGGCTCCTGAAGTCGGGGAGGGACAGGCCGCCGGCGAATTGAGCGGCGAGGAGTGGCACTTCCTGCTGGCGGAACAGGCGGAAAGCGCCGGCGCGCCCGAAGGACAGGCCCCGGGAGGCGAACCGGCCGCAGAGCCCGAGGAGCCCGCCACGCCTGGGGCGACGGAAAGCCCGGCCGAAACCGGGGCTGCGCCGGAGCCGGCAGCGGAAGCACCGGCCCCCGATATTCTCGAAGAGCCCGAAGAGGCGGCCGCTGCGCCGGCCACCGACGAACCCGCGTCCTCCCTCATGGACTATGCGGTGGAGGCCGCGCTTGCGGCCGAGAGCACGCCGGAAGGGCAGGGCGCGGCAATGCCGCACGCTCCTTCCGCCCCGGCCGCGCCCGATGCGGAACCGGCGGAAGCCGTCGACCGGGAGGCAGCCCCGGCACAAGGCCATGAGGCAGGCGAGCGGGCCGCGCAGGACGCTGCCCAAGTCCTTGCGGCCGAGCCCCCGCGCCACGAACCATCACGTTCAGACCCAGCGCGCCGGCCGGCCGCGCCGGTGACGGCCGCCCGGGCGTCCGTCTATGTGAGCCCGGCCCTGGCGAGCCCCGGGGAATGGGTGGGCGAGCCCATGCCCATCGGGACGCCGGTGGCGCGCCGTGAGGCGCCGGAAGCGCCTGAAACTCCCCGGCCCGGCGAAACCCGGAAGGAAGAGGCGCGCCCGGCTCCATCGCGGCCGGCGCACGCCGTGCAGCCCCCGCGCAGCGGCTACACGAGCCCCAGTGTGCCCGTGCCCGGGGAATGGGTGGGCGAACCCATGCCCATCCCGCGCAAGGCGCCTCAGCCGGAGCCGCCGGCGCCAGAGGCTGCGCCCGCAACGCCCGGGGAAGCCGCGCCTGCGGCCGCAAGTGCCGCGGCGTCCTTCGAGGGCGACGAGGGCGGTTCGTTCATGGATTTCATCGTGGGCGCCACACCAGTGGATGCCCCCGAAAAGCCCGCGCCCAAGGCTCCGGGCGGCGTGACGGACTTTGTGGAAAGAAGTGTCTCGCTTGTGACAAGCGCCGTCTCTTCGGCATTTGCCCCGGCCCGCAACGAGGCCGACGCCCCTGCGCCGGCAGAGCCCGCGGCCCCGGCAACGGCAGATCCCGTGCCGCAAGCGGGCGCGCCCGGGACGCAGGGCCCGGATGCCCAGGCCCCTGACCCTGCCATCCTCGCCCTGGTGGAGCGCCTGGACGCTGCCATGGCCCAGGCCGTTTCCGCCCATGCCGCGGGGCGCGGCCAGATGGTCGCCCAGGCGGCGGCCGCCATTGCCGAAGAGTCGGAGAGCTTCGGCTTCAGGGTGCTCGCGCGCATGGCGCGCTGCGTTGAGCGGGCCGGGCGCGCCGGCGACATGAACGCGCTGCGCGACCTGCTCCCCGAGCTCGAGGTCTCGGTGGAGCGCAACCGCATCGCCCTGACCCAGCGCCGGTGAGGCGGCATGGGCCGTTGCGGGCTTCGGGCTTGCACAAAGCGCCGCGACATGCCAACATGGAAACGCAAGGCCCGGGCAATGGCGCGGCATGCGGTCGCTCCGGGGCGCGAATCGAAAGGAGGCGTCATGTACAGCAAGGTTCTTTTGCCGGTCAGCGGCGAATCCCGCGGCGAACGCTCCCGGAAGGCCCTGGACAAGGCCATGGCCGTCTGCTCGGGCGAGATCGTCCTGCTCCATGTGACCGAGCCCATCTCGCAGGTGGTGGGGGGCGAGGCGCGCGTGGAGCTGCAGCGCGAAGAATCGGCCGAGGGCATGACCCTGCTCTGCCCCATCATCGAGATTCTCGAAAATGCGGGCGCGGCCTTCCACACCCGCGTGGAGCCGGGAACCATCGCCGAGACCATCGTGCGCATCGCCGATGAGGAAAAGGTCGACCTCATCGTCATGTATACCGACGGCCGCGACGGCATCAGCGACATGCTGCTCGGCTCCATCACCGAGCGGGTGCTGCGCAATACCGGCGTGGACCTTCTGGCGGTGCGCAACTAGGGCTTTTGCCTGAAACGCGGCCTCCCTGCTGGCCCCGCGCCCGCGCGGGCTGCGCGGAAGGCGCGTTTCCGCCAGCGGGGGGCAGCCGCAAGGCCGCTTGGCGCCCTTGGCGGCAACGGCTCCGCGCTTGCTGTGCGCGCTCCGGCCGGTGGTGCGGGACAACTTGTACGCTCCGCGCTGTTGGGGCCGCCCTTGTCCCAGCCCCCGCGCGGACAGTAACCGCTTTCTTGCACGGTAGCCATGCTCGTTTTCCATATCCTTCTGGGCCTCGTCATCCACAGCCTCTCCTGGGTGGCGGCCATCCATGCGCTCCTGACCAAGCGCGACCCCCGCTCCGCCCTGGGCTGGACGGCGTGTGTCTTCCTCGTGCCGCTCGTGGGGCCCGTGCTCTATGCGCTCTTTGGCATCAGCCGCGCCCAGAGCCACGCGGAAAAGATCCTGCGCCGCGAGGCCGCCCATGACCCGGCCCGGGCGCTGCGCGCCTGCTCCCCCGTTCCGCCGGGCACGGAATCCCAGCCGGAGAAAGAAGAAGCCGTCATCCTTGCGGGCACCGGGCGCCGCCTCACCGGCGTGCCCTTGTGCGGCGGCAATGCGGTGACACCCCTGCACAACGGGGACGAGGCCTATCCCGCCATGCTCGAGGCCATCGACGCCGCCAAGTCGCATGTGTTTCTCGCCACCTATATCTTCAATGCCGGCAAGGCCGGCCACGCCTTTGTGGACGCCCTGACCCGCGCCGCCGACCGTGGCGTGGACGTGCGCGTGCTGGTGGACGGCGTGGGCGCGCTCTATTCCTGGCACAAGCCCTGGGAGGTGCTCAAGCGACGCGGCGTGCGCACGGCGCGCTTTTTGCCGCCCTCGCTCGTGCCGCCGCGCTTCTCCATCAACCTGCGCAACCACCGCAAGGTGCTCGTCTGCGACACCGTGGGCTTCACCGGCGGCATGAATATTTCGGACGGCAACCTGGCCACGGCGGGCAAGCACCGCATCCAGGACATGCACTTCCGCTGCGTGGGCCCCGTGGTGAGCAGCCTGCGCCACGCCTTCGTGCTGCACTGGGGCTTCTGCACGGGCGACTATGCCCCGCCCCCGCCCATGCCCATCGAGGCCGCGGGCGACCACCACTGCCGCGTGGTCGTGGACGGCCCCGGCAACGATGCGGACGTGATCAACGACCTCATCTGCAGCGCCATCAACATGGCCCGCAAGCGCGTGCGCATCATGACCCCGTATTTCCTGCCCTCGCACGACCTCATGGGCTCCCTGCGCTCGGCCGGCCAGCGCGGGGTGGACGTGCGCGTGGTGCTGCCCGCGAAGAACAACCTGCCCTACATGAACTGGGCCACCTGCCGGCTGTTGCCCGGCCTGCTCACGGCCGGGGTTCGCGTCCTTCTCCAGCCGCCGCCCTTCGCGCACACCAAGCTGCTCGTGGTGGACGAGTATTATACCCAGGTGGGCTCGGCCAACCTTGACGCGCGCTCCCTCAGGCTCAATTTCGAGCTCAACATGGAGATTTTCGACCCGTCCTTCGCCGCCGGCATCGCGGCTTTCATCGACGCCGCCGTGGAGAAGGGCACGGAGATCACCCTCGCCGAGCTCAACGCCGAGCCGCTGCCCGTGAAATTGCGCAACGCGGCGTGCTGGCTCTTTTCGCCCTATCTCTGAGGCGGCTCCGCCCGGGGCGCCGCAAGATTTTTTTGCCGGCGTGGCCCCAGCGCAATATGCCGGATTTATTTGCGGAAATTTTCGCGCCCGCAAAAAATCCACCCCCTGCGAATGGAATGGGCGCTTTCCATTTCCGCTGTATTCGGGTATGGATAGAAACCCGTCACGAATCCCGCCACGGAGCCCTCGGACGCCGCCTGCCGGCCCCGGGCTGTCCCTGCGGGCCTTCTGGCGGCCTGTTTTCCCGGTCCGGCGGTTCCGGCCGGTTGGCGCCGGGCGGCACGATTCCGGCAAAACCCCGCCATGCGGCTGCGCGGCGGCATCCTGAAGCATGGGAGAAAACGCATGATGACACTCTTCTACCTCTTGGGCTACCTGGCCGTGCTGGGCTTCATCTGCCTTGCCGCGCTGAAAATCAGGACCTATCTCAAGGCGAGCCCGCTGCACATCCGCTGGGAGCTCTACCCCGTCCCGCACGAGGGCCCCAAGAAGGAGGCCTACGGCGGCAGCTATATGGAAGAAAAGAACTGGTGGACCCACAAACGCCATGTGGACCACTGGGAAGACATCAAGGCCATCCTCGTGGAAGTGCTTTGCCTGCACGCCACCTATGAGCACAACCCCAAGCTCTGGATCCGCACCTATCCCTTCCACGTGGGCATGTACATGCTCATGGGCGGCACCATCATCCTTGTCTGTGCCGTGGTGCTCCAGCTCTTCGGCGTCGACCCCGCGGGCGGCCTCATGACCTTCGTGGCCAATGTCATCAATGCGGTGGTCCTGCTCGGCGCCTTCTGCATCGCGGGGGGCGGCATCGCGCTCATCATCCGCCGCCGCGAGGACGAGGGCCTGAAGAAGTACACCACGGCGGAACAGTACATCAACCTGGGCTCCTTCGTGGTCTTCGGCGTGCTCACCCTCGCCGCCTGGGCCTTCAACCCCTCCTACTACCAGCTGGCGCGCGATTTCATCTACAATCTCTTCACCTTCAACTTCCAGCCGCTTGGCAGCTCCTGGTTCGTGCTTAACATGCTTGTGGGCTTCTTCCTGATGATCGCCATCCCCGTGACCAACATGGGGCACCTGATCATGAAGTACTTCATGTACCATGACATCCGCTGGGGTGACGAAGCCACGATCTACAGCGACAAAAACAAGAAGATCATCGACGAGATGCTCCAGTACCAGGTCACCTGGTCCGCCCCGCACATCGCCGGGGACGGCACGCCCAGGAACTGGGTGGACGTGGCCACCACCAACCCCGCAGCCCCCAAGAACGACGAGTAGGGAGTCCTCACATGAAAGACAAGCTGTCCCTGAAAGATGTTTCCACCGTTGAAGGGCAGATGGTCAGCATTGACCTCAAGGATCTGCCCGAGCTCGCGCTCGACGTGAAGCCCATGCCCTGGAAGCCCTTCACCGAGGAGCAGAAGGAAAACACCGCCTGTATCCTCGATGACGTGTGCGTGCTTAATATCCCCAAGCCCAAGAACCCGCAGGAAGAGGAGGAGCTCGTCAACAAGTTCCTCGAGGGCATGCGCAAGCTCTTCTCCAAGGAGAACAACTGGACGTGCCTGCCCATGCTCGAGAGCAGCATGGAAAACTGCGTGCAGTGCAACTCCTGCTCCGAGGCGTGCCACCTGTGGGAGATGTCGGGCAAGAACGAGATGTACCGGCCCAACTACCGCTCGGAGATCTTCCGCCGCATCTACCATCAGTATATCAAGAAGGAGCCCTTCGCCAAATGGCGCTACGGCGACATCGGCCTCAACTGGAAGACCGTGGCGCGCCTCGGCGAGCTCGCCTACCGCTGCAATGTCTGCCGCCGCTGCGCGCAGACCTGCCCCATCGGCGTGGATAACGGCCTCATCGCCCGCGAGATCCGCAAGCTCTTCAGTCAGGAACTGGGCATCCATCCGCGCGAGCTGCACGAAAAGGGCACCATGAACCAGCTCAAGGTGGGCTCCTCCACGGGCATGACCCCCGAGGTCGTGCGCGAGAATGTGGAGTTCATCGACGAGGATTATTCCGAGATCACGGGCGTCGGCATCACCACCCCCTTCGACGTGAAGGGCGCGGACATCATGCTGCTGCACAATGCCGGCGAGATCATGGCCTGGCCCGAAAACATCGCCGCCTTTTCGCTCATCTTCCAGGAGGCCGGCCTTTCCTGGACGCTCTCCAGCAAGGCCGTGGCCTATGACGGCGTGAACTACGGCGTCTTCTATGACGACGCGCAGCTCGCGCGCATCGCGCTCGACCACATGCTGGCCGCCAGGGAGCTGGGCGTCAAGAAGGTGGTGGTGGGCGAATGCGGCCACGCCAACAAGGCCCTGACCGTGCTGGCCGACCGCGTCATCCCCTATGAATACCAGGTGCCGCGCGAAAGCTGCTACGTCACCCTGCGCGACATCATCCTCGCCGGGCGCCTCAAGCTCGACCCGTCGCGCAATGACTTCCCCGTGACCCTGCACGACCCCTGCAACGTGGTGCGCCTCATGGGCATCGTCAAGCCGCAGCGCGACATCCTGCACAAGATCGCGCCCAAATTCCGCGAAATGCCCTGTCACGGCGTGCACAACTACTGCTGCGGTGGCGGCTCCGGCTTCGCCATCATGACCCGCAACAACATCGACGAATGGCGCGGCAACATCTCGGGCCGCAAAAAGCTTTGGCAGATCGGCGAGGCCTTCAAGGAATGCCTCGGCCCCGAGACCAAGAAGTATATCTGCGCCCCGTGCTCCAACTGCAAGGGCCAGATCCGCGAGCTCCTGGAGCACAATGACCTGTACTCCAAGAACAGCTTTGCCTACGGCGGCCTCGTGGAGCTCATCGTCAACGCCATGAGCAACGTGCAGCCCGGCTTCATCAAGTGGGAAGGCGACGAATAGCCGTTTTGCCGCAAAAAGGCTGAAGAACATGATGAGGGGGGCTCCGGCCCCCCTTTTTCTTCGGCTTGG
The DNA here is from genome assembly GCF_011039155.1 of Desulfovibrio sp. ZJ746. NCBI lineage: Bacteria > Pseudomonadati > Thermodesulfobacteriota > Desulfovibrionia > Desulfovibrionales > Desulfovibrionaceae > Desulfovibrio > Desulfovibrio sp. ZJ746. The sequence goes on along the minus strand of NZ_JAAKEK010000008.1, from coordinate 39,043 downwards.
CGCGGAGGTGGGCGCCGGCGTATCCGGGGACGAGGGGTGCCCGCCGCCAAGCCTCTTCTGGGGCTGGCGCCCCCCGAGAGCCCCGCATGGCTTGAGCAGCGGCCCCGAAAAGGCTATGCTGCCTTTTTTCGTGAGCGGAAAGGCGCGTTCGCGCCGGAGGAGCCTCCATGCAGCGCACTCTTATCGTCGATGTCCTCAAGGCCGGGAAGCCGGCCGACGCCGTCACCGTCTGCGGCTGGGTGCGCACCCGGCGCGACGCCAAGGGCTTTTCGTTTGTGGAGCTCAACGACGGCTCTTGCCTCGCCAACCTCCAGTGCATCGTGGATGACGGCACGCCGGCGCACGCCGCGCTCGGCGATGCGTCCACCGGGGCGGCGCTCCGCGTGCGCGGGGCGCTCGTGGCCTCGCCGGGCAAGGGCCAGAAGTGGGAGCTCAGGGCCGAGTCCGTGGAAGTCTTCGGACTGGCAGATCCCGAGACCTTCCCGCTCCAGAAAAAGCGCCACTCGGACGAATTTTTGCGCGGCATCGCCCACCTCAGGCCACGCACCAACAAGTATGGCGCGGCCTTCCGCATCCGCTCCGAGGCCGGATATGCGGTGCACGAGTTTTTCCGCTCCCGCCGCTTCGCCTGGGTGCACACGCCGGTGCTCACGGGCTCGGACTGCGAGGGCGCGGGCGAGATGTTCCGCGTGACCACGCTCGCCCCGGGCCAGCAGGGCGAGGATTTCTTCACGCGGCAGGCGAGCCTCACGGTCTCGGGCCAGCTCGAGGCCGAGGCCCTGGCCTTGGGGCTCGGCCGCGTCTACAGCTTCGGCCCCACCTTCCGCGCCGAAAATTCCAACACCCCGCGCCATGCCGCGGAATTCTGGATGATCGAGCCGGAAATGGCCTTTGCCGACCTCGACGACCTCATGGAACTGGGCGAGGGCCTGACCCGCCATGTGGTGGAGCATGTGCTCGACCGCTGCGAGGCGGATGTGGCGCTCTTTGACAAGTTCGTGGAGCCGGGCCTTCTGGAGCGCCTGCGCGGCATCCTGCGCCAGCCCTTCGCGCGCGTCCCCTATGCCGAGGCCGTGCGCATCCTGGAAGAGGCCGACGCGAATTTCGCCTTCCCGGTGAGCTTCGGCATCGACCTCCAGACCGAGCACGAGCGCTACCTCGCGGAAACGCATTTCCAGCGCCCGGTCATCGTTTATGACTACCCGCGCGAGATCAAGGCCTTCTACATGCGCGCCAATGACGACGGCGAGACCGTGGCCGCCATGGACATGCTGGTGCCGCGCATCGGCGAGCTCATCGGCGGCTCGCAGCGCGAGGAAAGGCTCGACGTGCTTACCGCGCGCATGGCCGAGCTCGGCCAGAAGCCGGAAGACTACTGGTGGTATCTCGACCTGCGCCGCTATGGCAGCGTGCCGCACGCCGGCTTCGGCATGGGTTTCGAGCGCCTGCTCATGTTCCTCACCGGCATCAGCAATATCCGCGATGTCATCCCCTTCCCGCGCACTCCGGGGAGCCTGGAATTTTAGCAAAAGAGTTGAAGCTCGCCCGCGACAAGGAGCGACCATGATTGACGATCTTCCCAAGGGCTTCCGGGCCGGTGCTGCCGAAGCCTGTTTCCGCAAGGCCGGCCGGGACGACCTCGGCCTCATCGTGTCCGACAGGCCCTGTGTTTTGGCGGCCATGTTCACGAAAAACCTCTTCCGGGCCGCGCCCGTGCGCGTCTGCCAGGAAATCCTGGCCAGCGGCCGCGAGGTGCGCGCCGTTGTGGCCAATTCCGGGCAGGCCAATGCCTGCACCGGCGACGAGGGCCTTGCCAATTGCCGCGAGACGCAGCGCCTCACGGCCGAGGCCCTGGGCCTCGAGCCGGACGAGGTCTTGCCCGTTTCCACGGGCGTGGTGGGCGCGCACCTGAAAATGGACAAGTGGCGCGCGGCCATCCCGGCCCTGGCGCAAAGCCTGGGCAGCCGCGACGCCGAGGGCTTCACGCGCGCCTTCATGACCACCGACGCCTTCCCCAAGTTCGCCATGCGCGAGGTGAGCCTCACCGGGGGCCTCGTGCGCCTCACGGTCATGGCCAAGGGCGCGGGCATGATTTGCCCCAACATGGCGACCATGCTCTGCGTGGCGCTCACCGACGCCTGCGTGGAGCGCGCCACCTGGCAGGAGATGTTCCGGCGCGCCGTGAACGCCACCTTCAACCGCGTGAGCGTGGACGGCGACACCTCCACCAATGACACCATTCTCGGGCTCGCCAACTGCGCCTCGGGCGTGGCGGCCATGAACGCCGGGGACGAGAAGGCGCTCGCGGACGCGCTCACGGCCATCCTCGACACGGTGGCGCATATGCTGGTGGCGGACGGCGAGGGTGCCTCCAAGGTCATCCACATCAAGGTGAGCGGCGCGGCCAACGATGACGAGGCCGAGATCGTGGCGCGCAGCGTGGGCCACTCGCAGCTCGTGAAGACGGCCATTTACGGCGGGGACGCCAACTGGGGCCGCATCGTCACGGCCGTGGGCTACAGCGGCGCCGACTTCGACCCGGACAAGGTGAGCCTCTTCCTGTGCGGCATCGAGCGCTTCCGCAAGGGGCAGCCGGTCAACGAGGAACTGGAGGCCGAGCTCGCCGAAAAGCTCAAGGCCAAGGACGTGGACGTGGACATCATCCTCGGGTCGGGCCCGGGCTGCTACAGCCTCCAGGCCTCGGACTTGGGGCACGAATATGTGAGCCTCAACGCCGATTACCGGTCGTAGGGGAAGGGCGAAAAAGAAGATCCCGCTCCCGTGGCTTTGCCGGGAGCGGGTTTCGGGCTGTTACGCGGGGCGCCTACGCTTCGTCAGTGAGGCGGCGAAAGGCTTTCTTGCCCGCGCCGCAGACAGGGCAGCGCCAGTCTTCGGGCAGGTCTTCAAACTTGGTGCCGGCGGGGATCTTGTGGCGGCGGTCGCCCTTGTCCGGGTCATAGATGTAGCCGCAATTCACCGTCTGGCAACGCCACATTTCGCTTGGGTCACTCATGGGAGCCTCCGTGGGCCGGGTTTTCGGGGGAAAGGTCGGGGTTCGGGCGGGCGCCGGCGGGCGCGGGCGCCGCGCAACGCTCGCACAGGCCGTCGAGCTCGATGCGCGCCCCGAGGATGGCGAAGCCCGCGGCCGAAAGGCCCTCCAGCGCGGGCGCGGGCGCCGGGCCGCACACATCGGCCACGCGGCCGCAGCGCACGCAGCGCACATGCAGGTGCGGCGACACATCGCCGTCGAAGCGGCGCCCGTGGCCGCCCTCGAGCCGGAGGATCTCGCCGGCCTGGGCCAAGAGCTCAAGGTTGCGGTAGACCGTGCCGAGGCTGATCCTGGGCAGGGCGCGGCGCACCTTGGCGTGGATCTCCTCGGCGGTGGGGTGGGTCTTCGCCTTGCGCAGTTCGGCGAGGATCTCGGCGCGCTGTCGCGTCATTCGGGTTCGCGCTGCGGGCATCCGGCCTCCTCTGTCGCCCGACTATGCGGGACGGCCCGGGGCTCTGTCAAGGCCGGCGCCGCGGCATGCCTTGCCAAGCGAAGGGCGCCGGGATAGGCTAGGTCCGCGTCCCTTGAGACGGGCGCGGCCCTGCAAACAAGAAGAGGAAAAATATGAAAAGGATGTTCCTGACGGCGCTTGCCGCCGCGTTTTTGCTGGCCGGCGGCGCCCTCGCCGGCGCGTCTTCGGCGAGTGCCGCCACGGATGCCCAGATCCTCCAGGACGCGTGGACGGCCTACAATATCGGCAATTACCAGAAAACCCTGCGCCTCATCGAGCCGCTGGCCGGCAACGGCAACCCCAGGGCGCAGGTCATGCTCGGCCGCTGCTATGAGAACGGCCTTGGCGTGAAGCAGGATTTGGGCGTCGCCGCCCAGTGGTTCCAGCTCGCGGCGGAGCAGAATGACAGCGAGGCCCAGGTGCTGCTCGCCTATTGCTATGAGGTGGGCGCGGGCGTGCCCAAGAACCCGCAGCAGGTGATGAACCTCATGACCCGCGCGGCGGAATCGGGCAATCCCGAGGCGCAGTTCAACCTTGCGCTCAACTACAGCCAGGGCCTTTACGGGGCGCCCAAGAACGAGCAGGAGAGCTTCCGCTGGGCCAGCCTTTCAGCCCAGCAGGGCTATGCCCAGGCCGAGCGCTTCCTCGGGGCCTGCTACCAGTATGGCTTCGGCGTCACCGCCGACCAGGCGCTGGCCCAGGAATGGTACGCCAAGGCCGAGGCCCAAGGCCTCTCGCGCGAGGGCAGCATCTTCAACAAGGTGACGGACTACACCATGCCCGCTTCGGAGGCGGTGCAGCAGTAGGGCCGGGCGCCCCGGATTTTGACAGGGCAGCTCCTTCGGGGGCGGCTTTTTTGTGGGGGCCGGTAAGGGAAAGGGGCGACAGGCGGAGTGACGGGAAAATGCCTGCGACTGGCCGAGGTATAACTGTGCGGCGGCCAGGCTCGGGAGAAAGGGCGCCGCGACATCATCACAACCGCTGTCCTGGGCTCGCGTCCCGCACCGACAGAAAGGCCGCCCCCGCAGTCGCGGAAGCGGCCTTTCCCAAAAATGGACGGAGCGCGCCTTTTACTTGATCTTGCAGTTGCCGTCCTTGCACTCGGGCGTGGAAATGACGGGCGTGGCCTGGAACAGCACCACCTGTTCCGTGCCCTTGTTGTCGCCGAGCACCATGGTATAGCGCATGAGGCCCTGCGGGCGGGGCATCTCGGAGGTGCCGCGGAAAACGCCGTTGGCCGTGAGCAGGCGCGTCTCACCCACCTTGGTCTCGCGGATATTGGAAAGCGTCATGCGGTCCACGACGAGCTTTTTGTCCTTGATCTCTTCGATGAAGTGCGCCTTGTCACGAATGTGCCCGTTGGAGCCGATATACCAGAAATTGGGCGCCAGCAGCTTTTCCAGCGCAGCCACATCGCCGGTGATGACGGCCTCGGTGTACTGTTCCACAGGGTCGGCCTTGGCATGGGCGATGCCGCCGGCAAGGCAGAGGGCGAGCGCCAGAAGCAGGGGCACGAACTGGAAAAATCGCATGGGAGTCCTCCTTTCGCACAAAGTCCCGTGGCGGCGGCCACGGGCGCGGCCTTGCCGGCAGATGCGGCGCCGCGCGGTGGCTTTCTTTAAGACCAAGCGCGGGCGCTGTCAACCGGGAAAAGGGGAGAATCCCGTGGGAAAGGGGGAAATCCCGGGGAGAAGCCCGCGTACCCCATCCGCGCCACGAACGATGCCACGCCGCGAAGATTTGCATTACCTAGCAAATCACTCTACTATCCTTCCACGCGCCGGGTGCGGCCCGGGCGGCCGCGCGGCGCGCCACGTTCCCTTTTTCATGCCCGGGCGGCAACGCGTCGGCCGGGCCCCGAGTTGCAGGAGCAGCCATGAAGACATCCATCCTCCAGACCATCGGGCGGACGCCGCTCTTGCGGCTCAAACTTTCAGCCGAGCTCCCGGGCACTGTGTGGCTCAAGCTGGAGAACCGCAATCCCGGCGGCTCCATCAAGGACCGCGTGGCCTTTCATTGCGTGGAGCGCGCGCTCGTGCGCGGCGATGTGCGGCCCGGGGGGCTCGTGGTGGAGGCCACCAGCGGCAACATGGGCATCGGCTTGGCGCTCGTGTGCGCCATGCGCGGCCTGCGCTGCGCGCTCACCATGCCCGAATCCATGAGCCGGGAGCGGCGCGCGCTGTTGCGCGCCTATGGGGCGGAGCTCGCCCTCACGCCCGCGGCCGGCGGTATGGCCGCTGCCGTGGCGGCCGCGCGCGACCTTGCGGACGAGCTGGGCGGCTGGCTGGTGAACCAGTTTTCCAACCGCGACGCCGTGGCCGTGCATTACGAGACCACGGGCCCGGAGATCTGGCATGACAGCGCGGGCCGCATGGACGTTCTCGTGGCCGGCGTGGGCTCCGGCTCCTCGCTCACGGGCACGGGCCGCTATCTCAAGGAATCCATCGCCGATTTCAGGGTCATCGCCGTGGAGCCGGCGGACTCGCCCGTGCTTTCCGGGGGGGCGCCGGGCCCGCACGCCATTCAGGGCATCGGCGCGGGCTTCGTGCCCGACATCCTCGACCGCTCGCTCATCGACGAGGTGCTGCTCGCCGACGCCGGCGAGGCCATGGCCACGGCCCGGCGCCTCATGGCGGTTGACGGCGTGTGCGCGGGCATCTCCACCGGCGCCAACGTGGCAGCGGCCCTCGCCGTGGCCGAACGCCCGGAGATGGCCGGCAAAAACATCGTCACCTTTGCCTGCGACACCGGCGAGCGCTACCTCTCCACCCCGCTCTTCGAGGCCGAGTGAAGATCGGGCGCGCCCGGCCCGGGCCCTTGCCAAGCCATGCCCGGTGCTTAGATATGGAGGATGAACACGACCGCACAGCCCCCCATGCTCCCGCAGGCGGAGAGCCCCTGCATCCATATCGAGAACGCGCGCCAGCACAATCTCAAGAATATCAGCCTCGACATCCCGCGCGACGAGCTCGTGGTGGTCTGCGGGCCATCCGGCTCGGGCAAGTCCACCCTGGCTTTCGACATCGTGTATGCCGAGGGGCAGCGGCGCTATGTGGAATCGCTCTCCACCTATGCGCGCCAGTTCCTGCCGCAGATGGACAAGCCGGACGTGGAGAAGATCGAGGGGCTTTCGCCCGCCATCTCGCTGGAGCAGCAGAGCGTTTCGCGCAACCCGCGCTCCACGGTGGGCACGGTGACGGAGATCTATGACTTTTTGCGCGTGTTCTTCGCCCGCCTCGGCACCACCTATTGCCCGCAGTGCGGCCGGCCCATCGAGGCCCGCGCCGCGGACGAGATCATCTCGGACATCCTCGCGCTGCCCCAGGGCGAGAAATTCATGGTGCTCGCGCCGCTCATCGAGCTGCAAAAGGGCACCCACCAGGACCTGCTGAAAAAGCTCAAGGCCGAGGGCTTCGCCCGCGTGCGCGTGGACGGAGAGTTTTACACGCTGGACGATGTGCCCGCGCTGGAGAAGAACAAGAAGCACTCCATCGACCTCGTGGTCGACCGGCTCGTCAACAAGGAGGGCATCCGCGGGCGCCTCGCCGACTCCGTGGAGCTGGCCCTGCGCCACGGCAACGGGCAGATGGTGCTTCACCTGCCGGGGCGCCCGGAAGGGGAGCGCGACATCGTCCAGTCCACCACGTCCGTGTGCCCCACCTGCCATATCTCGCTGCCCGCGCCGAGCCCGCAGCTTTTTTCCTTCAACGGCCCGCAGGGCGCCTGCCCGCGCTGCGTGGGCCTCGGCACCGTGGATTATTTCGAGCCAAGGCTCATCGCGCCCAACCGCGGGCTCTCGCTCACGGGCGGGGCGCTGCTGCCATGGGCCAAGCCGAAAGTGCTGGCGCGCTACCAGACGGCGCTGGCCGCGCTCGGCAAGCGCTTCGGCTTCACGCTCGCCACGCCGCTGGAGAAATATTCTGACGAGGCCCTGGCCGCGCTGTTCTATGGCGAGGACGAGCACGGCAAGCCGGCCGCGGGCTCGCTGGGCCTGCGCCGCAACTGGATGGGCGGGGTCGTGGCCCTCGGCGCCGCCGGCGACCACCAGAGCAAGAATTTCGTGGAGGCCCAGCGCCTCCAGAGCGAGGTGGCGGTCAGCGACAGGCGCTGGCCCGGCGTCATCCCGCTGTTGGAAAAGGGCATGCAGTACGGCGACGCCTGGCGGGAGGAGCTGGCGCGCTTCCGCCAGTCGTGCGACTGCCCGGACTGCAGGGGCGCGCGCCTCAGGCCGGAGGCGCTCTCCGTGCGCGTGGACGACCTTTCCATCGCCCAGTTCTGCGCGCTCCCCGTGGACAGGGCGCTCGCCTGGCTCAAGGAGCGCACCTTCAGCGGGCGGCACGCCCTTATCGCCGAGCCCCTGCTCAAGGAGCTGGAGTTCCGCCTGTCCTTCCTGGGCAACGTGGGCCTCGAATATCTCTCGCTCGGCCGCTCCATGAGCACGCTCTCCGGCGGGGAGGCGCAGCGCATCCGCCTCGCCTCACAGCTCGGCTCGGGCCTCGTGGGCGTGACCTATGTGCTCGACGAGCCTTCCATCGGGCTGCACCCGCGCGACAACGAGCGCCTTTTGGGCACCCTGCGCTCGCTCCAGAAGCGCGGCAATACCGTGCTCGTGGTGGAGCACGACGAGGCCACCATCTGCGAGGCGGACACGGTCATCGAGCTCGGCCCCGGCTCGGGCGCCAACGGCGGCGAGATCATGTTCCAGGGCCCGGTGAAGGAATTGCTGGACGACGCCGACACCCTGACGGCCCGCTACCTGCGCGGCGACGAGACCATCCCCCTCCCGGACGCCCGGCGCGAGCCCAAGGGCGAGCTCGTGCTGCACGACGTGACCACCAACAACCTGCGCGGCATCGACTGCCGCATCCCCATGGGCGTCCTCACCTGCGTCACCGGGGTCTCCGGCTCGGGCAAGAGCTCGCTCGTGGTGGACACGCTCTACAAGCACCTGGCCCTGGGCCTCGGCCTGCGCGTGGACCAGCCGGGCACCATCGGCGGCCTCTCTTACGAGGGGGGCGCCACGCCCATCGAGCGCATCGTGGCCATCGACCAGACGCCCATCGGCCGCACGCCGCGCTCCAACCCGGCCACCTATACCAAGATTTTCGACGAGATCCGCAACATTTTCGCCATGACGCCGGACGCCCGCAAGCGCGGCTACCAGCCCGGGCGTTTCAGCTTCAACGTGCGCGGGGGCCGCTGCGAGGCCTGCGGCGGGGACGGGCAGATCCGGGTGGAGATGCACTTTCTGCCGGACGTGTACGTCACCTGCGACGTCTGCCAGGGCAAGCGCTACAACCACGAGACGCTGGAAGTGCGCTACAAGGGCCTGAACATCGCCGAGGTGCTGGACCTGACGGTCAGCCAGGCGCGCAAGCTCTTCGAGAGCTATCCCTCGCTGGAGCGGCGCCTGGCCGTTCTGGAGGACGTGGGCCTCGGGTACTTGCGCCTCGGGCAGCCGGCCACCACGCTTTCCGGCGGCGAGGCGCAGCGCATCAAGATCTCGCGCGAGCTCGGCAAGCGCTCGCTCCCGGGCACGCTCTACATCCTCGACGAACCCACCACCGGGCTGCACATGCACGAGGTGGGCAAGCTTATCAAGGTGCTGCACGCCCTCGTGGACAAGGGCGCCAGCGTGGTGGTCATCGAGCACAACACGGACATGATCCTCGCGGCGGACCACGTGCTGGACATGGGCCCGGGCGGCGGCGAGAACGGCGGCCTCATCGTCTCCGCCGGCACGCCGGAGGCCATTGTGGCCGACCCGGCTTCCGTCACCGGGCGCTTCCTCATGCAGGAACGCACGGAGCGGCTCAAGCGGCGGAAGAAGAAAGGCTAGGCGCGGGCCTCCCGCGCCTCCACCCAGGCTAGGGCCGCCGGGAGGTCGAGCGTGCCTTCGTAGAGGGCGCGGCCGCTGATGACGCCTTCAAGGCCTTCCCGGGCGAGCGGGTAGAGCCGCCGGACATCCTCCAGCGTGGACACGCCACCGGCCGCGATGACCGGCACATGCGCCGCGCGCACGAGGCGCGCGAGCGCGTCCGCATTGACGCCGCTGTGCATGCCGTCGCGCTCGATATCCGTATAGATGATGAAGGCCGCTCCCGCGTCCTCGAGGCGCGGCAGCACATCCGACACGGCGAGGCCCGTGTCGGCCACCCAGCCCCGGCTCTTGAGCTTTCCGTCGGCAGCGTCCAGCGAAACGCCGATCTTCCCCGGCCAGGCGCGGCAGAGCGCCGCGAAGTTTTCCGGTTCCTCCAGCGCCATGGTCCCGATAATGAGCCGCGTGACGCCGGCGTCAAGGTAGGCGCGGGCCGCGTCCGCATCGCGGATGCCCCCGCCGAGCTGCACGGGGATGGCCGTCCCCCCGCAGATGCGGCCCACGATGGCCGCGCTGGCCGCGTGGCCTTCAAAGGCGCCGTCCAGGTCCACCACATGCAGCCAGCGGGCGCCCAGGCGCTCCCAGTGGCGCGCGGCCTCGGCCGGGTCGTCCGCGAAGACGGTGGCGTCGTCCGCGCGGCCGCGGCGCAGCCGCACCGCCTTGCCCCCCTTGATGTCGACCGCGGGAAAGATGATCACAGCCCGAGGTCCTTCACGGCCTTCTGCATGCCGTCCACGGCCAGCTCCTGCGCGGAGACCCACGCGCCCTTGCGCTTGAAAAATTCGCCCACCGTGAGCAGGTTCTCGGTGAGGCCCACCTGCTTTTCCTCAAAGATGGAGCGGTTGCCAAGCTCGCCCTCGGCCACGTTGACGAGGAAGAACTCCACGCGCACATGCGCCGACTGCGTCACCCCGGCGCTGGAGCCCTCGCGCTCGTGCCAGTCCAGCACCTGCGGGATGAGCAGGTACTGCGCGCCGTGCTGGCGGCCATACGCCACCCAGCGCGGGAGCGCCCCGGGCTGGCCCGTGCTGTGGGCATTGGTGAGGTCAGGCGGCAGGTTCTGGCGCGGGATAAAAATGTATTGCCGCCTGCTGCCCGTGATGAGCACCTCGCGCAATTCCCGGTCCAGCGCCACGAGCGCGTCGTGCGGGATGCGGCCCTGCGGCTCGGGGATCTGGCCCACGATGAGCTGCCCCGGGTGCAGCGGCTGCGTGAAGGGCGCCACAGAGATCTTGTAGCTTGAGGGCACATGCCGGGGCACGTCCGCGGTGCTCGCCGGCTGCCGGGCGCAGGCGGCGAGCACCAGCGCGAGCGCGGCCGCGAAGATGATGGACAGGCAGGGCAGATGGCGTTTGGTCATGAGTCCAGGCCTCCCTTGGTGCTTCTGATGTGCGTCCCCCTGCGGCGCACGGCCTGCCCGAGCGCGAGCCCGAGGCCCTTGGCCGCCGATTCGAGGAGGTGATGCCCGTTCTTGCCGTACAAAAAGGAGATATGCAGGTTGCAGCGCGCCGCGCTGGCGAGGGCCTTGTAAAACTCGCGCCAGAGGTCTTTCTCCTCCCCGGCGATGACCGGGGGCAACAGCTCGTCGCCCCGCCACTCCAGCCACGGGCGCCCGGAGAGGTCGACGACCACGTCGGCCAGCGCCTCGTCCATGGGCACGCGGCCGTGGCCCACGCGGGCGATGCCGGCGCGGTCGCCCAGGGCCTCGCGCAGGGCCGTGCCCACGGCGAGGCCCGTGTCTTCCGCGCTGTGGTGCCCGTCCACCTCGAGGTCGCCCTTGCAGCTGAGGGAGAGATCCATCTCCGCCCAGAACATGGTGAGCGTGAGCAGGTGGTCGAGGAGGCCGATGCCGGTATGCACGTCGGTCTCGCCCGCGCCGTCGAGGGTGAGGGCGGCGCGGATGGCCGTTTCCCTGGTGCCGCGCGCGAATTCCGCGCGCCGGAGGGGGAGGGCGTCGCTCATGGCTGCTCCTCGGGGCTTGCGCCCGGCGTCGTGCCGGTGTCGTGTTCGGGGCCATCCTGTGCGGTGCCTTCTCCGCCCTTTTCCGGCGCTTCTTCCGCCGGGGCCTTGCGCTTCTTGCCGAAGGCCGCGGCCACCCAGATGCTCCCCTCATAGAGGAGGAGCATGGGGCAGGCCATGAGCAGTTGGGAGACCACGTCCGGCGGCGTGAGGATGGCCGCGAGGATGAAGATGCCCACGATGGCGTAACGCCGCCCCCTGCGCATCATGGCCGCGGTGAGGATGCCCATGCGCGCGAGAAAGAGCGTGAAGATGGGCATCTCGAAGATCAGGCCGAAGGCGATGAGCAATTTGAGCACGAAGCTCAGGTAGTCGCTCACCTTGGGCGTAATGACGATGTCGGGCGTGGAATAGCTCACGAAAAAGCTGAACGCGAAGGGGAAGACGATGAAATAGCAGAAGGCGCCGCCGGCGATGAAAAAGACGGCCGAGAGAAAGGCGATGGGCAGGATGTGGCGCTTTTCCTCATCATAGAGGCCGGGCGCCACAAAGGCCCAAATTTGGTAGAAGATGGCCGGGCTCGCCAAAAAGACGCCCGCCACGAAGGCGATATACATGCGCGTGAAGAAAGCCTCGGGGAGCGTGGTATACTGGGCGTGGGTGCCGGCCGGCAGCACGGCGAGCAGCGGATGGATGAGGACATCGAAAATGGGGTCCACCACGGCCCAGCAGATGCCGAAGCCGATGCCCACGGCGATGCAGCAGCGCACGAGGCGGCTGCGCAGCTCGGAGAGATGGTCCATGAGGCCCATGGGCTCGCCGCCCTCGGCCCCGGGGGCGTCCTGCGGGGCCGGTGCCTGGCCTTCGGGCGGCGTGGCCGGCGGCTCGGAAGGTTCGGGGGCTTGGGGGAGGGTGTCGGACGAGGGCGGAGGGCCGCCCGGTGGCGCGCCGGCCCCGGCCTCCGTGTCCGGCTGCCATTCAGGGCCGGAAAGGGAAGTCTCGAAGGGGGCCGGTTTCTGCGGGGGAGTGGTGTTGCTCATGCGCGCGGACCGTCCTCGGGCGGGCCGGCAGAGGCAGCCCCAGACGCACCGGGCGCGGCCGGTGACGCCTTCCCGCTGTCGGGGGCGGCTCCCGTTGCGGCCTCGGCCTCGGCCCGGGCCTTGGCGAGGGCTTCGGCGAGCGGGCTGCCCTCCGGCGGGGTCAGGCTGTCGGCTTCGCCTGCTGCAGCCGCGGCTTCAGGCGCGGGTTGCGCCGGCGCCGGCTTTTCCGCGGCCGCTGTGCCGGCGGCCTCCTTGCGGCGGCGGGCCGCCTCCTGCTCGCGCAAATCGGCCTCGGCGGATTCGGCATTGAGGGTGCGCTGAAAATCCGTGGAGACGCGCCGGAATTCGCCCATGGCCTTGCCGAGGCCGCGGGACACCTTGGCGAGGCTCTTGGGCCCAAGCACGATGAGCGCCACCAGGAGGATGACGAGGAGTTCGGTGCTGCCGATGCCGAACATGGCGTCCCCCTATTCCCACTCGATGGTGCTGGGCGGCTTGGAGGAAATGTCGTAGACCACGCGGTTGACGCCCTTGACCTCGCTGATGATGCGCCCGGAGATGCGCGCCAGCAGCTCGGGCGGCAGGCGCGACCAGTCCGCGGTCATGGCGTCCACGCTGTCCACCACGCGCAGCGCGATGACGTTCTCGTAGGTGCGGCCGTCGCCCATGACGCCCACGGTGCGCAGCGGCAGAAGCACGGCGAAGCCCTGCCAGACCTTGCGATACCAGCCGGCGGCGCGCAATTCCTCCTGCACGATCCTGTCGGCCCGGCGCAGGATGTCGAGCCTGTCCTCGCGCACCTCGCCGAGCACGCGGATGGCGAGCCCGGGCCCGGGGAAGGGATGCCGCCAGACGATGGAATCCGGCATGCCGAGCTCGGCCGCCACCTTGCGCACCTCGTCCTTGAAGAGCTCGCGCAGGGGCTCGATGAGCGCGAGCTTCATGGTCTCGGGCAGGCCCCCCACATTGTGATGGCTCTTGATGACCGCGCTCGGCCCCTTGTGCGAGACGGACTCGATGACATCGGGGTAGAGCGTGCCCTGGGCGAGAAAGTCCACCTGCGGCAGCTTCTCGGCCTCCTCCTGGAAGATGTCGATGAAGGCGTGGCCGATGATCATGCGCTTTTTCTCCGGGTCTTCCACGCCCTTGAGCAGGGTGAGGAAGCGCTCGCGCGCGTCCACCACCGTGAGGTTGAGATGAAAATGCTCGCGTAAAAAGGTGGAGACTTCCTCGGCCTCGTTGAAGCGCAAGAGGCCGTTGTCCACAAAGATGCAGTGCAGCCGGTCGCCGATGGCCCGCTGGAGCAGCGCCGCCACCACGGTGGAGTCGATGCCGCCGGAAAGCGCGCAGACAACATGCTTCTCGCCCACCTTTTCCGCGGCCTCGGCCACGGCGCGCTCCACAAAGGAGGCCATGGTCCAGTCCGGCGTGCAGTCCGCCACCTCGAAAAGGAAGTTTTCGAGCATGCGCTCGCCGTCCGCGCTGTGGTGCACCTCGGGGTGGAACTGCACGGCGTAGATCTTGCGTGCCTCGTCGGCCATGGCGGCGATGGCGAGGGTCTCGGTGCTGCCCGTCACGGTGAAGCCGGGCGGCACGGCCGCCACCTTGTCGCCGTGGCTCATCCACACGCGCGTCGGGGCCTTGCGGTCAAGGCCCGTCCAGAGGGCGCAGGGCGCGGTCATGGTGAGCTCGGCGGGGCCGTATTCCCGCGTCAGGGACTGCGCGAGCTCGCCGCCAAGCTGCCGCGCGATGAGCTGCATGCCGTAGCAGATGCCGAGCACGGGCACGCCGAGCTCAAGCAGGCCGGGGTCGAGCTTCGGCGCGTCCTTTTCGCCCACGCTGGCCGGCCCCCCGGAAAGGATGATGGCCGAGGGCCGCATGGCCGCCACCTCCGCGGCCGGCGTGACGCAGGAATGGATCTCGGAATACACGCCCGCCTCGCGCGTCCTGCGGGCGATGAGCTGCGTGACCTGCGAGCCGTAGTCGATGATGATGACCCTGGAGTGCGGCATAAGGCTCCCTGTTGTGCGGCGCGTTGGGTGCGGGTGCGCCCGGCGCGCTGGTTCCCTCTCGGCCCTAGTTTTCCATGCGGTAATTGGGCGCTTCCTTGGTGATGACCACGTCGTGCACATGGCTTTCGCGCAGGCCCGCCGCCGAGATCTCGCAGAAGGTGGTGTTGCGGAAGAGGTCGTCCAGGTTGTGCGCGCCCACATAGCCCATGCCGGACCTGAGGCCCCCCATGAGCTGGTACACGGCCTCCATGACCGGGCCGCGGTAGGGCACGCGGCCCACGATGCCCTCGGGCACGAGCTTCTTGGTCTTTTCCTGGAAGTAGCGGTCCGAGCTGCCTTCCTTCATGGCGTCGATGGAGCCCATGCCGCGATAGATCTTGTAGGTGCGCCCTTGGTAGAGGATAGTCTCGCCCGGGCTTTCCTCGGTGCCGGCGAAGAGCGAGCCGATCATCACCGAGTGCGCGCCCACCACGAGGGCCTTGACGATGTCGCCGGAAAACTTGATGCCGCCGTCGGCGATGCAGCAGCGGTCCATCTCGCGCGCGGCGCGGCCGCCGTCCATGACCGCCGTGACCTGCGGCACGCCCACGCCGGCCACGATGCGCGTGGTGCAGATGGAACCGGGCCCGATGCCCACCTTGACCGCGTCCGCGCCGGCCTCGAGGATGGCGCGCGCGCCCTCGTAGGTGGCCACATTGCCCGCGATGAGCTGGCAGTTGGGGAAGCTCGCCTTGACGTTGCGGATGGCGTTGAGCACGTTGACGGAATGGCCGTGCGCCGAATCCAGCACGAGCACATCCGCCCCGGCCTCGAGGAGCTGCGCTGCCCGCGCTTCGGAATCCTTGCCGATGCCGATGGCCGCGCCCACGCGCAGGCGCCCGTTGGCGTCCTTGCAGGCGTTGGGATATTTCTGCACCTTGTCGATGTCTTTCATGGTGATAAGGCCGCGCAGGCGCTTGTTCTCGTCCACCACGAGGAGTTTCTCGATGCGGTGCTCATGGAGATGGTGCTTGGCCTCTTCGAGCGAGGTGCCCATGGGCACGGTGATGAGGCGGTCGCCGGTCATGACCTCGGCCACGCGCACGGCGCTGGCGTCCTCCACGAAGCGGACATCGCGGTTGGTGAGGATGCCCACGAGCGTGTCGCCGTCCACCACCGGGAGGCCCGAAACGCGGTAATCGCGCATCAGGTCAAGCGCCTCCTGCACGGTCTGGCCGGAGGAGATGGTCACCGGGTCGAGGATCATGCCGCTTTCGCTTTTCTTGACGCGCTCGACCTCAAGCCGCTGCCGGGCTATGGGCATGTTCTTGTGGATGACGCCGATGCCGCCCATGCGGGCCATGGAGATGGCCATGGCCGATTCCGTCACCGTGTCCATGGCCGCGGAGAGCAGGGGGATGCGCAGGGGGATGGACGGGGTGAGCCAGGTCGTGATGTCCACGGCGTCGGGCGTGATGTCGGAATATCCCGGAATAAGCAGGATGTCGTCAAAGGTCAGCGCCTTGCCGCGATTGGTGAACATGGCTCCCCCCAGAGGCTAACAACAGGATAAAATTTATCTTCTTAACCTATCATCTGCCCTCCTTCATGTCAATGGCGGCGCGGGCCGCGGGAAGTACGGCGGTGCAGGAGCGGGCCGGGCTTTCGGCAGGACGCAGCAAGAAGGCCGGGAGAGTGAGCGGGGGGGAGGGTACGGCGGCCACCCGACGCGAGGGTGGCGGGCAGGGGCGAGCCTGTGGCGGGCACACATGGGAGCAGCGCGCAAAAAAAGCCGTCCGCTCCGGGGCAGGAACGGACGGCGGTAGAGAATCAAGACTGCGGCCACGAGTGCCACCCGGCCCTACCCGTGCGGTCCATAGCAGGGCCGCAAACGAAGTGCGCGCGGTGTCCCGACGATCAGCGAAGGAGTGGCCCGGATGCCCGGGCCGGGGAGTCAGGGCGCAAGCCGCCTACGGGCGCTGGTGCTCCGGTTCGTAGCCCAGGTCGCGGATGGCGCCCATGATGATGTCGAGCGCGATGGGCATGTTCTTGTCTTCCTCTTCGTACTGGAGCTCTTTCTTGTCGAGGTCGACCTTGGCGCTCTTGACGCCCGGGATGGCGGAAACGGCCTTTTCCACAGCGTTCTTGCAGTTCTCGCAGTGCATGCCATTGACTTTCAGGGTAGCCATAGTATCCTCCTCGGGAAGTTGGCGGGGACGCGCAACATACGCGGATTTGCCGACTTTGTGAAATATTGGATACAGGAGTTTTTCTGCAAAATCAAGAGGTCGCTTCATGACGGATGCGCACGGCGGGGGCGCGGCCCAGGCCTCACCCCTGCGCTTTGATATTGGCGGCATGCACTGCGCGGCCTGCTCCTCGCGCATCGAGCGCGTGACCGGGCGCCTGCCCGACGTGGAGAAGGTGAGCGTCAACCTCGCCACGGCCCGGGCCGAGGTCTGGCCCGCGCCCGGCGACGCCGACGCCGTGCGCCGCGAATTCATGGCCGCCGTGGCCAAGCTCGGCTTCACCGCCACCCCGGCCGTGAGCGAGGACGCGGAGGCGCGCTTTGCCGAGGCCAAGGCCAAAGCCCGCGCCGACCGCAAAAAGCGGCTCGGGCGCCTGTGGCCCATGGTCATCCTTTCCGTGCCGCTGCTCCTCGTCTCCATGGGGCACATGCTCGGGCTGCCGCTGCCCGCGTGGCTCGAGCCGCACGGCTCCCCCCGGGCCTTCATCCTCGTGCAGCTCTGTCTCACGCTGCCCGTGGTCTGGCTCGGGCGGCATTTTTATGTGGACGGCCTGGCCGCGCTGTTCCGCCGCTCGCCCAACATGGACAGCCTCGTGGCCGTGGGCACGGGCGCGGCCTTTCTCTACAGCCTCGTGAACACGGTGCTCGGGCTCATGGGCAACGACCCCGCCTGGCGCGCCATGAACCTCTATTATGAGTCCTGCGCCGTGCTGCTCACCATGATCGAGTTCGGCCAGTTCCTCGAGGCCACGGCCAAGCAACGCGCGGGCGACGCCATGGGCGCGCTCATGAGCCTGGCGCCCGAAACGGCCCTGCGCCTCGCAAGCCCGGACGCGACGCCCGACGAGGTGCCGCTCTCGGCCGTGGAGGTGGGCGACCTGCTCCTCGTGCGGCCCGGGGCCCGCGTGCCGGTGGACGGCACCGTGGAAAAGGGCATCAGCGCCGTGGACCTCTCCCTGCTGACGGGCGAATCCATCCCCGTGCCCGTGGCCCCGGGCGACAGCCTTACCGCCGGCAGCGTCAACGGCGAGGGGCCGCTCGTCATGCGCGCGGTGGCCGTGGGCGGCAACACGCGGCTCGCGCGCATCGTGCGCCTCGTGCAGGAGGCCCAGGGCAGCAAGGCGCCCATCGCGCGCCTGGCCGACAGGGTGAGTTATTATTTCGTGCCCGCGGTCATGGCGCTGGCGACGCTTTCCGCGCTCTGCTGGCTTTTCTTCAGCGCCGAGCCCGTCACCACCGCGCTCACGGTCTTCGTGGCCGTGCTCGTCATGGCCTGCCCCTGCGCCATGGGCCTCGCCACGCCCATGTCCGTCATGGTGGGCACTGGCCGCGGCGCGCAGCTCGGCGTGCTCATCAAGAACGGCGCCGCCCTCGAGCGCGCGGGCAAGATCACGGCGCTCGCCGTGGACAAGACCGGGACGCTGACCACGGGCCGGCCCGAGCTCACGGCGATAATCCCGCTGGCGCCGGGCGCCGGCGGCCTCGACGAGCCTGAATTGCTCGGCCTCGCCGCCGCCCTGGAGGGCCGGAGCGAGCATCCGCTCGGCCTCGCCATCATCCGGGCCGGCAAGGAGCGGGGCTGCCCCCTCTGCGTTGTGGAGGACGCGCGCATCGCGCCCGGCCTCGGCATCGAGGGCCGCGTGGGCCTCGCCGGGAAGGCCTGGAACGTGGCTGTGGGCAGCGCGGCCTTCATGCGCTCGCGCGGGCACGAGCTCTCGCCCGAGGTATCGGCCCGGCTCGACACCCTGGCCGGTGAGGGGCAGACGCCCCTGCTCATGTCGCTGGCGCCCGCGGAGACGGAGGACGGCGTGCCGGCGCCCGACCAGATGGTCGCCATCTTCGCGCTGGCCGACGGCCTCAGGCCCGAATCCGCCGCGGTGGTGAAGCGCCTGCGCGGCATGGGCCTGCGGGTGGTCATGCTCACCGGCGACAATGCGCGCACGGCCGAGGCGGTGGCGAAGCTCGCGGGCATCGACGAGGTGGCGGCGGGGCTCTTGCCGGCGGAAAAGGCCGACCATGTGCGCCGCCTGCAGGAGGAGGGCCAGGTGGTGGGCATGGTGGGCGACGGCCTCAACGACGCCCCGGCTCTGGCGCTGGCCGATGTGGGCATGGCCGTGGGCACGGGCGTTGACGTGAGCGCCGAGGCCGGCGACATCGTGCTCATGCGCGGCGGCATGGAGGCCGTGCTCGCCGCGCTGGAGCTTTCGCGCGCCACCATGCGCAACATCAGGGAGAACCTCGGCTGGGCCTTTGGCTACAATATCCTCGGCCTGCCCGTGGCCGCGGGCCTCCTGCACGTGTTCGGGGGCCCCATGCTCTCGCCCATGATCGGCGGCATCGCCATGGCGCTTTCGTCCTTCTCGGTGGTGAGCAACGCCTTGCGCCTGCGCTTCTTCAAGGTGAAGACCAAGGTCGCGTGACCCCGCAAAGCGGCTTCAGAAGAGCTTGAGCGCGGCCACGCCGCAGATGATGAGCGCGACACCCGCGATGCGCCCGGCGCTCGGGGCATCGCCGAACAGGAGGACGCCGAGGCAGAAGGTGCCGGCGGCGCCGATGCCCGTCCAGACGGCATAGGCCGTGCCGATGGCGATGTGCCGCTGCGCGAGGTAGAGCAAAAGGCCGCTCATGGCCATGCTCACGATGGAAAAGCCGATGGCCGGGACGCGCCATGCCGGCGCCGTCTGCGCCAGCTTGAAGCCGAGCGGCCAGCCCATCTCAAAAGGGCCGGCAGTGAGCAGGATGAGCCAGGGATTCATGTGAGGTAGCCGCCGGGGGCGCTCAAGCCTCGTCGAGGGCTTCTTCCACCTCGAGGATGGCGTCGCGCCGGGCCTGCCGGGCCGCCTCCTGCTTGCGCTCGCGCGTGCCCCGCGGCCCGAGGGCGTCAAATTCCGCGCTCGGCTCCTGCTGGCGGCAGAAGACCAGAAAGCCCGTGTGCGCGGTCATCCTGTCTTCGGGCCGCAGGCGGTCGGCCACGGGCTTCCAGCCGCGGATCAAGAGCTCGCAGACCTCGATCTCGGCGAAGGGGCCGTTCTCCAGCCCGAGCAGCAGCCGGCTCACCTGGTCCACCGTGGGCAGGAGGAAGCCCAGGGTGGCGCCGGGCCGCACCGCGGCAAGCGCCTGTTCCAGATAGTCCCACGGAGTGCGCACATCGAGAAAGAGCGCGTCCGCATTGCTCGCGGCAAAGCCCTCGGCGATGTCGCGGCAATGGAGCTCCACGTTTTGGCCAAGCCCGGCCCAGTCGAGGTTGCGGCGCGCAAGGCGCGTGAACTCCTCGCGGGTGTCGTGGCTCACGATATGGCCCGTGGGCCCGGCGAACCACGAAAGGCCCAGGGTGAGCGCCCCGGAGCCGCAGCCAGCCTCCACAATGGTGCGCCCGGGGCCGGCGCCGAGGCGCAGGCAGATATAGGCGATGTCCTTGGCATAGATGATCTGCGTCTGGCGCTTCACGCCGAGCAGCAGGTCATGCAGCGTGGCCTCCTCGATGCGGATGGGAACGCCCGCGTTGGTGGACGCCACGGAGCCGAAGTCGAGCGCGGCCACGTCCGCCGACGCGAGGGTGCCGTCATTGCTGTGCCAGTCCTGCCCGGCCTCCAGCCTCTTGAGATAGCGGCGCCCCTTGGGCGTGACATAAATGACGAGGGAGCCGTATGGGATCATGGTGCTTCCTGAAAAGTCTGGCTGAGCGGCCTAGAACATCTGGCGCATGAGGTCTTCGCCGCCCTCGGAGGTGTCCTCGCCCGGGTCGGTCTCGAGGCCGTCCGTGGCCGAAACGCCCTCCATGGGCTGGTCCGCGCGATAGGCCATGTTGCCGGACATGACGATGCCCTCGGGCATGGTGAAGTCCTTAGGCTCGTAGAACTCCTCCGCCACGGTGCGGTAATAGCGGAAGATGGGCGCTGCCGTCCTGCCGCCCTGCTCGAGGCGCCCCAGGGGCTGCAACTGGTCATAGCCCACATAGACGCCCGTGACGAGGTAGGGCGTGAAGCCCACGAACCAGGCGTCGTGCTCCTCGTTGGTGGTGCCGGTCTTGCCGGCGATGAAGCGGCCGTCGATCTTCGCGCGCGAGCCCGTGCCCGCATTGACCACGTTCTTGAGCAGGGTCGCCATCATGTAGGCGTTCTGCGGGGAGAGCGCCTGCCAGTGTTCCGGGTCCTGCCGGTAGAGCTCTCGGCCCTTGGCGTCCGTGATGGAGGTGATGATGCGCGGGCGCACGCCCTTGCCCTGGTTGGCAAAGGCCGCATAGGCCTGCGTCAGGTTGAGCGGCGAGACGGCCACGGCGCCGAGGCTGACGGAAAGCTCCCGCGGAAAATGCGGCTCGAGGCCCATGGCCTTGGCGCGCTGGATGACATTGGCGATGCCCACTTGCTGCGCCACGCGCACGGTGCAGGTATTGCGCGAAAGGGCCAGCGCCTGCCAGAGCGGCAGCTCGCCCTTGTAATTGTGCTCGTAGTTGGAGGGGCGCCACACCTCGTTGGTGTAGGGGTTCACATACACGAAGGGCGCGTCGAGCACGATGGAGGACGGCGTGAAGCCGAAATCCAGCGCCGTGGAATAGACCACGGGCTTGAAGCTCGAGCCCGGCTGGCGGCGCGCCTGTGTGGCGCGGTTAAAATGGCTGTCCCCGAAGCTGTAGCCGCCGATGAGCGCCACCACGTCGCCGCTTTCCGGCTCCAGCGAGGCGAGCGCCCCCTGCACGAGGGGCTCCTGCTGGAGGCGCAGGACGATGGGGCTTGCCTTGCTGACGCGCGCCGGGTCATAGGGGACGAGATTTTTCGCGTTGGCCTTTGGCGCCTGTCTGCCCTTGGCGGCCGGTGCGGCCGCCACCTCCGGCGCGGGCATGGACGCCGCCGAGACCCAGATGAGGTCGCCTGGCGCAAGCACCTGCCGCGCATCCTTTATGGACGGCGCGTTGGCCGCGGCGACCTTGGGGTTGGGCTTGCGCGCCCAGGACATGTTCGCCACCGGGATGACGCCGCTGTAGCCTTGGCCGAGCGCCACCAAGGCCCTGCCCGGCTCCACCGCCGTCACCAGCGCGCGCGCCCAGGCGCCGCCGGCGAGATCCTGCGGAGTGAAGGACGAATCCCTGCCGAAGGACTGCACCTTGTCCGGCTCCATCTGGATGGCGCCGCGCCAGCCCTGGCGCTTGTCCAGCTCCTCGAGGCCGCGCCTGAGCGCGTTGCCGGCCGCGTCCTGCTGCGCGGGCACCATGGCCGTGCGCACGATGAGGCCCGCCTCGTAGACATATTCCTCGCCGGACTTGGTCGTCTCCACGCCGAGAGCCTTGAGGTTGCTCTCGGTGAAAAACTCGACGAGCAGGCGCCGTGCCTCTTCCAGATACCAGAGGGCCGGCCCGCCCATGCCGTCGGGCATGCTCCAGTAGACAAGCGGCTCGGCCGCGGCCTGGGCGTACTGCTGCTGGTCGATCCACCCCAGATCGCGCAGGCGCCCGAGGACATACATCTGCCGGGCCTTGGCGGCCTTGGGGGAGCGGAAGGGATTGTAGCGTGAGGGCGCCTTGGGCAGCCCGGCGATGACCGCGCTCTCGGCAAGGGTGATGTCGGCCGCGTGCTTGCCGAAATAGGTGCGCGCCGCGGCCTCCACGCCGTAGGCGTGCTCCCCGAGATAGATCTGGTTCAGGTAGATGGTGAGGATCTCTTCCTTGGAGAGGTCTTTCTCGATGCGGTAGGCGAGGATGGCCTCCTTCATCTTGCGCGTGTAGCTGCGCTCGGAGGTGAGCAACAGCTGCTTGATGAGCTGCTGCGTGATGGTGCTGCCGCCCTCGCCCGTGTGCCCCTTGCGGAAATTGTTGATCGCCGCGCGCAGGATGGCCACCGGGTCCACGCCCATGTGCTGGTAGAAGGAATCGTCCTCGGCGGCGAGAAAGGCCTTGGGGAGGAAGGGCGACATCTCCCTGAGGCTGATCACATAGCGCTTTTCGTTGCAGAGCGTGCCCAGGGTCTCGCCGTTGCGCGCGAGCACCGTGGTGGCCTGGGGGGGATCGTAGTCCTCGATGCGGGTCACGCTGGGCAGGTCACGCGAGGCCCAGTAGAAGAGCGCGGCCACGGCGCCTGCGCCGAGCAGGCCGCAGAAAATCACGAGGCCGAATGACCAGAGCAGGAATTTCTTCCAGGAGAAGCGGATTCGCATGCCGTGAAATAGCGTGTTTTTTCGGCCGCGTAAAGGGGCCCCCAGGCCCTGAAGGTGGTGGGGGTTGCCACGAATGCGCGCGGGCCGTCAACAGGCGGCCTGCCCGCGGACGGCCCGCGCGAAGCGGGCGAAGCGGCGGAGGAGAGCGCCAGAACCCAGGAAGCGCTGGGCCTGCTACTGCGCCGGCTCCCAGAGAAGCTGGTCGAGATTGCCGTTGAAGACGGCCTTGCCATAGACGGCGCGTGCGCCGTCGGCAAGGGTGGTCATCACATGCACGGCAAGGTCGCGCGGCATATAGCCCTTGTTCACATAGGTGCGGGCGAGGCCCGCGCACACGGCCACGGCGAAGTCCCGGGCCTTGTCCGCGCCGATGGCGCCGGGAAAGTCGAGCGAGACATCGGCCGCCTTGGTGGCGATCTGCAAATCCATCTTCGGGGCGGTGAGGCCGAGCGCCGCGGCCTGCTCCTGCACGATGGCCGTGAACGGCGCGCCGAGATTCTGCATGGCGGCCTTGTTTTCACGCTCCTCGGCGCCGCGGAAGGTCAGGCCGATGGCGATGAGGATGACGGCGGCGACGATGATGACCGCCCACTGCCAGGGGCTCGTCCTGGTGGGGATCTTTTCCAGCTCGTCGGCCGGGATGTTACGGGTGCCGTCCTTCCGGGCGGCTTCGGGCGTGGCGGAATTGGGGCTGTTGTCGGTGGGCATATGGTTCTCCTTTCCGGGCTTCCGGGGGCGCTTGGCGTATGCGGCTGCCCGGAACATGGGTGTAGATGGGAAAGCGGCCTATTTCGCCACCTCGCGGGCGAAATCCAGCGGGGGCACCTGCGGCGGCGCCAGCGGGGCGCCTGCCGTGGCCTCGGCGATGCGGTCGCGGAATTCCTCAAGGGAGAAGCGCGCTTCGCCCACTATGGGCGGCGCCGTCACATGAGCCATCGCGGGCGCGTGCTCGCGCAGGCCCGCGGGGCTGAGCGGGCCCTCCGAGGGGAAGGGCGCATGCAGGGCGGCCATGGGCTGGGCGAAAAAGGTCACGCGCACTTCGCGGGCGCCGTTTTTCTCCCACAGCTCCAGCATGAGCGCGGACGCCGGCGGGATGCCGTTCACGGGATAGCCCTCAAGCTGCCAGTTGACGCCAAGCAGCGCGCCCAAATTGGCGATATTGGTGTCATGCCCCACGAAGACCGCCAGCGCGGCCTTGTTGCAGCGCTCGTCATAGTGGGTGCCAAGCAGGGCCGCGCCCATCTCCACCAGCAGGGAGGAGCCACGGGCCCAGGCCACCAGCGGCGCCCTGTTGACCACGTCGAAGACCTTTGCGTGGACGGGAAGCACCTGCCGCAGGGTGGGCGCCGTGACCTGCCCCCAGCCGGCGGCCACGCCGGGCCATTCGCCGTATTCGAGCAGGAAGATCTCGGCGAGGCTCGACGCGATGGCGAGGCTGCCGGTGAGGTTCACGCTGCGCCCGTCGGGAGCGACGCTCACGGCATTGGGGATGTCGGAGAGGGCGCACTCCTGCGGGAGCCCGAAATGGGAGCACAATTCGGCCGAGACCGGCGCGGAAATGCGCCCCACCAGCGCGAGCGGCGTGGCGAGGTCGTCCTGGAGCTGGCCGAGGCCGCCATTGGTCATGGTCAGGATGTCCGTGGCGGCGCCGATGGGGTCAAAGGTGTAGAGCCCGGCCTTGACGGGATGGAAGAGCGGGTCGATGGGGTCGGACGTGACAGCGAAGCCGAGGCGGCAGTCCGGCGCGAGCGCGTTCAGGAGCGCGCGGGCCGTGGCGCGGGTGCGTTCGTCCGTGTCGGCGCGCACATAGACATCCGCCGGGCGCTGGCACAGGTTGGCCGGCAGGACGCCCTCCTTGCGGAAGGCCGCCCCGAGATTGCCCCACATGGCCGTGACGAGCTCACCGCCGCGCGGGGTGAGGTCGCCGCGTTTCACCGGCCACACCGGCCACACGCGCTCGCTCCACGACTCGAGGATTTTGTGCTTCTGGGTGGGGGCGCGCACGCCGTGGCGCGAGAGCACCACGGCCTTTACAAGGCGCCCGCCGTCATCGGCTGCCGCATGCGCCGGGGCTTGCGAGCCGGCCGGCAGGAGCAGGCCGAGGCAGGCCAGAAATACGAGCGTGAGGAGCAGGGAGCGCATGCGGGCCTCCGTGGGGGCTTTCTCCGGCGCGGGGGTTTCAGTCCTTCTGTTCCACAAAGGCGTCCATGTCCTGCGGGGTGCCGAAAGTATTTCGGGCATAGCCGGCGAGGAGGGTGCGCGCCACGCCGCTGTCGTACCGCTGGTCTTCCGCGAGCTCGCGCGCCGCGTCCATGGGTTCCTTGGCGGGCGCGTAGCTGCGCTCGGTGATCATGGCCGAGAACGAGTCCGCCACGGCGGCCAGCGCCGCCGCGGCCGGCACCTGGCCGGCCTTGATGCGCTGCGGATAGCCGGAGCCGTCCAGGCGCTCGTGATGCTCGAAGCAGATGCGGAGCAGGGCGTCATACACCATCTCCATCTTCTGCATGATTTTCACGCCGAGCAGCGAGTGCTGCCAGACCTTTTCACGCTCTTCGGGCTTGAGCGCGCCCTTCTTGTCGAGCAGGAAGGGGGGCACCTTGCTCATGCCGATGTCGTGCACGAGCAGGGCCAGCGCCATGCGGTCGAGCTCCTTGCGATCGTGGTCGCCCGGGTTCTGGAGCCAGAGCCACAGCCCCACGATCATGCTGTTGACCGCGTGCTTCGCCGGGTCATGCCTGCGGAACAGGCGGCGCATGAAGGCGTTGATGCGCTTGGGGTCCTGCGCGAGGTATTCCGTGACCACCTGCACGTCGCGGTAAAGCGGGTCGAAAAGCGCCTTCACGGGCTGCGCGTAGAACTCCGCATAGCGCAGGTAGAGCGCGTGCACGCAGATATTGGCGATCTCGGCCTCCTTCAGGTTGTGGTCCTGGAGCACGAGGTCGAGCTGGCGCACGATGTGCCGCGAATAGATGGGGTGGTCCGAGCGCGAGACGAAGACGTTGCCCTCGGCGCAGAGCTGCGCGAGCTCCTCCACCTGCTCGTTGGTGAGGCGCGTCCCCTTGCGCGAATAGGGCGCAAGCACGGCAATATCCTCGCGGAACACGAAGAGGTCCACCGGCGGCCGGTACTTGGGGAAGCTCCCCAGAATCTCCGGGCTGATCTGGTAGTACTCTTCGTTGATGTTCGCGGGAACGGCGCCGGAGGCTTTTTTTTCTGCCATGCGCTACTTCCAGTAGATCTTGACCAGGTTGGTGCCGCGCGGCGTGGCCGAGTCCTTGATCTGGCCGGCGGTGATGACCGCGCAGTCGTTGACCTTGAAGTCCTTGCTGTTATTGATGAATTCTTCCGCGCGCTCGAGGTGTGTCTGGCCGATGTGGTCCTTGTCCACAAAGACGGGGGTGACGCCCCAGGCGAAGTTGAGCGCCTTGATGGTCGAGGGGTCGGGCGTGAGCGCGTAGATGGCCTGCGGGGGGCGCCGGGCGGAAACCTGCCGCGCCGAGCCGCCGGAAACGCTGTGCGACACGATGGCCTTGGCGTCCGCCTTGTCGGCGAGCAGGCAGGCGGAATAGGCGAGAAATTCCGGGATGCCCTTGTCGCTCTCCGGCTCTTCCAGCTTGCGGTGGTCGAGCAGGAGCTTTTCGGCCTCGGTGGTGATCATGCGCATGAACTGCACGGTCTCCACCGGGAAATTGCCCATGGCCGTCTCTTCGCTCATCATGACGCAATCGGCGCCGTCGAGCACGGCATTGGCCACGTCCGTGGTCTCGGCGCGGGTGGGGACGGGGTTGTTGACCATGGAGAGCAGCATCTGCGTGGCCACGATGACCGGCTTGGAGGCCTGGTTGCAGGCGCTGATAATGCGCTTCTGCAGGGCCGGCAAAAGCGGCAGCGGGCACTCCACGCCAAGGTCGCCGCGGGCCACCATGACGATGTCCGTCTCGGCGAGGATGGCGTCGAGGTTGTCCACCGCGCTCTGGCGCTCCAGCTTGACCACCACCGGCACGCGCCGGCCGGACTTGGCAATGAGCTCCTTGGCCTCGCGCACGTCGTCGGCGGTCTGCACATATGAGATGGCGACCGCGTCCACGCCGAGGGCCAGGCCGTCCTCGAGGTCCTTCTTGTCCTTTTCGGTGAGGGCCCGCACCTTGGTGGCCTTGCCGGGCAGCGCGAGGCCCTTGCGCGAGGTCACGATGCCGTCGTTGCCGGCCACGAGCAGCACGAGGCCGTCGTCGCGGCGTTCCTTCACCACGAACTGGAGGCCGCCGTCGGCGAGCACCATGCGGTCGCCGGGCTCGAGGCTCTCGAGGATGACCTCATGGTCGAAGGGAAGGTAGGCGAGCTCCTCCACGCGCTTGTCGCTCGGGCCGAGCAAAAGCTTCATGCCCTTGGTGACCTGGATGGATTTTTCCGGCACCACGCCGAGGCGGATCTTGGGGCCGGAGAGATCCTGCATGATGGTGATGGGCCGGTGGAGTTCGGCCTCCACCTCACGGATATAGTTGATGATCTTGATGAAATCCGAGGCGCTGCCGTGCGAGAAATTGAGGCGGAAGACGCTGACGCCCGCCCCGGCCAGGGCCTTGAGCTTTTCCTTGGTGTTGGAGGCGGGCCCGATAGTGGCGACGATCTTGGTTCTCATGGTATTCTCCTCCGGCCTCACGGCATTGGTGCGGCAGTGGTTTCCGATATGCACACGGTTGAAAGAGGTGCAAAATCATCCGAATTTTTCCCGCTGATGTCAAGGCGCGGGGCGTGACGCGCGGGAATCCGTGAGGGAGAGCCCCCGGGCTCGCGGGGCGGCTTCAGGAGAGGCGCCCGCGGAAGTCCTCGTAGCCGAAGCGGCGCAGGATGCGGAAGCGCTCGCCCGCGGGAGCCTGCGGGTCGGCGTCCGCACAGCGGCAGATCGCGATGGAGGGGAGCCTCAGGCCGTTGAAGGTGGTGGTCTTCACCATGCTGTAGATGGCCATGTCCGCGAAGACGAGGCGCCGCCCCACCGTGAGCGGCGCGGCAAAGGCGTACTCCCCGATGACATCCCCGGCGAGGCAGGACTTGCCCGCGAGCCGGCAGGTCCACGCGTCCGCCCCGGCTTCGGCCGCCCTGCGGGGGGCGCCGTCGGGAGCGCTGTAATACACCCCGGGGCGGTAGGGCATCTCGAGCACGTCCGGCATGTGGCACGCGGCGGAAACGTCCAGCACGGCCACGGGCATGTCGGCTTCAACCACGTCGAGCACCGTGGCCGTGAGCCAGCCCGCATCGAGGGCCACGGCCTCGCCGGGCTCGAGATAGACCTGCGCGCCGTATCGGTCGCGCCAGCGCCCGATGAGCCGGCAGAGCAGGGCGCGGTCGTAGCCGGGCTTCGTGATGTGGTGGCCGCCGCCGAAATTGAGCCAGCGCCCTTCCTGGGGGAGCGCGCTTATCCAGGGCGCGAACTTTTCCTCCACAGCATCCAGGGTACGCGCAAGCGCGTCGGCCCCCTGCTCGCAGAGGGTGTGGAAGTGGAGCCCGGAAATGCCCTCGAGCTCGCCCGGCGCGGCCCCGGCCGCAAGCTGCGCCGGCCGGATGCCCAGGCGCGAGCCTGGCGCGCAGGGGTCGTAAATGGGCACGGCGCCCTCGGAATGCTCCGGGTTCAGGCGCAGGCCAAAGCTCACCTCGCGGCTTTTCCCGGCAGCGCGTGCGGCCTCGGCCAAAGGCCGGAAGCGCCGCCACTGGGCGAGGGAATTGAACACGATATGGTCGCAGAGGGTGAGCAGCTCGCGGAATTCCTCCTCGCTCCACGCGGCCGCGAAGGCGTGCACCTCGCCGCCGAAGTCCTCCCGGCCGAGGCGCGCCTCGTCCACCGAGCTCGCGCACACGCCCCACAGCGGCCCCCGGCCCGCGCGCGAGAGCAGGGGAAAGGTCGCCCAGGCCGCAAAGCCCTTGAGCGCCAGCAGGATCTTCGCGCCTGTGGCCTTTTGCACGCCGTCGAGGATGGCGGCGTTTTCGGCAAGCCGGCACTCGTCGAGCACGAAGCAGGGCGAGGGCGCGGGCGAATCCTGCGCCAGCAAAAGGTCGAGGCAGTCCCCGCGCATGGGTCAGTCCGCGGGAACTTCCACGCAGTTCCAGGGCAGGCCGAAGCGGTTGAGGTCCGCCATGAAGGGGTCGGGGTCGAATTCCTCCATGTTCCACACGCCGGGGCGGCGCCACAGGCCTTCGGCGATGAGCTTGGTGCCGATCATGGCCGGCACGCCCGTGGTGTAGGAAATGGCCTGCGAGCCCACCTCGCGGTAGCAGGCGCCGTGGTCGCAGATATTGTACACATAGACCGCGCGCGGCTGGCCGTTCTTCACGCCGCGCAAGACATCGCCGATGCAGGTGCGCCCCGTGGTGAGCGGCCCCAGAGAGGCCGGGTCGGGCAAAAGCGCCGCCAGGAACTGGATGGGCACGATGTCCTGCCCGTGGAAGCGCACCGGGTCGATGCGGGTCATGCCCACATTGCCGAGCACCTCGAGGTGGTTGAGGTAGCTTTCGGAAAAAGTCATCCAGAAGCGCGCCCGGCGGATGCCGCGCAGGTGGCGCACCAGCGATTCCAGCTCCTCATGGTACATGAGGTAGCACTTCTTTTTGCCGATGCCGTCCGGGAAGTCGTAGTCCATGGACCAGGAGAGCGGGTCGGTCTCCGCCCATTCCCCGTGCTCCCAGTAGCGCCCGCGCGCCGTGACCTCGCGGATGTTGATCTCGGGGTTGAAGTTGGTGGCGAAGGCCTGGCCGTGGCTGCCGGCATTGCAGTCGATGATGTCGAGCACATGCACTTCGTCGAGCTCGTGCTTGAGCGCCCAGGCGGCGAACACATTGGTCACGCCGGGGTCGAAGCCGGAGCCGAGCAGGGCGGTGAGGCCGGCCTCGCGGAAGCGGTCGCGGTAGGCCCACTGCCACTTGTACTCGAAGCGCGCGGTGTCCGGCGGCTCGTAATTGGCGGTGTCGAGATAGTGCGCCCCGCACTCGAGGCAGGCGTCCATGATGTGCAGGTCCTGGTACGGGAGCGCGATATTGCACACGATGGCCGGCTTTACCTCGCGCATGAGCGCGCAGAGCGCGGGCACATCGTCCGCATCGACCTGCGCGGTGGCGATGTCCACGCCAAGGCGCTCGCGCACGCTGGCGGCCACGGCCTCGCAGCGGGAGAGTGTGCGGCTCGCCAGCGTGATCTTGCCGAAAACGCCGGTCTCGCGCTTGGCCTGCGCGCACTTGTGGGCCACCACGCTGCCCACGCCGCCCGCGCCGATGATGAGGATGTCCGTCATGTATGCCTCGCTGGTTCGCTAGTTGTTAAGGATGTGTTCGGGCGCCTTCTCTGCCGTCGTGTCCGCGGCGTCGCCGTCCAGCAGGCGCACATGGGCGTAGCGCCCGCTCTTGCGCGCTTCTTCGGCCAGGCGCTTGCCCTCGGCCCGGCAGGCCGGGCAGGCATGGCGCGGCACGAGCAGGCAGAGGGAGCGCGGCACGCGCTCCGATGCCGTCTCGATGCGCCCGAGTCCCGAGCAGTCGCCGCACAGGCGCCAGCTTTCGTTCTGGCGCTCGCTCAGCATGTCTGTGTCATAAAAGATGCGCCGGGGCCGCGCCCACCAGCCTTTATCTTCCTTGCCCTCGGCCGGGCGCGCCGGCGGCCGGAAATAGCGGTCCAGCACCTCCTCGCAGAGGCGCGCGATATATTCGGCCACCCGCGGCCTCTGGCGGATGGCCCCCGGCGTCCAGCCGGGCTCGCGGATCTCGCCCGCCGCCGGGATGCCCGCCAGAGCGAGGCAGATGCCGAGGTTCACATACGGCAGCGCCCCGCGAATGGCGTAGCCGCCCTCCAGCACGGCGATGTCCGGGTTCAGGGCCGTTGTCAGCGCCGCATAGCCCTGGGCCGAAAGGCGCATGTTGGCGAGCGGGTCGGTGAAATGGTTGTCCTGCCCGGCGGAATTGATGATGATGTCCGGCCTGAAATCCTCCAGCATGGGGAGGACGGCGTTGCGCATGGCGTAGAGATAGCCCTCGTCCGAGGTCTCAGGCGGGAGCGGGATGTTGATGGTGCGCCCGCGCGCGCCCGGGCCGCCGTCCTCGCCGAGGAAGCCCGTGCCCGGGTAGAGCGTGCGGCCGTCCTGGTGCAGCGAGATGAAGAGGGTGTGGGGGTCGTTCCAGAAGATGTCCTGACTGCCGTCGCCGTGGTGCACGTCCGTATCCACGATGGCCACGCGCAGGGGGCGGCCCTCGGGGTGCGGATAATGGTCGCGGATATACTCCACCATGACGGCTTCATTGTTGATGTTGCAGAAGCCGCGGTTGCCGTGGACCACGCGCATGGCGTGGTGCCCGGGGGGCCGCACCAGCGCGAAGGCCCGGTCTGTCCTGTGCTCCATGACGAGGCGCGCCGCCGTGATGGCGCCCCCGGCCGCGGCGAGGTGCGATTCCGTGCTCACGGCGCCGGCCGAGGGCAGGCAGAAGTGCGCGCGCTCGAGCTGCGCGTGGCTCGCGAAGACCGGCCGGTGCTCGCTGATGCCCGGGATGTCGAAGAGGCCTTCCTCCTGGAGCTGGTCGCGCGTGTAGAGCAGGCGCTCCTCCCGCTCGGGATGCGTGGGCGAGATGGCCCAGTCGAACGCGGGGAAGAAGACCACGCCGAGCGTGCGGCTGGCCGTGAGCGGCTCAATCATCGGGCTCTTCCATGTTCTCGAACACGTCCACGCCGTAGCGGGCGTTGGCCGTGAGCTCGCCGAAAAAGCCCATGCCGAGCGCAAAGGTGAGATTGTCCGGCGCAATGGCCGCGAGCAGCGGGCCGTTCGCGTCCTCCAGCCGGAAGACGCCGCCGGGGGCGTTCTCGCGCCGGAGCACCGCGCACTGGATGAGGGCCGGGTCGCCCATGCGGTGCACCACGGCGAGCGGCGAGGGCAAGGCCGTGCCCGGCGAAAGCGGCGTGAAGCGCAGGCGCCCGCCGTCGGCCTCGAGGCTGTAGAGTTCTGGTGGGGTCTTGGCCATGGAAGCTCCTTGTCAGGCAATGCCGGTGCCGCGGTGGTGCAGCCGCTCCTCCAGCGCGGAAAGGCACTGGAGCAGCACGTCCTCGGGCGCCTGCGTGGCGTCGATGACGGCGATGCGCCCGGGCTCGGCGGCGGCCAGGGCGAGATAGCCCTCGCGCACGCGCTCGTGAAAGTCCAGGCTTTCGGAATCGAAGCGCCCCTCCGAGAGCACGGTGCCCTCGGCGCGGTTGCGCTCGCCCGCGCGCTCCAGCCCCTCGGCCACGCTAAGGTCGAGGAGCAGGGTGAGGTCGGGCGCAAGGCCCCCGGTGGCCTGGGCGTTGATGCGGCGCAGCCGCTCCACATCATGGCCGCGGCCATAGCCCTGGTAGGCGAGGGTGGAATCCGAAAAACGGTCGCAGAGCACGGTCTGGCCGGCCTCCAGCGCGGGCCGGATAATCTCGGACACATGCTGGGCGCGGTCGGCGAGAAAGAGGTGCAGCTCCGCCCGGCTGGAGAGGCCGCGCGTGCGCGCGTCCAGCAGGATGGGGCGCAGGCTGCGGCCAAGGGTGCTGCCGCCCGGCTCGCGCGTGAGCACCGGGTCGTGCCCGCGCTCCTGCAAATAGGCGGCGAGGAGGCGCAGGGCCGTGGACTTGCCCGAGCCTTCTATGCCTTCAAAAGTGACAAACATTCTTCCCTCCTGGCGTTTTTGCGCCCCTTGGGAGCTGGCGGCCGGGCCGCGGGCGTGCGCGGCGGGCGGTACATGGGGCGCCCCAGGGTGGCCTGCCACGGCGTCCAGCCAGGGCCCTCGCCGTCCAGCGCCGCGAAGAGCCCGCGGCACTGGGCGAGCTTGGCGTCGAGATTGTCCGCATAATGGAGGGCCAGGGCCTCCGGGGTGTGCGGCTGGCGCACGGCGCCGAATTCCAGCTCGCCATGGTGGCTCAGGATGAGGTGCCGCAAGTGCTCCTGGAGGCCCGGCTCAAGGCCCGAGCGCGCGAGGAAGGGCGCCAGCAGCTCCACGCCGAGCATGAGGTGCCCGAGCAGGCGCCCCTCGGTGGTATAGTCGTTGGAGAAACCGCCCGAAAATTCGCGGATCTTGCCAAAATCGTGGAACAGCGCCCCGGCCAGCAGGGCCTGGCGGTCGAGCTCGGGGTATTGCTCGGCCATGCGGCGGCAGGCCTTGAACACGCCGAGCGTGTGTTCCAGGAGGCCGCCGGCATAGGCGTGGTGGACGCTCTTGGCCGCCGGCGAGAGGCGGAAAAGCGGCGCGAGCTCCGCATCTTCAAGCACCGCGAAAACGAGCTTGCGCCAGGGCTTGTGCGTGAACTCCTCGCGGCAGAGCGCCATGAGCTCGTCGAACATGGCGTCCAGCGGATAGGGGCTCGCCGGCAGAAAGGCCGTCTGGTCCACGCGGGGGGCTTCGGTGGCGTCGAGCGGGCGGAATTTTTCCACGGCGAGCTGCACGGCCGAGCGGAAGAGCGAGGCCCGCCCCTCCACCTCGGCGAGGGTGCCGGGCGCTATCTCGCTGAATTCGCCGCTGAGCGGGCTCCAGATCTTGGCCTCGATGCTGCCGCTCGCGTCGGCCAGCACCAGGCGCCAGTAGGGGCCGTTGCGCGACTGCGCAAGGCTCGCCTCGGCAACGGCGAAGATGCCGGAGGCCTCGGCGTTGGGCACAATGTCTTTGACGAAATCGCCTTTTTCCATATAGATAGTCTCCGCCCGACCGCGCGTGGGCGCCCTTGCCCGAGATTCCCTTCTTTCCGAGGTATTGTCAAATGCACGTTCTCCTGACCAATGACGACGGCATCCTGGCGCCGGGGCTGCGCGCCCTTTACGCCGCCCTCACGGAGGCCGGCCACACGGTCACGGCCGTGGCGCCTCTGCGGCAGCAGTCCGGCGTGGGCCACTCGCTCACCGTGTTCGAGCCCTTGCGCACGCGCCGGATTGACGAGCCGGGCTTTTCCGGCATCGGCGTCCACGGGACGCCCACGGACTGCGTCAAGCTGGGCCTGGGCGCGCTCTCGCCGCGCCGGCCCGATCTCGTCATGGCGGGCATCAATCTCGGCCCCAATGTGGGGCCGGACATCTTTTATTCCGGCACGGTGGGCGCCGCGGCCGAGGGCGCGCACGACGGCGTCGCCAGCATGGCCATCTCCCACGCCGACCACTCGGGGGGGCAGGATTTGACGGCCCATGCGCGCCACGCGGTCGCGCTCGCCGAGCGCATCGACTGGGAGAAGATTCCCGCGCGGCGCGTCCTCAACCTCAACTATCCCGCGGGCGGGCTCCCTGAAGGGGAAGTGCGCGTCTGCCCGCAGTCCGACGCCGTGTGGCGCAATATCTACGACCGCCGCGAAGACCCGCGCGGCGAGCCCTACTGGTGGCTCACCGGCGATGTGCCCC
The DNA here is from genome assembly GCF_011039155.1 of Desulfovibrio sp. ZJ746. Lineage (NCBI taxonomy): Bacteria > Pseudomonadati > Thermodesulfobacteriota > Desulfovibrionia > Desulfovibrionales > Desulfovibrionaceae > Desulfovibrio > Desulfovibrio sp. ZJ746. Next base: position 4,914 of record NZ_JAAKEK010000008.1, on the reverse strand, counting down.
CGGAGACCGTGCGCCCGGGCACGGACAAGGCGCTGCTCGCCGAGGGGCATGTCACGCTGACGCCGCTGCGCTTTGAATATACGGACGACGCGGCCCTCGAGGCGCTGGCCGGCCTCGTGGCCGCCCCGCGGAGCTGACGCGGCCCGGGCGCTTGACATTTCCCGCCGCTTGGGGCAAGTATGCCTTTCTCTTTTTGGAGGTTTGAGATGTACGCGATTGTCGAAACCGGCGGAAAGCAGTATCAGGTCGAGGAAGGCACCCGCATCCTCGTGGAAAAGCTCGCCGTGGAACCGGGCGCCGAGGTCGTTCTGGACAAGGTCCTGCTCATTGGCGGCGACGGCTGCAAGGTGGGCACGCCCTACCTTGAGGGCGCCTCCGTCAAGGCCGAAGTGGTGGCCCAGGGCCGCGGCCCCAAGGTGCTGGTGTTCAAGCGCCGCCGCCGCAAGGATTCCAAGTCCCTGCACGGCCACCGGCAGGATTGCACCGCCCTTCGCATCAAAAGCATCAACAGCTAGGCCGTCGTTCCGGCGCGCCAGCCGCCGAGGCGGGCGCCGTGCCGGTGAAGCGGCCGGGGAGGCATCATGGCTCACAAGAAAGCGGGCGGTTCGTCACGCAACGGCCGCGACAGTCCGGGGCAGCGTCGGGGCATCAAGCGCTATGGCGGCCAGCCTGTGCTTGCCGGCAACATCATCGTTCGTCAGCTGGGCACGGTCGTCTATCCCGGCCTCAATGTGGGCATGGGGCGCGACTATACGCTGTTCGCCAAGGTGGACGGCGTGGTGCGCTTTGAAAAGTTCACCCGCAAGCGCCGCGTCCACACGCGGGTGCATGTGGACGAGGCCGCGGCCTAGCTGCACCAAAAGCCGCAAGGCAGATACCGGGTTTTCGGGGAAGGCGCCGCCCAAGGGCGGGCCTTCCCTTTTCGCGTGTTTGCGGGCATAGTGAGGCGACATTCGGGGCTTGCCCTCGGCACGGTGCCGCGGGCGTCCCCTCTGCGAGGCATGCCATGCGTTTTGTGGATGAAGCGAGGATCCTCGTCAAGGCGGGCAAGGGCGGCAGGGGCTGCATGTCCTTCCGGCGCGAGAAATTCGTGCCCAAGGGCGGCCCGGACGGCGGCGACGGCGGCAACGGCGGTTCGGTCTATCTCCGGGCGGACAGCCGCCTGCTCTCCCTCTACGATTTCCGGCTCAAGCGCGTCTATGAGGCGCAGAACGGGCAGCCCGGCCGCGGCGGCCAGTGCGACGGCAAGAAGGGCGCGGATCTCGTGCTCGGGCTGCCCGTGGGCACGCTCGTCTTCGCCGAGAGCGTGCGCCGTGGCGACGCCCCCGACGTGGAGGCGGACGAAGCGATCGCCGAGGACGGCGGCGAACGCCTCCTCGCGGACCTGAGCGAGCCCGAAAGCCTCGTGCTCGTGGCGCGGGGCGGCCGCGGCGGCAAGGGCAACGAGCACTTCAAGTCGGCCACCATGCGCGCGCCGCGCTTCGCCCAGCCCGGCGAGCCCGGCGAGGAAGTGACCCTGCGCCTCGAGCTCAAGATCCTGGCGGACGTGGGCCTCATCGGGCTCCCCAATGCCGGCAAGTCCACCTTCATTTCCCGGGTCTCGGCCGCGCGCCCGAAAATCGCCGACTATCCCTTCACCACCATCACGCCCAACCTCGGCGTGATGATCGACGAGGTGGACCCGGAAAAGCGCATGATCATCGCCGACATCCCCGGCCTCATCGAGGGCGCGCACGCGGGCCTGGGCCTCGGGCACCGCTTCCTCAGGCATGTGGAGCGCACGCGCTTCCTCGTGCACATGCTGAGCATCGAGGACGTGGATGATGCCGACCCCTGGGCCGGCTTCGAGCTCGTCAATGAGGAACTGCGCCGTTTTGACCCCGAGCTCGCCGAGCGACGGCAGATCGAGGTCATCAACAAGATCGACCTCGTCTCCGAGGAGCGCCTGCAGGCCCTCATGGCCCGCGCCGCCAAGGACGAGCGCCGCATCTACTTCATCTCCGCCAAGGAGCGCATCGGCCTCGAGCCGCTGGTGGAGGAGCTCTGGCGCCTCAAGGACGAGCTGGCGCGCCACGAGCCGCTGGTGCATTTCCACACCGAGCCGCCGGCCGAGGACGAGGAATTTCCCGAGATCGAGGTCGAGTACACCAATGAATGACGAGGCCGCGGCCAGCGTGGACGCGGACTGGGCCGGGGAGCGGCGCCGGCTGCTCGGCCGGGCGCGCTGCATCGTCATCAAGGTGGGGAGCGCCGTCCTCACGGACGCGGACGGGCTGGCCCTTGAAGTGCTGGATTCCCTCGCCGGCCAGATGGCGGCCTTGCGGGCGCCCGGCGCGGGTGATGCCGGCGGCCGCCGCATCGTCCTCGTCTCCTCGGGCGCCGTGGCCGCCGGGCGCGCGGCCCTTGCAAGCCAGGGCATCGACGCCCGGGGCCGCGACCTCGCGGTGCGCCAGGCGGCCGCCGCCGTGGGGCAGGGGCTGCTCATGCGCGCCTGGGACAGGGCCTTCCGGCCGCACGGTGTCGCCACCGCGCAGGTGCTGCTCACGCGGGACGATTTGCGCTCCCGCAGCCGCTTCCTCAACGCCCGCAACACCTTCGCCGAGCTTTTGCGCTGGGGCGTGCTGCCCATCGTCAATGAAAACGACACCGTCTCGGTCGCCGAGCTCAAGTTCGGCGACAATGACTGCCTCGCCAGCCTGCTTGTGAACCTCGTGGGCGCGGACCTGTTCATCAACCTCACTTCCGCGCGAGGCGTCTGCGCGCGCGACCCGCATGCCGACCCCGGGGCGCCGGTGCTCGCCCGCATCGAGGATGTGGCGCGCCTCGACCTCGGGCGCCTCTGCGGGGCCAAGACGGCCGTGGGCACCGGCGGCATGCGCTCCAAGCTCATGGCCGCGCGCCGGGCCGCGCAGCTCGGCGTGCCCACGCTCATCCTGCGCGGGCGCGAGCCGGGCGCCCTGACGCGGGCTTTCGGCCTTGGTGGTGAAGAAGGAGCGGAAGCCCCGGCGGGAACCTGGGTGGACCCGGCGCGCCACGCCATCCCGCGGCGCAAGTTCTGGCTGGCCTACCAGTCCGACCCGGCGGGCAGCGTCACGGTGGATGCCGGCGCGGCCGCGGCCCTCATGCGCGAGGGCGGCAGCCTCCTGCCCGGGGGCGTGCGCGAGGTTTCCGGCAGCTTCCAGAAGGGAGCGCTCGTGCGCGTGGAGCATGCGGGCCGCCCGCTCGGCGTGGGCCTCACCAACTACAGCGCGGCCGACCTGCGCAAGATCATGGGCCTCAAGCGGCACGAAGTGGCGGCCATCCTCGGCGACGCGCACTACCCCGACGTGATCCACCGCGACAACCTTCTGCTGGATGCCGCAGTCTGAGAATTTCCAATTATTTAATCAGAGGGAGATCCAATCCAATGAGTCAAAAAGAAATTTATTCACCTATATTTTCACCCGCTGATGGTGAAGTCTTGGGTATAGACATTACCAATCAAAATAAGGTTTCTTATGTTGTCAATATAATAAATACATGGAACTATACTGATATAGGTTCAGCATATAAGGTATATGAACAACCAAGTATAATACGCTATATGTTTCTTAAACAAGTAAAAAGTATTTTACGTTCTGGAATGGGTTTTTCAACTCTTTATGATGCGTTAGAAAAGACACGTGGTAGGGGTGTTCGAGAGGAACAAATCCTAAAGGGAAATCCTATACAAGCTTGGTCGGGTCTTGATAGCAGCAAGAGGCTGCGTGAATTTATCCGTCTTCACGAAAAATACCTTGGAGGCAAGGTAGATGAAAAAAAGAAATGGCAATGGGGCTAATTATGAGGTTTAGAAAATGAGAAAATAATAGAATAAAAAAGGGCTATCGTAGTGAGGATAGCCCTTTTTTATTGTTGCTTTCTTAGTTACAAATCCTATTCACCTCGTCGCGCGCCAGCGCCGCGCGGGCAAGCTCGCTCACGCGCGCCTCGCGGATTCTGTCGGCCTCGTAGATTTCGCAGACATCCTCATCGCCCGCTTCGGCGAGCCGGCGCAGGGCCGGGGCGTCCATCATGTCCTGCGGCAGCTTTGAGAGCGCCCATGCCGCCATGCCCCGGCAGATGCTGTCCACATCGGCAAGTCCCTTGACGAGCCACGGCCGCGCCCCGGCGCACATTTCAGGGCGCGCCTCGGCAAGGCGCCCCACCGCCCAGTAGCAGGAGCGGCGGAGGATGTCATTGTCGCAATAATTGTCGGCGTGCCCCAGATCCATGATATAGGAGATGAGGATGCGGTGATAGGTCTCGGCAAGCGGCTCGCTGGCGGCGAGGCACTCCGCGAAGGCGTCGGGGATGCCCCAGCCGATATTGCCGGAGTCCTCGTTCATGTGCCACATGAAGCGCCGGATGACATTGCGCGCCGTTTCGGGCTCGGTGCGGGCTAGCTCAGCCACCGTGGCGCCCAGGGCCACGGCCGCGCGGTGCATGGTGAGCGGCCCGAGCAACAGGAAGGAAAAGAGCGGTCCCACGCTGGTCATGCCGCCCGCGGCGATTTCCTCAAGGTGCGCCTGCCAGTCCGGCTCCTGAAGGATGCGTTTGAGCTGCTGCTTGGAGCTGCGCATTTTGGGCATGGGGGCCTCCTGTGGCGTTTCCTGAAGGATAGTCCTTTTTCGGCCCCGGCTGCAAGCCGGGATACCGCCCGCGTGCCTCACAGGCCCACAAGCTCCCGCCAGCCGCCGATTTGCGGGTCGTTGAAAAAAGCTTGAAAAATTCCCTTGACAGGGAGGGTGTGCGAACCTATTTTAGCACTCCGCGCCGAGAACCGGGGCAAGTGAAAAAATTTTCGCAAGGCCCCTTGACAAGGGCGGGAATCGGACGCATATAACGCGTCGCGCCGCGAAAAGGCGGCGGTGGTTCATTGACAAGTGAATAGCG
>NZ_JAAKEK010000007.1:0-161478 GCF_011039155.1 Desulfovibrio sp. ZJ746 | reverse complement strand
TCGTCCGCCGGCGGCATCTCGGTAAATTCGGCTTCGATGGGCGCCAGGTCTTCTGCAGGTTCTGGCGCAGACGCGGGCTCTGGCGCGGTTTCGGGCGCCGCGGCCTCCACGGTGAGGGCCGTTTCTTCCACTATCGAGGCGTGTTCCACCACGGCGGCCGGGGTCTCGGGTTCCGGGGCCGGTTCCGGCGCAGGCTCAGGGGCGGCCTCGGCTTGCGGCGCTGCCGCCGCCATCAGGTCCTCGAAGGAGGGCGCGGCGGCCTCGGGAACCGGTGCCGGGGCTTGGGGCGCGGCCGCCTTTTCGGCGTCCAGCGAGGTGAGCAGGCTGGCGAGGTCGGCCTCGAGGCCCGGCTCGCCAGGCGCGGGGACGGAAGCCGGCGCGGGCTGCGGGGCAAGGGCCGGGTCGCCGAGAAGGGCGTCGAGATCCGCCTCCAGATCGGGCGCCGCCGGCGCTTCGGCCTTGGGCGCCGCCGGCATGGTGGCGGCGGCAAGCAGGTCTTCCACGCTGGGTGCGCCTGCGGGCGCGGCCGGCGGCGGGGGCGGCGTTGGGGCTGTGCCCCCGAGCAGTTCGTCCATGGCCGCGTCGAGATCCTGCAACATGCTGTCTGAGGCTTCAGCCACAGCCGCCGGGCTCGCGGGGGCGGCGGGTGGCGGCGTGGGCGCGCTCCCGCCGAGCAGTTCGTCCATGGCCGCGTCAAGGTCTTGCGGCATGGCGGCGTGCGGCGCGGCAGCCGGGGGCGCCTGGGGTGGCGTCGCCGTGGCGGCGCTTTCATGGGGCTGCGGCGGAATGTCGAGCGAGGCCAGCAGGTTGTCGATGTCGCCCATGTCGGACATGTCGAGCTGCTCGTTGGGGTCGACCACCGGGGCGGCGCCGGGGGCCGGGCCGTCCAGCGGCGCGGCCGGGCCCTTGCTGAAGCTCGCGCCGTCGCTGGCGTCCATCTGGGCGAGCAGGGCTTCTATTTCCGCATCTTCGTTGTCGGGCTGCGCGCCGGCGTCGGCGGCGGGCGCGGCGTCGCCCCTTTCGATGAGCTCGGTGAGGTCGATGATGTCTTCCGCGTTCTCTTCAGGAACGGGGGCGTTATGGGCGGCCATGGCAACCTCGCGGTTTGCGTGCGTACGCGGCCGCGCGGACGCGGCGGGCGCAGGGCGGCTTGCCCGGGCCTGCGAGGCGCCGGGCAGTCGCTCTAGAGAACGGCAAAAAACTGTATCAGTTTATGCCGCGCGGCGCAAATAGTGGCCGGCGCCGGGCCGTCCTGAACGCCGCCCCCTAGGGATGGCACTTGGACTTGGAGCAGCCCGTCAGTTCCTTCTTCAGGTCCGGCTTTTCCTCGGCGACCTTGGTGTGGCAGGCGAGGCAGGTCTGGTGGCGCAGGTCGGCGCCCTTGTTGTGGACCACGAAGTAGAGGCTCTTTTCGCCCTTCTTGGCGGTGAGGTCGTCATGGCAGCCCGAGGTGGCGCACTTCTGGAAGTTGGCCTCGCCGTTGACCTTGTGGTGGCAGACCACGCACTCCACCTTGGCGTGGGCCGAATGCGGGAACATGACGGTCTTCTTGGAGCCCTTGAACTCGATGGGGCCTTCGGGCACCGCCGGCGTGGCCGTGGCGTGGGCGCTCACGGCGCCGAAGGCGCAGAGGGCCAGCACGGCGAGGAAGAGGCTGATCCGCATGGGCATCTCCTTGGGCGCGTCGCGCCGTTTGTGGAAGGCTTTGTTATACTTTTGAGCTGGTGATGCGGCTGTGCTGCATCTGTAATGCCGAAATTATCCGTCAAAAACAGCCTTGCTCCAGCCGTTGCGACGAAGGAAGCTACGGATGGAGACAGCAATCAGTTACCCCTGCAGCCCGTCAACCCAGCCGCTGTCGCTATCCGTAAGGCTCGCAAGCTCGCCAACGGCTAGCGCTTCGGCGCTGGCTGCGTCAGAGAAAAATTTCCTCGGTCGAGTACTTAAGTACACTCCCTTCGGAAATTTTTATCTTCCTTGCTTCAGCCGTTGCGACGAAGGACGCTACGGATGAAGACAGCGGTTAGTTACCGCGCTGGTCAGCCAACGCTGCCACTGTCGCTATCCGTGCTCCAGCCGTTGCGACGCAGGAAGCTACGGATGGAGACAGCAGTTAGGTAACGCGGCAATCATTCAACGAAACCGCTGTCGCCATCCGTATGGCTCGCAAGCTCGCCGACGGCTGGCGCAAGGCTCGCAAGCTCGCCAACGGCTAGCGCGCCAGCGCCGAAAAATCTTATTTTTTAGGATCCTTCCGGCACCAGCACCCGTCTTCCGCTTCGCTCCAGACGGATCTAAGGAAGATCCGTCAACTGCCCACTATAACATAACCTTGCAGAATAATCGGTTGCTGTGGAAAATCCGGGTGTTAAGCATAACGGACTCCTCCCGCAAGGTCGAGCGAAAATACGGGGCCTGGCGCATCAGGCCGCGCCGTGCCAGCCTAAAAACATGCGGTAGGCCGGGTTTTCCGTCTCGTCCGCATGCGGATAGCCCATGGCGGCCACGCGCGCGAGAAAGTCCTCGAAATCCGGGCGCTTTTCCTCCGGCACGTCAAAGCCCATGAGCACGCGGCCATAATCCGCGCCGTGGTAGCGGTACTGGAAGAGCGTGATGCTGAATTCCATGCGCATGGCGTCCATGAGGTTGCGCAGCGCGCCGGGCCGCTCCGGAAAGGTGAAGCGCAGAAGCCGCTCGTGCTTGAGCTCGGGCGCGTTGCCGCCCACCATGTGGCGGAGGTGCAGCTTGGCGAGCTCGTTGTCGCTCAGGTCCATGACCTTGAAGCCCTGTTCTCGCAGCTCCGCCATGGCCTCGGCCACGTCGGCCTTGCCCTGGGTCTTGATGCCCACGAGGACGCGGCCGTTTTCCGGGTCGCCGAAGCGGGTGCAGAGCTCGGTGATGTTGCGGTTGCCGATGGCCGCGCAGAGCCGGCGGAAGCTGCCCACCTGCTCGGGGATGGTCACGGCGAGCAGGGCCTCGCGCTCGGAGCCCAGCTCGGAGCGGTCCACCACATGCCCGAGACGGTCGAAATTCATGTTGGCGCCGCTCACGATGGCGACGAGCGTGGCGTCGCGCGCGTTTTCACGCGCCGCCCAGGCCTTGAGCCCCGCGAGGGAGAGCGCGCCGGCCGGCTCGGCCACCACGCGCGTGGCCTCGAAAATGTCCTTGATGGCGCCGCAGATGGCGTCCGTATCCACGGTGATGATCTCGTCCAGCAGGTCGCGGCAGAGCGCGAAGGTCTCGTCGCCCACGCGCTTGACGGCCACGCCGTCGGCGAACAGGCCCACCTCGGAGAGCTCCACCGGGAAGCCCTCCTCAATGGAGCGGCGCATGGCGTCCGAATCCACGGGCTCCACGCCGATGAGCCGGATATCGGGCCTGAGGTGCCGGATATAGGCCGCCACGCCCGCGGCGAGGCCGCCGCCGCCGATGGGCATGAACACGGCGTCGATGGGCCCGGGGTGCTGGCGCAGGATCTCCATGCCGATGGTGCCCTGCCCGGCGATGACATCCGCGTCGTCAAAGGGCGGGATGAACACCGCCCCGGTCTGGCGCACGAGCTCGGCCGCGTGGCGGCCCGCGTCGCTGAAGGACTCGCCCGAGAGCACCACCTGGCCGCCCAGGCGGCGCACGGCGGTGATCTTGATGGCCGGGGTGGTCACGGGCATGACGATGGTGGCCTCGCAGCCGAGCTTGCGCGCGGCGAGCGCCACGCCCTGCGCGTGGTTGCCCGCCGAGGCCGCGATGACCCCGCGCCTGAGCTCGTCGGGCGTGAGCCGGGCCATCTTGTTGTAGGCCCCGCGCAGCTTGAAGGAAAAGACGGGCTGCGCGTCCTCGCGCTTGAGCAGCACGCGGTTGCCGAGCCGCCGGGAGAGGCTGGCCGCCTCGTCCAGCGGCGTCACCTCGGCCACGTCATAGACACGGCTCAGGAGGATGCGGCGCAGATAGGCGGAGTGGTCGGCATGTGCGGCCTGGGCCTTGGCGCGGCCGTGGCCGCTTTTGGAACTGGGCATGGTGCCTGCCTTTGCCGGGGGGCGCGTTTGGGTTTCAGTTGCGGAAAAGGGGATGATCCGGGCCCGCACCTTCGTTGAGCAGGGCCTGCCGCGCGAAGAGGCGCGGCGCGGGGCGCGTTACGCTGTCGAAATCGGCGTGCGGCTCGAGGCCCGGCACGAGGACGCGCACCACGGGGATGCCGAGGTCGGCCCGGGTGAGCTCCACAAAAAATATCTCGCGGCCATGGGCCGCGAGCACGGCCTCGAGCAGGGCGAGGCCGGCTTTCGGCGTGGGGAGGCTCCAGTCCGGCAGTTCCTCGAGCGCGCGGGTGCCAAGCCCGGCGAGCCCGGGGCCCGAGGCCACGCCGTGGGGCGCGGGCGTGGCCCAGGAATAGGGCCACGGCGTCTCCGTGAGCGCCGAGAGCGCGGCCTGCGCCCCGGAAAGGCCCGCGCCGGTGGCCGTGGCCACGCGGCCGTCGCGCGCGGTCACGAAAGCGCGGTACACCGGGATGCCGAACTCGCTGGTGATGTCCTGGAATTGCACGCGGATGCCGCGCGCCGCATAGTCGTCTAGCAAACCCTGCAGGCGCGGGTCGCGGCTTTGGAGGGTGAAGCAGGCGTGGCGGCAGAAGGGTGTGGTGGCGTCGGCGTCGCGCTCAATGACCTCCATGAGCGCGGACAGGCGGGCCTCCTCAAGGCTGTTGCCCGAGGCGAGCCCCGTGGAGCCCGGGGAGGCGCCGAGCCTCGGCTCGTCCGCATTGCAGAAGAGGAGCACGTTTTGCAGCGGCACCAGCGCTTCGCCGGCTGCCCCCCGCGCCTCGACCCAGTGGAGCGGGGCGCCCGCGAGGCGGTCGCCGGCGGGACCGGGCAGGAGGGGGCGGAGGCCGGCCGGCGTGAGTTCCGCAGCTGTGGCCCGCCTGAGCGGGAGCGGCGGGAGCCTGCCGAGCACTTCGCCGTGGCCGTGCGCGCCCCCGGGCCCCAGGGAGGCGTAGGCGCTGGCGCGCTCGGCCACTTCCATGACGCAGGAGGCGCGGGCGCCGGCGAGGCTCAGGCCGCGTCCATAGGCCGTTGCCGTGCCGCGCAGCCTGTGGGCGTGGCGCCCGTTGCGCACGGTCACGTCCACCTGCCAGTCGCGCAAGAGCGCGATGGGCGAAAGCGAGGCCTCGTGGCGCATTTCAAGGCCGGCAAAAACGCCCGCGCGTTCCAGCGCGTTCACGGCGCGTTCATAGGTCTCCTGCGCGGGGGGGCGGCCGCCTTCGGGCCAGTCCCGCGCGGCGAGGCGGGCATGCGTGGCCGCGAGAATGTCGGCCGCGTCCTTGCGCGTCACTTCCGCCATGGCGCGGGCCAGCGCGGGGGCGGCATGCGGCAGCGGGATGTCGCTTTCCTCCAGCCGGGGCAAGGGGCGGTGGCCGGTCATGTTGGCGAGGAAGAGCTCGCCCCAGGCGAGCGCGGCCTCCCGGTCGTCCCTCGCGGCGGCCGCGAGGCGCAGGCCGGAAGCGGCCTCTGCCGGCGGGGCGGCATGGGCGCGCAGGGCGTCGAGCGTGGCGGCGAGCGCGGCCTGGGCCTCGGGGAAGAGCAGGGCGCATTCGAGGAGCAGGGCGGCGAGCGCCGGGCGGGGCTTGGGCGCAAGGCAGCTTTCGGCGAGGGCGGTCAGGCGCGCGTTGTCCTGCGCGCCCAGGAGGCGCAGCAGGTGCTCGTGGAGAAAGTCGTCGAGGGGCGCGGCCTCAAAGGCGGCGAGCGCCGCGTCGAGCGGGAGCGGGGGAGACGGCTCGCAGGAAAAATAGCCCGTGGAGCCGACGGTCTGGGCGTGGGCGTAAGCGTATTCGCGCAGGGGCGCTGGGGCGTCCGTGTCGGGCGTGGGGGCGTCGGGGGTCATGCGGGTGCGAAGGAAGAAGGGGAGGGGAAGCCGCGCGGCCAGCCACCCGCATCCTCGAAAGGACGCGGGCGGCTGGCCGCATGCCGGGCCCGGCCGGGGGAAGTGCCCCGCATGCCGGAAAAGCCCGGATCAGCGCTTCGAATACTGGTAGCGGGCGCGGGCGGCGCGCAGGCCGTACTTTTTGCGCTCCTTCTTGCGCGCGTCGCGCGTGAGGAAGCCGGCCTTCTTGAGCACCGGGCGCAAGCCCGGGTTAACCAAAAGCAGGGCGCGGGAGATGCCGTGGCGCACGGCCTCGGCCTGGCCGCTCACGCCGCCGCCGGCCACATTGACGCGCACATCCACCTTGTCGGCCACCTTGCACAGGGTGAGCGGCTGGCGGATGATCATCTGGAGGGTCTTGCGCGGGAAATACTCCTCATAGGGACGGCCGTTGACCAGGATGCCGCCCGAACCGGCATAGATGCGGGTGCGGGCCGTGGCGGTCTTGCGGCGCCCGGTGCCGTATTCAAATTTGTCGCTCATGGCATGCGCTCCTTGCGGGGTCAGTAGGGCAGGGTCAGGGGCTGGGGCTTCTGGGCCTTGTAGGGATGCTCGGGGCCGACGCAGACCTTGAGCTTTTTCAGCATGTGGCGCCCCAGGCGGTTCTTGGGCAGCATGCCGCGCACGGCGAGGGTGATCACCCTCTTGGGATGGGTGGCCAGCATGTCGGCGAGGCTGGTGGTCTTGAGGCTGCCCACCCAGCCGGAATGGCGGTAATATTTCTTTTCTTCGAGCTTCTTGCCCGTGACGCGGATCTTCTCGCAGTTGATGACCACGATGAAGTCGCCGTTATCCATGTGCGGGGAATATTCGGGCTTGTACTTGCCGCGCAGGCGGTTGGCTATCTGGCTCGCAAAGCGGCCGAGCACCTGGTCGGCGGCATCGACCACGAACCACTGGCGGTCGATGTCCTTGGGCGTGAGGGTAAAGGTCTTCATGGGAGAAACTCCTCGGTGGATTGCAGCCTTGGGGGCGGCCCTCGCACCTGCGCGGGAAATGTGGCGCCGCCGCCGGGCCAACGGGGAAGACCTGGCGGAGCGAAAAAGTGCGCGCTGCGTGATGCCGCAAGGCGGTCTTGATACGCCGGCGCGCCTTTCCTGTCAAGGGGGAGGCGGCTCGTCACGCCGCATCGGCTTGACAAGCCCTTTTTGGCGCGGTTAGGCTCTTTTCGACACGGGCCGGTGCGGCTCGGCGAACGTGAACTTCCTCCAAACCGCAAGGAGCGGACAATGGCGAAAATCGACCCCAACACCAAGAAGGTCATCGACGCCCTCAACAAGGCGCGCAGAATGGAGATGCAGGCCATCCACCAGTACATGATCCAGCACTACATCCTGAGCGACCTCGATTACGGCCAGCTCGGCGCCTATGTGAAGCTCATCTCCGTGGACGAGATGCGCCACGCCCAGCGCTTCGCCGAGCGCATCGACGCCCTGGGGGGCGCCCCCGCCTGTGACATGGACGGCTCCATCGTGCAGGGCCAGGGCATCAAGGACATCTTCCCCTACGACATCAACCTCGAAACCAACACCATCAAGACCTACAACGATCTCGCGGAGATCTGCCACAAGGCGGGCGACAGCACGAGCGCGGGCCTCTTCCATTCCGTCATCTCTGAAGAAGAGATCCACCTCTCCTACTACAAGGAGACCGCCGGACATATCGCCACCCTGGGCGATGTGTTCCTCGCCAAGTACGTCGCCACCTCCAAGCACACGGGACCCATCAAGAGCTTTGTGAAGGTGATGGAGAAGGAAGATTTCTAGCCGCCCGCTAGCGGACGGGTCAGGAACGCCGGGCGGCTTGGGGCTGCCCGGCGTTTTGGTGTTGGAGGAGTGAACCATGGACGCCCTCAACGGTCTCAATGCCGCAACGGTCATTTTTGTCGCGCTTCTGGTCTTTGCCATCGGCTACCGTTTTTACGGCCTTTTTCTCGCGCAGAAGGTGCTGAACCTCAATGACGCGCGCCAGACCCCGGCCGTGCGCTTCGCCGACGGGCACGACTATGTGAAAACGAACAAGTATGTGCTTTTCGGGCACCATTTCGCCGCCATCGCCGCCGCCGGCCCCCTGCTCGGGCCGGTGCTCGCCGCGCAGTACGGTTATATGCCGGGCTTGCTCTGGATCCTCATCGGCTGCGTGCTCGCCGGCGGCGTGCATGACCTCGTGGTGCTCTTCTGCTCGGTGAGGCACAAGGGCCTGAGCCTCGCCTACATCGCCTCCAAGGAGATCGACCCCGCCACCGGCACCGTGACCGCGTGGTCCGTGCTCGCCATCCTGCTGCTCACGTTGGCCGGCCTGTGCATCGCCGTGGTCAACGCCATGCACAACAGCCTCTGGTCGACCTATACCGTGGCCGCGACGTTGCCCATCGCCGTCATCATGGGCCTGTACATGAAGTTCTCCAAAAACGGCGGGGTGTGGGGCGCGTCCGTCATCGGCGTCATCCTGCTCTTCCTCTGCATCCTCACCGGGCCGTGGGTGACGGCGCATCCCGAGTATTTCGGCTGGCTCGACATCGACAAGGAGCCGCTTTCCATCCTGCTCCCGGTCTACGGCTTTTTCGCGTCCGTGCTGCCGGTGTGGCTGCTGCTCCTGCCGCGCGACTATCTCTCCACCTTCCTGAAGGTGGGCACCATCCTCGGCCTCGCCGTGGGCATCCTCTGGGTGATGCCGGACTTCAACATGCCCGCCTTCACGCGCTTTGACGCGGGCGGCGGCCCCATCGTGGCCGGGCCGGTCATCCCCTTCATCTTCATCACCATCGCCTGCGGCGCGCTCTCCGGCTTCCACGCCACCATCGGCACGGGCACCACGCCCAAGATGATCGGCACCGAGCACGACGTGCTCTTCGTGGGCTACGGGGCCATGCTGCTCGAGGGCTTCGTGGCCATCATGGCCCTCATCGCGGCCTGCGTGCTCGTGCCGGCCGACTATTTCGCCATCAATTCCCCGGCCGAGGCCTATGAGGAGCTTGGCATGCACGTGAGCGAGCTGCCCGCGCTCGAGGCCGAGGTGCAGGAGCAGCTCATGCACCGGCCCGGCGGCTCGGTCTCCCTCGCCGTGGGCATGGCGCACATCTTTTCGCAGATCCCGTTCATGAAGCACCTCATGGCCTACTGGTACCATTTCGCCATCATGTTTGAGGCCGTCTTCATCCTCTCGGCTGTGGACGCGGGCACGCGCGTGGGCCGCTTCTTCCTGCAGGAGATGATGGGCAAGATCTGGCCCAGGTGGGGCGATGTGGAATGGGTGCCGGGCATCATCGCCACGAGCCTGATCTTCACCTGCGCCTGGGGCTACCTCGTCTATACGGGCAATATCAGCAATATCTGGCCGCTCTTCGGCATCAGCAACCAGTTGCTCGCCTCGGTGACGTTGCTCATCGGAACGACCGTGCTTTTGCGCATGAACCGCCACAAGTACGCGCTGCTCACGGGCATCCCGGGCGTCTTCATGACCGTCATCACCTTCTGGGCCGGCGTGTGGCTCATCCTGTACCAGTACATGCCGCAGGGGCAGTATTTGCTCGTCTTCCTGAGCCTCTTTGTCATGGTGATGATGGCCGTGGTCATCTGGGGCACCGTGCGCCGCTGGATCGTGCTCATGCGCGAAAATACCGTGGTGCATGACCAGTACGGCGAGGAATTCAAGGAGATCGTGCCGGAATAGGCGCGAAACGCACAGGGAGCGCCCTCCCTGAAACCTCTGGAGGAGACACATGGCAAACCAGGACGCAAAGTATTTCAACTGCTCGGAACAGCATGAGCTGGATCACGTCAGCGCCAAGTATGAAGACAAGGAAAAGGTCAAGGAATTCATCAAGGCGAAGTGCAAGGACAAGACCATTCACTACTGGACGCAGGAAAAGCTGGCCGCGTACCTTCAGGAAAACGGCTTCAAGCTGAAGGCGAAATAGGGGCCAGCCTTTCGCCCGCATGATTCCATCTGGTGCGGGCGTTGCCGGGACTTCGGTGACGCCCGCGAAAAGACGCCGGGGAACGTTTCGCCGGCGTCTTTTTCGTGTGCAGCGGCGGCGCGGGGCGCTGGCCTCATCAGGCAGGAAGGCCGCCGGGGCGTGCGCCAGCGGCGGCCTTGGGAGGGAAGGGGCCGGGATGTGTCAGAAGGAATACCCGAAAACGAGCATGGCCTTCCACAGATCCTGCCGGGAAAACGGGGTGTTGTGCCTTGCGGCCTTGTTCCGGCTGTTGTGCGTGGGCTTGACAGCATGCCCCAAATGCCACAGGGAACTGCGTGGACATTTTACCCGCGCAGTTCCCTGCCGCCGTTAAAGGGGGATCATGTACAGCAAGAAAGTCCTGCTGGAAGCACTGGCGCAGCCCCCGGACGCCGGGGCAAAGTGGGCCTGTTTTCCTGCCGTGCCCAGGCAGGGCGGCGCGCTCAGGGTGTGGGCCCTCCCGGAAAAGCTCAAGCTGTTGCGCCTGCTCGGGCTTGAATATGCCGTGCATAAAAAGAAAAAAGCTCCGGCCCTGACCCATGCCGGGGTGCGGGGCCTGCTCGTGGAGGAGGTTCCCGCCGGGGCAGGCCGGAGCTGCCCCCCTGGGGGCGCTTCGCTTCACCCCGCCGGCCCGGCCGCAGGCGCAAGCCCGCGGGTCATGGTCGGCGCACGCGAGTGCCGCCTCGGCCTTTCCAATGGGCTTGCCGCCGATATCGATCTCCAGGCCTGGCTCGATGGGCTCCTGAACATCGCGTGCCCCACACCACTCTCCCCCGCCTTCCCGGCCCGGTTGCGCGAGCTGTGCGGCGCCTGTTGCGCGGGACACGCGACGGGCGGCGGCCCTGTTTCCTGCGAGGCCGGCGCCCGGCTTGTCCGCTATCAGCGCACCCTAAAGGAAAGCGGGCAACCAGCCAGCATGGCATCCGCCGCCGAAAAGGCGACCGGGGATGCGGGAGCGGCGCCGGTATTCTCGCTCAGCCTGCATTTTGCGCAGGTCGAACCCGCCTATGCGCTGGCCTTGGTCCATATGGAGCTCGGCGGGCAGGCGGGGCACGGTGCTGCGGCGAAATGGCTGCACGAATTCGCTGCCGAAACGTCCTTGCTGGTTTTTCTGGAGGAGCGCTTGCGCAGTTTTTTGCATGACAGGGGCCCGCGCCTGCTGCCTGAAGAAGACCCGCTTGGCGAGATGGAAAACCTGCTGGCCCAGGGCCGGGGGGAGGAGCGGCAGGCCTGCTCCTTCCAGGATGTGGTGGCGGGCGCGGCATTTCTTGACATGGCGCGGGAGCAGGAGCGCGCCGCCGAACGCTGGCGCAACATCATGCGCTAACCCGGCCGCGCCCCGGCGGGGCAAGGCGACATGGCGCCCTGCACGGAAAAACGCCGGTGATGCGGTTCACCGGCGTTTTTTCATGCGGGAGCCCGTGCGCCCTGTCGTGTTTCAGTGCCGGTGGTTGGCGAAGGGGAGCTTCTTGAACTCGGCCGTAAATTTGTCCAGCAGGGCCTTTTCGCAGCTTTCCGGGTCTTTGTCCTCAGTGACGCGCCAGGCGACGAGCAGCTCGCCGGGATGGTCGATTTGCCAGATGTCGCGTCCGCCGTCGTGGCCCGAGCCCTTGCCGGAGAACCAGGTAAAGTACTGGTTCAGGCGTTTTCTCAGGTTCGAGTCGTTGTCCGCGCCGCCGGCCTTGCCGATATAGAGAATGTGCGTGGACGGGTTCCATTGCTTTTGCAGGGCCTCAACAGTCCTGGGCTGGAGCTTGCCCTCTTTAAAAGTCGGATTGTCCGCATTGAAACCGGGCAACTGGGTGCCTGGCGTCAATATCAGGTAAACGCCAGGCTTTTCAGGAATTTCCGCGCACTTGCTTTCCGCCAGTCCCTTGAGGGGAAGAAAGCCCGCAAACCCGCACGGGGCGTCCGGGGAAATTTTCTTGAACTCCACCTTTTCGATCCATCCGCTCATCCTCAACCTCCGGGGGTTTCGCTTGATACTTCCGTTAAGGGACGCGCTGTCCCCGAACTACCGTTTTTTATGCCGGGGAATCCTGTCAGCCGGCCCGCGCCGCGTAAACCTTTCCCCGGCATTTGCAACAAAAATTTTCGCGTCCTTCCGCTATTGCGGAGCCACAAAATAGCGCCAGACAAGGGTCAGGAGGAGAAGGCCGAGCGACACCATGAGGAAGCGGCGCACGGCGGCCGCGCCCACGCGGATGGCCGTGCGGCTGCCGAACCAGTTGCCGAGCATGGAGCAGGCCGTCATCAGCGCGGCCAGGGGCCAGAACACCGAGCCGTGCCAGACAAAGGCCACCACCGCGCCCACGTTGGAGCCCAGGTTGAGCACCTTGGAGGTCGCCGAGGCCTGGATGAGGCCGATGTTGAGCACCCAGTGCAGGGCCAGGATGAGGAAGCTGCCCGTGCCCGGGCCGAAAAAGCCGTCATAGACGCCGATGGCGAGGCACACGAGTGGCGTGAGCAGCCAGAGGCGGGGCCCGGAAAGCGGCGGCGCGCCCGCGTCCGCCTCACGCTGGCGCCTTGGGGCGAGCGTGAGCAGCATGCCCACGGGGAGCAGGCCCACCAGGATCTTGCCAAGCACGGCCGGGTCCACCCGCAGCGCCAGAAGGGAGCCGGCCCACGCGCCCAGCAGCGAAAAGGCGAGGCCCGCGAGCGCCAGCCGCCAGAGCACGAGATGGCTGCGCGCGAAGGTGCCGAGGGCCACGGCCGTGCCCAGGCTGCAACTCACCTTGTTGGTGCCGAGCGCGAGGTGCGGGGGCACGCCCGTGAGCAGGAGCGCCGGCACGGTGAGCAGGCCGCCCCCGCCGGCGATGGCGTCGATGAAGCCGCCCACGAGGGCCGCGCCGCCGCAGGCCACGGCCGTGGTCACGGTGAGCACGGGCATCCTACCACTCCTTGAAGATCACCCACGCCGCCAGCACGATGAGGGCGAAGCCCACAAGGTGGTTCCAGCGCAGGGACTCCCCGAGCCAGAGGGTGGAAAAGAGCATGAAGACCGAGAGGGAGATGACCTCCTGGATGGTCTTGAGCTCCGCGGCGGAAAAGTGCCCGTAGCCGATGCGGTTGGCCGGCACCTGAAGCACGTATTCAAAAAAGGCCAGGCCCCAGCTCGTGAGGATGACCAAGGGCAGCGCAAGGCCCTTGTAGCGCAAATGCCCGTACCAGGCGAAGGTCATGAAGACATTGGAGAGGATGAGCAGGCCGATGGTGAGGGCCGGGACCGGGATATTCATGGCGCGACCGCCTGGCGCAGGCTGCGCCGCCAAAGTTGGGAGCCGATGGCGTGGGCCGGCCCCGAAATATCAGGAACCCCGCAGCCTCAGGCTGCGGGGTTCTTGGCAAAGCATCCCGTAAAATTTCTGGAGCCCTTGACCAGGATTGAACTGGTGACCTCATCCTTACCAAGGATGCACTCTACCGACTGAGCTACAAGGGCGAACCGAAAAAAGCTCATACGCCATGCGGCGCCCCCGGTCAAGCGTTTTTTGCGCCCGGCGCCGCCTCTCCGCGCCCGCCCATCAGGTGCACTGCGGCTCGTTCTCCTGGATGATCTGAAAGGCCTTCATGGCCTTCACCGTGCCCGCGATGCCCTGGTATTTCTTCACGCCCGCCACCGTGCAGGTGAGCAGGTCCTCCACGTCCGTGTCGAGCACGAGCACATCGCCCACCTGCATGCGCAAGAGCTGGTTGCCAGTGATGGTGGTGTCGCCGAAATGCACCTTGAGCTCCACCGGCGTTTCCAGCAGGCGCTCCTTGAGGCGCGCCACCCAGGCGTGGTCCACCTCAAGCCGCTCGGTCTGGAAGCTGGCGTGCAGCTTGGAGCGGATGGGCTCGATGGTGGCATAGGGCAGGCAGATGATCATGGAGCCCAGCGAGGTGTCGAGCTCCACCTCGAAGGTGATGACCACCACCACGTCGCTCGGCGGCACGATGGCCGCGAACTGGGGGTTGATCTCGCTGCGCACGAGCTCCAGCTTCACGTCATGCACCGGGCGCCACGATTCCTCCATATTGTCCAGCGCGATCTTGACGATCTTGTCCACGACGGCCTGCTCGATGCGCGTGAACTCGCGGCCCTCGATCTTGGGCTGGGAGCCGGCGCCGCCAAAGACGTTCTCCACCAGGGCGAAGACCAGGCGCGAGTCCACGATCATGATGGCGTTGCCGCGCAGCGGGTCCATCTTGAAGATGTTGATGGACGTGGGCACGGGCAGCGAGCGCATGAACTCGCCGAACTTGGTCATGTCGATGGAGATGGGGTTCAGCTCCACGCGCTTGCGCACGGCGTTGGAGAGCGCGTTGGTACACAGCCGGGCAAAACGGTCATTGACGATTTCGAGAACGGGCATGCGCCCGCGGATGATGCGGTCCTGGTTGGCGAGGTCAAAGGCGACCACGCCGGATTCGTCTTCGGGAACGTCCTGCTCGCTCTCGATCTCGCCGCCGGAAAGGCCGCGGAGCAGGGCATCCACCTCATCTTGTGCAAGAACTTTATTCATACAAGGCCTCGAAAAAACAGAAAACTTTAGCTGTTAACGCGGCCGCGCCGCTACGCCCGTAAGTATGCAAAAAAAAGGCCAATATGGCAAGATGTGGCGCTTGACATGGCGCGGCGCCCTCACTAGAACTCAAGCGGACACGACCGGCGCCCCACGGCCCGGGCCGTGCGCCGGAGCGCCCCGGGCGGGCGCGGGGCTGGGTGACAGCATGGAACGATGCGGATCTCTGACGGCCTGGGCGGCCCTTTTCGTCCTGGTCCTGACGCTTGCGGGCGCAAGCCCCGCGGGGGCGGCCCCAGAGCGGCCGGACGCCGATGACGGCTGGGTGGTCATGCCGGCGGGCGGGCGCCCGGCCTACATGGGCATCCACGGCGGCACCATGCCGGTGAGCCTGCTGGTGGCCGGCGACGGCGCCTCACTGTTCACCTTCGTGGGCCGCACGGGCAATGACTTTCTCGAGGCCCTGCGCGCCACGGACATGCCGCTCCCGAGCCTGCTCAAGGCCACTGTGGCGCGCTCGCGCGCGGTGACGGGCGGCGCGGCCCTCTTCGCGGGCAACGCCACGAGCAGCCTGCCGGTCATCCCGCTCACCGGCGAGAGCTTCGCCGCCCTGGCCGAGCAGCCGGGCAAGCTCACGCCTTTCGGCCTCTCCGACGAGCCGCTCTCCATCGAGGGCCGGGCCGCGCGCCCCAAGACGCTCTCCCCGGCCAAGACCTACCGCCTCTTCGTGCTCCCGCAATACCTGGAGCCACGGGCAGCGCGCCGCAGCCGCTGACCGCGCCTCCTCTCCCCGCTAGGGCAGCATGGAGAGCGGCACGCGGTACACCCGGTCATTGGGGTTCGTGGCGCCGAAGCTCTCCCAGTGCGAGGCGTCCTTGTCATAGGCCTCGTAGCGGGCGAGCAGCCCCTTGATGCGGCGCACGAAGGCGTCCCGCTGGCCTGTGGACATGTCCTCCCAGTCCTTCCGCGTCATGGAGCCGATGACGCTCTTGTAGGGCAAGTCGGCGAGCACTTCGTCCAAAAGCCCGTTTTCGGCCAGGTTTCGGTCCGGGTGGAGCGAAAACTGGTTGGGGTCGCGGCTCATCTGCGCGGCCGCGGAAAGGATCTGCCCGAAGAGGTCGGCGTCGCCGTTGAGGAAGGCCTGTTCGCTTCCGGCCAGCAGGAGCTTGAGCTGTTTGTAGAGATTGCTGAGCTGGCCCTTGGTGAGCAGCACGGCCGGCTCCACGGCGAGCACCGGCGCGTCGCCCGGGTTGGCGGCGAGCTTGGCGAGGTCGGCGTCGGCGATCCAGGCGTCCACCACCTGCGGCGCCGTGCTCCCCTTGCGGTTGCCGAAAAACTGGAGCTGCATGGCATAGCCCGTGCTTTCGGCGATGCGCCGCGCCTCTTCCTCGGGGCTGAGCTTCGCCTTGGGCGCGCTGATGCGCGAGGGCGCCATGAGCTTGCCCTCGGCCGTGGCCGCCAGCACCTTGCCATACGACTGGGCGAGCACGCGCGCCGCGCTCTCAAAGGCCTTGGCGCCCTTGGCCGGCGTGGCCGCGTCGATGGGGATATAGCTCGCCTGGTTGTCGCTCTGGCGGGTGAGGGTGCGGTAGGCCTCGGCCGCGTAGGGCTGGTTCTGGGCGGTGCGCGGGTTCTTGACGTGCAGCGCGGTGAGGTAGATGCGGTTGGTCTTGAGATAGTCGGCCAGCGCCTCGGGCGAGAAGCCGGTGGCCGAGTCCGGGTCGCCGGCGCCGAGGGGGCCGGCGTCCGTGATCATGAGCATGACGCGGCTGCCGTAGTCCTGCCAGGAAAGGCCGTCCACCGCTGCCTTGACGCCGGCGAAGGCGTCCTCGTTGATGCCGTGGCTCGACACCGTGGCCTCGTCCACCTGCCTGAGCGCTTCCTCCAGGCGCTTGCGGTCCTTGACCGAGGTGAAATCGCAAATGATCTTCGCGGTGTAGCCGAGGCCCGGCGTGCGCTTGGTGCTGCTGCGGAAGGCCACCACGGCGAAGGCCATCTTGTCGGCATAGGGGCTTTTTTCCAGCTCGTCATACAGGCCCTGCACGAGGCGCAGGGTCTCGTCGATATAGGGCTTCATGGAGATGGTGGTGTCGATGACAAAGGCGAAGCCCGTGCGGAAGTCCGCGGCGGCCGGGCTCTTGGCGGCGCCTGCATTGGCTTCGCCGCCGGCCTCCGCGATGCCCGGGTCGATGGAGGCCACCTCGATGAGCCTTGGCCCGTGCTGGCCGTAGAACTGGTCGTCGATGGAGAGCACGGGCAGGAGATAAAAGTTCTTTTCGGCCACGGCCGAGGCCGCGGGCTCGGTGGCGATGACCGGGTAGTCAGCGGGCAGCTCCTTCCCGGAGGCCAGCTCCTGGCGGTAGCCGGCGAGCAGGCCCTTGAGGTCGTCGGCGCGGCAGGCCTGCTCCAGCCCGTCATGGTTGCGGAAAAACAGCACCGGCTCGCGGCCTGTCCTGTCGGTGAGCACCATGGTGATGGCCTGCGGCCATTCGGTGACAAGGGACTTGTCGATCCAGCCGTCGGCCTTGTCGCTGCCCGCGCCCACCTCGAGGCGGTCGCCCTGGCGGTCATAGATATAGAGGGCTGTGAAAGTGGGGATGCTCTCGCGCAGGGTGGCCGCGCCGGCCTCGGGCCCGGCGTAGAGTTTGGCGCCGGGATGCGTGACCACGCGCTGGAAC
The DNA here is from genome assembly GCF_011039155.1 of Desulfovibrio sp. ZJ746. Lineage (NCBI taxonomy): Bacteria > Pseudomonadati > Thermodesulfobacteriota > Desulfovibrionia > Desulfovibrionales > Desulfovibrionaceae > Desulfovibrio > Desulfovibrio sp. ZJ746. Next base: position 144,430 of record NZ_JAAKEK010000007.1, on the reverse strand, counting down.
ACGCTTTTCTTGCCCTCCTGGAGCAGGGGCTGCGCGGCGCCTGAGGGCGCGGCCGTGAAGCTGAACGCCGCCGCGAGCAGCAGCGGGAAGAGGAGGGCGCGGAAGCGGGAAAATTTCATCATGGGGTGCCTCCACGCGGCAGTGCCGCGTGTCATGGGTCTAGGGCAGTTCCTGGAGCCACGCGCGGGCCTGCGCGTTGCCGGCGGCGGCCTCGCGGTCGAGCCAGGCGCGCAGGCGCGTCTGGGCGTTGAGCGCCTCCTTGGCGACCTTGGGGTCGCTGGCGGCCGCCTTGGCATAGGCGGCATAGGCCGCGGCCGCGTCCTTTTCGATGCTGCCCCACTGGGGTTCGGCCGGGTCAAGGCAGGCCGCATAGGGCATGAAGGCGCCGGGGGCCTCGTTTTCCGCCGCGAAATAATAGAGCCGGTAGACGGCGTCCTGCTCGGCCGGGGTGGCCTTGGGGAGCTCCGCGGCGAGCTTCAGGGCTGCCGCGGCCGTGATGTCCGGCCCGCTGAAAAAGGCGCGCACCTGCTCCTCGGCGGTCTTCTGCGTGGGCGGGAGAGCCGTGGACGGCGCCGCGGCCTCGGGCGCGGGCTTGCCCGAGAGGGCCGCTTCCTCCTCCTGCGCTTTGCTGTCAAAGAATTTCCAAGTTGCCAGGGCGCCGGAGAGGAGCGCGGCCGCAAGCGCCACGAGAAGCACGGGGTTCACGCGCCGGGGCTTGGCGGGCGCTTCCGGCGCGAGCGTCAGCGCCTCTTGGGCGGGAGTTTCGGCCACCGGGGGGTCAACCGGGGCAGGCTCTGGCTCCGGCGCGGGGGGCGCCGGCGGCGCGGGCGGTTCCGGCGCCCTGGGCGCGGGCTTCACGTCTTCGGCCGGCCGCATGCCGGTATTGTCCAGCGCGCCCTCCGGGCTGTAGGTGATGCCCCGCACCTGGAGGCGCGCCTTGAGCGGGTCGCCCTGCTCGGGCTTGAGCGTGACGAGATACTGCTCCAGCGGGTCGAGGGCGTTGACCACCTCGGGCCCGAGCAGCACGGTGAGGCCGCCGTCGGGCGTGGCCTCGGTCTTCACCGGGATGAAGCGCGTCTCGCCCACCCACACGGCGCCCCCGCCGGCGCCCGCAAGCGAGGCCTGGTCGGAAGCGCGGAGCACGGCCATGGAATACGGCCCTGCGGGAAAGTCCGCCTCGCGGCAGGTGAGGACGCCGTGGCCGGCGCCCCTCTCAGTGTCGTCGCTGTAGCTGATCTTCATGGCGTCTACTGGGCGCCGGGCGCCCGGGTTGGAGGATGTCAGGCCGTGGCGCCCGCGGCGGCCGCCGGCGCTTTTGCCGCTTCGTCGCCGAGGCGGCGCAGGATGGCGCCGAGGGCCATGTTTTCTTCCACATTCAGGGTCTGCTCGCCGTCAAAGTCCACATTGCCCATGATGAGCGCGGCGAGCGCGTTGAGCCAGTCCCCGAGCCAGCGCCGCGACCAGGCCGAGCGCGCCTCCCCGAGCTGCGGCACGCCCTCAACGGCGGGCAGCGGCGGGAAGACCACCGCGCTCTTGGAGCCGGGCAGGGCGACGGTGCGCGCCTTTTCGTCATGGGTGCGCGGGTCAAGCCCGAGCCAGTCCACATAGCTGTTCAGGATGCCGGCGGCGATGCCGGCCTCCTTGCGGGCGATGCTCTCCCTGCTTGTGTTGGCATAGGCCGAGGCCCGGCGGAAGGCTTCGGCCATGGCGTCGCGCAGGGCGAGGCGGGCCGCGCCGGTGGAGAGCTCGTTGACGAGGTCGGAAAACTCCTTGCCGGGGAGGAGAAAGTATTTCTGGCTCGCCGCGTCGTCCGCCAGCTGGTGCAGCCGCTCGATCCAGCGGCTTTCCACATAGGCGGCGAAAAAGGCGGCTTCGTCCGCGGGCGCGGCGGCCGATTTGGCCGGTGCCTCGGCAGCTTGCGGGGCGCTTTCGGGCGTGCCGGCAAAGGGGTTCCAGGAGGCCACGTTCACCGTGTCCATGTCCAGCTCGGGCAGGGGCTCGGCCCCGGCCGGTGCCGCGTCCGCAGGCTCGGCGTCCGCCAGCTCGAGGTAGCGGCGCGTGGCCTCGGGGTGCATGTCGGCGATGTCGGCGTCGCTGATGGTCAGGCTGTGCAAGAGCTGGCCCATGCGGCCCTGCTGCGTCTCCAGCTGGCCCAGGCGGTTGAAGAGGTTATGGATGAGCTGGAGCTTCTGCTTGCGGATCTCCTCCCGGTCGTCGGTGCGGTAGAAGGCCGCCAGCCGGCGCTCCACGGCCTCGCGCGTGGCCTGCACGTTCTGGAGCAGCTGGTCGCGCTTGATGTCCGGGTTGCAGAGCGGGCTCAGGCTTTCGCGGATATAGGTGATACCGCCGTCATTGAGCTTCATGGCCTCGTCCCAGGCGCGGGCGGGCTCGCGGAAGTGCGCGGCCACGAGCGGGCTTTGCAAAAAGGCCGACTGGAGCCGCCCCACATAGTCCTGCCGCTCGGGGCGGATGCCCTTTTCCTGGTCGCCGTCGTATTCCATCACCGCGTCAAAGCGGAAATTGGGATTGCGCAAGAGGAAGATGTTATCGAAGCCGCGCTCGGGCGTCCAGTGGGCCGGCCAGTCGTGCTGCTTGCCGAAAAAGTCCAGCAGCGAGGCGTGGAGCCGGTTGTCCCAGCGGCTTTCCAGCGAGGGCGCGCCCTTCTTGTCCTCAAATTCCATGTCGAACTTGGTCAAGATGAAAAAGAGCGAGGGCGGCCGGCCGGCGCGGTCTTCCGGGCGCTCGCCGTGGGTCGTGCGCACCCATTCGTCGATGACGCCGGGGAGATCCTGCACCTCCTGGTTGCTCGGGCCGATGCAGAGCAGCATGCTCGTGAGCTCGCGCTCGGCGCAGTAGCGCTGGAAGAGATAGGCCACCTTGCCGCGCAGGAAGAGCTCCTTGAGCATGCCCTCCTTGCCGAGCTCGCGGCGCACGTCGTCGAGCTTGTAGCGCGAGCGGTAGCCAGGGAAGTCGAGCAGGTCGGTATGGTCGAAATAGGGCGCCGGCTTTTCGCGCATGACGATGGTGAGCTCGGCCGTGAGCGCCGTCACCACCGCGCGGGGGAGACTCGCGTGCACGCCCGCGGGCGTGAGCACGTCGAGCGAGCCCTCGGCCCTGGCCCGCTCGGGGTCGTCCAGCCCGGCGAGCGTCGCCACGTCGATGATGCTCGTGTCGCGCGGGATGAGGGCGTCGAGCGGCAGATACGCGCGTTCCGCATAGCCCAGGGAGTCCAGCGCCTTGAGCAGCTGGCGCAAGAGGTCGGTGAAGGGCGCCACTTCATCCCAAATCAGGGAATAGAGCCGCACGCGGCCCTCGAGGTCGAGCACGGGGCCGAGCGCGAGCGCCTGGTCCCAGTAGGAGCGCTCCAGCTCCTGCACGCGGGCCTTGGCGCGAAAGTCCTTGACCAGATACTCGCGCAGGTCTTCCAGCGCGTCGAGGTCGGCCGAGGGCGAGCCGCTGCCCGCGGGCAGGCTTTGGGCGCGCTGTTTGAGCGCCTTGAGCGTGGCCTCAATGTCGCTTTGCGGGGCCTCCTTGTGCTCGCAGTCCGCATAATAGGTGTTGGCGATGATCTTGACGAGGTCGGTTTCGGACAAAAGGCGGATCTGCACGGGATGGTCCGGCGGCAGGTCTTTCGGCTGCGTCATGGTGAAGCGCGTGACAAGGCCCGTGGATTCCTTGCCGCCCTCGGGGTTGATCTCGCTGATGAAGTCCTTTGTTGCGTTGCCAAACACGGCAAGGAGCGAGTGCCCGGCGTCGCGCGCCAAGGCCGAGATGAGGTAGGACTTGCCCGCCTGGCTCGGCCCGAAAACGCCGGCGCACATCTTGCGCCCGGCCGCGCGCGAGCAGCGCCTGAAGACGCGGGCGGCGCGGCGCAGTTCCTTGAGCAGGCCCTCCTGCTCGCCGCGCACGAGCTCGCCGTTGCGCGAGACCCAGGCGCCGGCGTCGGTGCAGGCCTCAGCGAGGTCGGCGCAATATGTCGCAAGTTCCATGCAAATGCTCCTTTATGCAAGGCCCGGTCATGCGTTCGGGTATTGTGCCTGTGCTGTGTGGGAACGCCGAAATTATCCGTCAAAAACAGCCTTGCTCCAGCCGTTGCGACGAAGGAAGCTACGGATGGAGACAGCAGTTGGCTACCGCGTAGGACAATCAGCGAAACCGCTGTCGCTATCCGTAAGCAGGCAGAGCCTGCTAACGGCTACCGCTTTGGTGCTTGCTGCGTCAGAGAAAAATTTTCTTGGTCGAGTACTTAAGTACACTCCCTGCGAAAATTTTTATCTTCCTTGCAAGCACCAAAAAATCTTATTTTTTAGGATTCTTCCGGCACCAGCACCCGTCTTCCGCTTCGCTCCCGACGGATCTAAGGAGTGTCCCTCACCTCTATCCTGTGTCATAATCTTGCCTATAACCACCGGGGCCGGCGTCCTTGGGAGCCGGGAAAATCCCTGCCTCAGTCGCCGTAGACGATGCCGGTGTCCATCCAGAAGCCCTCGTCCCGGGGCAGCGTCTGGAGGCGCATGTCCAGCACCTTGTTGGGCACGGTGTCGCCGTTGCGGTCGCGGATTTCCTCGATGACGAATTCGCCCTCGCCGGCGCCTCCGTCCGCGCCGGGCGCCGTGGCGCCGTCCTCCTCGGGCAGCACGAGGCGCAGCTTCACGGTGAAGGGCAGGAGGTGCGCGTTTTCGCGCCTGGCGTCGTCATTGACGAATTCGAGGAAGTAATAGCGGGTGGTCGTCCAGCGTTCGGCGTCCAGCTGGCGGAAACCCACGGCCATGGGCCCGCTGAACCTGATCTCGGCCACCGGCGGCTCCACGCTGCGCCGCTCCGGGTCCACCGTGAACCAGACCTTGCTTTTGCGGATCTGGCCGTTGAGCTCCATCTCGCCGATATAGCGCGCCGTGGAGGAGAGGGCGAGCCCGTGCGGGTCGAAAGAGAAGCCCTCGAGCTGGCCCTCGGCGAGCGCGCAGAGGATGGCGCCCACGACCACGGTGGTCTTGGGGTCGGTCATGTTGCCGAGCGCGTCCGAGAAAGGATACCAGCCGCCCACGCGGTAGTCGCCCATGGGGAAGATGCGGCTCGGCGGCACGGGCAGCATGGAGCAGATGGTCTCGGCAATGCCCGGCCAGCGGCTCGGGCGCCCTGTGAGCAGGAGCACGTCGCAGTCGTAGAGGTGGATAACCTCGCAGAGATTGGCGAGCACTTCCTTCAAGGCGGTGCGCACCGTGTCGTCCACGCGGCGCGGCTCCACGCGGATGGGGATGGCGAGCGGGTCGAAATCCGCGGCACCGCCGTGCTCGCGCACATAGTCCGTGAGGTAGCCAAGGGCGGCGGCGCTCGGCATGGGCGCGAGGCCGTCCGCGAACACGGGCGGGGACTCCTGCTCCGCCGGGGCCTTGCCGGCGCGCCCGGTCTTTTTCCCGTCGGGCTCTTCCGCGGGCTTCACGAAGCAGTCCCCCAGGCGGAAGACCGTGCCCGAGCCCGCGCCGCGCATGTCCGCCTGCTCGTAGAGGGAGAGTACGCGCAGGGCCGCCGGCACCGCCACCTGCCGGATGAACTGGATGCGCTGGTTGAGGATCTCCTTGCTGCTGTCCATGGTGTCGCGCCCGAAGAGCGCGGCCAGGGCGGCGCGGGTGTTTTTCACGCCTGCCTCGGCCATGGCCGCGCCGATGGCCTCGAGCACATGCTCGGCCACCACGGCGCGCAGGATGTCGTCGCCGGCGAGGTTGAAGCCGTCGTGGAACTCGGGGTGCGGGGCCATGCGCGGCGTGGCGCCCTCGTCGCTGGCGAGCTCGAAAGTGGTGATGGAGAGGTCGGTGGTGCCGCCGCCGATGTCGATGGTGGCCACGCGCACGCTCGGGGCCTCGCCCCCGCGCCCGGGGAAGGGCCGGGGCCGGCCCATGATCTCGCAGAAAAGCTGCGCGTCGCCCTGGAACTTGCGGGTGATCTCGTTGTAGATGAAGACGAGCTGGGTGCAGGTGGCCTCGTCCCAGTCGCAGCGGATGACCGGGTTGGTGCGGTAGTCCGCGGCCTCGCCGCGGCGCCGCCGCGCCGGGTTCTCCACATAGTACTGGCCCCAGCCGAGCGCCTCCCAGAGCACGTGCACGGCCCACTTGGCCCAGCGCTTGTAGATCTTCTGCTCCGCGATGGGCATGCCGCCGGGCACGGTGAAGATGACCTGCCGAAGGCGCCTTGGCTCGGCCGAGGCCTCGCGGCGGCAGCGCTGGCCGGGCGAATTGATGGTCAGAAGCGCCTGCTGGATGATCTCCACGAGCAGGAACATCATGAGCGAGGAGCGCGTGAAAAGCGACTCGAAGGCGCTTTCGCGCTCCTGCTCGCGGAAGGCGCGGTTGCGCGTGAAGAGCGGGTCGTCCATGCAGCAGAGCGGCGTGCCGCTGGAATTGATGCGCTGGGCGAGCGGCCCGCGCGTCACATAGGGCGCCTTTTCGCTCTTGGTGTTGAAGCGCCACGTGCGCTTCCAGTTGCGCTCGTCCCAGAGATAGCGCTTGGGGCTGGACATGCCCGTGGAGCCCTGCTCGCAGCGCGAAAGCGTGGCCAGGCGCGCGGCCTCGGGCCCGATGCGCACGGGCGAGGGCCACGCGAAAGCCGGGGTGCGCCGCCCCGAGCGCAGGCTCAAGGCGTCGTTGCCGAAGCTGATCTCGGAAAATTCCACGCGCGTCTCAAAGGGCTCGGTGGAGATCCTGTCTGGCTCGTCCATGTCCCGGAGCTGGAGCAGGTAACTGTCGTTGAGGTTGGTGGCGCTCTGGGTGTGCGTTTCCACAAGGATGCCCGTGGTGCGCGAATTGCCGATGTCGAGCACGAGGTCCACGTCCACGCAGTTCTTGGCGTCCGGCCGGATGACGTAGACCTCTGTGGCGCGGATGGCGCGCTCCAGAGCCTCCAGCGTGGTCAGGTAAGAGGCGAGGTGCGCGAACTGCTGCTCCCCGTCCACGGGCGGCCGCCCCTCGCGCTTGCGCCAGGCCTGCCAGAGCTCGCGCAGCCATTCCTCCACCCAGGCCAAGTCCATGAACCACGCATTGTCGCGGAAGCGCCAGGCGAGGCGGAAATGCGCGTTGGCATCCACATCGTCCGGGCTGAGCGCGGCGTACACGTCGCCGGTCTTTTCCTCCACGCCCATGTCAAAGGCCAGCACCACGCGCAAGGTGTCCGGCGCGTCCGGGGCGAGGGAGAGTCGGGCGCGCGCCCAGTTGGTGGGGCCGTACTCGAAGCGGCACTCGCCGCTGTCCGGCCACGTCTGCTCGCGCGTGCGCAAAAAGGGCACGGGTATCCACCGCCCGAGCCAGGGCTGGATGGCCTTTTTGGCCGTGAGCTCGTAGCCGTAGGCACCCACGGTGCGGGAGGGGTCGAGCTCGTCCACGTACTCGCCCTCGGCATTTTTGCGGAAGGCATGCAGGTGCACGCGGCTCTCGCCGCCGGGGCCTGCCTCGGCAAGCTCCTCGAAGCTGTAGCGCACGCTGTCGAGCCCGGAAAGGGGTGCCGCGAAGTCCAGCAACTGCGGGCAGCCGCCGGGGATGAGGCTCACGGGATTCCGATACTGGGGCAAGGGGAACATCGGCTACCTCCCGCAGCTTTCCACGCGGACAAAGGGGATCTCATAGGATTGGCGGCCGCCCTGGGCATCCTTGAAGACCCAGGTGCAGGGCGCGCGCTGTCCCGTGCCCTTGCAGACCATCTCGGCCTGGCCCCAGCGCTCGCCGTCGGTGCAGGCCGCGCCGGACGACGTGACCGAGAGCACGCCCTCTTTCGAGAGCTTGGCCTTGGACGAGCCGATGCACATGCGGCCGCCGATGGAGTCGATGACGCGGCGCTTGCCCGCGCCGCCATTGGCGCCGAAGCAGAAGCATTCCTTGATGATGCGCTTGGAATAGTATTCCGGCCGGGTGCCCTGCCAGCAGCCCTCGAGAAAGTCGAGATTGCCGGTGGCCGCGGCTTCGGGCGGGATGCGCAGCTCCTCGCCGATGGCCGGCTTTTTCTTGCTTTCCTTGGGCTTGGGCTGCTCTTTGGGCTTTTCCTGCTTGGGCTTCTCGGCCTTGGGCTTTTCTTCCTTGGCCGGGGCCTTCTTTTCCTCGGGCTTGGGGGCCGGCTGTTCCTTCACGTCTTCCTTTTTGGCCTGTTCCGGCGCCGGTGTCATGGGCAAAAGCTCGACGATGGTCAACTGGTGCGGGGCGGCTTCCGGCGTTACGGGCGTGGGCGTGACAGGCGTGACGGGCTCCGTCCGCGTGTCCGGCGTCTGCATGCCGGGCAGGGCGATTTGCGGCGTTTCGGGCGCGGCCCCGGCTTTTTGCTGCTCCGGCGTCACGGGAGACGGGGGCGCCTGCGGAGTCTCCGGCGCCGCGGCTTCGGGCACGATGGCCGCCCCTTCCGGGCTCGCCGGCGTGACGGCCTCTTCCACCACGGTGACAGGCACTTGTTCCGCCGCGCCCTGCACCGTGCCCTCGCGCGTGAGCGTCACGCCGAGCTCGGTGCGGATGCTCCCCGGCAGCACTTCGACGATGCGGGTCTGCCGGCCGTCGGGCAGCCTTACGACCGTGCCCGGCACAAGGGCGCGGGGCGTGGCGGGGGCGGGCGCCGGCCGGATATTGGTCAGGGTGTCGGCGGCGAGGCCCGTTTGCGGCCCCAGTAGGCAGAAGGCAAGAAACACCGCAAGGCAAAAGACGATACGCATGCTTGCTCCGGCGGGCGCCGGGGCGCCCTGGATATGCGGGCGCCTAGCGCACCCGGCGGAAATCGGCGTCCCAGCGGGTGCCGTCGTCATTGGTGCCCACGCACTGGCTCTGGCCGCCGGCCGTGGCGCGGCAGTCGATGCTCACGGGCGCGTAGCTGTTGGCCGAATTTTGGCACTGCTGCGGGCCCAGCTCGATGTGGAGCACCCCGTCGCGGAACTGGGCCTTGGCCTCGCCGGTGCAGCGGTCGTGCTGCTCGTGGATGATGCCCTCGCCCATGCCATTTTCGTCAAAGGCGAATTCAAACACCACTCCCTCGCCGGTGCGCTTGTTGGCGAGCCCCGTGTCGCAGCGCCAGCTGCCGGCGAGGAAGGCGGGGTCGCTGGCGTTTTCGGGGATGACGAGCGCATTTTCCGCTTCCGGCGCGGGGGCGGCGGGCTCCACGGGGCGGCAGAGGGCGGCGTGTTCCGTGACGCGCCGGCGCAGGCTGTCGATCTCGGCCGTGCGCTCCTCGATCTCTTTCTGCGGGCTCGCGGGCGCCCGGAGAAAGTCCGGCCCGTCGAGGTGCAGGAAGGCCGTGCCCGAAGGCGCCGGCAGCCCGGCAAAGCTCGTGAAGAGCACGAAGCAGAGGCCGCAGAGGAGCGCCAGCGGCAAAAGCCACCACAGGCAGCCGCCGCGTTTTTGCGGGGGCGGAGCTGCGGGCGGCGTAACGGGTGGGGGCGGCGCTGCGGGGGTTTCGGGCGCCGGCTCGGCCGCGGCCCTGGGCACGGCGAGGCGGCTCAGGCTGGCCGGCTCCACGCCGGGCGTGCCCGGCCCGAAGCCCCAGCAGGTGAACACGGGCTGGTCGCCCACCGCATAGAGCGCGGAATCGTCGGGATAACAGAGCGCGAGCCTCAGGATATTGCCGCGCGTCACCTTGAGCGGGTCCTGCGAATGGATGAGCTCCTCGGCGTAGCGCGAGATCTCGGCGCCCATGTGCGCCAGTTGCGCGCGCGCGGCGTTCCGCTTGTCGGGCGGGAGCTTTGACAGGGGCTGCGCCTCGCCCTGCACGGGCGAATACCAGTCGATGGTGCCGTCGGCCGCGTTTTCCACCGGGCGGGCGAAAAGCAGCACATAGGCGTCGCCGAACTTGCGCAGCAGCATGTCGCGGATCTGCGGAAAGCTCGCGCTGGCGGCGATGCCCTGAAAGGCCAGGGCGTGCATGCCCGCGCGGGGCGTGGAGGCGATACGGGTGCCGCTCATGGGGCCTCCGTGGCGGCCGGCGCCTTCTTCACCTCGATGCCCTGCGCCGCGAGAAAGCGCATGAGGTCCGCGGCGGTGAGGGCGATGGAAGCCTGGCGGTAGCTGCCTTCGTCAAGGGAGATCATGGTATTGATGCCCACCACTTCGCCGCGCTCGTTGACGAGCGGGCCCCCGCTGTTGCCCGGGGAGATGGGCGCCGTATGCACCACGAGCGGCGGCTTGCGGTCGAGCACGGCGCTGACCACGCCCTCGGTGTAGGAAAGCTCGGGCATGGCCGTGAGGTCCTTGCCGGTGAGCAGGCGCCGGTAGGCCGGGTCGTTCTTGCCCACGATGTCGGGGAAGCCCCAGGCGCCCACCTTGTCGGTGCGCCGCGCGCCGTCGGCGAACACGAGCACCGCCGGGTGCGCGCCCGCGGGCGGCTCCACGGCGACGAGGGCATAATCGCCCTGGGCCTTCCCGCTTGCGGCAAGCACGCGTCCGGGCACCGGGCGCCCCAAGGCCTTGCTCGTCACGAGCAGGCCCCCTTGCGCGTTTTCCACCACATGCCGGTTGGTGGCCACGCGCCCCGGGGCCACAAAGAAGCCCGAGCCCGTGGCGCCGTGCCCCTGCCCGTCCACGCTGACGAGGAAGACGCAGGTGTCTTCCACCGCCGAGGGCGTGGCGGCGACCGGGGCGGCAGCGGCCGGAGTGGAGGGGTGGCTGACGGGCGCCGGAGTTTCGCCGGCCGCGCCGGAAGTTTGCGGGTTCTGGGGCGTTGCGGGGGCTGCGGGGGGCGCTGCCGCCGGCTCTGCGCCGTGGAGCTTGGCCTTGGCTGCGCAAGGCTCAAGCGCGAGCAGGGCCGAGAGCGCGTCCCGTTCTTCCGCCAGGGCGGCGAGGCGCGCGCGCAGGGCCGCGTCGGCCTCGAGCCGGGCCTCGTGCGCGGCCCACACGCGCTGGCAGGCCCAAATAAGGGCGGCCAGCAAAAGGAGGCTCACGAGCAGCGGCAGCCACGGCCGCGCTTTCTGGGGGGAATCTTCACTCATGGCGCATGCTCCGGCTCTCAGGCCCGGATGTCCGCAAGGGCTTCGTTGATTTCCTGGGTCTGGCGGCTCGTGACCTCGGCGGCTTCGCTCTTTTCCCGGTCAAGGGCCGCTGTCTTTTGCGTCAGGGCCTGCTTTTTCTGGCGCGCGGCCCGGATGGCCTGGGTTTTCTGCTTCTGCCGGGTGGGGCTTTGCGTGACCGCGCGTTCCTCATTGGCAAAGGCCTGCTCGTACTGCTGGTCGAGATTGCGGGCATGGGTCACGGCATCGCCGAGGAGGGCTATGGCCTCCTCCCGCCCCGAGGAGATCTCGGCGAAGCGCCGGGCCGCGGTTTCGCGGTCGATGGCCTTGGCCTTGATGTCCTTGAGAAGCAGGGCGAATTGCTGGTCATAGCACTGGAGCGAGGTGCGCGCCGCGGCGCTCGTGATGTCGAGGTCGGAAATATCGCCGTCGATGTTCTGGAGATAGGCCGCCATGCGCATGTTGTCGTCGCGCTGGTGCTGGGCCTGGGCGTGGCTCGCGCCCATGATGCCCCCCGCGGCCGCGCCGGAGGCGGCGCCCACGGCGGCGCCCTCCCACTTTCCGCCGCTCAGGAGCAGCCCGAGCAGCGCCCCGCCCAGCGCGCCCAGGGCCGCGCCGCCACCGGCGCCCTTGGCCACGTCGTGCTCTCGCTCGCGCAGGTCCTGGATGGGGCGGTAACAGCCGGGATAGTAGTTGACGGTGGTTTTCTGTTCGCCATAGCGGCTGGCGCAGCCAACGAGGCCGGACAGAAGGAGGGGGATGGGCAGGATCAGGGCGAGCAGACGGCGCATGCGACCTCCCGGATATGCGGCGGACACGCGGTAGACAGGCGGCGGACGGATGGAAGACTGGCGGTACGGGACGCCCGCCCAAGGGCGCCCGCGCAGGGGCGGCTCTTGCCTGTCCCCGCGCATGAAAATCTATGAAGCCAAAAGGCCGCTGTCAAACAGAATTTTCGGCGGCGCAGGGGCGCAGCGGCCCGGGAGGCGGCTTGCCTGACCCGGCATTAGGGGATATGGGAGGGAGGATTTTCCGGCGGCCGCGGCTCCACTCGCCGCGCATCACGCCGCAAGGGGGGAACGCATGGCAATGCGCCTTTCACGCTCCATCGTAGGCGAGGCCGAGGCCCGCGCCGTGGCCCGCGTCATCGAGGAGGACGGCTACCTCGGCATGGGCGCGGAGACCCGGCGCTTTGAGGAGGAGGTCGCCGCGTATCTCGGCGTCGCGCCTTGGCAGGTGGTGAGCGCCAATTCGGGCACGGCCGCCCTGCACCTCGCGGTATTCGCGGCCTTGCAGGGCGCCGGCGCGGCGCCGGGCGCGCCCGAGGTGCTGGTGCCCTCCCTGACCTTCGTGGCCTCGTTCCAGGCCGTGCTCGCGGCCGGCTGCGTGCCCGTGGCCTGCGACGTGCTCCTCGAGACCGGCACCCTCGATGTTGCCGACGCCGGGCGCCGCATCACCCCGCGCACCATCGCGGTGATGCCCGTGGATTATGCGAGCAACCCCTGGCACCTCGACGAGACCTACGATTTCGCGCGCCGCCATGGCCTGCGCGTGGTGGAGGACGCGGCCCACGCTTTCGGCTGCCGCCACCACGGCCGCAAGATCGGCTCCTTCGGGGATCTTGTCTGCTTCAGCTTTGACGGCATCAAGAACATCACCTGCGGCGAGGGCGGCTGCCTCGTGGCCTTTGACGAGGAATCGGCCCGCATCGCCGCGGACGCGCGCCTGCTCTCCGTGGAGGGCGATACAGAGAAGCGCTTTTCCGGCGCCCGCTCGTGGGACCCGGACGTGAAGCTGCCCGGCTGGCGCTACCACATGAGCAACATCATGGCGGCCATCGGGCGCACCCAGCTCGCCCGGCTGGAGAGCGAGTTCATCCCGGCACGGCGCGAGCTCGCCAAGCTCTATGCCGAGCGCCTTTCGGGCCTTGCCGGCGTGGCGCTTTTGCGGACTGACTCGCGGGACTTCATCGTGCCCCACATCATGCCCGTGCGCATCCTCGGCGGCCGCAAGGACGCCGTGGTGGCGGCGCTCCAGGCCGAGGGCATCCCCACCGGCGTCCACTACAAGCCCAACCACCTGCTCACGCTCTTCGGCGGCGGCCGCGAGCACCTCAACGCCACGGAAGAACTCTATGCCGAGCTCGTGACGCTGCCGCTGCATCCGGGCCTTTCCGCAGAAGATGTGGAACGCGTCTGCGCGGCGCTCGCCCGCGCGCTGGAGAACGCATGAACGCGCAAAATCCGGCGACTCTCCCCCAACCAGCCCCGCGCCCCGCGCCGCTGCTCGCCCTCGTCGTGCCCTGCTACAATGAGGAGGCAACCCTGCCGCGCACCATGGACGCGCTCTCGCGCCTCCTCGCGGACTGCAAGGCCCGGGGTCTCGCGCAGCCTGAAAGTTACGCCCTCTATGTGGATGACGGCAGCCGCGACGCCACATGGGCCCTCATCGAGCGCCGCCACGCCGAAGACCCGTCCTTGCGGGGCGTCAAGTTCGCGGGCAACGCCGGCCACCAGAACGCGGTCTGGGCCGGCATGGCGACAGCCCGGGACTGGGGCGCGGACTGCATCATCAGCCTCGACGCCGATCTGCAGGACGATATTTCCGTCATCCCGGAGATGCTGGCCCGCTATGCCGAAGGCTGCGACATCGTCTACGGCGTCCGCGCGAGCCGCAGCACGGACACGCCCTTCAAGCGCGAGACGGCCCGCTGTTTTTACGCCCTGATGCGCAAGCTCAACGTGTCTATCATCCCGGATCACGCGGATTACCGCCTGGTGGCGCGCCCGGTGCTCACGGCGCTTGCGGGCTATGGAGAGCAATCGCTCTTTTTGCGCGGGCTCTTCCCCACCATGGGCTTCAAGACCGCCACGGTGCGCTATGCGCGCAAGGCGCGCGAGGCCGGGGAGAGCAAGTATCCGCTGCGCAAGATGCTCTCTTTCGCGTGGCGGGGCATCACCTCCTGCAGCGCGGCGCCGCTGCGCGTGGCCGGGCTCATGAGCCTCGCCTGCATGCTGGCCGCGCTCCTGCTCTGCGGCGTGACCCTCTGGAAATACGCCATGGGCGAGACCGTGCAGGGCTGGACATCGCTCATCATCGTGACCCTGTTGCTCGGCTCGGTGCAGTTGTTCTGCCTCGCCGTCATGGGCGAATATATCGCCAAGATCTTCACCGAGGTGCGGCACCGGCCGCGCTACATCGTGGAAAAAACCCTCTGAGCCCGCGCCCGCTGCGCGCCCCGCCCCGGGAGAGCCATGCCCCTGCCCCCCCTGCATGCGCCCACTTTTGATGACTTGCGCGCCCTTGTGCGCCGGCTGCTCGCGCGCCGCTGGATGCGCTTCTGCATCGTGGGCGGGACGGCCTCGCTGGTGTACTATTTTTCCGGCCTCTTCTTCGTGAGCCTGCTCGGGCTCCCGGTGCTCGCGGGCAACGCGCTGGCTTTCCTGGCCGGTTTCGTGGTTTCCTATCTCGGCCAGGCCCTCTGGACCTTTCAGGCACAGGCCAGCCACCGCACCATGCTGCCGCGCTTCGCGGCCACACAGGGCGTGGGCCTCGTGCTCAATTCCGCCCTTATCTGGGTGTTCATGCGCGCGGGCCTGGGCTATCCCGTGGCCATGTGGGCGGCCATCGCGGCCGTGCCCGTGGCCGTGTACTTCATCTGCAAGCTCTGGGTGTTCCGCCCGTGAGCGCGCCCGGGGGAAACATGCCGCCCGCCGTTTCCGTCATCATGAATTGCCTCAATTGCGCGCGCGACGTGGGTGCCGCGCTCGAAAGCGTGCGCCGCCAGACCTTTCAGGACCTGGAGATCATCTTCTGGGACAATGGCTCCACGGACGAAAGCGCGGCCATCGCCAAAGCCTATGGGCCGCAATTGCGCTATTTTTACGGGGCAGAGACCGTGCCGCTGGGCGCCGCGCGCAACCTGGCGCTCGCCGAGGCGGCCGGCCGCTATGTGGCCTTCCTCGACTGCGACGACCTTTGGCGGCCCACCAAGCTCGAAAAGCAGGTGGCGCTCTTCGAGGCCAATGCGCGCGTGGGCCTCGTGTGCACGGATACGGAAATCGTGGACGGCGGGCGCGTGCTCGCGCGCGTGTTCGCGCAAAGCGCGCCCGGGCGGGGCATGGCCTTTGCGGAGCTCATGGCCAGGCAGTGGATCTCCATGTCCTCGGCCATGGTGCGCCGCGAGGCTCTGGAACGCGTGGCGTGCGGGCTCGGGGCTGGTTCGGGCTGCGCCGGCCGCTGGTTCGACGAGACCCTGAACGTCTGTGAGGAGGCCGACCTCTTCTACCGCATCGCGCACGACTGGGAGCTGGACTATATCGATGAGCCGCTCACGGTCTGGCGGGTGCATGGCGGCAACACCACCTTCCGCAAGTTCGGCCAGTTCGCTGACGAGACCCTGCGCATCCTCGAGAAGCACCGCCAGCTCTACCCGGGCTATGACGCGGAGCACGTGGAGCTCGTGGCCCTGCTGACGCGGCGCGCGGCCTTCCAGAAGGGCGTGGCCCTGTGGCGGGAGGGGCGCAACGCCGAGGCCCGCGAGGTCGTCCGCCCATGGCGCGCAAGCTCGCCCAAGTACCGCCTGTTCTGGGCCGCGACCTATTTGCCCGGAAGCTGCTTTGACCTGGCCGCGCGGGCGTATTTCGCGCTGCCCGCCTTCCTGCGCCGCTGAGGCGGTCGTCCCCTACACTTGCCCGGGCAGTTCTACGAGCCGGGCGGCGCTCCAGGCGAGGCAGCCCGCGGCCATGGCTTTCAGGGGCAGGGCATCGTCATCAATACGGAGCAGTTCCGCCTCATCAGCATGCGCCCGGCGCAGGGCTTCTGCCCTGTCGCGCGGAAATTCCCCCCTCCTTAAATAGATGATGCCCTGCAACGCCCGCAAAAAAGACTTGCGCAGGCTGTGCAGGGCGTTTGCGGCCGCTTCGGCGTCGAGTTTGTCGCCTGACAGCAGAAGTTGCGCGGCCTCGTGGTAGAGCGCGCCCACGGCCGTGCGCACGCCCAAAAGGATGTCGGCCTGCGTGATGGGCGGCAGGAGCGGCGCAAGCTCGCCGTGCCAGGCGTCCATATCCTGCGCGAAGGCGAAGAGCTCGAAAACCGGCCACGCGGCAAGCTCCGCCGCGCCCGCCACAAAGCCCGCGGCCTTTTCCCCTGCCGGCAGGGCGTCCAGCACGGCCCGCACTGCCGCCACATCTTGGGTGGCGAGCCTGTCAAGGATGACGCAGATGTCGATGTCGCTCGCTTCCGTGGCCTCGCCGCGCCGGTAGCTGCCCTGCAGGCCCACGAAGCGCAACCTCGGGCCCAAGGCCTGTTTCAGCGCCTCCACGGCGGCGGGCATCCATGTGGCGGCGTCTATCACGGCTCCCCCGGTGAAGTCAGGCGGGACGGCGGCTAGAAATTGGCCGGCTGGCCTTCCACGGCCTCGGCCAGCTCGCGCAGGGCGGCGAGGCTCGATTCCGCCTCTTCGGGCGTCAGGGAATGGAGCGCAAAGCCCGCGTGAACAATGACATAGTCGCCCACCTTGGGCGGCTCGGGCAACAGCATGGTGGAGGCGGAGAGAAAGGTGGAGCTTTCGCCCACGCGCACGCGGGCCATGTCGGAGGGCTCAAGCGCGACGATCTGGGCGGGGATGGCAAGGCACATGAAAAACCTCCTCGGGGTTCAGTCTCAGGCGGAGAAAATAAGCATGCCCCGGCCCATGCACAAGGGGCGGCGATGTTCCGGGGCCGGGCGGTTCTTTCCTCCCTTTGCCTTGCGCGAGCCCGGGCGCCCGGGCTGAAAAATCGGGCGCGACGCCGCTGACAAAAAGGGCGGGGCCGAAGCCCCGCCTGCCAGCGGGAGACAAACTCCGCTTCGCAGAGTTTGCGCCGTCTCAGCCGCAAGGCGGCTGGACGGAAAGACACGAAAATCGCTCGGTTAACGGCGCGGCAAAGCCGCGACCTCCTCGCAATTTTCGGGGCTGCTGACTTTGTCAGCAGCCAGAAGGGCGGGACCGAAGCCCCGCCCTTCTCTGTTCTCAATGCCGGCCGTTCTTGCCCTTCTTTTTGTCGGGGTAGAGGATATAGTTCCAGTACAGGACATAGAGCGGGAGCACCACGAACATCATGATGTACGCCCAGTTCTTGGTGTACAGGAAGTAGCTGTAAAAGGTGGGGAATTCCATGGGCTTCTCCTTGTCCCGGGCCTAGTGCTCTTCGCCCTTGAAGTCGGGGTGTTCGTAGAGCACGGGCATGTTGTAGACGATGAAGCGGTAGGCGGTGACGATCATGGTCACCACGAAGATGGAGATGCAGATTTCCCAGATGCTCGGGAAATAGCGCTCCGCCGAGGGGAGTTGCCAGTTGAAGGCGATCATGGAGACATTGAAGCGGTTGAGCACGATGCCGGCCACGGCGAGCACCGAGGTCAGGCGGCACAGGCCCACATTGCCGTCGCGCGCGCCCTTGGCGTAGAGCAGGGCCGGCAGAAGCACGAAGCCGAACATCTCCACCAGCCACCACGCGCCCCAGCCGGTGCCGAGCCACGGCAGGTTGGCCTGGACGAGCATGTCGATGAACTTGAGCATGAAGTAGGCGAAGAGGATGAACGACGCCGCTCGGGCGAAGCTCAGCACCACGCCGTCGGCCTCGCGCAGGTGGGTGGCGTCCATGTACTGGTGCACGCCCTTGTGCGCGAAAAGGCCCTCGAAGATGACCATGCTCGCGCCCGCGGCCATGGAGCTCACGAAGAAGAACATGGGCATGAAAGGCGAATACCACAGCGGATGGAGCTTCCCGGGCGCGATGAGGTAGAGCGAGCCCAGCGAGGACTGGTGCAGCGTGGAGAGGGTCACGCCGAAGATGGTCAGGAGGATGGTCACGCGGATGACGATCTTGCGGCAGGTCAAGAGCCATGGGAACTTCTGCGCGAGCCATTCCATGGGCGCCACGGAGAACTCGATGAAGAGCACCGTGAGGTAGGTCGCCACGCACAGGCCCACTTCAAAGAGCACCGAAGTGGTGCCGGGGAAGAAGAACATGTAGGGCAGCCTGAGCGGATGGCCCAGGTCATAGAGCAGGGCCACGACCACGAAGGCGTAGCCCAAAAAGGCCGTGGTCACGGCCGGGCGCACCGCCGAGTGGAAGTGCTTCATGCCCATGACATAGCAGGCCACGGTGGTGAAGTAGCCGCCCGCCGCGAGGCACACGCCGCAAAGCAGGTCAAAGCCGATCCACAGCCCCCAGGGCTGGGCCTCGGTCAGGTTGGTCACCGAGCCGATGCCCACGGTGAAGCGGATGACCGTGATGACAAAGCCCACGGCCAGGATGATCCAGGTGATGATGTTGCCCGGCGTTCTGGAGAGCAGGGGCTCGAGATTGAAGAGCTTGTCCTTGGTGGGAATGATGATGCCGTGGGTGTCCATCTACTTCTCCTCCCCATGCCCGTCGCCGGAGTTCTGGGCCTCGCGGGCCTTGAGCGTCTCGGTCATGGCCTGGCGCGCGCGCTCGGCCGCGCCTTCGCCCTCGGTCTCGCCGATCTTGCGCACGGCGGCGTCCACGGCGGCGGCGAGGTCGTCCTTGGCATCCTTGATGATCTTTTCCTGCTCAAGCTTTGCCATGGCCTCGCGGCGCTTGGTCATGGCCCAGGCCCCGCCGAAGAGGACGGGCCAGAAGGCCACGATCATGGGCACGGCGCCGAGCGCCCCGTAGGTGAGCTGCCCCATGGGCTGGGAGCCGAGGTGCGTGTCCAGCCCGAGCTGCTTGAACTCGGCGCCCGCGCCCTCAGGGTCGTCCACGGGCACGGGCGCGCCGCCCGCGGCGGGCGCCAGCACCATCCAGGCCGTGCCGCCCGCGTCGTACTCGCCATAGAGGTAGTCCACATAGCGGCCCGGGTTTTCGGCCATGCGCGCGCGGGCGATCTTGATGAGGTCGCTCCTGCGGCCGAAGGTGATGGCGTCCACAGGGCAGGCTTCCACGCAGCCGGGGAGCTTGCCTTCCTTGAGCCTCGGCTCGCAGAAGGTGCACTTCTGCACCAGCGGGTCCCACGCGAGGTCGTACTGGAAGCCGGGCACATAGAAGGGGCAGGCCACCATGCAGTAGCGGCAGCCCACGCACTGCGAGCCGTCATAGACCACGGCGCCGTTGGGCAACTTGCTGAAGCAGCGCGCGAAGCAGGCCGAGGCGCAGGCCGGGTCATTGCAGTGGAAGCACTGGAGCTTGCGGAAGTACGGCTTGCCGTTGACTTCGTACTTGTTGACCACCGTCCATTCATAGGCCGTGGTGTGGCGCTTCTTTTCCGTCACCGAAAGGTCGGTGAAGGGCACTTTGGGCTCGGGCAGGTTGTTCACCTTTTGGCACGCGGCCTCGCAGCGGCGGCAGCCGATGCACCGCGTGGTGTCGTGCAGCACGCCCCAGCTGTCGGGATAATAGGGGAAGCTCGCCGGGGAGGCCTCGGCGACCTTTGCCGAACCCAGCGCCGAGACCACGCCGGCGCTGCCGAGAATGGTGAGGAATTTTCTGCGGTTCATGGTTCCCCCTAGTTGGCCTGGTTGGCGGCGCGCTCAGGGGCGCGGAGCTTGTGGCAGGTTGTGCAGTCGGTATTGCGCGGCCGCGCCACCTTCATGTCCTTGTGGCAGCTCATGCACTGGAGGTGGAAAGCCGCCATGAGCGCCGGACGCTGGGGGGTGGCGGGGTCGATGGCCGGGCTGTGGCAGCTCGCGCACTTGGGCGGCGTGGCCGAAGCGGGGCTGTTGTGGTGGCAGGTCACGCAGAGGGTGGCCGGCTCGGTGTGGAAGGCCGAGGCGAGCTTGTTCTCCGTGATGCGGCCCATGAGCGAGAGCACATGGCTCTTGTGGTTGAACACGCAGGGCTCATACTTGCCCGCAAGCGAGTCGATGACCACCTTCTGCGGGGCCTTGGTGGCCTTCCAATAGGTGACCATCTTGCGCGAAAGCTCGGTCTCGGTGGCGAGCTGCTCGTTGCGGCGCTCGGGGAGGGTTCCGGCGATGCCCTGCTGCATGTCCTCGGCCGTCATGGACTTGGTGACCGTGTGGCAGACGGTGCACCAGGCCTCGTTGCGGGCATTCCTGACAAGCGTGGTGTGGCAGCCGGCGCAGTCGCGCTGGGTGATCTGCTGCGAATGGCAGCTCACGCAGCTAGCGGGCTTGGTATCCGTGCGGGGCGCGATCTTGGTGGCGTGCATGGCGTCATACAGGGTGATGTTGGCGCCCTCGAGCTTGCCCTCCTGCGTGTGGCAGGTGGTACAGGCCACGGCGTCACCCGTGTGGTGGCAGACGATGCAGTCTTTCCCGGTGCGCTCCATCCATTTTTCATGGACCACATGGTTGAAGGTCACGGGCTGCATGGCCGCGGCCTTGGGATTGGCCTTGGCGCCCACGGGGAAGATGACGATGGCCGAGGGCGCGCCGCTGTCCGTGGGCTCCAGGGCGGCAGGGGCCGCTCCGGGAGCCGGGGGACATGCCGCGAACGCCAGGAGCGTGACCGCCAGCAGAAAAAGAGTTGTGCCGTTTCTCATGCGCTTTTCCTTTTGCAACAGAGACCACGATATGCACCGCCCGCGACGCCGCGCCGCGGACGCACCCCGGAAGGAATTTCGTATCAGGTCAACGGTAGCCCACAGAAAGGATTACGTCAAGGCGGCGGCGCAAAGCGGCGCGCTTGCTCCCGAAGGGCCGGGGCGCGGCGTTTCAGGCGCCTTTTTGCCTCTCAAGGAAGCGTCGCGCGCCCGAAAGCAGCTCCCCTTCCGCGCCCTCGGCTGGCACAAAGACCGCCTCGGGCCGGGCGCGGTACCACGTGAGCTGGCGCTTGGCGTAGGCCCGGGTATTGGCGAGCCAGCGGGCCCGGCACTCGCCAAGGCTTGTCAGGCCCGTGAGATGGTCCAGCAATTCGGCGCAGCCGATGCCCGACCAGCCGGGCAGGCGCGCGCCCTCAGCCGCTGAGGGCGTGCGCGCGAGGGCCGCGCGGGCCTCCTCCACGGCGCCGGCTTCCAGCATGGCGTCGAGGCGCCGACCAAGGCGCGGGGCGAGCCAGTCGAGCGCAGCGTCGAGCACGAAGAGCGGGCCCGAGCACAGGGGCGCGCTCATGGCGTGCCCGTGCCACCAGCTGAAAGGCTTGCCCGTGCCTTGAAGCACCTCGAGGGCGCGGAGGATGCGTTGGCGGTCGCGCGGGTGGATGCGGGCGGCATAGGTCGGGTCGGCGCGGGAAAGTTCCGCATGCAGGGCCTCGGGCCCGCTTTCGGCGAGCCGGGCTGCGAGGCCCCGCGCCACCTCTAGCTCGATGGCGGGGATGGCGGCCATCCCCCTGAGCAAGGCCTGGAAATAGAGGCCCGTGCCGCCCACGAGCAGGGGCACGCGGCCGCGCGCCCATACTTCGCGGGCTTTCGCCGCCGCCATGTCGGCCCAGCGGCCGGCGCTGATCTTCTGCTCCGTGGGGAGAAAACCGTAGAGATGGTGCGGGGCCAGGGCGCGCTCTTCCGGGGAGGGCTGGGCCGTGATGAGCGGAAAATCGGCATAGACCTGGCGCGAGTCCGCATTGATGATCTCGCCGCCGAGCTCCCGCGCGAGAAGGAGGGCCAGCGCCGTCTTGCCGGCGCCCGTGGGGCCGGCGAGGCAGATGACCGGGCAGGGGGCGCCGGCCGGCGCTGCTGCCGGCATGCTCAGGCGCCCGAGGGACTGTCGGGGCTCTTGGGGCCGAAGCCGCCGTGGGGCGCGCCGAGGCAGGGCGTGCCGCGGCGCACCGCTCCCTCCTGGTACTTCTCCGCAAGCGCGAGGCGCACGTTCTCCGGCACCAGGCCCTTCACGTCCGCGCCCTGGCTCGCCGCGGACTTGATGATGGTGGAGCTGATGTAGAGCCACTGGTAGTCGGTCATCATGAAGACCGTCTGGATGTGCGGCCGGAGGCGCCGGTTCATGAGCGCGAGCTGGAACTCGTACTCGAAGTCAGACACGGCGCGCAGCCCCCGCAAAATGGCGCAGACGCCGAGCTCGAGCGCGCAGTCAACGGTGAGGCCGGTGAAGGGCATTACTTCCGCGCCTTTCACGTGGCGCAAGGCCTCGGCCGCGAGGGCCACGCGCTCAGAAAGCGTGAAGAGCGGATTCTTGGGAGTGGTCTCGGCCACGGCCACGATGATGCGGTCAAAGACCTCGAGACCCCGGCGGATGAGGCTCAGGTGCCCATTGGTCAGGGGATCGAAGGTGCCGGGATAGAGCGCGGTCTTCATGCCGAAGGCTCCGATGCTGTCCAGATGTTGATGACGGTCTGCCCGAAGCGGCGCGAGGCGATCGGCTCGAGGCCGGGGATGGGCGCAAGCGCCAGGCCTTCCTCCACTTCCGCCGTGACGAGCGCGCCCGGCGCGAGCCAGCCATCGCCGGCCAGCGCCGTGAGCGCCTGCTGCGCGAGCCCCTTGCGGTAGGGGGGATCGAGGAACACGAGGTTAAAGGGCGCGCCCGGCACCGTCCCGGGGGGGCGCCGCAAAAAGCGCAGGGCGTCCTCCCGGATGACGCGCGCGCGGTCTTCCACGCCCAGGGCCGCCACATTGGCCTCGAGGGCGCGCAGGGCGTTCTGCGCGTTTTCCACGAGCACGGCCTCGGGCGCGCCCCGGCTCAGGGCCTCGAAGGCGAGGCTGCCGCTGCCCGCGAAAATGTCGAGCACACGCGCCCCTCCCATGTCCGCGCCACGGGCCTCGAGCATGGAAAACAGCGCCTCGCGCGTGCGGCCCATGGCCGGGCGGCAGCCTTCGCCCGCGGGCGTGGCCAGCCTGCGGCCCCCGAATGCTCCCGCAATGACGCGCACGGCTACAACCGTCCGAGCAGGCGCGTGAGCTCGCCATCCAGCCGGGCCAACGCTTCGGAAAGCTCCCCCTGGTCGTCCCGTGGGGGCGCCGCCGTCCTTTCCCTGAGCAGGGCCAGCTTGCGCTCAAGCTCGCCCGTGAGGGCCGCGAGGTCCACGGGCGGGCGCGCCTCCTCGTGGCGCTCCACGCCGGCCACGCGGCCGCCTTCGAGCGCCAGTTGTTCGAGATAGTCCGGCACGAGCGGCGTGATGCCAAAGCGTTCCCTGATAAGGGCGCCGAGGGCCGCCTGGGCCTTTGGCTCGCCGTGGACGAGCACCACCTGCGGGCGCCGGGCGCCTGCCTCGCCAGCGAGCGGCGCGAGCCAGTCGAGCAACTGGCTCTGGCCCGCGTGCCCGGAAAAGCCATTGATGGTGAAGATGCGCGCGGCGCAGGCCACCTCCTCGCCGAAGAGGCGCAGGCTGGTGGCCTTTTCCACAAGCCTGCGGCCCGGCGTGCCCTGCGCCTGGTAGCCCACAAAGACCACGCTGGCCCCGGGGCGCCAGAGATTGTGGCGCAGGTGGTGGCGGATGCGGCCGGCATTGCACATGCCGCTTGCGGAAATGACGATGGCCGGCCCGTCGAGGGCGTTGATGCGCATGGATTCCTGCGCGCTGAGCGTATAGTTGACGCGCGCCATGAAGGCCGCCGCGTCCGCGTCGTGGTAGAGGGCGCGGGCCGCCTCGTCAAAAAGCTCGCCGTGGCGGGTGAAGATCTCCGTGGCGCGGATGGCGAGCGGGCTGTCGAGAAAGATGGGCATGTCGTCCGGCAAGCCGCCGCCGCGCCAGACATTGAGCAGGCAATAGAGCACCTCCTGCGAGCGCTCCACCGCAAAGGCCGGGATGATGACTTTTTCGCCGTGGCCGTGGGCCCAGGCGATGGCGGCCGCGAGCTCAGCCTCGCTTTCGCCCTCGTTCTTGTGGTTGCGGTCGCCGTAGGTGGATTCCATGAACACATAGTCTGCGGCGGGCGGCGTTTCCGGGTCGCGCACGATGAGCGCATCGGGCCGGCCGATGTCGCCGGAAAAGATGAGGCTCGTTCGCGCGCCGCCTTCCTTCACCTCAAGGCGCACGGTGCCGGAGCCAAGGATATGCCCCGCGTCGTGAAGCACGGCGCGCACGCCAGGCGCGGGTTCAAAAGGCGCGTGGTAGTCCACCGGGCGCAGGAGTGCCGCGGCCTTGCGCGCGTCCTCCACCGTATAGAGCGGCGCGGGCGGATGCTTGAGGCCGCGGCGGCGAAATTTTTTGGCCTCGCGCTCGGCTTCCATCTCCTGGATGTGCGCGCTGTCCTCCAGCATGACGCCGAGCAGATCGGCCGTGGCCGTGGTGCAGTAGACGGGGCCCTTGAAGCCGTTGGCCGCGAGCGCCGGCAGAAGGCCCGCGTGGTCCATGTGGGCGTGCGTGAGGATGACGAAATCGAGGGCGCGGGGCCGGTAGGGCGCGAGGTTGCGGTTGCGCGCCTCGATGGCGCGGTTGCCCTGGTGCATGCCGCAGTCAATGCAGAAGCGCGAGCCGCCAGCCTCGATCATGTGGCAGGAGCCCGTGACTGTGCGCGCCGCGCCGAGAAACAGGATCTTCATCGTGCCTCCTCCCGCTTCGGGCGCAGCAGGGGCGCCCGGCGGCACAGTACCTGCGGAAAACGCCGAAATCAAGGGAAGATGGGGAAAGGGGACGGTGCGGCACGCCGTGCAGGCCGGCCTAGACGCGGTAGGTGACGATATTGTCGTAAAAGTCGAAGCCGATCTGCGCGAGGGAGATGGTGCGATCCACGATATGGAAATTGGCCATTTCGGTCATGGGCCGCGGCTTGGCGCGCTGCGGGTCGGCGAGGTGGTAGTGCGCCTCGTCGCCCCCGCGGGCCGAGCTCGCCATCTGTAGACAGACGACCTCTATGGGCGTAACCATGCCAGCCTCCGTGAACTTCGCGCCGCATGCCGGCGCGGAAGAACGGCCACGGCGTAAAACTAGCGCAGTTCCGCGCAAAAGGAAAGGAGGAGGGCATGGCAAAGGATGGGCAGGCGGCCGCGGTACGGGTCCGGCCCTTTGCGCCGGCGGACCTCGCCGCCATGCGGGAGATCTGGAACGAGGTGGTGGACGCGGGGCAGGCCTTCCCGCAGGAGGAGCGCCTCACGCCCGGGGAGGCGGCGGATTTCTTCGCCGCGCAAAGCGCCTGCGGCGTGGCCGTGGACGGCGCGGGCCGCGTGCTCGGCCTCTACATCCTGCATCCCAACAATGTGGGCCGCTGCGGGCATATCGCCAACGCGAGCTATGCCGTGGCCGGGCACGCCCGCTGGCGCGGCGCGGGCTGCGCCCTTGTGCGCGCGAGCCTTGAAGAGGCCGGGCGACTCGGCTTCCGCATCCTCCAGTTCAACGCCGTGGCCGTGGACAACGCGCCGGCGCGGCGGCTCTATGAAAAACTGGGCTTCACGCCGCTCGGCACCATCCCCGGGGGCTTTCGCCGCCCCGGCGGGGAGTATGTGGATATCGCCCTTTACTGGCATGCGGTGGGGGAAGTGAAACCAGCGGGATATTAAATTTCAGTCTGCTCGCCAGTTGGTGTTTAGCCATTGGCGTTGTGTTAGCCACATATTGGCGGCCTGAACGGCATGCTCTTGGAAATTGGTAAATGCGAGATTCGTGGGATAGATGCGGTCATTTTGCGGTAAGTGGGAGAACACATACATCCCGTGCCAGCCGTTGCCAGAAAATTTTTCAGTACCCCCGTTTACCATCTCGATAAATTCAGGGAGGCGCAAAAAGTCGCCGTTCAGAACAAATATGGTGCTCCAGAAAAAATCATTCATTGCTTGGATTGAAGGTTCCCGATCTCCCTTGACCCTTTCGCGAATGCTGGTCTTGCACTGGATGCACCCGAAGCAATAATTTTTGTCCTTCTCGGGCGACACGATTGCGTACAAATCAAAAGTGCCCCTCTTCATTCTCTCGAATATCTCAATATCTCGAGAGGCATTCGTGAGGGAACCAGTCCTTAGCATCTCTGTGAGGTCTCGTTGAAGAACGATCTTTATCTTATGCGGGCTAAGAGCTTCAGTAGCTTTTGATTTGATAATTTCTTCATATGCGTGTCCACTTGATTTTATCCAGCTTTGATGAGAGCTTACAATTTTTCCGATGACATCTAGATTATCAACACCACTTTTTAATTTTACATGGGACACATATATGGCATCCCATAGCTGGTGTGGTTCCACGTCAGGGTATTCGGTCACTGCCTCTGCAAAGGACTGCTCAATGGCCTTTTTTCGGGCCTCAATAGCTGCTTTCTCCATCTGTTGCTGTGAAAGATGTCTCGCGCCTACTATTCTGGCGAGTTCACGCGTACTGTAACGGAGATACAGTTGGGAACAGAATTTTTTTAGGTCAACGGGCATTCGTCTCCCACCAGTAATTTTTTCAGATACCTTCCCCACGCATACGCAAGCAGCGGCGGAACGGCGTCGCCAATCTGTTCGTATTTGTCCTGCACCTCGCGGTTGATATGGGGGACGATGAATGGCCCCCCGGCAAAATCATAACAATCAGGAAAGGATTGGAGCCTTGCGCATTCTCGAACGGTGAGCGCCCTATTTTTGAAGGGATGAACCATCTCATCAAGACAGTGGCTCGTGACTGTCGGCGCGGCTTCACTTGGCACAAGACGATAGTTTCTTTGGATGTACCACTTTTTGGGGAGTATTCTCTTCGCTTGGAGTTCTGCCCTTTTATCGCCGATGAACCTGTCAAAAAGGTCTTTCAGGTTCTCCCCCTGCTTGAGGAGAGCGAAACGCTCCAAAGTGCAATCCCTGTGTTTCATCGGCGTCTGGTAGGATACAGTATCGGTCACGCCCCTACCCAGCTTCCAGAAGGACTCGTCGCGCATGAGATTGGCATAGGCTGAACATTTTCCCCTGTACTCCCGTCCCTCGTTACTGGAATTTGGCAGAATGTCAGGAAGACCCGACAAAGCCTGTGCGACCGTCACGTTCTTTTTAAAAGTTGTTTGGGGGAGGGAAAATTTGACATCCTTCTCGCGTGACGCGAGAAGAAAAAAACGCTTCCTTCGCTGGGGGACTCCGTAGTCGAGTGCATTGAGCAGGAAACGAGCTTGCATAGGGTATCCGGCTTCCTCAAGCTCCCGCTCAAGCACCTCTACTACGAGTTCTCTTGAATTCTTTTTTATTTTTTTTGAAGTAATGGCGGGTACATTCTCAAAAAGGATGACTCTGGCATTGACCATGCGCGCAATGCGGATTCCTTCTCGGAATAAAAACTGTCTGTCATCGTAGAAAGATCTGGAGGTATTCCCGGCAGTAGAAAAAGTCTCGCAAGGCATTCCGGACGTGACGATGTCAATACCTCTTTCGGGCACAAGTGGAAGTAACCTCTCGGGACCGATGTTGCGGATATCATCATGGAGGACTACAACTTCAGGATGATTGGCTGAATATGTATCCACGCAGCTTTTGACTTGCTCAATTGCAGCGATGGTGCGTATGCCCGCAGCTCGGAATCCGGTGCAGATTCCGCCAGGACCAGAAAAGCAATCGATATGGGTTATAGGATTATCATCCATGAACTGCAACCTGTATCTAGTTGAGAAGGGAAGAAAATATGATTGCCTCAAAAGTTTGGTTCAGCGTATCTCCATCCGAAGTAAATAAGTACATAAATGACGGAAGAGTTCAAAAAATGTTTCGCTGGGTTATTAAATTGCTAATACTGCTGTCTAGCCCGCGAATGAAGACGTGTTTTCGAGCGCGTAATATCCTCACATTTGTAATATCGTAGAAATGAGAGAGACGAAATTCGGTGATTGATGAAACGAGGTGTCCTATACACCCCGTACCTACTCCATTGGCAGCCGAGAAGGTGCGGCGCCTGCAAAAAGCGAAGCCTCTTCGGTGAGGGTAGGGCAGCTCCGTGCGCGATGTGTTATATAAAATTGAGTTTACACAAACGAGAGCAACTTAGCAAGACTACGCAAGGCCGAGCAGCCGCGAGGCGAGCCCCGCGATGTCCGTCTGCCGGGTGGGGAGCGGCGCCTCCGCCGGCGCGCCCACGAGCCAGAAGGGCACGCGCCGGGCGGCATCCGAAGGGTCGGCGTGGCTCGCGTCCGCATCCATGCCGTGATCGCTCGTGACCATGACGGTGGCGCCCCACGCGAGCCAGCGGGGGAGGGCGGCTGCGAGCAGGCTGTCGGCGGCGCGCACGGCTTCGCGGTAGGCGCGCGAGCCCGCGCCGTGGGCATGGCCCGCGAAGTCGATGCCCATGCTGTGCACGAGCAGGAGGTCGGGCGCGAATTTCAGGAGCAGGGCCTCGGCGTCGCGGAAGAGCTCAGCGTCGGGATAGGCGTCCTCGCTGTAAAAAAGTCCGTGGCTGATGGGAAGGCGCGCATCGTCGCAGAGGCGGTCGCGGGCGGGCTCGAAGGGCGCGCGGTTGCAGAGCTCGCTCATCCAGTGGTAGGCGGCGGCCGCCGTTGTGAGCCCGGCCTCCCGCGCGCGGGCAAAGAGGGTCGGCGCCGGGGAGGGGCGGGCGTCCTCGTTGCGGACGATGCCGGTCTCCAAGGGCGCCATGCCGGTGAGCAGGGTGGCGTAGAGCGGCCGCGAGAGCGGCGGCAGTTCCGCCATGAGCTCCGTGTGCCGGGCCGCGCCGCTTTCGGTGAGCGCGGCCATGTAGCTCATGTGGCGCCGTGCCGTCGCGGCGGCGAGGCCGTCCAGCAGCACGAAGACGAGGCGGCTCACCAGTCGCCCCTGCCGGCGTCCGGCAGCGCATCGCGGCCGGGAAAGCGCAGTTCGGGCGCGAGCGCGCGCAAGGCCGTCAGCGTGACGCCCTCCACGGCGAAGTGCTTACGCAGCCAGCGGCAGAAGCTGAAGATCTTTTCGAGCGCGGCCGTGGCCGCGGCCTCGTCCGGCACATGGGGCGAGCCCCCGGGCAGCATCTCGGACGAATGCCAGAAAAGCCCGAGCACCTTGCCGCCGCGCCGCACATGGAGCCATGTGGCGAGGCGCATGGCGCTTGCCCCGTGCCAGAAGGGATTGGCGCTGAGCGCCCCGAAAAAGTGGAAGCGGTCGAGCCCTTCGCGCCGGCGCCCGGCAAGGCCGTGCCAGAGGCGTTCCAGGCCCGGCACGAGCGGCACCTGCGTTATGGGCGCCTCCAGGAGGGGCCTCTCCGGCGCGCCCTCCACCCAGTAGGGGTCGGCCGGCGCGAGGAAGTGGTCCGGCCCGCCAGCGAAGGCGCGCAAGGGGCACACCGAGCTGTCAACCAGAATGCCCTCTTCCGCGAGCAGGGGCCGAAGCTCCGCCTTGAGGTCCCAGCGGCCCATGCGGAAGCTCGTGAGCGGCGCGCCCTGGAAGTCGCGCCCTGCGGCAAGCAGGGTGCGCAGCCTCTGGCGCAGGAGCTCGCGCGGGAGGAGGTGGGTGCGCATGGGTGCCCCCGACACCCCCGCTTGGGGCGACCCGTCAAAAGGCGGGGTGCTCCAGTGGTGGAGGTGGGCGCCGATCTCCGCGCCGTGGCGGTCGCGCATCTTTTCCAGCACGGCGCGGGCGGCCGCCGAGGCGAAGACCGTGTAGGCGCAGAAGAGCGTGAGCGGAAAGCCGAGCTCGTCCGAAAGGGGCGCGAGCTTCGGCAGGAGCGCCACGTTGCTGACGCCGCAGCCAGTGGCGGCGTAGGTGCCGCAGAAAAGGCCCTCCTCCTCCACGTCGAGGCTGATGACCACGCGCAGGGGCGGCTTGAGGCCGGCGGCGCCGGCGGCGGGCGGAGCTTGGGCAGGCATGGGCCGACTTTAACGCGGGCCTTGCGCCAAGGCAATGCCCCGGCGCTTTGCAAGCGGGGCCCGATGGCGTATGGTTGGGCGGTGTCGCCACGCCGGCGACGGGAGAAACGATGCCCGAGCCCTGCTCCGTCCTGTTCCTCATGGAAGACCTCTGTTACGGAGGCACCCAGCGCCAGACCCTCGAGCTGGCGAAGCGCCTTGACCGGGGGCGTTTCGCGCCGTCCATGCTCATGCTCACCGGCCCCACGGACCTCGACGCCGTGGCGGCCGGCGCGGAAATCCCCCTCCACTATCTGGGCACCGGCCGGGGCGTGGCGAGCCTCTTCTTTCTCAGGCTCGGGCCCGCGCTCAAGCGCCTTGCGCCGGACATCCTCGTGCCCTGCACGGCGCTGCCCAATATCTGGGGGCCCATCTGGGGGCGGCTGCTCGGCTTGCCGGCCATCGTGGGCACCTGCCGGGGCGGCGGCGCGCTCCGGCGCCAGCACGAGCGTTTTCTCTGGCGCCTCTGCGACCACCATGTCTGCAATTCGCTCGCGCTGGCGGAGGGGCTGCGCAAATTGGGCGAGCCCGCCGGCCGCATCAGCTATATCCCCAACGGCGTGGATACCGAGCGCTTCCGCCCCGCGCCCGAGCCACCCTCGGCGCGGCCCCCGCTGATCCTCTGCGTGGCCAGGCTCGCGCAGGACAAGGGCCACCTCACCCTGCTGCGCGCCTTCGCCATCGTGGCGCGCGAGGTGCCCGAGGCGCGCCTGCGCCTCGTGGGCGACGGCCCGCAGGAGGCGCAGCTGCGCATGCTCGTCGGCACCTTCGGCCTCGAGGAGCGCGTGGAATTCGTGCCCGGAAGCCCCGATGTGCGCGAGCATTATGCTGAGGCGCGCATCTTCGCCCTGGCCTCGGTGCGCGAGGGGCAGCCCAATGTCATCCTCGAGGCCATGAGCTGCGGCTTGCCCGTCTGCGCCACGGCCGTGGGCGGCATCCCGGGCCTCGTGGAGAACGGCGTGACCGGCCTGCTTTCCCCGGCGGGCTATGCCGAGGCCTTGGCGGCATCCCTGTTGCGCCTGCTCGGCGAGCCGCCCCTGGGCGACGCCCTCGGGCGCGCGGGGCGAGCGCGCGTGGAGCGGGATTTTTCCTTCGCCGCCATGGTGGGGGCGCATGAGGAACTGTTCGACCGCCTGCACAGGACGCGGCGCGGCGAACGCGAGGAGGACGACGCATGAAGCGCGGGATCATCCTTTCTGCCGCGGCCTTGCTGTGCGCCCTCTGCGGCGCCGCCCCCCTGTGGGCTGCCGGGGCGCAAAAGACCATCACGAGCGGCCCCGGCGAAGTGACGGAACTCTGGACGGGCAAGGTGCTCAGCGCCACCTTCCGCGCGGGCATGTGCTTCGGGGCGGACGGCAGGGCGCGCGGCGTGCTGATCCTGCGCCATGCCAACGGCCAGGAAGACCCGTACCACCTCTACGGCACCATCCACGCCAATGCCTTCGACCTCACGCATTCCTCAGGCCATTCCTTCACCGGGCGCATCACGGGCCCGCGCAGCATGGAAGGCCGGGTAAAGCTCAAAAACGGCCTTACCCTCAACCTCGAGGGCGAGCGCACCCTCGATGTGCCCCTGGCGGCGGAAGACTGCGCGCCGCTTGCCCCCTGACCCGTCGCAGAAGCCGCGCCCCCGTCGCCGGCGCCCCTTTGGGGAGGAGCCATGACAGTAGTGTTGTTCATCGTGGGCCTTGTCCAGTGCGGCCTTTTGTTCCTGCTCACGGGCACGGGCGCCAAGCTGGCGCGCCGGGCGAGGAAAGAGCGGGAGGAAGCCCGCTATGTGCCCCACGGCGGCTGGCCGCGCGTGGCCATGATCATCCCCGCCGCGGGCAATGACCCGCGCATGGAAGCCGCGCTGAAAAGCCTGCTGGAGCAGGATTATCCGCACCTGCTCCCGGTGCTCGTCACTTCCGGCGCGGACGACCCGGCTGCGGACATCATCCGGCGCCTGAAAGAGGACTATCCATCCCTCAGGCACGTCATCGCCGGCGAAGCGAAGGACTGCGGCCAGAAAAACTGGAACAGCCTCGCGGGCGTGGCCGCCGTGGGCGACGCGGCGGACATCTACATGTTTTGCGACAGCACGCACATGGCCGACCCGGAGTTCGCGCGCTGCCTCGTGGGGCCGCTCGCGCGCAACGAGGCGGCCTTCAGCACCGGCTATCACGAGGTGGAGCCGCGCGACCACGGCCTCGTCACCCTGGGTTATGCCCTGAGCGTGCTGCTCATGCGGCTGTTGCAGGGCCTCTCCGCCTTCACCCAGCCCTGGGGCGGCGCCATGGCCATGACCCGGGCGGCCTTCGAGCGCTATGGCGTGGCGAGGCTCTGGGCCTCCACCGTGGTGGACGACTGCTCGCTCGGGGCCATGCTCGAGGCGCGGGGGGTGCATGTGAAGCTGTGCGCGGCCGCGCTGTTGCGCACCACGGCGCACAGGCACGCCTTCGGCACGTGGCGGGCGTGGATGGACCGGCAGGTGCTCTTCCTCAAGTTCTGCATGCCGGGCCAGTGGCTCCTGCTCGGGGTGTTCGCCGCGCTCATGCTGGCGCCCACCCTGTGGGCCGGCTTCACCTTCTGCCGCGACCTTGTCGGGCGCGGCGGCGGCACCGGGCCCTTCCTCGCCTTGCTCTGGCTTTTGCTGCTTGCCGGCACGCTCTCGGGGTGGCGCCGGCTCGTGCCCGTGCGCGTGCCGCTCGGGCGCTGGCTCGGGGCCTTTTTCCTGGCGTCGGGGCTTTTCGGCTGGGTGTATCTCAGGACCATCCCGGCCAGGACCATCACGTGGCGGCACATGGTCTACCTCGTGGGGCGCGGCGGCGTGCTCCTCGGCATGCGCCGCCGGGGGTAGGCGCGTTGCCGCATGCGCCGGCGCCGTTTTGACAGGCGGCGCCCAAGGCCGTACATTGGGCCTTCCGGGGGGCACCCGGAAGGCGCCGGGTGTCGCACGCCGTCCACTCCCGCCGGAGGAGCCGGAGCTTTCCATGATCGTCATGTCGGACCTTTTTCGCGTCAGCCTCAGGCAGGTTGTGCGCCAGCGCGGTTTCGGGGTGATCCTGTCCATCGCCCTGGGCATCACCGCCTTTATCGTGCTCTCCGTGCTGGGCCGCGAGATCCGCTACAAGGTCGGGCAGGACATGGTGCTCATGGGCGGCGTAAATGTCATTCAGGTCTATATGGACGACGCGGCCTATCCCGGCCAGCCAAGGCGCGAGTTCTATCCCGAGACCGTGGAGGCGCTCAGAAAACTCCCGGGTGTGGGCATGGTGAGCCGCAACCTGCGCGGCGGCCGCGCCTTCGATCTCAGGACATCGGGCGAGCGCAAGATCCACATGGATTTCATCGGTGTCGACCAGTATTTCGCCGATGTCTATTCCCTCACGCTCGTGGCGGGGCGCTTCTTCGACACCTCGGATATCGAGCGCCGGCGGCGCGTGGCCATGCTCGGCCGCGAGGCCTCGCTCATGCTCTACAAGAAGCCGGAAGAGGCCGTGGGCAAGCTGCTCATCCTCGGCAAGGACGTGTTCGAGGTGGTGGGCGTGGTGAGCGGCGTCATGCTCGGGAGCTGGGGCCGCGGCGGCTTCCTGCCCTATACCGTCATGGTCGACCGCAACTGGGTGGGCGGCAAGGTGGACAGGCTCTTCATCCGCGCCATCGGCTGGGAGGATGTCTCCCCGCTCGTCAAGCTCATCCCCAAGGTGGTGCGCGAACACCAGTCCGCGCCGCACATGGTCATCCGCACCCAGGAGGAGCAGCTCGACCGCATCCAGACGACCTTCATGTGGGTGGAGGCGCTGCTCTGGCTCGGCATCGTGGCCTCGCTCATGCTCGGCGGCTTCGGCATCTGGTACGGCACCTTCGCGGCGGTGCGGGCGCGCACCCGCGAGGTGGGCCTCAAAAAGGCCATGGGCGGCGCGGACGCAGACATCCTGGCCCAGTTCCTCGCCGAGGCGCTGTGCAAGTCGCTGGCGGGCGGCGTGCTCGGCATCCTCCTCGGCGTCATCATCGTGGAGGTGGGCTCCTGGGCGCTGGGCACGGGCATTTCTTACCCGCTGCTGCTCGCAAGCAGCGTGGGCAGCATCCTTTTCTCCGCCCTCATCGGCGTGGCGGGCGGCCTCTACCCCGCCATCCAGGCCAGCCGCATGGACGTGGTCTCGGCCCTGCGCTTTGAATGAAAGGGTGAAGCATGGCACCAGTCATCATCGCCAAGGATCTGTACAAGTGCTACGCGGGTTTCGCGCCCGTGCTGCGTGGCGTGAGCCTCGAGGTGGAGGCCGGGGAGATGGTGGCCATCATGGGCCCCTCGGGCTGCGGCAAGTCCACCATGCTCCACATCCTGGGGCTGCTCCACGCCCCGGACGCGGGCTCGCTCACCATCCTCGGCACGGACGTGCTCAAGCTCACCCGCGAGCAGACGGCGGCCTTCCGCCGCGGGAACCTGGGCTTCGTCATGCAGTCGAGCAACCTTTTCGAGCATTCCACGGTGTTCGAGAACGTGGAATTCCCGCTCATCTATGAAAAGGTGCCCCCGCAGGAGCGCTGGGAGCGCGTCATCAGGGCGCTCGAGCTCGTGCGCCTTTCGGCCCGCGTGCACTACCGCAGCAAC
Organism: Desulfovibrio sp. ZJ746; assembly: GCF_011039155.1. Lineage (NCBI taxonomy): Bacteria > Pseudomonadati > Thermodesulfobacteriota > Desulfovibrionia > Desulfovibrionales > Desulfovibrionaceae > Desulfovibrio > Desulfovibrio sp. ZJ746. Next base: position 110,246 of record NZ_JAAKEK010000007.1, on the reverse strand, counting down.
CGGCTCTCCGGCGGCGAGCAGCAGCGCGTGGCCATCGCGCGCGCCATGGTCAACAACCCGCGCATCCTGCTCGCGGACGAGCCCACGGGCGCGCTCGACGCCAAGACGAGCCGCCTCATCATGGACAATTTCCGCGCGCTCTGCCATTCAGGCGGCGTCTCCATGGTCATGGTCACGCATGACCCCAAGATGGCCGAGTTCTGCGACAGCGTCTATACGCTGGAGGACGGCATCCTCCACTGCCGCAAGCACGAGCTCGCCGACCTCAAGGAGGGCGCCACCAAGAGCCTGCTCGCCGCGCCAGACCCCATCGTGCGCGGGGCGCTCGTGGCCGAGCGTTTTCCCGAGCCTTCGGGCCAGTGCCTCATGGAGATCGCCCACCATCTGCATGCGGCCGGCCTGCTCTCGCGCATCTATGCCATCAGGGGCAGCGGCCTGCTCGGCAACCCGGCGGGCTATGCCCTGCCGCTCGCCGTGCGCCGCATCGGCCTCTGGCATGCGCCGGCGGCGCTCGGGGCGCTGGTGAGGCGCGCCCGGGCCTCGCAGTCCCTGTGGTCACTGTGGCGGCACATGCCCCATTCCCGCTGGGGGCGCGGCTTTTTCGCCCAGGTCTGGGCCTTTGCCTGCGGCACCCTGCTCGCCCGCTGGGGCCTCCAGGAGCGCATCGAATTTTTCTACGCCTCGGGGGCCGGCAACCAGGCCACGGCCAGCCTCGTTGCGGCGCGCCTGCTCCGGCTGCCCTTCGCTTTTTCCGTGCGCGCGCAGGATCTCTCCCTCAACGGCGCGGACTGGGCCGTCAAGGCGCAAGAGGCCGTCTTCGTGCGGTGCGACACCGAGGCCGTGGTCCGCGCGCTGCGCGAACGCCTGCCCGGCCTTCCCGCGGACAAGATCGTCCTTTTGCGCGACCCGCTGACCCTCACGCCCCCCGAGGAAGAGGTGGAGACCATCCCGACGCCGGCGGGCAGCGCGCCCGAAGCTGTCAAGCCGCTGGAACTGCTCGCCGTGGGCACCATCGCCCCGCGCAAGGGCTATGACCTGCTCTTGCGGGCCTGCGCGCGGCTGAAACAGGCCGGCATCGACTTCCGCCTGGCCATCGTGGGCCAGGGGCCCGCGCGGCTCAAGCTGCGCTGGCTTTCGTGGCGGCTCGGGCTCAGGCGCCTCGTGCGTTTTGCAGGGGAGGTGGCCCATGAGAAGATGGCCGAGACCTACCGGCATACGGACATCTTCGTTTCGCCCGGCATAAAGACGCGCAAGGGCGAGATGGACGGGCTGCCCTCGGCGCTCGCCGAGGCCATGGCCTTCGGCATCGCCGTGGTGGTGAGCGACCTGCCGGGCCAGCTCGAAGCGGTGGAAAACGGGGTCACCGGCCTCGTGGTGCCGCAGAATGATGTGCCGGCGCTGGCGCAGGCGCTGGAGCGCCTTGCCAAAGACCCTGAGGAGCGCAAGCGCCTGGGCGCCGCCGCGCGCCAGCGCATCCACGCCCTGCTGGACGCGCAGGCGAGCGAGGAGAAGCTCAAGGAGCTGTTCATCGAGGCCGCGCGTTCCGCCGCCCGGGCCAAGGAAGGGGCCGGCGCGGCGCCCGGGGGTGCGGAAACGTCCGCGGCAGCCGGCGCAGGCGCCCCCGCAAACGCCCCCGGCGAAGTGGCGACGTCCGCCCCCGTGGGAGGCTCCCCCGGCAAGGGCAGGCCGCCCGCGAAAAAGGGGCGCTGATGGACTTTTCGGGCACGGCCATCCTGGTGGCGGGCGATGTCATGCTCGACCGCTATCTCGCCGGCGACGTGGCGCGCATCTCGCCCGAGGCGCCCGTGCCCGTGGTGCGCCTCGAAAAGCGCTGGAGCGTGCCGGGTGGCGCGGGCAACGTGGCCCGCAACCTTTCGCGGCTCGGCGTGGCCGCGCGGCTGGTGGGCCTTGTGGGGGACGATGCCGAGGGCCGCACCCTGCGCGCGGCCGTGGCGGCCGAAGGCATCGAGGACGCCCTGGCCCTCTCGCATGACCGCGCCACCACCAGCAAGACGCGCATCCTCGGGCATGGCCAGCAGCTCCTGCGCCTTGACGAAGAGCGCGTGACGCCCCTCACCCCCGCCGAGCTCGAGCCCCTGCGCGCGGCCGTGGCGCGGCTCTTGCCGGGCTGCGGCGCTGTCATCATTTCGGATTACGGCAAGGGCGTCTTCCTGCGCCGCGAGGATGGCGCAAGCCTCTGCGCGGACATCATGGCGCAGGCCAAGGCAGCGGGCGTCCCCGTGCTTGTGGACCCCAAGGGGAAGGACTGGTCGCGCTATGCGGGCGCGGCCTGCGTGACGCCCAACACGGCGGAATTCCTCGAGGCCTGCGGGCTCACCCCCGCCGCGCGGCCGGGTGGCGCCGAGCGCCGCGAGCTGGCCGAGGGGCTGTGCGGGAAGTACGGCTTTGCGCGGCTTTTGCTCACGCGCGGCCCCCGGGGCATGATCCTCTACACCCCCGGCGAGGAGCCTGTGCGCATCCGCGCGGCCGTGCGTGAAGTGGCGGACGTTTCCGGCGCGGGCGATACGGTGATCGCGGCCCTTGCGGCCTGCGTGGCCGGGGGCCTCGGCTGGGCCGAGAGCGCCGCGGTGGCCAATGCCGCCGCCGGGGTGGCCGTGGGCAAGGCCGGCACCGCGCCGGTTGCCCTGGCCGAGCTCAACGAGGCCCTGCGGGAGGGCATGGACAATCCCAAGCTCTTCGCGCTTCCGGCGCTCAGGCACAAGCTGGAGGAATGGCGGCGCCGCGGCGAGCGCATCGTCTTCACCAACGGCTGCTTCGACCTGCTCCACCCCGGGCACATCTCCCTTTTGCGCCAGGCCGCGGCCCTGGGCGACCGGCTGGTGGTGGGCCTCAATGCGGACGCCTCGGTGCGCCGGCTCAAGGGGCCCGAGCGCCCCATCCAGAACGAGACGAGCCGGGCCTTGCTGCTCGCGGCGTTGCAGGCCGTGGACGCGGTGGTGCTCTTCGGCGAGGACACGCCGGAGCGCCTCATCCATGAGGTAGCCCCGGACGTGCTCGTCAAGGGCAGCGACTACCGGGTGGAAAATGTGGTCGGCGCCGACTTCGTGCTCGGCCGCGGTGGCGAGGTGCATCTCGTGGACCTTGTGGACGGCTGCAGCACCACGGGCCTCGTGCGCAAGATGCGGCCCGCGCAGGGCGGCGACGCGGGGGGCGGCGCCCATGCCTGAGGCCGGCGTGCGCCATCTCATCGCCGCCGACATCGGGGGCACCAATTGCCGGCTGGCGCGCTTCGCGCTCGGCCCGGACGGCCGGCTCGCGCGCGAGCATTCGGCCTGGCTGGAGAGCCCGGATCTCTGCACCACCGAGCACCTGCTCGCCGCGCTGGAGCGCGAGCTTGAGCTGCATCCGGCCCGGGCGGACGCCACGGTGCTCGCCATCGCGGGGCCCGTGCATGACGGCCTCACCGGCGGCCTCACCAACGGCAGCCTCAGGGTGGACTTGCGCCCGCTGGCCGCGCGGGGGCAAGGCGTCTACCGCGTCATCAATGACTTTGTGGCCCAGGCTTGCGCCTGCCTCACGGAACTCGGCGACGAGGCGCGCCTGCTCTGGCCCGTGCCGCCTGCCCCTGGCCCCTTGCGCGCGCCGCGCGCGGTCATCGGCGCCGGCACCGGCCTCGGCGTGGCCTGCCTCTACCCGCTGGACATGGCAGTCGCCGGCGCCGGGGGCTGGCTCGTGGCGCCCTCGGAGGGCGGCCACATGGCCTTCCCTTTCGCGGGCGCGGAGGAGAACGCCTTTCATGAATTTTTGTGCACGGCGCTCGGTCTCGCCGTGGCGGAAGGGGACGACGTGCTCTCCGGCCGCGGCCTCGCGCTCCTGCACGAATTCCTCACCGGCGAGCGGCTCACGCCCGGCGAAGTGGGCCGCAAGGCCCTCTCGGCGCCCTCGCCGACCTTGAGCTGGTACGCCCGCTTCTACGGGCGCGCCTGCAGAAACCTCATGCTTTCCTGCCTCTCCACGGGCGGCCTGTGGATCGCCGGGGGCATCGCCGCCCGCAATCCCCTCTGCGTGGGCAGCCCGGAGTTTTTCGCCGAGCTCTTCGCCGAGCCCTCCTTCGCGCACTGGCTCCGGGAAATCCCGGTGCGCCTCATGGAAGACGACGAGAGCGGCCTCTGGGGCGCGGCCCAATATGGCCGCATGCTGCTCGAGCAGCCCTCCTCTACTTCCGCCACGCCCGCACGACACAGCTGACGGCGAACCAGGCGCAGGCCACGAGCACCACCGTGGCGCCGCTCGCCGTGGCGAGCCACTCCTGCGCGGACAGGAGCAGGCCCGCCGCGCCCGAGCTCACGCCCACGACCACCGACCACCAGAACATGCCCCCCGCGCTCCTGGCGAGGTTGCGCGCCGTGGCCGCCGGCACCACGAGCAGGGCCGTCATGAGCAGCACGCCCACGGCCCGCACCGAAAACATGACGACAAGCGCCAGCACGGCGGCGAAGAGATAGTTCCAGAAGGCCGTATGGATGCCCTCGACCCGTGCGGTCACCGGGCTCAGGGCCATGGCGAGCAGGCGGTTCCAGCCCATAAGCTCGAAGAGCAGCAGGAGGCCGAACAGCACGGCCAGCGCCGCCATTTCGCCGTCGCCCACGGTGAGGATGTCGCCGTAGAGGAATTGCCCCATCTGGCGGCCGAGGCCGCTGGCCCGGCTCACCACGGCGAGGCCGAAGGCCACCACGGCCGAAAAGATGATGCCGATGGCCGTATCCGCCGAGAGCCCGCTTGAGCGCTGCACGGCCATGACCGCGATGCCCACGAGCACCCCGAAGACAAGCATGGCCGTCTCCGGCGGCGCGCCGAGGATGAGCCCGAGCGCCACACCGGCGAAGGCCGAATGGCCCACGGCGTCCGAAAAAAAGGCCATGCGGAAGAGCGTCACCTGCACGCCGAGCATGGAGGTCATGGGCGTGAGCAACAGCAGCGCGAGCAGCGCGCGGCGCATGAAGCGCGGCTCGAGGCATTCAAAGGGCAGCACGGAGAGGGCGTCGCACGCGGCGGCCAGCAAGGATGTCATGGGGCGCTCCCGTCGCCAAGGCCCACGGGCAGCCGCCCCCGGTGGCCAGGCGCCGAAAGGGCGCCGCATTGCGGGCAGCCGGGGGCATCGAGGTCGCACTGGTCGGGATAGAGGTGGATGGGCACCCCGAAAAGCGAGAGCAGGAGCCGGGCGGTGAGGGTTTCGCGCGGGGGGCCCTGGGCCAGCATCCGCCCGTCAAGGCAGATGACGTGGGTGGCGTAGTGGGCCGCCAAGGGCAGGTTGTGGCTCACCATGATGAGCGTGAAGCCGCGCTCGCGCCGGGCCGCGTCCAGCACTTCCCAGAACAGGCGCTCGCCGTGCACGTCCACGCCGGCCTCGGCCTCGTCGAGCACGAGCAGGTCAGGGTCGTGCCCGAGGGCCGCGGCGAGGAGCACGCGACGCAATTCGCCGCCCGAGAGATCGCCCAGGCGCTGCCCCTCAAGGTCCGCCGCGTCCACGGTTTCGAGCAGGGCGCGCCCGCGCAGGCGCGCGCCGGCCGATACCCCGAGCCAGAGCGGGCGCCGCTGGGCTCCGAGCGCGAGAAATTCGCGCACGGTGAGCGGCAGCCCGCGTTCCACCACCAGTTGCTGCGGCACATGGGCCACGCGCTGCCCGCCCTCGAGGACGATGCGGCCGCTGTAGGCCCGCTCGCCCAGCAGGCAGTGGAGCAGGGTGGTCTTGCCCGCGCCGTTGGGGCCCATGAGCACGGTGGCGCCGCCCGCCGGGGCCACGGCGTCCACATCTGCAAGGATGGTGCGGCCGCCGGCCACGACGCCCACATGCTCGAAGCGCACCGCCGGCGCCGTGAGGCAGACCGTCTCTTTCCGGGGCTCAGGGAACATCGAAATACCGCCGCAGGGTCCCGGCATTGGCGCGCATGGCGCGTTCATAATAGTCGAGCGGCGCGTCCGCCGGGCCCGAGGCCACGGGATCGAGCAGGGCGAAGGGCACGCCGCTCTCGGCCGAGAGCAGTTCCACCGCGCGGTCGGGGGCCGGCGGCTCCCCGGCGATGAGCACGGGCGCCTCGGCCTTCAGGCGCCGGGTCAGGCCATGGAGCTGCGAGGCGGAAAGCGCCGAGCCCTCATCGCCCGCCCTAAGCACGGCCAGGGTTTCGAGGCCGGCTTCGTGGGCGAGGTAGGCGAGGTCGTCATGCTGGAGCACGATGCCCTTGCGCGGCGCGGCCTTGCCGATGGCCGCGAGCGTGCCGGCCACGGCCTCGAGCCTGCCGGCGAAGGCGGCGGCATTGGCGCGGTAGGCTTCGGCGTGGGGCGGGTCCAGCCGGGCGAGGCCTTCGCCGATGGCGCGCGCCATGAGCGCGGCCTGCGCCGGCCCGGCGAAGATGTGCGGATTGACCCCGGGCGAGCCGTGGTCATGCGCGTGGTCATGGCCGTCATCATGCCCGTGGCCGGCCTCTGCGGGGGCGGGCAGCGGGTCGGCGCCGCGGCTCGCGTCGATGACCGCATGTTCCTTGTCCAGCGCGCGCAGCGGCTGGCTGAGAAATGCCTCGAGCCCGAGGCCGTTGATGACGATGGCCCGGGCTGCGGCCAGCTTGCGCAGATCGGCCGGGCTCGGCGTGAACTCGTGCGGGCAGCCCGTCTGCGCGGGCACGAACAGCTCCACGCGCACGCCGTTTACCTCGTGGCAGACATTGCGCGTGAAGAGCCACACCGGGAAGGTGGTGGCGAGCACGCGAAATTCGCCAGCGGACGCGGGAGCCGCCTCCGCCGCGCGGGCTCCCTGGCAGGGCGCGAGCGTGAGCAGGCAAATCAGCGCGCAGAGCGCGCTCCAGAGGGGGAAAAAATGGCGGCGCTTCATGCGTTGATCCCGTCCTTTGCCTGCCACTCCCCGAGGGCGGCGGCGATGAAGGCGCAGATGGCGGCATGCTCCTCCTTGCCGTTGCCGGAAACGCGCAGGGGCGCGCCGAAGCGGTAGCGGATGGGCATGCCGGGCTTCACGGGGCCGAGCTCCTTGATTTTTTTGCCCTGGCCCCAGGCGTCGGTCTTGAGGGCCAGCGGCACCAGCGGGGCGCCGGTCTTGCGGGCGAGCTTGACCGCGATGCTGTTGAAGTGCCGCTCGTCAAAGGTGAGCGAGCGCGTGCTCTGCGGAAAGATGACCAGCGAGATGCCCCGGCCGAGCCGTTCCGCGCCGCCGTCCAGCACGGCCGCGAGGTCTTCGCGCGGGTTGGTGCGGCCCACCACGATGGGGTCGCGGGAGCGCATGATGGGCCCGAAAAAGGGCATGGTGACTAGGCTCTCCTTGACCACGAAGGTCACGGGGCGGCGGGGCCGGATGATGCCGGGCAGCATGAAGGTCTCGAGCGTGCTCATGTGGTTGGCCACGAAGATGCAGGGCTCCTCCGTGGCGCTGATGGCGTCCATGCCGTCGATGTCCACCGGGCAGCCCATGCGCTCCATGAGGTCCGTGACCCAGTCGCTCGAATAGGCCCAGGCCGCGTCGTCGCACCGTCCCTGCGCCGCCCTGCGCGAGAGCCAGGCCACCGGCCCGAGGAAGAGCCGGCTGTAAAAGGAGGGGAAGGGCGCCATGCGCGTGACAAGGCCCGGCGTCACGCGCGGGCCGCGGTACGTGTCGCCCGAGCCGTACTTGTTGGGGATGACGCCCTCGGTAAAGGGCGGGAAGGGCGCGGGCGCCACGGGAAAGGCCGGGGCCTCCCCGGGCGCGGCCGCCTCGGGAGCGTGCGTCATGCGGAACCGTCCGGTTTTTTGCGGTTGTGGATCTTTTGCCACCACTGGGCGAGGCGCGGCTCCGCGCCATTGTCGCGCGGCTGGTAGAAGCGCCGGCCGCCGAGCTCGGGCGGCAGGTAGGGCTGCTCCACGAAGGACTCGGGATAGTTGTGCGGATACTTGTATTCCTTGCCGTAGCCCCATTCCTTCTGGAGCGGCGTCGTGGCGTTGCGCAGGTGCAGCGGCACCGGCAGCGGGCCGCCCTGCCTCACCTCGCGCGCGGCGTTGAGATAGGCGGCATAGGCGGAATTGCTCTTTTTCGCCAGCGCGAGATACACCGTGGTCTCGGCGAGGGGGATGAAACCCTCGGGCATGCCGGTGAATTCCACGGCCTGCTGGCAGGCCACGGCCAGCGGCAGGGCCGCCGGGTCGGCGAGGCCCACGTCCTCCGAGGCGGAAAGGATGAGGCGCCGGCAGATGAAGCGCGGGTCCTCCCCGCCCTCCAGAAGGCAGGCGAGGTAATAGAGCGCCGCGTCCACGTCGCTGCCGCGGATGGACTTGATGAGCGCCGAGGCGAGCTCATAATGGCTGTCGCCGTCCTTGTCGTGGCGCACGAGGATCTCGGGGAGCGCCGCGCGCACGGCCTCGGGCCCGCGCTGTTCCCCGGGGAGGGCGGCCACATATTCCACGAGGTTGAGCAGGGTGCGCGCGTCGCCGTTGGCCGAGCCGGCCAAGAGGTCGAGCACGTCCTCGCCGAGTTCCAGCGCGAGCGAGAGCGCGCCGCGCCGCGCGAGCTCCCTGAGCTCATGGCGCCCCAGCGGCCGCAGCCGGAGCACATGGAGGCGCGAGAGCAGTTGCCGCGTGACGCTGAAGGACGGGTTCTCGGTGGTGGTGGCGAGCAGGGTGAGCTCGCCCGATTCCACCAGCGGCAGGAAGAAATCCTGCTGCGCCTTGGAAAAGCGGTGCAATTCGTCGAGAACGAGGATCTCCACCCCGGCGAGCGAGCGGCGCAAATGCTGGAGCCCGGCCTCGGGCGCGGAAAGGCGCAGGTATTTCTTGCCCGTGGATTTGGCGAGGAGCAGCGCCAGGGTGGACTTGCCGCAGCCCGGCGGCCCGAAAAAGAGCAGGCTCGGCAGGCGCGTGGCCTGCATGAGCGAGGCTATGCGCCCGGCGAGGTGCGTTTGCCCCAGAAAGTGCGCCATGTCGTCCGGGCGCAGGCGTTCGGGGAGGGGGCGGTCAACGCTCATGGGAGCGGGCCTTCAGGGCCGTCATTTTGAGGCCCGGCAGTTTCGGGCCCGTTCTTTTCCGGCGCGGGCCGGAAATCCGGCCCCCCCGGCAACTGCGAGGCCCACCAGTGCAGGCCCAGGCAGAGCGCGGCCGCCGTCTCGCAGCGGAGGATGCGGGCGCCGAGGCTCACGGGCGTGAATACGGCTTCGCGCAAGGCCGCAAGCTCCCGGGCGGAAAAGCCGCCCTCGGGCCCGATGACATAGACCGTGAGGCCCGCGCGCCCCGCCATGCCCGGCCCGAGCATGGGGACTCCCTCCTGCCGCTCCCACGGGAGCAGGCGGAAGTCCGCCCCCGCGGCCTGCGCGATGACCCCGCCGATGCCGTCGAAAGCCCGCACTTCCGGGAGCCACGGGTTGCCGCATTGCTTGGCGCCGGCGACGAGCTGTCCGAGCGACGCCGCCGCGGCATTTTCGGGGAGGCGCCCCTGGCTGTGGTCGCCCTGCCAGAGCCAGACGCCGGTGGCGCCGAGTTCCGCCGCCTTTTCCATGAAGAAGCCCCGGCGCACGGCCTTGCTCAGGGCCAGCGCCATGACCGCGCGGGAAGCGGGCTGTGGCTGGAAGCTCCAGCCGAGGAGCGCAAGGCGCGCCTCCCTGCGGCCCACGGCGAGCACCCGGCAGCGCCCGATGCGGCCCTTGCCGTCGAGCAGCAGGGCGGCCTCTCCGGGCTCGAGCCTGAGCACGCGCAGATGCGCGGCCTCCGGGCCATCAATGAGGACTTCCGCCCCCGCAGGCGCCTCACCGTCCGGCCCGGCGGCGGGCCAGCATTGTGGCGCGAGATAGAAACGCGGCAACCCGTCGAACATATCCACGTCCCGCGGGGCCTCGTCGCCTCGGCGCCCCTGCATGGTCCGCCCGCTCACGCCACAGCCTCGCGGGCCTGGCGCTCCTCACAGGCGAGGCGCGACTTGCGCACCGCCCGGAAGCGGTCGAGCAGGGCCACGAGCTTGCCGTAATTCTTGCGGATCTCCTGGCCTGCCGGCGTGAGCGCCGTTTCGGGCACGTCGATATAGGTGCGCGTGAGGTAGCGGTCGTGGAGGATGGTCTCCACACAGGCGATGATGTCGTCCACGAGGTCGGGGAAGAAGTTGACGATCTCGTACTGGAGCTCGTGCAGCAGGGCCACGGCCTCGCGCGTCATGCGCCGGTAGGAGATGCGCTCCCCTTTGTAGAGGCGGTGGCAGATGTCCTCGAGGATATGCACGCGCCTTGCCTGCTGGATATAGCTGAAGCGTGTGCACACCTCCTGGTGGAGGTCGTGCATGGTGTCGAAGATCTCCACATTTTTGGGCGAATACAGGTAGCCCGTCACCACCTTGCTCACCTTGGCGAAAAATTCGTCGCTGTAGCTGATCATCCGGCGCTGGTGCTTGCTGAGCCAGCTGTAGAGGAACTTGAGGCGCTTCTCGTGCGTGTCCGTGTTCTCCACGACCTCGTTGCGCTTGTAGATGATGCGGCCCGTGTATTCGCCGCGCACGATGTCGTTGAGGCGAAGAAACATGTTGCTCGCGTCCTTGATGATGTTGAGGCCGCGCAGTGCCTCGCCGGTGAGCGGGTTGAGCACCTCCTGCGCCGCCACGGAGAGCGCCCTGTCCTGGCGCACGTTGCTCGCGTCGAAGCGGTGCTGCCGGTAGGTGACGCGCAGGATGACCACGCGGCGCCCCGGGTCGAGGAAGAAGCCGTCGCGCCCGATGGCTTCCAGCGCCTCCTCCTGGTCTTCGTCCACGCGCACGAGGGCGATCTTTTCCACCAGCGGATAGCGCCGGTTCTCGCCGTCCGAGGTGTAGGTGGTGAGGGTGCGGTCGCTCTGGCCGAGCACGCGCAAAATGAAGTGCTCGCCCATCTTGTGCAGCTTGCGGGCGAAGAGCGCGCTCGAGGTGCGCCGCTCCGACACGATGGGGAAGCCGTAGAGCTCCATGAGGTATTGGTACACGAACATGCGGTTGCGCTCGTACATCTGGCTGTCGCCGTAGACGAACTTGCCGATGCGGATGCCGAAGCGCTTGAGCTCGCTGTCGATGTCCGACGGGAAGGACGCGAAAACCCCGGCGAGGTGGAAGAGCCTGTCCGCGTCCCACGCGAACACCTGGGCCCTGTCCATCTGGAGCAGGTAGGGGAGCAGCGACGGATAGGACTCCACAAGGCCCGTGTCCACCGAGCGGAACTCCTGCCGGAAGGTGTCCTGCAGGGCGCGGGGCAGGCGCGCGGCCAGCGTCTGGAGGTTCTGCTCCATGACCTGCTGCTCCAGCGGGCAGGAGGCGCCGCCCTCGCCCAGAAGCACGGGATGGAGCTTGTCGAACTGGAAAATCTCGGAAAAGTAGTCGAGCTCGCGCGCAAAGGCCACCATGGCGAAGCCGGGGAGGTCCTTGTATTCAAACATGTCGTTGTCGAAGGAGGGCAAAAGCTCGCGGCCCTCCACAAGGGGATAGTCTTTCAGCTCCTGGTAGGGACGCACGAGGCAGTAGCGGATGTGGACGGCGTCGAGAAAGCGCTTGAGCGAGGCAAGGTCGCGCAGGGCGAGGGCGTCGGAGAGGGTGAAGGCGTCGCGCCAGGGGTGGCCGTCCTTGCTGAATACATCTTGCCAGCGAATCATGACGCGGTATCCGTTGTTTTTGAGTATTTTCCAGTACTAACAGATTTTTCAAAAAAGTTCCAGTGCCGCGGCGCCCCGGCGGCATCCTCTTTCGCCGCGCAGGGGAAAGCGGTTGCGGCCGGCCGGCCGCTTTGCTACAAAAACGGTGTGCGCCCCCGGGCCAAGCGCCCGCCACCTCCAACCCCGCCGCGCCATGAACGCCACCTCCCTTGAACAGCAAGTCCTCTGTATCATCTGCAGCGTTTTTGACGCGCATTCCGCCGTGCTCTTCCTGCCGGAAGAGATCGACGACGCCTGCCGGCTTTCCGCGGCCTTCAGCCTTGGGGACAGCATTTGTGAAGATGCCGTCATCCGCCCGGGCGCCGGCCTTGTGGGCTGGATCATCCGCAACCGCCAGCCGCTCCTGCTGACGCATTTCGACCAGCGGCCCAGCAATCTCGGCTATTACGTAGACGGCGCGGAAACCGGCATCAAGGCCTTCATGGGCTGCCCGGTGCCCACGGGCGGCGTGCTCTGCGTGGACAGCAAGCGGCAGTATTCCTTCTCCGACAAGGACGCCAAGCTCCTCCAGCTCTTCGCCGAGCTCATCGCGCGCCTCGAGACCAATCTCCCCGGGGAGGACATGGCGGGCGACATCCCCCGCTATTTCGCCGAGCTCGGCGTCATCCAGGACCTGCGCTTCCGCTACAAGCGCTGGCCGGTCTTCCTCGAGAACTTCCTGCTCACCATGCGCGACGCCACGGGCTTCGAATATTGCGCCTTCGCCTCGCTCGACCCGGGCGGCGACGAGTATTGCGTGGAGGCCGAATCCCGGCCGCTTCTTTTGAGGGACGGCGCCCCCGCCTGTCGGCCCCTGGGCGCGGGCCTCGTGGGCTGGGCCTTCCGCGACGAGCAGCCCGTCTTTGTGGACGATGAGGCCGCCGCGGCCCCCACGGCGCTCTTCGGCAAGGTGGAGGGCGCCCCGGACTTCAGGACGGCCATCTGCATGCCGGTCATGGTGCACAAGACCGCGCGCGGCGTGCTCTGCCTCGCGCGCACCGGCGCGGGCAGCATCGACGAGGGCCTGCGCAGCTTCGTCAGGCAGGCCGTGGACCATCTCGGCCTCTTCCTCGAAAATCTCTATCTCCGCACGCGGCTCAAGGCCCTGTTGCCCAAGGCCACCGTGGAGAGCGACGGCGCGCGCGTCTTTGACCCCGACATGGCGCCGGCGCCGCCCCGCGAAGAACGCTGACCATGTTCCCGCGCCGTTTCCTGCGGCTCTTCGCCACCGACATCGCCATGGACCTGGGCACGGCCAACACCCTGTTGGCCACCAAAAAGCATGGCATCGTGGTCAACGAGCCCTCGGTGGTGGCGCTGGACGCCCGCACGGGCGCCGTGCTCGCCGTGGGCACGCAGGCGCGCGGCTATGTGGGGCGCACGCCCGCGGCCATCCGCGCGGTGAGGCCCATGCAGAACGGCGTCATCGCCGACTTTGACGTGACCAGGGCCATGATCTCGCACTTCGTGCGCAAGGCCATCGACGGCTGGCGGCTGGTCAGGCCCTCCATGGTCATCTGCGTGCCCTCGGGCGTGACCCAGGTGGAGAAGCGGGCGGTCATCGACGCGGCGCAGCTCGCCGGGGCCGATGACATCGCTCTCATCGAGGAGCCCATGGCCGCGGCCCTCGGCGCCGACCTCCCCATCCGCGAGCCCGTGGGCAACATGGTGCTCGACATCGGCGGCGGCACCAGCGAGGTGGCCGTCATCTCGCTCGGCGGCGTGGCGGCGGCGCAGTCCGTACGCGTGGCCGGCGACGCCATGACCCACGCCGTGCAACGCTACCTGCGCGAGGTCTTCCGCATGGAGGTGGGCGAGAACACGGCGGAGAACGTCAAGATCCTTCTGGGCTCCGCCTGGCCCCAGCCCGACGCGCCCGTGCTCGAGGTGTCCGGCAAGGATCTCGTGCAGGGGCGTCCCCGGGCCGTCACCGTGAGCGAGGGCCATATCCGCGAGGCGCTGGCCGAGCCGCTCCAGGCCGTGCGCGACACGGTGCTCCGCGCGCTGGAGGCCACACCGCCCGAGCTCGCCGCGGACGTGAGCCGCAACGGGCTCTTGCTCGCCGGCGGGGGCGCGCTGCTCAAGGGGCTGGACCAATACCTCGCCCGCGAGACCCGCCTGCGCGTCTTTGTCGACACCGACCCGCTCACCACGGTGCTGCGCGGCACCGCCCGCGCCATGGCCGACCGCAAGGGCTTTGCGTCCGTCTTTATCAATTGAAAAAGCAGGGATACGGCATGAGGGAGATCGCGGGCCGCGACGCGGCCGCACTGCTGGAGGGCTGCGTGCGCCTCGTGCGCCAGGCGGGAGCCACGATCCGCGAGCGCTGGGACGGCCCGAGCCAGGTCACGCACAAGGGCGCCGTCGACCTTGTGACGGATACGGACCTCGCCGTGGAGGCCTTTCTCAAGGAGGGGCTGGGGGCGCTTCTGCCCGGATCGGCCTTCCTCGCGGAGGAGAGCAGCGCGCCCGCAGGGCCGGCGGCCGATTCCGGCCCCTGCTGGATTATCGACCCGGTGGACGGCACCACCAACTTCGTGCACCGGCTGGCGCAGATGAGCACCTCCGTGGCCCTGTGGGCGGACGGCGCGGTGCAGCTCGGCGTGGTGAACGGGCCCATGCTCGGGCCGGAGGGCGAATGCTTCTCGGCCCTGCGCGGGGCCGGAGCCTTCCTCAACGGGCGGCGCCTTTCCGTGTCCCGCGCGGGAGCGCTCACCGACGCGCTGGCCTGCACGGGCTTTCCCTACGAGCTTGCGGGGCGGCTCGAGCTGGTGCTGGAGCGGCTCAGGCGGGTGCTCCCGGCCACGCAGGGCATGCGGCGCCTGGGCTCGGCCGCGCTGGACCTCGCCTTCGTGGCAGCGGGGCGGCTGGACGTGTTTTATGAAGACTGGCTCAAGCCCTGGGATCTCGCCGCGGGCTGGCTCCTGGTGGAGGAGGCCGGGGGCACGGTGAGCGGCCTTGACGGCGCGCCCTTCCGCTTCGGCGAGGCGCTGCTGGCGACGAATGGCCCCCTGCATCCGGCCATGGTGGCGCTGTTGGGGCCGACGCTGGAGCGGGCCTAGGCGTTCATTTCTGCTCAGCAAGCCACCCGGCGCGCACGGCGTGGCGCAAAAGCGGCGCAAGGATGGGCGGCTCCTGCCCGGCGAGCCCGGCCAGCTCCACGGCGTCCAGCAGGGGCAGGCCCTCGGGCGCGAAGGCGCCCGGCGCGGCCATCTCCCGGGCGGTGGCCACCGCGATGCGCGCCGCGAAAAGGGTCAAGAACGCCATGCCGGTCTCGGCGCAGGCGTCCACCCGGCGCAGCACGCGCGGGGCGATGCCGGCGAGGCGCCATTCCGCCTCGAGGAGGCGCCGGCAGCAATCTTCCGTGGCCTCCATGGCCTGTGGGAGCGCCCGGGAGGAAAAGTCCCAGCCGTCCGCGCCCGGCCTGAGGAGCGCGCGGCCTTGGGCATCGAATATGGCGAGAGCGACCGCGCGGTGGCGCAGCCCCTGCCTGAGGAGCACGGCTTCCGGCAGCAGGCAGAGCGGCCGGCCGGCCTCGTCCACCACCTCCCGGAGCGCGGGGCCCGGGGACTGCGGCGGGAGCCGCAGAGGCGGCAAGGGGGAGCTCTGGGGCATGGTTTCTCCTCACGAAGTGGCAAAAACCGCGGCGGAGCTTGCCGCGCGGCGGCTTGACGCGGCGAGCGCCCGCGCCGTGTGGGAGCTGGAGCGCCGCTGCTTCACGCTCCCGTGGAGCGAGGAGCAATGCCGCGCCGCCTTCGGCCAGCCGGCCTTCGCGGCCTTCGGCCTCTGGAGCGGCCCGCGCCTTCTCGCCTATATCTCCCTGTACCACGCGGGGTCGCCGGCCCACCTATCCTACGCCCCTTGCGGGGAACTGGAAATCCTCAATCTCGCGGTGGAGCCTGCCGCGCGGCGCCGGGGCTGCGGGCGCCGGCTGCTCCTGCTGGCCTTGCAAGCCGGGCGCAAAATGGGTATGCAAAAAGCGATTCTCGAGGTGCGCGAGGGCAATGCCCCGGCGCTCGCCCTCTACCGGGCGAGCGGCTTTCACGAGACCGGCCGCCGCCGCCGCCGCTATTATGCCGATACGGGCGAGGACGCCCTCGTGCTCGAATGCCCCCTTGCCGAACCAGCGGCCCGCGCCCCGGCCTGAGGCGCGAGGCCATATCAGGTCACAAAGGAGAGCCCCATGCAGAAGATCATCGCCGCCAACTGGAAGATGCACAAGATCCGCCCGCAGGCTGGAGAGACGGCCGCGGAACTGGCGCTGGCCCTCAAGGGCGGAACGCCCCTCGAGCGCCTCGCCGTGGTGTTCGCGCCCTTCACCGACCTCGCCGTGGTGGCCGACGCCGTGGCCGGGGTGAAAAACCTCGAGGTGGGCGCCCAGAATTTCTACCCCGAGGAGCAGGGCGCCTTCACGGGCGAGATCTCGCCGGCCATGGTGCGCGACGCCGGCGGCCAGTGGCTGCTCACCGGCCATTCCGAGCGCCGTCACATTTTTGGCGAATCCGACGCCCTGGTGGCCCGCAAGACGGCCTACGGCCTCGAAAAGGGCTTCAAGGTCATGCTCTGCGTGGGCGAGACCCTTGAGGAGCGCGAGGCCGGGCACCTCCACGACGTGCTGGAGCGCCAGCTCAAGACCGCCATCGAGCCCATGGACGCCACCCTGCGCGCCAAGCTCGCCGGGAGCTTCGCCATCGCCTACGAGCCCGTGTGGGCCATCGGCACCGGCAAGGTGGCCGGCCCGGCGGAAGTGCTGGACGCGCACCTCGTCACGCGCAACATCCTCACCAATATCCTCGGCGTGGCCGCGCAGGACCTGCCCATCCTCTACGGCGGCAGCGTCAAGCCCGACAACGCCGGCGCGCTCATTAACCTTGACAACGTGGACGGTCTTCTGGTAGGTGGCGCTTCTTTGGAAGCCAAGAGCTTTCTCCAGATTCTGGGCGCGTGACCCGCCGAAGCGCGGGTGCCGGCGCGCCCCGCGGCATGGCCCCGGCCCGTCATGGTACTGGCCGGTCGTGCCGCGGGCCGGGAGGAATTTGTGCAGACCCTTATTCTCACACTGCATATCATTGTCTGCGTCCTGCTCGTCATCCTCATCCTGCTCCAGTCGGGCAAGGAGGGCATGGGCGTTATCTTTGGCGGCGGCGGCAACACCTCGGTCTTCGGCAGCAGCGGGGCCGGGGGCATCCTCGCCAAGCTCACGACGCTCATGGCCATCATCTTTGTCATCACGTCCCTGAGCTATACCTATGTGACGAGCGCCCGGCCCAGCAACGAGTCCACCATCCTCAACGTGAAGATCGAGGAGCCCGAGGCCCCGGCGCGCACGGCCCCGGCGGCGCCTGAGGGGGCAGCCCCTGAGGCGCCCAAGGGTTCAGAACCCGGCGCCAAGGCCCCTGCCGCGGGGGCAGCCCCTGCGCAGACCCCGGCGCCGGACGCGGCCGCCGGCACAGCGGCACCGCAAAAGCCCTAGGCCCCATCACTCCAGCCAAGAAAAAGCCGTGGCCCTGCCGCGGCTTTTTTCATGGGTCAGGAAGTGGGTGCAGGGGGAGACATGATGTCCGACACTGACGAATTTTCCGACAATCCTTTTCGCAAGCTCGATGCGGCGCGCTTTCCCGCCAAGAGGGGGCGGGGCGCGAGCGGGAAGGCGGGTGCGGGGGCCGGCACCACGGTCCGCGCGCCCAAGGGCCCCCGGGCCGGGGCTGTGCCCGACACCGACCCCGAGGACGCGGCGCTGTTCATGGCCGCCATGAGCCGTGTGCAACCTGCGGAAACCAGCGCGCGGGGCGGCTTCCGCCTGGCGGACACGGGCGCCCTGGACGAGGTGTCGAGCCCGAAAAAGCGGCGCCGGGCTCGCGCCAAGCAGGAAACGGCTGCGGCCCAAGCTCCCGGGCCGCTTGCGGAGAGCGTGGACAGGGCGCCCGGGCCCCCGGCCCCCGCTGAAGACGAGGAGAGCGCGGCCTTTTTGCGCGCCATGGGCGATGCCCGGCCGCTCGCGGGGCGCGGCCGCGAGGTGGCGCCCGTGACGGAAACGGCCACGCCGCCCCCGGCAAGCGGGCTCAGCTTTCGCGAGCTCATGGAAGGCACGCTGGAATTCGCCGTCTCCCACTCCGACGAATACCTTGAAGGCCACGTGGTCGGGCTCGACCCGCTCATCATGGGGCGCCTGCGCGCCGGAGGCCTCAGCCCCGAGGCCCATCTCGACCTCCACGGCCTCAATTCCGTCCAGGCATTCGAGGCCCTGCGCGACTTCATGCGTGGCGCGTGGTTCAAGAGCCTGCGCGTGGTGCTCGTGGTGCCGGGGCGGGGCCGCAATTCCCCGCAGGGGCGGGCCGTGTTGCGCGAAAAGCTCCAGCTCTGGCTCACCCAGGAGCCCTTCAAGCGCGCGGTGCTCGCGTTTTGCACGGCAAGGCCGCATGACGGCGGCCCGGGCAGCGTGTACGTCCTTTTGCGGAAGTTCCGCAAGAAGGGCCGCATCTTCTGGGAGCGCATGCCCATGGACCCCGACCTCGTGTAGGGGGATGCCGCCGCCACCCGCCCGCCGTCTCAAATCGCTGGCACCCTTCTTGCTATCCCTCTGGCGACACCCGGCGGCGCCCGCTGCATGCGGGCGGGCCGTCAATGAAAGGGGGAGCGGATGTTCGGAGCCCAGAAAGACCCAAGCAGAACAGAAGAAGCAACGCCCAAGCGCGTAAAAAAGCAGCGCGAAGAGGGCAATGTTCCCAAGTCTGCGGAGCTCGGCAAGGCCGTGAGCCTTGCGGGCGGCATGATGGCGCTCTCGGTTTGGATCGGCCCCATGGCCGATTCCATCAAGGCTGTGTTCCGCCGTTTTCTCGTCCATTCCTGGGAGTTCGATCCCAATCCCCAGAACGTCTATATTTTGACGCAGGAGCTGATGATCGAGCTGTGCAAGATCATCATGCCCGTCATTCTCTTCCTGGCCTTCCTGGGCTTCCTCGCCCAGCGCATCCAGGTGGGCAAGCTCTGGACCACCAAGGTCTTCAAGTTCAAGTGGCAGCGCTTCAACATCTTCAAGGGCATCAAGCAGATGATGTTCTCGCCGCAGACGGCGCTGCGCACCATCAAGAGCCTGCTTTTCGCCATCATCCTCTGCATCATCCCCGGCTGGATCATCTGGCAGGAGCATGAAAACTTCCTGCCCATGTACTACGCCACCACTGAGGGCGTGGCGGCTTACATGCTCCAGATGGCCTTCAAGCTCGCCTGCTACGCGCTCGTGCCCATCCTCGCCATCACGGCCTTCGATGTCTGGCAGTCGCGCTTCGCCTACAAGGAAGGCATGAAGATGACCAAGGACGAGGTCAAGGACGAGCGCAAGCAGGCCGACGGCGACCCGGTGATCAAGAACAAGCAGCGCCAGAAGATGATGCAGATGGTGATGAAGCGCATGCTCCAGGACGTGCCCAAGGCCGATGTGGTCGTCACCAACCCGACGCACATCGCCGTGGCCCTGCGCTACAATGCCGACGAGTTCCCGGCGCCGGTCGTCCTCGCCAAGGGCGCCGACCACCTGGCCGAGAAAATCAAGGCCGTGGCCCGGGAACACAACGTGCCCATCCGCGAAAATGTACCTTTGGCACGAGCTTTGTATAAAGCAGTGGAAATCGGTGACATGATCCCCGAAGAGCTGTACAAGGCCGTGGCCACCCTGCTCGCCAGCATCTGGAAACTCAAGCCCAGAGCGGCCGCGTAGCGGGAAGGCCGGGAGAAGGGGGGTCGGGCCGGAACTACGGATGGGAGTGTCAAAACAATGGCAACGACAGGACTGCCTCAATTCGATTACAGCCGCTTTTCCAAGCATGGCGAGCTTGCCCTCGCGGCGGGCGTGGTCGTCATCCTCTTCGTCATGCTGGTGCCGCTGCCGACATTCTTCATGGATATCATGCTCTGCGTGAGCATATCCATTTCCCTGCTCGTCCTCGTGACGACCATGTTCATGAACTCGCCGCTCGAGTTCACCATCTTCCCCTCGCTCCTGCTCATCACCACCCTGCTCAGGCTGGCGCTCAACGTGGCCTCCACGCGCCTCATCCTGCTCAACGGTGATGCCGGCGTCGAGGCCGCGGGCAGCGTCATCCGCTCCTTCGGCGAATTCGTCGTGGGCGGCAGCTACGTTGTGGGTGGCGTCATCTTCATGATCATGTTCATCCTCAACAAGTCGGTCATCACCGCCGGCACCACGCGCATCGCCGAGGTGGCGGCCCGCTTCACTCTGGACGCCATGCCGGGCAAGCAGATGGCCATCGAGGCCGACCTCAACGCCGGCCTCATCGACGAGGAAGAAGCCAATGACCGCCGCCACGCCCTGCGCAAGGAGGCGGACTTCTACGGCGCCATGGACGGTGCCTGTAAATTTGTTTCCGGCGACGTGAACGCGGGCATGATGATCACCATGGTCAACATCGTGGGCGGCATCATCATCGGCGTTGTCCAGAAGGACATGGACTTCAGCTCCGCGCTCACCACCTATTCGCTCCTGACCATCGGCGACGGCCTGGTCTCCACCATCCCGTCGATCATCGTGTCCACGGCCACCGGCCTGCTCGTTTCCCGCGCGGCTTCCGAAGCCAAGATGGGCGAAGAGTTCCTGGCGCAGCTCACCTTCAACAGCCAGGCGCTCAAGATGGTCTCCGGCGTGCTCGTGGTGTTCGCCCTGGTGCCCGGCCTCCCGGCCATCCCCTTCCTCGTGCTCGCGGTGCTGCTCTTCCTCGTGTCCCGCGTTTCCGCCAAGGACGAGGCCGAGGGTGCGGAAGGCAAGAAGAACGCCAAGGCCAAGGCCAAGAGCGGCGGCGCGTCCTCCCCGGCCACCGCCGACACCCCCGAGGAAGTGCAGGCGCTGCTCCCGCTCGACACCCTCGAGCTCGAGGTGGGCTACGGCCTCATCCCCCTGGTGGACGAAGAGCAGAGCGGCAACATCCTCTCCCGCATCCGCTCCATCCGGCGGCAGTTCGCCCTCGACATGGGCGTGGTCATCCCCTCGCTGCACCTGCGCGACAACCTCCAGCTCAAGCCCGGCCAGTACTCCCTGCTCATCAAGGGCAACCAGGTGGCTTCGGCGGAGATCCTTGTGGACCACTTCCTGGCCATGGACCCGGGCAACGTCACCACCCACATCAGCGGCATCGAGACGCGCGAGCCGGCCTTCAACCTGCCCGCCATCTGGATCCCGGAAAGCCAGCGCGAAGAGGCCATGCTCGCGGGCTACACCGTGGTGGACCCGGCGACGGTCATCGCCACGCACCTGACCGAAGTGTTCAAGCGCCACCTCGCCGACTTCCTCGACCGGCAGGCCGTGCAGGGGCTGCTCGACACGGTGGCCAAGCACTCGCCCAAGGCCGTGGAGGACCTCGTGCCCGGCACCATCAGTCTGGGCGGCGTCCAGAAGGTGCTGCAGCTGCTCGTGCGCGAAAACGTGAGCATCCGCGACATGCTGACCATCGTGGAGACCCTGGGCGACTTCGGCGGCGGCGTGAAGAACCCCGAAATGCTGGCCGAGTATGTGCGCGAAAAGCTCTCCCGCTCCATCGTGCGCCCCTACCTCGACAGCCAGGGCGTGCTGCCGGTGCTCACCCTGAACGGCAACGCCGAGCGCATGGTGCAGGAGGGCATCCGCCAGACCGACAACGGCGCCACCTTCCTGTCGCTCAACCCGGCGGCGGCGCAGCGCCTCATGCAGAACATCGGCGCGGCCGTGGAGAACGCGGTCAACACCGACGGCCAGCCCGTCATCCTGGCGAGCCCCATGGTCCGGCCGCACCTGGCGCAGCTCATCACGCGCTTCATGCCCACGGTCCCGGTCATCTCCCAGGCCGAGATCCCGGCGGACATCCGGCTCCAGTCCGTGGGCACGGTGGGCGCCGAGTAGGCCGCCCCCATCCTGAATACTGACACTCCCGAACCCGCCAGCCGTCCCCCGGCTGGCGGGTTTTTGACATTAAAATCCCGTTTTACACTGGCGCTTTTTTTGCATATTTTGGGTGTGCGCCGCCGAAGGAACGGCGGAGGCACGGGGCGCGGCTTGCCGCGCGGCAAAGGAAGCGGACCATGCAGGTAAAGACATTCACCGGCGCGTCGTCGCAAGAAGTGCTTGCGCGGGTCAAGGCCGAGATGGGGCCGGATGCCGTCATTCTCGGCAACCGCACCTACCGCAAGAACGGCGTGGTCTGCCATGAAATCACGGCCGGGCTCGAGCGCCCGGGCCCCGGCGCGCCCGCGCAAGGGCCGGGCGGCGGCGAGACGCCCCCCAGCGGCTGGAACGAATGGCACAGGGAGTGGATGCAGATCAAGGATCAGCTCTACGCCCTCATGAAGCCGGCCATCCAGCTCGAGCGGCTGACCCCGCGCCAGCGCGTGGCGCTGGAATATCTCCAGCGCGAGGGCGTGGCCGACTCCGTGGCCGTGGGCCTCTACAACCGGCTTCTGGCCGATCCCGGGGCATCGGTGCTCGAATGCCTCGCCGGCATGGTGCCGGTGAAGCCGTGGGGCGCCGCGGAATGGCCGCAGCGGCTGCACCTTCTGACCGGCCCCTTCGGCGCCGGCAAGACCACCACGGCCCTGCGCTTTGCGCTCCAGCTGCGGGCGCATGACGCGGGCCTGCAGGTGGCCTTCATCAACGCCGACTGCCTGCGCGGCAACGGCCGCCTGGTGCTCAGGCACTGGGCCGAGCTTTCCGGTTTCGTCTATCTGGAGGCGGCCGACCGCGAGACCATGGCCCGCGCGCTCACGCAGACCTCCGGGGCGGACGCCGTGTTCATCGATGTGCCGGGCATGACGGCCGGCGAAACGCTCGCCGAGTGGCGCGAGGCCATGGGCCTTGACGCCGTGGCCGTGGACGAGGCGGCGAGCCATCTGGTGCTGGCGCCCTTTCTGGACGCCCTCCAGACCAAGGAATTTCTCGGGCGCTACCACGCCGAGGGCCCGGCGAGCATCGTCTGGGCCAAGCTGGACGAAGCCGTGAGCTTCGGCACCATCGTCAATGTGGGCGCCGGCGCGGGGCTGCCCGTTTCCGCCTTGTCCTACGGGGCGGAACTCAAGGAAAGCCTCTCCCCGGCCACGGAGCCGCTCATCTGGCGGCTGGTATTCAAGCGGCAGATCCCCGGCCATGCGGCGCCGCCCCCGCGGCCCAAGGCGGCCGCCCCGGGGCGCGCCGCCGGCAGGCTGGCCGGGCGCACGGCCTGAGCACGCACTGAGCGCTATCACGCGGAGCATTTATGAGTGACACGCTACCCCTCGTCATGTCCGTCACTTCCGGCAAGGGCGGCGTCGGCAAGACGAACCTCTCCGTCAACCTGGCCTGCTGCCTCGCCCGCATGGGCAAGCGCGTGGTGCTCGTCGACGCGGACCTCGGGCTCGCCAACGTGGACGTGGTCCTCGGGCTGACCCCGCAGAAAAATCTCTTCCACCTCTTCCACGAGGGCGCCTCCCTGCGCGACGTGCTCTTTGAAACGCCCTACGGCTTCAGCATCCTCCCCGCCTCCTCGGGCGTGGAAGGCATGCTCGCCCTGACCACGGGCCAGAAGCTGGAGCTTCTGGAATCCGTGGGCGAGCTGGAGGACGAGGTGGACTGCCTTTTGGTCGACACCGGCGCGGGCATCAGCGACAATGTGCTCTATTTCAACCTCGCCGCGCAGGAGCGCCTTGTGGTGCTCACGCCCGAGCCCACCTCGCTCACTGACGCCTATGCGCTCATCAAGGTGCTCAAGCAGACGCACGGGGTGGAGCATTTCAAGGTCTGCGTCAACATGGCCCACGACGAGAAGAGCGCCAGGGAGATCTTCTCGCGCCTCTACCAGGCCTGCGACCACTTCCTCGGCGGCGTTTCGCTGGATCTCGCGGGCGTCATCCCGCGCGATACCGCGGTGCGCGAGGCCGTGGTCGCCCAAAAGCCCCTCTGCGTGGGCGACAGGGCGGGGCGGCCGGCCGCGCTCGCCATCGAGCGCCTGGCGCAGACGGTCTCCCGCTGGGAGCCGCCGCGCCAGACCGACGGCAACATCAAGTTTTTCTGGAAAAAACTCCTGTTCGGCTAGCGCCGGACTTGTGACCACCGAGCCGTCACCCCGCCGGGCGGGCAGAGGGGAGGCGGTAACCTCAAGGGCGGGCTGGCCCCGCCGGGAGACGAAGAGGCACAACGCGGGAAGGATGCAATGAAAAGCGGCACTGCGCACGCCGATGTCCTCCAGCCCTGGGAATCGCTGGAGACGGGCGCCACAGAATGGGGGGACTTTTCGCCCCACGAGCAGGAACAGATCGTGCGCCACTATGCGCCCAAGATCCGCTTCCTCGCGCTCAGGCTCAAGGCCAAGCTGCCCAAGAGCGTGGAGCTCGGCGAGCTCATCAGCTCGGGCACGCTGGGCCTCATGGAGGCCTTGGGCAAGTTCCGGCCCCAGCTCGGCATCCGCTTCGAGACCTATGCGGAAAACCGCATCCGCGGCGCCATGCTGGACGAGCTGAGGCGGCTCGACTGGTTCCCGCGCTCGCTGCGCCAGCGCGTGCGCGTGCTCGACGAGGCCATGCGCAGCGTGGAGCACGAGCACGGCCGCCAGGCCACCGAGGAGGAGCTCCAGCGCATCACCGGCCTCGAGCTTCGGGAGGTGCGCCAGGGCCTCGAGGCCCTGCAGAACCAGCTCTGGCTCTCGCTGGACGCCATCCAGGACAGCGTCTCGGGCGACACCGTGGAAAACGGCGGCGAGCCCTACAGCGACACGGCCATGCGCGAGCTCGCCGAGCGCGTGGCCCCGCTCATCGAGCGCTTGACGCCAAGGGAAAAGTTGGTACTGTCGCTCTACTATACGGATGAACTGAACATGCGCGAGACCGCCGAGGTGATGGGCATCACCGAGGGCCGCGTCTCGCAGCTCCACACGCAGGCCCTGAACCGCCTGCGCCGGGAGTTCGTCAGCCGCTACGGCGAATCCGAAGATCTCTGAACCGCGGGGGAAGAGCCATGCCCTACAATCCCAATATGCGTGTCCTCATCGTGGACGATTTCTCCACCATGCGCCGCATCGTGCGCAACATCCTGCGCCAGCTCGGCTTCAACAACGTGGTGGAGGCTGATGACGGCACCACCGCCTGGGAGACCCTCAACCGCGAAAAGATCGACTTCATCGTCTCGGACTGGAACATGCCCAAGATGACGGGCATCGAGCTTCTGCGCAAGGTGCGCGCGAGCGAGCAGTTCGCGGATACGCCCTTCCTCATGGTCACGGCCGAGGCCCAGCAGGAAAATATCATCGAGGCCGCGCAGGCGAAGGTCTCCAACTATATCGTCAAGCCCTTCACGGCCGATACACTCAAGCAGAAGATCGACAAGATCTTCCCCTAGCGGCCAGCACGTTTGGTGGGCGCCATGAAGCGCCTGCCCCCGGGGTGACGAGGTGGCAGAGACCCAGGTGAAACAGGCGGCCCCGCTCGACGTGGAGGTGGGGGGCTCGGGAGGCCAGCTCAAGAAGGTGGAGCTGGATCTCGACGACGCGCCCTTTCTTGAGGAAGAGAAGCCCGCGGCCCCGCCCGTGCCGCGCGGCGACGACACGCCGGCCACGCCCGACGAGGCGGCCGCCGGCGCGGGCAAGGGCAAGCGCAAGAAGCTCCTTTTGCTTGGCGCCATCGCCGGCGTGGTGCTGCTCGTGGCCGCCGCGGCCGTGTGGTGGTTCATGTTCCGCACGCCGCCCCCGCCGCCGCCGGAACCGCCCAAGCCGGATGTGGTGGTGGTGCCCTCCGCGCCCGCCGCGCGGTCCACGCCGGATATCGTCAAGGAATTCGCGCCTTTCGTTGTGCCGAGCCACCAGCCGGAAGACGGCACGCGCTTCCTTGTCTGCAAATTTTCCGCCATCATCAAGGACCCGGCCGTGGGCCGCGAGATGGACCAGCGCATGCTCTCGCTGCGCGACGCCATCTATTACTACCTGCGCAGCAAGGACAACGCCTTCCTCATGGACGCGCACAACGGCCCGCAGATCAAGTCCGACCTTTTGGGCGTGCTCAACGATTACATGGCGCAGGGCAAGATCGAGGACATCCTGTTCGAGAGCTACCTGAACCAGTAGCCGGGGAGCACAGTTGCTTTGCCTCCCTTCCTTAAGTCCGTCTTGAGCAGAGCGAAAGACGGGTGCTTGTGCCGGAAGAATCCTAAAAAATAAGATTTTTCGGTGCTGGCAAGGAAGATAAAAATTTTCGCAGGGAGTGTACTCAAGTACTCGACCAAGAAAATTTTTCTCTGACGCAGGCAGCACCGAAAAGGCTGTTTTTGACGGATAATTTCGGCAGTAGAGGAGCAGCACGATTCCCAGCAGAGCGGCCGCGACGCACAGGTAAAGCGCTGCCGCAACAAGCCGCCGTCGCGCGGAGGGCTCCATGAGCATCGACACCACCATGGCCGTGCTCTACGCCCAGAGCGGGCTCTCCACTTCCGTGGCCAACGCCGCGGCCGTGGCGCCCCAGGCCTCGCTCGCCATGTCGCGCGTGCTCGCCGCCGAACAGGCGCGGATGGAGCGCCAGCAGGTGGAAAAGAGCGAAAAGACCGACGGGCCGGACATCCAGCCGGACGGGCATCACGGCTCCTCGTGGTTCGGCAGCCGGCGCTGGCGCGGGCGGCGGGCGCCGCTGGAGGCCGAAGAGCCGGACGGGGCGCGGCCCTCGGCATCACCGCTGGTGGGCAACTTGCTCAATGTCAGGGTGTAGGGCTGGGCGGTAGCGGCCAGGTCGCTCTGGAAGCGGGGTGTGAGCGGACCATGCGGAAGCCTTGATTTCGCATGCGAGTTGGCGTTTGGCTGTGCGTCTTGGGTAATGCCGAAATTATCCGTCAAAAACAGTCTTTTAGCTTCCGGCTTCGTCAGAAAAAAATTTCCTCGGTCGAGTACTTAAGTACACTCCCTTCGGAAATTATTTTTCTTCCTCGCCGGAACCTAAAAATCTTATTTTTTAGGATTCTTCCGGCACCAGCACCCGTCTTCCGCTACGCTCCAGACGGACTGAAGGAAGTACTCTCCACTACATCGTATGGCATAACAACGCGGAAGAACGGCGAATGGCTCCAACATCCACCACGCGTCTCCAACGCGGGGACGGCTCCCATGCCCAATGACCTTCTCTTCCTCATCTTCATCGGCTTCTGCACCCTGCTCGAGCTCTTCGTGCTCGGCGGGGCGCTCGTGTTCTACCTGCGCCTGCGCCGCTCCGAGAGCCTGCTCAACACCCTGCAGGACAACCAGCAGAGCCTGCTCGCGCGCATCGAGATGAACGCCCGCCTCGAGCGGGAGATCGTCGCCACCTTCGCCCAGCGCCAGGCCGAATTGCGCGAGCTGGACGAAAAGCTCTCCGACCGCGTGGCTGAACTCAAGCGCCTCCTGGAGCAGGCCGAGGGCATCTCGCGCTCGCCGCAGTTTTTGCGCGAAATCATCCTCAACGGGCGCCGCAAGGGGCTTTCCAGCCGCCAGATCGCCCGCAATGCCGGCCTCAGCGTGGACGAGGTGGAGCTCATCCTCGCGCAGGAGCCCTAGACCCCATGGCGCACGACAAGACCCCTAAAACCAACGCCGCCCGCCTGCTCGACCGGCTGGGCATCGCCTACACGCTGCACCATGTGGAGGTGGACGAGAGCGACCTCTCGGCCACCACGGTGGCGGCGCGCCTCGGCGTGGAGCCGGCGCGGGTGTTCAAGACGCTGGTGGCGCGCGCCGACGGGCCGGGCGTGGTCATGGCCTGCATACCGGCGCCGGCCGAGCTCTCGCCCAAGGCGCTGGCCGCCGCCTCGGGCAGCCGGCATGCGGCCATGGTGCCACTTGCCGAGGTGCGCCCGCTCACGGGCTATGTGCGCGGGGGCTGCTCCCCGCTGGGCGCGAAAAAGGCCTATCCCGTCTTCATGGATGAAAGCGCCCGCAGGTGGGAGCGCATCTTCGTAAGCGCGGGACAGCGCGGCGTGCAGCTTGAGCTCGCCCCCGGGGACCTTGCCCGGGCCTGCGGCGCGGTTTTCGCCGACCTCACGCGCGGCTGAAGGGGCCGCCCCGGCCCTGCTCCCGCTCTCCTTCCGCCCTGGCTTTTTCTCTCAGCCTCAAGCCCTCGGCCCAGGCCGCTTCATAGGCCGGGATGAGCGCCTGTTGCGCTTCGCTGCCCCCGGCAAGCGTTTGCAGGATCAGCGCCTTTTTTTGCGCATAGGCATCCGGCGCCAGCTCGGCCATGAGCCGCGCGAGCGACGCGCGCGTGGCAGTGCTGTCCTGCCCGAGGGCGGCTTCCACGCGCAGCAGGCGCTCGCAATCCGCGAAGGAGCACGAATCCCTCATGCGCATGGCGCGGCGGTAGAGGTCGAGCGCGGCCCCCGGCTGGCCGTTTTTTTCAAGCCAGGCGCCGAGCAGCGCATAACCCTCGTCCCAGAGCGGTTCCTCGGTGAGCAGTTCAAGGCAGAGCGCCGGGTCAAAGGGCCGCAGCCGGGGGAGCAGCCGCGCGGAGACCGCCGGGGTCACCGTCACGCGCGGCTCGAGCTCCGGCAGGACGCTCAGGCAGTAGCCGTCCGCGGCCACGAGGTCCGGCAGGTCCACGAGGCGGTCGAGGCGCCATTTTTGGTACAGGCGCAGGGTATTCTCGGCCTCATGGCCGAAGCGGCGCGGCGTCCTGCTCTCGAGGTGGATGACCCGGCTTTCGGGCACGCATGTGTGCCGGAGGCCCGCGGCGCCCAGCCTGAGCCCGAGGTCCACATCCTCAAAGCCGTTGACAAAGCCCTCGTCAAAGCCGCCGGCGGAAAGGAAGAGCTCGCGCGGCAGCAGCAGCGCCGCCGCGGTAAGCGCCTGGAGGAAACGCCGTTTTTGCGCCAGCGGGTGCCGGGCGGGGAGGCCGCGGTACAGGTGGCGCACCTTGTTGCCGGGCTGGATGGCGATGCCGAGGTGTTGCACCGTGCCGTCGGGATAGGTGAGCAGCGGCCCCGCCGCCCCGAGGCGCGGCACGCTGTGGAAGCGGCGCAGGAGCGGCGGGAGCCAGCCTTGCGTGAGCAGGGTGTCGTTATTGAGGAAGAAGACGAAGTCCCCGCGGGCCTCGCGCGCCCCGGCATTGCAGGCCGGGGCGAAGTTGCGGTTCCTCTCGAAGCGGAGATGGCGGAAGGCGGCGCCGAAGAGCGCGGCGCCCAGTGCCGGGAGCTCCCGCGCCGTCTCGTCCGTGGAGCCGTTGTCGGCCACGATGACCTCGAGCGGCTGGCCTGCGGTGCGCGCGAGGCTTTTCAGGCAGTCCCGCGTGAGGGCGAAGTTGCCGTGGACCGGGATGACCACGGAAACGGCGGGCGCTTCCGGCATGCGGCCTCCCGCGCGTCTTACCAGCGCTCGCGGTGGATGCGCTCGGGCATGAAGCGGCTGGCCTCGGCGAAGGGCTGGGCCGGGTGGCCGGCGCAGACGAGGCCGAGCGGGACGACGTGATCCGGGATGCCGAGGATGGCGCGCACCCTGGCCACGCGCTCGGCATCGGGGTGCAACGCGCACCAGACCGTGCCGATTTCGAGGCCCCGCGCCGCGATGAGCATGTTCTCGATGGCCGCGGAGCAGTCCTGCACCCAGCGGCCGCCGGCCTTGTCCTCATTGAGGTCGCCGCAGACCACGATGACCACCGGCGCCTGCGCCGCCATCTTCACATAGGGCGTGGCCTCGGAAAGCTCCCCCCTGAGGCCCGCGTCGCGCACCACCACGAAGGCCCAGGGGCGCTCGTTCTTGGCGCTCGGGGCCAGCATGGCGGCCTTGAGCATGGTTTCCACGTCCGCGTCGCTCACGGGCTGGTCGGTATATTTGCGGATACTGCGCCGCGTGAACAGGGCTTCAAACACATCCATGGCGGGCTCCTTTGCTGGATCTTGTGGCGCGTTTCGCGCCCCGTGCGCCCCGATTATGCCCGCTTGGGCCGGAAAGTAAAGGCATGGGCGTCCTTGCGGCCGGCGCGCCGCCATGCTAGGCTGGGGGGAGAGGAGTGCGCCCATGGAAGTTCCCTTTCTCTCCGAAATCGTCATCATCTTCCTGCTCTCCATCGGCGTCACCCTCGTCTGCAACCGGCTCCGGCTGCCGGCCACGGTGGGCTTCCTCATCACCGGCGTGCTCTGCGGCCCCTCCCTGCTCGGCATCGTCAGCGACCGCGAGGCCATCGACCAGGTGGCCGAGGTGGGCGTGGCCATGCTGCTCTTTACCATCGGCATGGAACTTTCCGGCGATGCCTTGAGCCGCCTCAAGCGGCCGGTGTTTCTCGGCGGCAGCCTCCAGATCGGGCTCACCATCGCGGCCGTGGCCGGGCTCGCGCTCGCCTACGGCACCACCTGGCAGCGGGGCGTCTTCTGGGGCTGCCTCGTGGCGCTCTCCTCCTCGGCCATCGTATTGCGCATCTTGCAGGAGCGCGGCACCAGCAGCACGCCCACGGGCCGGCTCTCGCTCGCCATCCTCGTCTTCCAGGACATCATGGTGGCGCCCATGCTGCTCTGCGTGCCCCTGCTCGCCGGTACGCTGGACCTCTCGCTGGAGCAGGCCGCGCTTTCCGTGCTCAAGGTGGCGCTCATCCTGGGCGGCGTGCTCGTGGTGGCGCATTTCGGTCTCAACCGCCTCATGGAGGCGGTGATGCGCACGCGCACCCGCGAGATACTGCTGCTCACCACCCTCGGGCTCTGCCTCGGCATGGCGCTGCTGACGAGCGCCCTCGGGCTCTCGCTTTCGCTGGGCGCCTTCCTGGCCGGGCTGCTCCTTGCGCGCTCGCAGTACAGCATGAGCGTCATTTCCGGCATCCTGCCCTACCGCGATGTGTTCATGAGCCTGTTCTTCATCTCCGTGGGCATGATGCTCAACGTCGGCTATTTCACGCAGCACTTTGTCGCCATCATCGTGGGCACCCTGCTCTTCCTGCTCCTCAAGAGCGTGCTCACCCTGCCCGCGGTGCTCGTGCAGGGCTATCCCCTGCGCGCGGCCATCATCACGGCCCTCTCGCTCGCGCAGGTGGGCGAATTTTCCTTCGTGCTCGCGGCGCAGGGTCTTGCGGCCGGCCTTTTCGACATGGAATCCTACCAGAATTTCCTCGCCGTGAGCGTGCTCACCATGATGCTCACCCCGGGCCTCATCTCGGCCGCGCCCTCCGTCGCCGCCGCCGTGGACCGCCTGCGCCGCAAGCGCGTGCCCGCCGTGGCGGAGGAGGAGGGCAGGAAGCACGAAGGGCTCGAAGACCATCTCATCATCGTGGGCTTCGGCATCAGCGGCAAGCACCTCGCCCATGTGGCGCACGAGTCCGGCATCCCGTACACCATCCTTGAAATGAACCCGGAGACCGTGCGCCGCTACCGTGACAAGGAGCCCATCTCCCACGGCGACGCCACGCAGCCCATCGTGCTGGAGCACCTCGGCGTGGAAAAGGCGCGCGTGCTCGCCATCATCATTTCCGACCCGGCGGCCGTGCGCGCCATCACCATCGAGGCGCGCAAGCTCAACCCGAACCTGCACATCGTGGCGCGCACGCGCTTCGTGACCGAGGTGGGGCCGCTGCACAGCCTTGGCGCCAACGAGGTCATCGCCGAGGAATTCGAGACCTCCATCGAGGTCTTCAGCCATGTGCTCTCGCAATACCTCGTGCCCCGGCAGGACATCGACGCCTTCGCGGCGCACCTGCGCGAGGCCAATTACCGCATGATCCGGCGCATGAGCAGCGCCGTGGACTCGCTCACCGACGCCGTTGGGCGCCTCCCGGACATGGGCGTGCAGGCCATGCGCGTGGGGCCCGGCTCGCCCCTCTGCGGGCAGGAGCTCAAGGATTGCGGGCTTCGGCCCAACTACGGGGTCACGGTGGTCGCCATCCTGCGCCATGACAACGTGGAGGCCGCCCCCGGGCCGCACTTCCGCTTCGAGGTGGACGACGTGGTCTATATCTTCGGCCGCACGGACAAGCTCATGGCCGTCAAGCCCGTCTTTTCGGGGCCCGTGCGCGGGCAGGACGACCCGGGGCCGCAGGCGGCCATCGCCTGAGCCGGCGCCCGCGTCGCTCCAGCGCTTTTTCAGTCTTCCGGCCGCGCGAAGGGCCAGTCCCCCACCGCGAGCGGCACGCTCGCGCCGATTTCCGCCAGCGCCCTCCGCACGGCGTCTTCCTGCCGCGGGGAAAACACCACTTTAAGCAGCGCGGCCTTGCGCTCCAGCACGGTGAAGAGGGCAAGGTTCTCGTACGCTTCGAGGAAAAAGCGGAAGATCGCCACGTCCCCCGGCGCCAGGCGCACGAGCAGGCGCCCGCTGTGCCTTGGCGGCGGGGCGCAGGGCCGCGGACTCATACCGCCCAGGCCGCCCAGCGGGCGAGGATGACGAGGCCGATGCCCACGGCGATGGTGACGAAATAATTTTTCGTCTTCCAGGCCACCAGGAAGGTGGGGATGGAGACCATGAGGAAGAGGTTGCCGGTGGAGAGGTCGAAACGGCCGTCATAGATGAAGATGTCCGGCGCCACCAGCGCCGCCATGACGGCCACGGGCACGAAGTCGAGCCAGCGGCGCAAGAGCGGCGGCAGCGAATCCCCGCGCAAAAAGGTCACGGGCAGCACCTTGGGGAGCACGGTCACGAGGGTGGCGCAGACCACGCAGAGCAACAGCGCCTCGTGCTCTCCGGCCCACGC
The DNA here is from genome assembly GCF_011039155.1 of Desulfovibrio sp. ZJ746. Classification (NCBI taxonomy): domain Bacteria; kingdom Pseudomonadati; phylum Thermodesulfobacteriota; class Desulfovibrionia; order Desulfovibrionales; family Desulfovibrionaceae; genus Desulfovibrio; species Desulfovibrio sp. ZJ746. The sequence goes on along the minus strand of NZ_JAAKEK010000007.1, from coordinate 77,999 downwards.
GAAGAGGCCGCTCATGCCGCGTCCTCCGGCCCGGCGCGCTTCTGGCGCAGGGAGAGCACAAGGCCCAGGGTGGCGCCGGCCACCGTGGCCACAGCCACGTTCCACTGGCTCATGCCCCCCGCCTTGAGCGCCACCGAGAGCGCGCCGGTGAAGATGGCGATGAGCACATGCAGCCGGCTTGCGCACTGGGGCACGAGCAGCGCCAGGAACATGGCGGTGATGGCGTAGTCGAGCCCGAGCGGGCGCACGTCGTTGACGAGGTTGCCGCAAAAGGCGCCGATGGTGCAGCCGGCCACCCAGGAGAGGTGGGTGGTGGAATTGCAGATATACATGGTGGCCGTGTTGAGCGGCCAGCCCTCCTGCAGGGCCGTGATGTGCACCGCGAAGGTCTCGTCCGTGAGCCCGAGCCCGAGCAGGAAGCGCTTGATGCGCGAGATGCGCGAGAGCCAGGGCGATTCCGCGGCGGACATGAGCAGGTAGCGCAGGTTCACAATGCCCACCGCCGCCGCCGTGGAGAGGATGCCCGCGCCGCCGCCCCAGAGGCTTGCGAACACGAACTGCCCCGAGCCCGAAAACATGAGCACGGCCATGGCCACGGCGAGCCCCGCGGGGATGCCGTTTTTCACGGCGAGCACGCCAAAGGCGAAGCCCACGGGCACATAGCCGAGGGTGATGGGGAGCGCGCGCCGAAGCCCCTCGGCCCAGGCCGGCCCGGGCTGGCGCACGCTGGCAGTTGCTGGCATCAGGCTATCCTTGCCGGGCGAGGGCCGCCCCGGGCGCATGCCGGCCCGGCAGCGGGGAGTCGCCCGGAAGCGCGGTTCAGGCTTTGTCCCTGTCTTCGGGTTCGTCGACCTTGCGGGCGATCCAGACGGTGAGGATGATGCCGAGCACGAGGCCCACGCCCACGCCCACCAGGAAGACCTCCAGCGCGCCGTCCACGAAGAGGGCGTCCATGCGGAAGCAGAGGAAGATGACGAGCAGGGCGATGATGCCCATGACGATGAGGAAGAGTTTACGTCTCATGGCGGATCCTCCGGGGGAGAGGATACGGGGTTTCCGTCAAAGTTTCAAAGGCTTTCTGGCGCGGGGCCAGGGGGCGCCCGGTTTGCTTTTGGGGGGACTTTGATATACAAAATCCGGGCCGAAACCCCCTCTTTTCCCTGATATGCGTGGGGCAGGCGTTCTTCACGCCAGCGGGGGGCGGGCGATCGATGGCAAAAGCCCCTCCCGTTCCATGATCTCCCAACAGGCTGGCCATTCAATGCGGCAAAATGCCCAGGCAATTCTCCAGAAGGAGCAGAGATGAACCCGCGCTTTCCCATGACGCTTAAAATGATTGATCCCGATGTCTATGATCCCTCGGTCATGGAAACCTTTCCTGCAGTGGAGTCCGGCATAGAGCTCTCAGCGGAGAACTGCATGTTCCTTGCGGGGCTCATCAAGCGTTTTCGCCCGAAAACGCTTCTTGAGGTTGGGGTGTCCGCCGGCGGTTCGTCTGCCCTTCTTTTACACATTCTGGAGAAACTTGGCCTTGAAAGTGAAGTGGTGTCGGTGGACCTGGCGGAGCGATGGTATCTTGACAATACCCTTGCCACCGGCTGGGCTGCGGCGAAGCTCTATCCCGACAAGAAAAACTGGCATCTCCATACCGGGAAGTATCTCCCCGAAATCATCGAGAAGTTGAACATTGAATTTGATTTTTGCTTTCTGGATACGGTGCACAGGCTCCCGGGAGAGCTTCTTGACTATCTCGTTGTCTTGCCGTTTATGCACGAGAACGGCATCATCGCGATGCACGATACTGCCCTTTATTACTGGAAAGAGGGGGCCTTGGCAACGCGCGTTCTTTTTGACGCCTGCGTAGGCAAGAAAATCACTCCCCCGCAGCTTACGCCGAATGATGCGAATCTTTGTGCGCTTCAGATAACTGAAGACACCTATGCGCATGTCGAAAATATATTTTCGGCCCTAAGTATGCCATGGGGACGTTTTATTACTACTGGGCAGCTTCATATTTATCATGATTTTTTTAAAAAGTATTACGGAGAGGAAGCAGCAGAATGGTTTTCCAGAATCTGGAAATGGAATAACAAGCAATTGATTAAAAAAACAATTCGCGGGCAACTCCCCACGCCATCACCCGCGCACGCTGCCCAAAAAGGGGAATAGGCCCCGTTCGGGGCCGCCACGCCGGTGTGGACAACGCCCTACTGGAACAGAGTGCTCATGCCGCGCAAAAGATTGGTGAACAGGCCGTCCATGCCGGTGATGAACTCCTCGATCTTGTTGGCCATGACCACGAGCAACAGGCCCACGAAGAAGAAGCCCACCCCGATCTTGATGGGGAAGCCGAACTCCATGATGTGGATCTGCGGCGAGGTGCGCGCCACGAGCCCGAGGGCCACCTCCACCATGAAGAGCGCCACCATGACGGGCGCGGCGATCTGCAGCGCGAGCACGAAGACCTGGCTCGAGAGCTCGAGCACCTCCCAGAGCAGGTTCTCGCCGATGAAGAGGGCGCCCGGCGGCACGATGGCGAAGGAGGCGGCGAAGCCCTTGATCATGTAGAGATGCCCGTCGAGCGTGAGGAAGGTGAGCAGGCTCACCATCCAGAGGAAGAAGGCCGTGGCGCCGGTCTGGTTGCCGGTGATGGGGTCGGCGAAGTTGATCATGGTGAAGCCCATCTGGAAACCGAGCAGTTCGCCGCCGGACTGGATGCCCATGAACAGAAAATTGACGGCCATGCCGAGCACGAGGCCCATGAAGACCTCGCCCAGGGCCATGATGGCGAGGTCGAAGGGGTGCGCCGGCATGAGCGAGCCGGAAAGCGCGAGATGCGGCCACACGGCGAGCGAAAAGACCATGGTCACGGCGGCCTTGACCAATACCGGGATATTGTTGGTGGAAAACACCGGGAGCATGAACATCACGATGCTCACGCGCATGATGGTGAGCAGAAGGCTCAGCACCGCGGTAGGATCGTAACTGAAAATGTCCATGCGAAAAGGCTATGCAATTCCGCGGCCAGCGGCGCCGGCGTGAGCGGGCGCCCCGCGCCTATTTGTGCAGGCGTTCTTCCATGATTTCCTTGACGATCTTGTCGAGGCCCGCGAGGTCAGGCTTGGAGACCTGCCTGTCCGCGCCCACCTTGATGCCCTTGGCGCGGAGCGCGTCGGTGATGAGCGACGAGAAGAGCACCACGGGCAGCTTGTGCAGGGCCGGGTTCTCGCGGATCTTGCTGGTCAGGGCGTGGCCGTCCATCTCGGGCATTTCGATATCCGAGATGACGAGGTCCACGATCTCGGAAAGGTCCTCCTTGCCCGCCCCCTGCCCGGACTGCGCCTGCGCGAGGTTGTTCAAGTATTCCCAGGCCTCGCGGCCGTTGCTCGCCGTGGTCACCTGGTAGCCCGACTTCTCGAGGAAGGACTTGACGATCTTGCGCAGCGAGCTCGAGTCGTCCGCGAGGAGCAGGCGCACCTGCTCGGGCATCTCCACCTTGGCCGGTTCCGGCTCCATGCGCGACATGTCGAGCGAGTGGTCGAGGCTCGCGAGGATCTTCTCCATGTCGAGGATGAAGAGCACGCGCTCGCCGATGCGCAAGATGCCGGTGATGCTGTCGCGCGAGAAGGTCTGGACATACTTGTTGGGCGGCTCGATGCGCTCCCAGTCGAGGCGGTGGATGCTCATCACCGACGAGACGAGGAAGGCCGCCTTGACACCCGAAAATTCCGTCACCAGCACCTTGTCGTTCTTGGTGACGGCCATGGACTTGCCGAGCCAGGTGGCGAGATTGATGAGCGGCAGCACCTTGCCGCGCAGGTTGAACGAGCCCATCACCGACGGGTCGTGGGTGCCGGGCATGGCCGTGACCTGCGGCAGGCGGATGATCTCGAGCACTTTGGCCACGTTGATGGCATAGTGCCCGGTATAGGTTGTGCCGTCGTCCTGGCGCTCGTCCAGGAGAAATTCCACCACTTCCAGCTCATTGGTGCTGAGCAGGGGATTCATGCTCATGATCTGCCTCGTTGGGCGGGCGCCGCGTCGCGCGGCGGCTCGAGCCTGGGGCAAAAGGAAACCATGGGGCACGCATCGCAGCCCGGCTTGCGCGCCCGGCACACCTCGCGGCCGAACCAGACCATGCGGTGGTTCACGTCGCCCCACTCCTCACGGGGGAAGACGGCCATGAGGTCGCGCTCCACGGCCACCGGGTCCGTGGCCGATGTCAGGCCGAGACGGTGGCTGATGCGCTTCACGTGCGTGTCCACGGCAAGGCCCTCGTTGATGCCGAAGCCCCCGAACAGGACGACATTGGCCGTCTTGCGCGCCACCCCGGGGAGCGTGACGAGATCTTCCAGCGTCCGCGGCACCCGGCCCCCGAATGCGTCGCGCACGCGCGTCGCCGCGCCGATGAGGTTCTTCGCCTTGTTGTGGTAAAAGCCCGTGGGGTGGATGACTTCTTCCAGCTCCGCAAGGTTCGCCTCCGCCAGTTCCGCCGGGCCGGGCCAGCGCCGGAAGAGCTCCGGCGTGACGGTGTTCACCCGCGCGTCCGTGCATTGCGCGGCGAGCACGGTGGCCACCAAAAGCTCCCACGGGTTGTGATACACAAGGTGGGAGGCCGGCTCGGGATAGCGGGCGGCAAGCGCCTCGAGAACGCGCTGTGCCTGTTCGCGGCGTTTCTGGAGTGTCATTCCACAAGTATGCCACAGGCCCCCGCGCCCCGCAAGGCGCGCCGCGCGCCTCCCATCTTTACATCGGCAGGAATGGCCGGAGGATAAGGGCCGGGCCACACCTTCGCGCGCAGCCCCGCGCCCCGGGGATTGACGCGGGAGGCCTTCGGCCGCATATTCTGTATCCCCCAGGCTGCGCCATGCGGGCCCGGCCGCGGCCGCATTTGCCATGCGGGGGCCGCTCTGCTACAATACACCGCTTCCCGGGGGCGCCGTGCGCGCCGGGAACTTCATTCACCACATCCGGAGTCGATCATGGCCAAGAAGCCGGCCCTAAGCCCCGAGGCCGCCCGCGCCGAAGCCCTCTCCACCGCGCTCACCACCATCGAGCGCAAGTACGGCAAGGGCGCGGTGATGAAACTTTCCGACGACGTGCAGGTGGAGGTGCCGGTCATTCCCACGGGCTCCATCGGGCTCGACCTCGCCCTCGGCGTGGGCGGCATTCCGCGCGGCCGCGTGACCGAGATCTTCGGGCCCGAATCCTCGGGCAAGACCACGCTCACCCTGCATATCATCGCCGAATGCCAGAAGATGGGCGGCACCTGCGCCTTCATCGACGCCGAGCACGCGCTGGACGTGGCCTATGCCCGCCGCCTCGGCGTCAACACGGACGAACTGCTCATCTCCCAGCCGGACTACGGCGAGCAGGCGCTGGACATCGCCGACATGCTCGTGCGCTCGGGCGCTGTGGACCTCGTGGTCATCGACTCGGTGGCCGCGCTCATCCCGCAGGCCGAGCTCGAGGGCAGCATGGGCGAGACCCAGGTGGGCGGCCACGCGCGCCTCATGTCCCACGCCATGCGGCGCCTCACCGGCACCATCCACAAGTCGCGCACCTCGGTCATCTTCATCAACCAGATCCGCATGAAGATCGGCACCATGGGCTACGGCAGCCCCGAGACCACCACCGGCGGCAATGCCCTCAAGTTTTACTCCTCGGTGCGCATCGACATCCGCAAGACCACCACCCTCAAGGACAAGGACGAGGCCTTCGGCTCGCGCACCAAGGTCAAGGTGGTGAAGAACAAGGTGGCGCCGCCCTTCCGCGTGGCGTTTTTCGACATCCTCTACGGCCAGGGCATTTCCCGCTCGGGCGAACTGCTCGACCTCGGCATCGAGGCCAAGATCATCGAGCAGAGCGGTTCGTGGTTCGCCTTCGGCGCGGAAAAGCTCGGCCAGGGCCGCGAAAAGGTGCGCGCCCTGCTGGACGAGGACGCTGACCTGCGCGGCGCCGTGGAGGCCAAGGTGGTGGAATTTCTGGGCCTGCATCCCAAGGAGTTCAAGCCCACCGCCGAGGAGATGGACGAGGGCGTCGACCCCGAATTTGAAGCGTAGTTTTGCCTCTCACCCCGCCCCCTTACGGGGCCAGCACGGATGGAGTCCACATGCTGACCGCACAGGAAATCCGCCGCCTTTTTCTCGAATTCTTCCGCAAGCACGGCCACACGGTCGTGGCCTCGGGCCCGCTCATCCCGCCTGAAGACCCGAGCCTGCTCTTCACCAACGCGGGCATGGTGCAGTTCAAGGGCCTCTTCCTCGGGGAGGAAAAGGCCGCCTACACCCGCGCTGCCTCCTGCCAGAAGTGCCTGCGCGTCTCGGGCAAGCACAACGACCTCGAAAACGTGGGCCGCACCGCGCGCCACCACACCTTTTTCGAGATGCTGGGCAACTTCTCCTTCGGCGACTATTTCAAGCGCGAGGCCATCACCTGGGCCTGGGAATTCGTCACCACTGACCTCGGCCTCCCGGCCGAGCGCCTGTGGGTGACGGTCTTTAGGGAGGACGACGAGGCCGCGGCCATCTGGAAGGAGGTTGCCGGCCTCCCCGACGACCGCATCGTGCGCATGGGCGAGAAGGACAATTTCTGGACCATGGGCGACACCGGCCCCTGCGGCCCCTGCTCGGAGATCTATATCGACCAGGGCGAGGACATGGCCTGCGGGCCCGGCTGCGGCATCGGCAAGTGCGACTGTGACCGCTTCCTCGAGATCTGGAACCTTGTCTTCACCCAGTTTGACCAGGCGAAGGACGGCAGCCGCACCCTGCTCGCCGCGCCCAACATCGACACCGGCATGGGCCTCGAGCGCATCGCGGCCGTGTGCCAGGACAAGCGCTCCAACTTCGACTGCGACCTCTTCCAGGAGATCATCCAGTTTGCGGCAAAGCGCGCCGGCGTGACCTACAGCGCGAGCGCGCCGGACACCAACGATGTGGACACGGCCCTGCGCGTCATCGCGGACCATGCCCGCGCCGCTGCCTTCCTCATCGCCGAGGGGGTGCTCCCCTCCAACGAGAGCCGGGGCTATGTGCTCCGCCGCCTCATCCGCCGCGCCCTGCGCTTCGCCACGCTCATGGGCGTGGAGGAGCCCTTCCTGCACGCCGTGGCCCGCAAGGTCACGGAGGTCATGGGCGGGGCCTACCCCGAGCTCACCCGCCATGCGGACTTCATCGAGCGCGCGGTGCACGAGGAGGAACGCCGCTTCGCCCTGACCCTCGGCAACGGCCTGCGCCTGCTGGAAGACGAGCTGAGGCGCCTTGAGGCCAGGGGCGAGCGTACCATCCCCGGCGAAGTCTGCTTCCGCCTCTATGACACTTACGGCTTCCCGCTGGACATCGTCAACGACGTGGCGGAAAAGCGGGGCTTTGTCGTGGATGCCGAGGGCTTCGCGGCCCACATGCGCGAACAGCGGGAGCGCGCCCGCGCCAACCAGAAGGCCGAGGGCCTTTTCGGCCACGGCGGCGAAAACGAGATCGCGGCCTCGCTCAAGAGCCTTGGCGAGCAGTTGGTAACGACCTTTGTGGGCTATGCCTCGCTTGAGGCGCAAAGCCCCATCGCGGCCCTGCTGGATTCGGGCGGCGCGCCCGCCGAGAGCGTGGGCGAGGGCGGGTCGGGCTTTCTCGTGGCCGAGAAGACGCCGTTCTATGCGGAATCCGGCGGGCAGGCCGCGGATGCCGGCGTCATCACCACGCCTACCGGCGAGGCCCGGGTCATGGCCGTGCTCAAGGCCGGGCGCGCCATCGTGCAGTGCATCGAGGTCACGCGCGGCGAGATCCATGCCGACCAGGAGGCCGCCTTGCGCGTGGACGCGGACCAGCGCCTGGCCACCGCGCGCAACCACACCTGCACCCACCTCCTGCATGCGGCCCTCAGGCGCGTGCTCGGCGAGCATGTGAAGCAGGCGGGCTCCCTCGTGGACGGGCAGCGGCTGCGCTTTGACTTTTCGCACCTTTCGGCGCTCACGCCCGAGGAGCTCGCCGCGGTGGAACGCGATGTCAACCGCGTCATCATGGCAGACCTTCCGGTGACGGCGCGCGAAATGCCGCGCGACGAGGCCCTTGCCGCCGGGGCCATGGCGCTCTTCAGCGAGAAATACGGCGACGTGGTGCGCGTGCTCACCGTGGGCGCCGAGGGCGCGGCGCCCGAATCCGTGGAGCTGTGCGGCGGCACGCACCTCGCCCGCACGGGCGAGGCCGGGCTCTTCCTCATTGTCTCGGAGGGCGGCGTGGCCGCCGGCGTGCGCCGCATCGAGGCGGTCACCGGCTGGAACGCCTACGGCCTCGCCATTGGCCAGCGTGCCGAATTGGGAATGGTGGCGGCCGCGCTCAAGGCGAAGCCGGAACAGGCCGCGCAGCGCCTCGCCGCCGTGCAGGACGAGCTCAAGAAGCTCAGGCGCGCGGTGGAAAAGGGCGCCTCGGCCAGCGTGGACGGTGCCACGCTCGCGGCCGGCGCCGAGAAGGTGGGCGAGGTGGCGCTCGTGGCCCGGCGGCTGGACGGCGTGCCGGTAAAGGCGCTCCGCGACCTCATGGACGATGTGCGCAGCCGGCTCTCCGGGCCGGCCGTTGCCTGCCTCGCGGGGGTCACCGACGGCAAGGTGAGCCTGCTGCTCTATGTTTCCAAGGACTTGCACGGCCGCCTCACCGCCCCGGCGCTCATTAAAGAAGTGGCCGCGCCCTGCGGCGGCTCCGGCGGCGGCCGGCCCGACCTCGCGCAGGCCGGCGGCACGAAGCCCGAGGGGCTGGACCAGGCCTTCGCGGCCCTGCGCGCCCTGGTGGAGGGCAACAAGTGATCGGCATCTCCAAGCTCTACTGCGGTCAGGTGGAACCGTCGGACGCCCTGCGCTACGGGCGCCAGTCGGGCAAGCTGCCCTCGCACCTGCTCCAGTTCTCCAAGGACAAGAAGCCCGTGGTCGTCTGGAACATGACGAAGCGCTGCAACCTCAAGTGCGTCCACTGCTATGCCCAGGCCGTGGACCCGCAGCGGGGAAAGGACGACATCGGCACGGAACAGGCCAAGGCCATGATCGACGACCTCGCGGCCTACGGCGCGCCGGTGATGCTCTTTTCCGGCGGCGAGCCGCTGGTGCGCCAGGACCTCGTGGAACTGGCGAGCCACGCCACCAAGCGCGGCATGCGCGCGGTCATCTCCACCAACGGCACGCTCATCACGCCGCAAAAGGCGCGCGAGCTCAAAGAGGTGGGGCTCTCCTACGTGGGCATCTCGCTGGACGGCATGGAGGAGGTCCATGACCGCTTCCGCGGCGTGCCGGGCGCGTTCCGCAAGGCGCTTGAGGGCATCGCCAACTGCCAGGCCGAGGGGCTCAAGGTGGGCCTGCGCTTCACCATCAACAAGCGCAACGCGGGCGAGATCCCGGGCATTTTCCGCCTGTTGCGCGACCTCGAGGTGCCGAGGGCCTGTTTTTACCATCTCGTCTATTCCGGGCGCGGCTCGGAGCTCATCAAGGAAGACCTCGACCACGCGGAGACGCGCGCCGTGCTCGACCTCATCATGGACGAGACGCGGGCGCTCTTCGAGGCGGGCAAGCCGCGCGAGATCCTTACCGTGGACAACCACGCCGACGGCCCCTATGTGTGGATGCGCCTCCAGAAGGAGGACCCCAAGCGCGCCGCCGAGGTGTTCGAGCTTCTCCAATACAACGAGGGCAACAGCTCGGGCCGGGGCATCGGCTGCATCTCGTGGGACGGCAAGGTCCACGCGGACCAGTTCTGGCGCGGCCATGTGTTCGGCAATGTGCTTGAGCGGCCGTTCTCCGAGATTTGGGACGACCCAAAAATCGAGCTCCTGCACCGCCTCAAGGACAAGAAGGCCCATGTGGGCGGCCGCTGCGCCAAGTGCCGGCACCTCAATATCTGCGGCGGCAATTTCCGCGCGCGCGCCGAGGCGTATCACGGCGACATCTGGGCCGAAGACCCGGCCTGCTACCTGACGGACGAGGAAATCGGCCTCTAGGCCGGCAAACTTCCGAGGCATCCATGACCACTTTCCATCGCGGGCGGCGCCTGCGCCAGAGTCCGCCACTGCGCGCCCTCGTGCGCGAGACGCCGCCCCTTCTGCGTGAAGACCTCATCATGCCCTACTTTGTGGTGGAGACGGGCGACCCCGCCTTCCGCAAGGAGATCTCCGCCATGCCGGGGCAGTTCCAGCTCTCGCTTGACGAGCTGGAAAAACAGGTCGGCGCGGCCGTGGCCGACGGCCTCATGGCCGCGCTGCTTTTCGGCATCCCAAAGGTCAAGGACGAGCGGGCGAGCGGCGCCTGGGCCGAGGACGGCATCGTGCAGCAGGCCGTGCGCCGCCTGCGCGAGCGCTTTCCTTCGCTCGTCATCATCACCGATGTCTGCCTGTGCGAATACATGAGCCACGGGCATTGCGGCATCTTGAGGCCTGACGGCGTGGTGGAGAACGACGCCACCCTGCCGCTGCTCTGCCGCACGGCCGTGAGCCACGCCCGCGCCGGCGCGGACATCGTGGCCCCGTCGGACATGATGGACGGCCGCATCGCGGCCATTCGCGCGGCTCTGGACGAGGCCGGCTTCACGGCCACGCCCATCATGTCCTATGCGGTGAAGTACGCCTCGGCCTGCTACGGGCCCTTCCGCGAGGCCGCCGAATCCGCCCCGGCCTGCGGGGACCGCAAGGCTTACCAGATGGACCCCGGCAATGCCCGCGAGGCCATGATCGAGGCCCGCGCCGACCTTGCCGAGGGCGCGGACATGCTCATCGTCAAGCCGGCCGGCCCCTATGCGGACATTTTGCGCGCCGTGCGCGACGCCGTGGACGTGCCGCTGGCCGCCTACCAGGTGAGCGGCGAATACTCCATGATCCGCGCGGCCGGCCTCAACGGCTGGATAGACGAGCGCGCGGTCATGCTGGAAAGCCTGCTTGGCCTCAAGCGCGCCGGCGCGGACATGCTTATCACCTATTTCACCGAGACCCTGCTTCGCGAGGGGCTGGCGCGTTGATGGCCGGACATCTGCAAGGGCATCCCGCCGGTCATCCCGCCGGCAAGCCCGAAGGTCATCCCGCAGGAGCCCATCCGGGCGCGGCGCCGGGGCAGCCGCCGCGCGTTCTGGAAGACGGCAGCCCGGCCTGCCGGCTCATCGCGTGGGAGGTCACGCGTTCCTGCAATCTCGCCTGCCGGCACTGCCGCGCCGAGGCCCATCCCGAGCCCTACGAGGGCGAGCTTTCCACGGAAGAGGCCAAGGCGCTCATCGACACCTTCCCCGGGGTGGGCGACCCCATCGTCATCTTCACCGGCGGCGACCCCATGATGCGGCCGGACGTGTACGAGCTTGTCGCCCATGCGCGCGGCCTTGGCCTCACCTGCGCCTTTGCGCCCAACGGCACGCTCATCACGCCGGAGAACGCGGCGCGCTTGCGCGAGGCCGGGGTGAGCCGCTGCTCCATCTCCATCGACGGCGCGGACGCGGCAAGCCACGACGCCTTCCGGGGCGTGCCCGGGGCCTTCGAGGCCTCCCTGCGCGGCATCGAGTACCTCAAGGCGGCGGGGCTCCCTTTCCAGATCAACACCACGGTCACGCGCGGCAACCTCCACAGCTTCAAGCGCATCTTCGAGCTCTGCGAGCGCCTGGGCGCGGCCGCGTGGCATATCTTTTTGCTGGTGCCCATGGGGCGCGCCGCCGGGTTGGCGGACGAGGTCATCACGGCGGAAGAATACGAAGACGTGCTCCACTGGCTCTATGAGTTCCGCAAGGGCACGTCCATGCACCTCAAGGCCACCTGCGCGCCGCACTATTACCGCATCATGCGCCAGCGCGCCCACGAGGAGGGCACAGCCGTCACGCCCGGGACCTTCGGCATGGACGCCATGACGCGCGGCTGCCTCGGGGGCACGGGCTTCTGCTTCATCAGCCATGTGGGGCGGGTGCAGCCCTGCGGCTATCTGGAGCTTGACTGCGGCAATGTGCGCGAGACGCCTTTTCCCAAAATCTGGCGCGAGAGCAGGTACTTCCGGGAGTTCCGGGACCAGCGGGCCTATGCGGGCAAGTGCGGCGTGTGCGAATACCACCGCGTCTGCGGCGGCTGCCGGGCGCGCGCCCAAAGCATGAGCGGAAACCACCTGGGCGAGGAGCCGCTGTGCAGCTATGTGCCCAAAAAATTGCGGGCCCAGCAGGGATTGGCGGGGGAGGCGCATGCACGCTGAAGCAGGCAAGGGCGCCGTGGCCCCGCAGGAGGCGAAAACCGCCGAAGCGCTGGACGCCGTCGACCGCCGCATCCTCGACATCATCCAGACGGGCTTTCCGCTGGCCCCGCGCCCCTATGCCGTGCTCGGCGAGCGCCTGGGCCTCCCCGAAGAGGAAGTGTTCGGCCGGGTGCGCGCCTTGCGCGAAAACAAGGTCATCCGCCGCCTGGGGGCCAATTTCCAGTCGGCGAAACTGGGCTTCGTCTCCACGCTCTGCGCGGCCAAGGTGCCCGAGGAAAAGCTCGAGGCCTTCATCGCCGCGGTCAATGCCGAGCCGGGCGTGACCCACAACTATTTGCGCGACCACGCCTACAATATCTGGTTCACGCTCATCAGCCCCTCGCGCGAGGAGGCCCGGGCCGTGCTGGAGGGCCTCACCGAGCGCACGGGCGTCCCCATCCTCGACCTGCCGGCCACAAAGCTCTTCAAGATCCGGGTGGACTTTCGCATGGACGGCGCACCCGAAGAACGCTAGCGTCGGCCGCGCCAGCACCCCTGCCCAGCCCGGCTTGACATGCCCGCGCGAAGCGGCCACAAAATCAACGGGGCGGAACGGCACCCGCCGTTCCGCCCACCGCCTGTGATGGGGTGCCTCCTGAAAGCCGCGAAGGTTAGCTCGGCTTTTGGGCGGGCGCCCCATTTTGGGGCCACGGGCCCCAAAGCCGTTTAGTCTTCATTGGAGCGGTGTGACAAAGTTTGTCACACCGCTCCTTTTTTTCACAGCCCTAGAACGAGTACACGAAGCTCGCGTTGATGTTCCAGGCGTCCTTGGTCTGCGGGATGGCTTCGCTCCTCTTGTGGCGGGCGCCCCACGCGGAGGTGCTGGTGTCGAGCCACAGGGCGATGTAGTCGGCTTCAAGAGAGATCGTGAAGTTGTCGTACATCTTGTAGTAGTTGGAGAGGCCGATTTCCAGCGCGCTGTCGCCGGTGGTCAGGTACAGGGCGTCCATGCCCATGACGTTGTCAACGGCGCCCTGGTTGGCCCACAGGCCGGCGTTGGACATCTTCTTGGCCATGGTGGTGCTGTTGGTGCCGCCGATGTAGTTGATGCGGAAGGTGTGCTTCAGGTCGTCGATGAAGCTCATATCCTTCAAGCGGCCGCCGATGCCCCAGGTGCCGGCCATGCTGTGGCCGACCACGGCGTCGCGGGCGATGTACGGGTCACCGTCGAATGCGAAGTTGGAGTACTTGTTGGTGTTGTTGCCGTCGAGGGTGGGCAGGCGCTCGGAGCCGTTGGCCGGGTTGCTGTCGTCACCGGAGGCGTACCAGCCGTAGATGCCCGGTATGGCCCAGTCGAGCTTGTACTCGGCGAGCAGGGTGGCGAACCAGCCCTGGCGGTTCAGGCGGCCGTCGTCTTCCCAGGTCACGGAGCCGTACTCGAAATCAAAGGCCACGCGGAAGGGATCCCACATGGTGATTTCGCTGGAGATGCCGCCCCACCAGGCGTTGCCGTAGGTGGAGAGCTTGCGCTCGTTGTTGGCGGGCTTGAAGTCGCGGTGCATGGCGCCGTTCACCGGGAAGAGGCCGGCGTTGGCGAACTTCCAGCCGGCGCCCATGTTCTTGATATTCCCGCTCCAGCTATTCTGGTACCGCTTATACGGGATCTTTATCTTTTCCCCGTCAACCATCACTTCCACTTCCTTATCCGCAAAGTCAGCCTTGCGGAAGGTGTTGGGGCCGATGGCGCCATACATGCCCCAGGGGGTCACCTTGGCGCCGTCAAAGGTCAAAGGAACGAGCAGGCCGCCCATGTCCATGTTATCCATGTAGTTGGCACGCCAGCCTTTGTGCCCCTGCGGATCGGTGTAGCCGCCGAAGTTGTCATTGTAGGGGCGGGCCCAGAAGGCGGTGATGCCCACCATCTCGTTGACCTGGTAGCTGGCCACGATGCCGGCCACGTCGTCATTGAGGATGGAGTTGCCGGAGGCATAGGCGGGCGTGGTGATGTTCTGGATGCCCATCCGCACCTTGAGGTCGGTCTCGGGGGCCATCCAGTCGATGTAGGCCTGCTTCAGCTCCACGATCTTCTGGTCAGCGCCGAGGGCGCCGCCGGAGGAGTTCTGGCCCCAGAAGGTGTCGCCGATTTCAAAGTACACCGTGCCGGAGAGGGACTCGGAGGCCACGGCGTCCAGTTGCAGGCGCACGCGCTGGCGCGCTTCGAAGTCGTCCTCGCCGTTGCCGAAGCCGGCCTTGCGGTGGCCGTCGTTCTTGCCCATGAAGGTGCCGTTCTGGCCATAGTCGAACGACATGATCCACTGGCCCTTGGCCTTGAAGTCAATGGCGCTGGCACCCGTGGCGGCGCCGAACACCAGGCCGGCCGCCAAAAGAAGCGTGGCGATCTTTTTCATTTCTTCCTTCCTTCCAGAAAAGGTTGCCGAAACCGGGCCGTTCCCCATGCCGTACAAATTTTTGCCCCACCCGGGGCAAGCTGCCGGCGCATTGGCCCGTGCGCAATTACTAGGCTCTAGCCAAGTGGATGTCAATGTTTTCTAGGCTACATCCAAGTAAAAATCTGGTTCAGATGAGGGGGATGTATGCCTTTTGTCAGTAATCTCGGCGAGTTGATGCGTCAAAAAAATTTGACCTATGAGGAGCTCCAATTCCAGTCCAACGTGGGGCCCGACACCGTGGCCCGCGCCAAAGACGGCCGCATCGCCACCTGCAAGCTGCTCACGCTGGAAAAGCTGGCCGCCGCGCTGGATGTGGACGTTTCTGACCTGTACAGCTGGGAAAGGGAGGAAATGGAAGCCCCCGGCCCTTCACCCTGCCGCATGGGCTAGGGAAGGACCGGGGTGCTCCGGGCCGCGCTCACAGATGCAGCATAACACTGCACCAACCGGAAAGCACGACGCGCTGCTCAGTAAAGATTGCTCAGCACCTCGGCCTCGTCCTCAAGGCCGTAGCAATGCTCGGCCGCGGGGAAGCTGCCTTCGCGCACGGCCTCGGCATAGGCCGTGAACGCCGTACGCATGGCTTCTCCCACCTCGCCGAAGCGGCGCACGAACTTGGGCGCCACCCGGTCGAACATGCCGAGCATGTCCTGCCAGACGAGTACCTGCCCGTCGCAGTCGGGCCCTGCGCCGATGCCGATGGTGGGTATCTCAAGCTCGCTCGTGACGCGGGCCGCCAGCGCCGCGGGCACGCACTCGAGCACCAGCGCGAATGCCCCGGCGTCCTGCACGGCGCGGGCGTCGTCCAGCAGTTTTTGCGCCGCGCCCATGCTCTTGCCCTGCACCTTGTAGCCGCCGAGCGCGTTCACCGATTGCGGCGTCAGGCCCAGGTGCCCCATGACCGGGATGGAGGCGCGCACAAGCGCGCGGATCTCCGGGGTGAAGTCGGCCCCGCCCTCCAGCTTGACGGCCTGGGCGCCGCCCTCCTTGACGAGGCGCCCGGCATTGCGCAAGGTCGCCTCCACGCCGCACTGCGAGCTCATGAAGGGCATGTCGCAGACGACGAGCGGCGCGGCCGCCCCGCGCGCCACGGCAGCGCAGTGGCGCACCATGTCCTCCACGGTGACAGGCAGGGTGTCGGGATAGCCGAGCATCACCATGCCGAGCGAATCGCCCACCAAGAGGGCGTCGATACCGCTCCGCTCCATGAGCCGGGCGATGGTATAGTCATAGGCCGTGAGCATGGTGAGCTTTTTCTGCCCCTTGGCTTCGCGAAAGCCGGTGGTGGTCATCTTTTTCATTGCGCGTCCTCCCCTTTCGGTTCCGTATCCTTGTGCGCGGCCAGCGCCATGAGCAAATGTGTGAGCCGAGCGGCCGTGTAGTCCGCATGGTGCAGCCCGGCGATGGGCGCGAGCTCCACCACGTCGAGCCCGATGACCTCATGATCCTTGACGCAGCGCTCGAGGATGAACTCGGTCTCCTTCCAGGTGAGGCCGCCCGGCGAGGGCGTGCCCGTGGCCGGCATGAGGGCCGGGTCGAGCCCGTCCACATCAAAAGTGATGTAGATGCGCCGCGGGAAGCCCCCGGGCAGGGGCTGCTCGGGCAGGCCCACCCGCGCGAGAAAATAGGCGTCATAATGGGTGACGCCGTAGCGGCGGCGCACCTCCACCTCCTCGCGGCTCAACTCGCGCACGGCGAACTGCACGAGCGGCAGGCCGAGGTCGGCCACGGCCCGGCGCATGACGCTGGCATGTGAAAAGGGGTCGCCCTGGTATTCGTCGCGCAGGTCGGCGTGCGCGTCGAACTGGACGACGCCGAAAGGCTCGCCGCTCTTCTCGGCCGCGCGGGCCAGCGCGCGCAGGGCGCCGAGGGTGACGGTGTGCTCGCCCCCGAGGATGACCGGCACGGCCCCGGCCTTGAGCGCCTTGTCCACCGCGTTCTCGACGCGGCCGAGCACGGCCTCGGGATGGCCGGAAACATCCACGGGAGGCGCGGTATAAATTCCTGACTCGCCCGGGGCCATGCCGTTTTCGAGCCCCTCGAGCTGCTGCGAGGCGGCAAGGATAGCTGCGGGGGCGCCCGCCGTGCCGCCGCCGTAGGAGACGCTGCGCTCCAGCGGCACGGGGATGACGTGGAAGGCCGCGGCCTCGGGCGCGGCCGGCGGATATTCGGAAGCGAGGAAGGCGTCACTCATGCGATAACTCCTTGAAGCGGGCCGGAAGCGGCAAAAAGCGGCGCAAGGGATGCGCCCCCGGCATTGTCACCCATACGGGGCGAAACGGCAATGGCCGGACGCGGGCGGCAAGGGAAAAATCCCGCATTTCCGGCGCCGGACACCAAAAACGGCCCGCCGGGGATGCGGGCCGTTGATTTTGGAGGAGGCTGTCAGCAAAAGAAAGGAAGGTACTTTGAATACTGCAACCGCCATGCCAAATGGAAGGATATTGCCAACTTATTGATATTCAATGATATATTTTATGCCGGGCACGGCAGGGATGTATAAAAAATTTAACATTCCCGCGGCCCGGGCTCCATTTCCGGCCCGGCGGTGTAAAAATTCTTGTCCGTGCCGGGGCGGGGGAGGGGCGGGCGCCTATTGCGGGCCCGCGCCTTCGGCGGCTGCCCGGCCCTGCGCGGCCAGCGCCAGCTTTTCGGCGAGCTCGCGCGCGCCCGGGGTGGCGCGCCACTGGGCGAAGAGGTTGCGCCAGGCGCCAAATTCCTGGAAGCCCTGGTCGAGCTGGTCCTCGTGCATCGTCAGCCAGGTATGGAAGAGCTGGAGCTGGATCTGGAAGGTGGCGCTTTCAAAGACCACCGCGGCCATGTCGCGCGGCATGGTCTTGCCGTCGAGGTGGCCGAGCACGAAGGTGCAGACCGCGCGTCGCGAGGTCTCGAAATCGACCTCATGGCCGTTCATGCTCTCGGCGAGCGGCAGCAGGTTGGGATAGAGCTCCTTGATGCGGGCCATGCCCTTTTCCGGCACGCGGATGACAAGGCGCTCCGCGCTGTCCCCAGCTTTAGCGGCGTCGCCTCCAGCCTTGGCGGGCTCGGGCGGCACTTCCTCGATAAAATAGAAGCGCAGCCAGCTCTCGAACATCACGGCTTCCAGCGCCTGTTCCACAGCCTCGCGAAATTCCTTCTGCCCCTGCGGCATGGCGTCCCCCCTGGGTTTTTCGATGCGGCAGCATATGCGCGCCCGGGGCCTGCGTCAACGCGGGGCGGCCGGCTGTACCTTCGCCCGCCCCTGTGGTAGAGGATGACAACGGCTCAGGTTCATGTTGTAACTTGGCACCGTGGCCGCAGGATTTTTGGAGCTCAGGTATACCATACGGTTGAGGGATCTTCCTTCATTCCGTCTGGAGCGAAGCGGAAGACGGGTGCTAGTGCCGGAAGAATCCTAAAAAATAAGATTTTTTGCTGCTGGCAAGGAAGATAAAAATTTCCGAAGGGAGTGTACTCAGGTACTCGACCGAGGAAATTTTTCTCTGACGCCGCCAGCAGCAAAAAGGCTGTTTTTGACGGATAATTTCGGCGTTACAGGGCAGCACACACCGCCCACTCGCAGGGAAAGCGGAGCCTTTCGGGAAGCACTGATGATCGACTACGCCCAGGCGCTCAACGAAGCACAGCTCGCGGCCGTCACCGCCGGCGACGGCCCGGTGCTGGTGGTGGCGGGGGCGGGCAGCGGCAAGACGCGCACCATCGTCTACCGCCTCGCATGGCTCGCCGAGCACGGCGTGAGCCCTGAGTCCATCCTCTTGCTCACCTTCACGCGCAAGGCCGCGCGCGAGATGCTCCAGCGGGCCGGGGCGCTGCTCGGGCAGGGGCTTTCGGGCGTTGCGGGGGGCACCTTCCACGCCTTCGCCTACGGGGTGCTGCGCCGCTGGCGCCCGGCATGGCTTACGGGGCGCCCCTTCACCCTCATGGACCAGTCCGACATCACGGCCGCCGTGCGCCAGTGCAAGGCCCGGCTCGACCTCGGCAAGGGCGACCGCTCCTTCCCCAAGAGCGCGAGCATCGTGGCCTTCCTGAGCAAGGCGCGCAACAAGGAATTGCCGCTTTCCGAGGTGCTCCGGCGCGAGGCCTTCCACCTCGAGCCCTATGCGGAGCAGCTCGGGAAGCTGGGCGAAGCCTACGCCGCCTACAAGCGCGAAAACGGGCTTCTGGATTACGACGACCTGCTCTTCGAGCTGGAGGCCCTGCTGCGTGAGAATCCCGAGGCCGCGGCGGCGCTCAGGGCGCGCTTCCGGCACATCCTCGTGGACGAGTACCAGGATACCAATCTCGTGCAGGCGCGCATCGTGCGCTTGCTGGCCGGGCCAGTTGATGAGGGCGGCACGGGCGGCGAGGGTGGCCACGGCGCGCCCGCGCTGTGCAATGTCATGGCCGTGGGCGACGAGGCGCAATCCATCTACGCCTTCCGCGGCGCCAATGTGCGCAATATCCTAGACTTTCCCAAGCTCTTTCCCGGCGCGCGCGTGCTGCCCCTCGAGGAGAATTACCGCTCCACGAAGCACGTGCTCGACGTGGCCAACAGCCTGCTCGAGCACGCGGCGGAATCGTTCAACAAGCACCTCTACACGAAGAAGGAGGGCGGCGAGCCAGTGCGGCTCGTGACGCCCCTGAGCGACGAGACGCAGGCCGCCCTCGTGACGCGGCGCATCGCCGAATTGCTGGAAGTCTACGCCCCGCACGAGATCGCGGTGCTCTTCCGCGCCGGGCGGCACTCCTTCGCGCTGGAGGCGGCGCTCAAGCGCGCGGGCATCGCCTTCCGCAAATACGGCGGCCTGCGCTTTGCGGAGTTCGCCCATAACAAGGATGTGGTCGCCTTCGCGCGGCTCGCGCTCAACCCGCTCGACCTGCCCTCGTTTTCGCGCATCGCGGCCATGCACAAGGGCGTGGGGCCCAAGACGGTGGAAAGGCTGTATGCGGCCCTGCGCACCGGCGATGCGGCCGCGCAGGCCAAGGCCTTCGCCCGCTACCCGGAGCTCGCGGACGACCTGCGCTTTGTGGAGAGCCTGCGCGAGGCCTCGCCCGCGCCCGTGGATTTTTTCGAGCAGGTCATCGACCGCTACCGCCCGCGCCTTGAGAGCCGCTATCCCGATGACTGGCCGCAGCGCCAGAAAGACCTGGAGGAGATCCTCCAGATCGCGGCCAATTATACCGACCTTGACCTCTTCGTGGCCGAGCAGGCCCTGGAATCGCCGGAGGAGGAGGCCGCGGCGGACGACGGCGACGGCAAGGTCACGCTTTCCACCATCCATTCGGCCAAGGGGCTGGAGTGGAGCGCCGTGCTCGTCATCGACCTCGTGGAGGACCGCTTCCCCTCGCGCCACGCCCTCACGCGGCCCGAGGATTTCGAGGAGGAGCGGCGCCTCATGTACGTGGCCTGCACGCGCGCCCGCAAGCAGCTGGAGCTCTACGCGCCCGCCACCATCTACAGCCGCTCGGAGCGCGGCGCCGTGCACGCCGCGCAAAGCCCCTTTGTGCGCGAGCTCGGCCCCGGGCTCGCCGAGGAATGGACGGAGGGCTTTGGCGGCCGCCTCTGCCGCCGGCGCGAGGGTGGGCTGCGCCGGCCGGTGCCCACATTCCCGGCCGCGAACGCGGGGGATGACGCTGGCGAGGATTGCCAGCTCCCCCCCGACGAATGGCCCGAGACAGCCGGGCTCACGGGTATCAGCGCGGCGCACGGCCCGGCGCCCGGGGAGACCGGCGCGCCGGAAAGCACGGCGGATGGCCCGCTCTGCCACTGCCGGCACCGCATCTTCGGGCGCGGCAAGATCGTGCGCCGCATCCCGCCGGACAAGGCACAGGTGAATTTTCCCGGTTTTGGCCTCAAGGTCATCCTGACGGACTATCTCCTCATGGAGGATTGAAATGCTGTCCGCGCCAGCGCCGTCCGTGCCTTCGGAGGACGGCATCCTCGGCCTGCTCGGCCGCCACTTCCCCAACACGCATCCCTCGCTCCTGCTCGGCCGCGGCGACGACTGCGCCGTGCTGCGCGCCGAGCGGCCGCTCTGCGTGAGCAGCGACCTTTTTCTGGAGGATGTGCACTTCCGCCGCTCCTATTTCACCCCGCAGGAGCTGGGCCACAAGGCGCTGGCCGTCAATGTGAGCGACCTCGCCGGCTGTGGCGCGCGGCCGCTGGCCTTCACGCTTTGCCTCGGCCTCCCCCCATGGGCCGGCATGGCCTGGCTGGACGCCTTTTTTGGGGGCATGGCCACTCTTGCGCGCGAGCAGCGCATGGCGCTGGCCGGGGGCGACCTCTCGCGCAGCAAGGACTTGCATATCTCGGTGACTGTGTGGGGCGAGAGCGCCAACGGCACGCAGATGGATGCCTTTCTCTCCCGCGGGGGGAGCATCCCCGGCGACGCGCTCTTCGTGGTGGGGCCGCTCGGGCTCGCGCGCGTGGGCCTCGCCGTGCTGGAAGCGCGCGGCCGCGCCGCCCTGGAAGACTGGCCGGCAGCCTGCGCCGCGCATTTGCGGCCCGAGCCGCAGGCGGGCGCGGGCCTCATGCTCGCCCGCGCGGGGAGCAATGCCCGGCCGCCCGCGCTCATGGACCTTTCGGATGGCATTTTGCGCGACCTGCCGCGCCTGCTCGGCCTCTCGGGCGAGCTCGGGCTGCACGGCAATGCCCTGGGCGCGGAGCTCGTGCTGCCGCAGCGCCTGTTGCATGCGGAAGTGCTGCGCCATGCCGCAGAAACCGGCAAAAACCCTGTGCACGAGGCCCTGCTCGGCGGGGAGGACTACGCCCTGCTCGGCGCCTGCGCGCCCGACATGCTGCCCGCCCTGCATGCGGCCATCCCGGGCTTCATGGCCATCGGCACGGTTACGGACGGCGGCGGCCTCACCTGCAACGGCGAGTCCCTGGCCGGGCTGCACGGATTTGACCATTTCGAGAGTGCCGGAGAAGGAGCGGGGCAATGAAGAACGAGGAGAATGTGGAGGGCGCGGCGGCCGCTATGCCCGCGCCGGAGCTCGTGTGCCGCGCGGTTGAGGAGCTTCGCGCCGTGTGCCGCGACGCCTGGCGGGAGGGCCTGCTCTCCGGCTGCAACGGCAACGCCAGCCTGCGGCTGGAGGCATCCGACGCTTGCGCGGGGCTGCTCTGCATGACGCGCACGGGCGCGGCCAAGGGGCGCCTTACGCCAGCGGACATGTGCCTGCTGGATGCGGCCACGGGCGCATGCCTCGCCAACGGGCCGGCCTCCTCGGAGGCGGCGGTGCATCTGGCGCTCTACGCCTCGCAGGCCCGGTGCGGGGCCGTGCTGCACACGCATCCCCGCCGGCTGCTCGCCCTCTCCCTCGTCTTGCGGGCGCGGGGCGAGGGCGCCGCGGGGCTGTTGCGGCTGCCGCTTTTCGAGGCCGATGTCTGGCGCGCAAGGCTGGCCGTGGCGGCGGCGCTCGCGCCCGGCACGCGGGAACTGGCGGACGAAGTGGCGAGAGCCGCGGCCACCTTGCCGGAAACGGCCGTGAACGCTGCCGGCGGCGCGGTGTGGATGGAGGGCCACGGCCTCTGCGCCTTTGCGCCGAGCCTCGGGGCCGCCCTCACCATGAGCGAGGAGCTGGAACACCTGGCGGCCGTGCAGCTTTTGACGCTGGGGGCGTGAACCGCAAGGCCGCTACTGCCCCGGCGGGGCGGAACGGCCTTGCGGCAGGCGCGAGCTCGCCTCAGGCGATGCTTTTCCCGAGTTCATAGGCCTCTCGGGGGAAGCCGGTTGCCGTGATGGAGCCGGCTTCCTCAAGGCCGCCGGCCTGGATGATGCCCCTGTTGCTCCAGCCGAGATAGGCGAGCATGGCCTGATAGGTCATGGCAAGGGGTATATTGGGCTCCTCGGCTGTGTTGAGATGCGTCGAGAGCAGGATCGCCTCCTTGGGCGCATGGAGTTTTTTGTCCAGCGCATAAAACCTGTCGATGACCGTTTTCAACTGTGTGCAGAAGCCGAACCAGTAGAGGGGGCTCACGAAAACCACCATGCGGGCCGGGAGGATATGCTCCCGGATTTTTTGGAAATCGTCCTTGAAAATGCAGGGGCCGTCCTTTTTGCAGGAATTGCAGCCGACACAGGGATGAACGTCGCTGCGCGCCGCGTCAAAGCGGAAGATGTCATGGCCGTTTTCAGATGCGCCGCGTATAAATTCATCGGCAAGGATGTTGGAATTGCTCTTTTTCCTGGGGCTCCCGGTGAGAACGAGGATCTTCATCGTCTGCTCCTTTTTTGTATATGATGTCTTGCGTCCTTCGACACGTCCCCGTCCGTCTTTTACAGGTTCAGCCAGTCGATGCGCGGCCTGCTCCTGAACGGGACGCGCTTATATGCAATGGCGGGGCGCCCGATCATCAGCGCGCCATAGATCCTGTCGCCCTGCGGGAGCGGGAGCTCCCGCGACGTCTCCTTGCCGCAGACAACGGTGAAGATGCCCGCCCAGCAGGAGGCGAGCCCGAAGGACGGCAGCGCCAGTTCCAGGGCGGCCAGGGCGGTGGCGCAATCCGCGGCGGAAAGCGGGATGGCCTCCGGCGCGTGGGCGATGAGCACGCAGGGCGCGCCGCGAAAGATCCTGTCGCGCCCGGCCGGGGCGTCCTCCAGAAGGCGGGTGAGAAAAGCGTCCTTGCGCATGATGTCGGCCGTCAGGCGGCCGAGCTTTTCGACTTTCTCCCTGCCGTTGACGATGAGGTAGCCGATCTGACGGCTGTTGGTGCTCGTGGGCGCATAGGAGGCGAGGTCAATGATCCGTTCCAGCAGTTTTTCGTCAACGGGCTCGGTCTTGTATTCGCGTACCGAGCGCCTGCCCCTGATAAGCCCCGTCACGTCCGCCTCGCTGAGCGGATTCGGCATGGCCTCGAGGTCTCCCGCGGCATGGCCGTCCAGGCTTATGGACGCCGTGGGGCAAATGGCCTGGCAGTGGCCGCAGTGGATGCATCTGCCCCGGTTTTCCGGGGCGATGGCCGGGATCTCCCCAAGTTCGATGATACCCTCAAGGCAGTCTTTCACACATAGACCGCAGCGCACACAGGTTTCGGCATCGGCCTTGAATTTCACAGGCTCCATGGTTTCCTCCCTTGGTTGTTGTTGAGAAGCGTCCGACGCGGCACATCGCCTCGCAAAATGTATGTATCTACATGTATGTTTCCGAAAATCCGCGTGGACTCCCGCAACCGCCCTCGTTCCCGAACGGCTTGATGAAACTAGCCCAGCACATCGGCGATCTTGTCCAGCAACAGGTAGAGCTGCTGGAAATCCTCCTCGCCGATGCGATCTTTTACTGAACGCTGGGCCTGCTCCCAGGCGGCGCGCGCCGCCTGCAGTTTCGTGCGCCCCTCGGGTGTGGCGCGGATGAGCCTGCGCCGCGGGTCCTCACTGGCGGGGGCGGTGACGATGAGCCCGTTTTGCTCGAGTTTGTCGATATTCCGGCTCACCGTGGTCTGGTCCATGCACAGGGCCGAGCTCACGTCCGAAAGGCAGGGCTCGCCGAGATTGCTGATGCAGCGCAACAGGCAGTATTGGGTGCTTTTCATGCCGGCCTTTCTGATGAAGGAATCATACAGCTGGGTCAGCACCCGGTCCGCCCGCCGCGTCTGGAGGCAGAGGCAACTCGTTTTATAGCGTATATCACTCATGGGGCATCACCTCCCTGTGCTGTCATGCGGCCGAGGGGACAACATAGCCAGTCATGGGGACTCGGCCTGGCCTGACACTACATCCACGTTATGGAGGGCTCGGGCCTGAAGGGTACGCGCTTATAGGAGACAGCCGGCTTGCCGATCATCAGGCCGCCGTAGAGCCTGTGCCCCTCGGGGAGGGAGAGGCCGGCGGGCAGCCCCTTGTCGCAGACGCGCGTGAATATCCCGGCCCAGCAGGAGGCGAGCCCAAAGCTGGGGAGCGCCAGCTCCAGAGCGGCCAATGCCGTGGCGCAATCCGCGCCCGCCAGCAGTTGCGCCGGCGCATGGGTCAGCAGCACGCAGGGCGCGCCGCGGAAGACCTGGTCATTGCCGGCCGCAACCAGTTTCGCGGCCGCTGGGTACAAGCCATGCCGGTCCATTATCTCCAGGGTGGCCTGGAGGAGCTGTTCCACTTTCGCCCGGCCGTTGAAAACGATGTAGCCGACGCCCCGGTTGTTGGAGCCTGTGGGAGCCCAGCAGCACATGCGGATGATCCGCTCAAGCAGCGCGTCATCCACATCCTCACGCTGGTACTCGCGCACGGAGCGCCGCCCGTGGATGAGGGCGCGCACTTGCGCCTCGGCCAGGGGCTTTTCCGCCGCCTCCAGCATGTGCGGGTCATGCCCGTCCAGCGTTATGGAGGCCGTGGGACAGATGGCCTGGCAGTGACCGCAATGGATGCACTTCTCCCGGTTCTCTTGGTCGATGAAGGGAACCTCGCCCATCTCGATGATCTTGAAAAGGCAATCCTTGATGCACAGCCCGCAACGGACGCAGGTATCGGCATCGACGTGGAAGGTGACAGGAGCCATGAGTTTCGCCTCCACTGGCTCGGCGTGACGAGTAGTGCCACCCGTAAAAGGCGCAGCGCAGCGCTTCGCGCCGAAGCTGGGAAAAGGATGGGAAAATTGCCGGGGCTGCGCCCGACGGCAGAGAGTGCATACCCTGACAAAATCCATGTATATGCAATGGTTTTTCCTGTCAACCCTTTCACGGCGGCGCAAAAAAGCCCCCGACGCTCCTGAAACCAGGCCGCTCCGGGGGCTCCACGGCGGGAAAAGGCGCCGCTTATATGCGGATGCTGTCGCGGATGTCCTCAAGGCGCGCCTTGGCGAAAAGCAGCCAGGAGGTCACGAGTTCGCCGGAATTGAAGAAGGAGGTGATGCACAGCGGGTCATAGGTGCAGATGCGGTCAAGATACCCCATGGCCGCGCTCATGTTCTCGGCGTTGTTCTTGGCGCTGATCTCGGGATAGAGCGCATAGAGGGTGTTGATGAAGTCGCGCAGCACGAGGCAGATGCCCTGCACTTCATAGATGCGGTTGTCGAGCTCATAGAAGTGCATTTCCTGCGAGTTTTCGAGCAGGCCGAGGCAGTAGCCGAGCATGTTCTCGCCGGTGACGGTCACGAAGGAGGCATAGAGGTCGTCGGTGCGGCAATTGTAAACGCCCTTGCCCGTGTCCAGCGAGTTCTTGTACTGCTCGAGCAGCTTGAGGCCCTTCTTGTAGGAGCCCTCCGCCGAGGGGAACATGAAGCTGCGCGGGTCGATGGCGAAATTGTTGATGCGCGCCTTGTAGAGGAATTCGCTCTCCCGGTCGCTGGCGCCGAGCTTGGCGATCTGGCTGGAATAGAGGTCGAGCAGGAACCTGGTCGCGTGATAGACGCCGTACTGCCGGTAGGCGCGGTTGTCGAAGAAGAAGCGGTTGAAGATGATGTCGTTGAAGGTCCAGCCGAAGGTGGAATCAAGCTCGTGGCGCATCTGGTACGTGATGGCGTCGAGCAGGATCTTGCCCTTTTCGTTCTCGGGGAGGTTGGCGGCGTTCTCCGGCAGGGCCATGGCCTCGGGGAAGCTGGTCTGGTCCACCGCGGAATAGAGCCTTTGCAGTCCCCAGAGCGCCACGAGGATGCCGAGCAGGATGCAGAACTGGACGCCCAGTGTCCTGAGCACGATGCGGGTCTTGTGGATGCCGGGAATGTCCTGAAGTTTCATGCGTGTCCTCTCATGCCGCGCGGCGCTCAGGCATCGGCGCTGTCGATCCAGGCGGAAAGCGTGTCCACGATCTTGCGGGCCTGCTCGCTGCTGGAAATATTGAACTTGGATTGCCGGCGATATTCGCCGCCGGACTTTTTGTAGCGCTGGATGACGTATTTGTCCGGGCCGTAGTCGCCGGTCTCCGGCTGCCATTGCTGGTAGCGGAAGAGGATGGTCGTCCAGGCGCCCTTGGAGAGCACGGCCTTGTCGATCTCCTTGACGAGGAGCTGGCCGTTTTCCTCATATTCCACGGTGAGGTCGTCGATGGATTCGTTCACGCTTGTCTCCGCGGCGTTTCGGGCCGGCGTTTGTGCCGGGGCGCCTCATCGCAAGCGGCGCCGCCTTACGGGCCGGGAACGCGCCTCCCGGCCCTCAGGCCCGGCGCCCGAAAGCGGTTCAGCCGATGTAGCTCGCCAGGACGCCCTTGACGGTTTCGGGGAGTTCCGGCTTCGACACCACCATGTCGGCGGGCCCCGGGCCATAGCGGTCGGACGTGGTGGCAGCGGTGGCGGTCATGGCCATGAGCCGTTCGGAGAGCGTGAGCTCGTGGCCGTGGCCGAGCCTCTGGCCGAGCATGGTCAGGACATGATCAGTGATGTCAATGGGTTGTACGGGGGTGTAGACAACAGGAACGGGCATGATGCGGTCTCCTCGTTGTGCGGCCCTGCCGCGGCGCCTCCGGGCCCTGAACAGGCCGCCGGAAGCGCGGCGCCACTCGCCGCGTCAGCGTGCTTTCCCCATGCGGGGAGGAAGACACCCTAGAGTGCCAAACTACCGGATTCATCGGCTGTTTGCAAGAAAGCATTAGGGCAGGGAAAAAGAGAGGCGCACATCGCCGCCGCGCCCGCCGGGTGCCCGCTAGGCCCCGCAGCCACCGCCCCCCATGCCGCCACCGCTCCCGCAAGCCCCGCAGGAGGGGCCGCCCGTACCGAGCGGGCGCATCGGTCCGGGCTTGTAGGGAAAGGCGCCCGTCTTGAGCGGCGCGGGCGCTCCGATGCGGCGCACGGTGTCGGCCGCGCCGCACTTGGGGCAGGCCGGCGCCGCCGCGTCGCCGCTTTTGAGCAGTTCTTCAAAGACCTCGCCGCAGGCGCGGCAGCAAAACTCGAACATCGGCATGGGCCACTCCCGGTCTCTGTGCCTTCCGCGCGCTTGCGGAGAGGCGTCCAGTGCGGATATACTGAAATACACGGAAAAAGGAAACCGTTTAACCCTGGGCGCCGCAACCCGGCCGCCCGGGCCCCACGCGGAGACGCCATGAAGAAGATCCTGTTGCTGGCCGGCGATTATGTGGAAGATTACGAAGCCATGGTTCCGTTCCAGATGCTCCAGATGGCGGGCTACGAGGTGCATTCCGTCTGCCCGGGCAAGCGCGCCGGGGACACGGTCAAGACGGCGGTGCACGACTTCGAGGGCGACCAGACCTACAGCGAGAAGCGCGGCCACAATTTCGCCATCAACCACGACTTTGACACCGTGGACGTGAAGGAATACGCGGGCCTCGTCATCCCGGGCGGCCGCGCGCCCGAATACCTGCGCCTCAACGAGCGCATCCTTGACATCGTGCGCGAGTTCCACGCCGCCAAAAAGCCCATCGCCGCCATTTGTCACGGCCCGCAGATCCTCGTGGCCGCGGGCGTGCTCAAGGGCTGCACCTGCACGGCCTACCCGGCGGTGAAGCCCGACGTGGTGGACGCCGGCGCCACCTGGGCCGACCCCAACGCCGCGTGCAGCAACGCCGTGGTGGACGGCATGCTCGTCACCGCGCCGGCATGGCCCGCGCATCCCGCGTGGATGGCCGAGTTCATCAAGTTGCTCGGCGGCAAGATCAGCATCTAGCCGCTACCGGGAAAAAGAGACACACAGCCCGCGGCGAACTGCTTCACCGCGGGCTGTTTTATTTTAATTGTGGGCAAGGAACGCGATAGTTGACAGATATTCCTTAATTCCGTCTGGAGCGAAGCGGAAGACGGGTGCTACCGCCGGAAGAATCCTAAAAAATAAGATTTTTTTGTTCCGACAAGGAAGATAAAAATTGCGCTAGCCGTTGGCGAGTCCACGAGCCTTACGGATAGCGACAGTGGCATCGTTGGTTGACTTTCGCGGTAACTTGCTGCTGTCTTCATCCGTAGCTTCCTTCGTCGCAACGGCTGAAGCTCCGAAGGGAGTGTACTTAAGTACTCGACCGAGGAAATTTTTCTCTGACGCAGTCGGAACAAAAAAGGCTGTTTTTGACGGATACTTTCGGCATTACAGAGGCCGCACAGGCACAGACCAACTCAAGCAACAAAGCATCGAGAATGGATGTGCAACACCGCCTACATCCCCAAATACGCGCTGCGCACTTCCGGGCTCTGGAGCAGGTCCTGCGCAAGGCCCTCCATGGCGATGCGCCCATTCTCCATCACATAGCCCCGGTGCGCGATGCGGAGCGCCTGGTTGGCGTTCTGCTCCACGAGAAAGACCGTTGTCCCGTTGGCGTTCACCCGGCCGATGATGGCGAAGATCTGCTGGATGATGATGGGCGCGAGCCCCAGCGAGGGTTCGTCCAGCAAAAGCAGCGAGGGCCGGGCCATGAGCGCTCGGCTGATGGCGAGCATCTGCTGCTCGCCGCCCGAGAGCGTGCCCCCGGCCTGCCGGCGCCGCTCGGCGAGGATGGGGAAGAGCTCGAACACATAGTCCATGTCCTCACGCACGCCCTGCGGGTCGCGGCGCAAAAAGGCCCCGAGGTCGAGGTTTTCCTGCACGCTCAGGTCCGGGAAAATGAGGCGCCCCTCGGGCACCTGCGAGATGCCGAGCATGACGATCTCGTGCGGCGCGAGCTCGTGGATGGGCCTGCCGTTCCAGAAAATTTCGCCGCGCCGGGGCCGGATGATGCCGCAGATGGTCATCAGCGTCGTGGACTTGCCCGCGCCGTTGGCTCCGATGAGGGTGACGATCTCGCCGTCGTCCACATGCAGCGAAATATCCCGCAAGGCCTGGATATTGCCGTAATAGGAGTCCACGCCGCGCATCTCAAGCATCGCTTTCCCCCAGGTACGCCTTGATGACGCGCGGGTCGCCGCGCACTTGATCGGGCGTGCCCTGCGCGATGCAGGAGCCGTATTCCATGACGTAGATGCGGTCCGAAAGGGACATGACCATGCTCATGTCGTGCTCGATAAGCAGGATGGAGATCTCGCGCGAGGCGCGGATGCCGCGCACGAGAGCCTCGAGCTCGCGCGTCTCCTGCGGGTTCATGCCGGCGGCCGGCTCGTCCAGGAGCAGCATGCGCGGCTCGGTGGCCAGCGCCCGGGCGATCTCGAGCCGGCGCTGCGCGCCGTAGGCGAGGTTGCGCGCGGTCTCGTTCCAGACTTCCTGCAGGTTGACGCTCTCGAGCAGGGCATAGCTCACGTCGATGCTCTCCTGCTCCTCGCGCCGGGTGTGCGGCCCGCGCGCAAGCGCCCCGAGGATGCCCGCATGCGTGCGGCAGTGCCGCCCCACCATGACGTTTTCAAGCACGGTCATCTCGTTGAAGAGGCGGATGTTCTGGAAGGTGCGCGCCATGCCCAGCGCCGTGATGGCATGCGGCTTCTTGCCGTTGAGCAGGTGCCGCTCGCCCTCGGCGTCATAGAGGTAGACCCGGCCCTCGGTGGGCGTATAGATGCCGGTCACGCAGTTGAAAAAGGTGGTCTTGCCCGCGCCGTTGGGGCCGATGAGCGCCACGATTTCCCGCGCGTCCACATGCAGGCTCAGGTCGTTGAGCGCCCTGAGGCCCCCGAAATTCTGGGAGAGATCCTCCACCTCGAGCACGGGCTTCATGGCCGGCCCCCGTCAGCGGGCGCACCGCCGTTCTTGCCGCCCTGGAGCGCGCTGATGCGGTAGTGCCGCCGCTCGCCGCTGATGAGGCCCTGCGGCCGGAAGATCATCATGATGACCATGATGGCCCCGAAGATGAGCATGCGGTATTCGGAAAAGGCGCGCAGGTATTCGGGCGCGAGAATGAGGATGATGGCCGCGATGATCACGCCCGAGATGGAGCCCATGCCGCCCAATACCACCATGGAGAGGATCATGGCCGACTCCATGAAGGTGAAGCTCGAGGGATTGATGAAGGTCGTCTTGGCGGCGAAGATGACGCCCGCGAAGCCGGCCCAGCAGGAGCCGAGCGCGAAGGCCGAGAGCTTGACCCGCGTGATGTCGATGCCCATGGCCTCGCAGGCGATCTCGTCCTCGCGCAAGGCCTGGAGCGCGAGGCCCACGCGCGAGTTCTTGAGGCGCGAGATGACGGCCACGGTGACGGCCACGGCGGCGAGCACGAGATAATAGATGTAGATGGTGGACTCGTTGATCCCCATCTCCATGCCGAAGAAGCCGGGCCTCGGGATATCGCTGATGCCGCGCGGGCCGCCGGTGAGGCTCGTCCAGTTGAGCATGCCGAGACGGACAATTTCGCCGAAGCCCAGGGTGACGATGGCGAGATAGTCGCCGCGCAGGCGCAGCACCGGGAAGCCAAGGCCCAGGCCGAAGAGCGCCGCGAGCAGCCCCCCGATGGGCAGGCACGTCCAGAAACCCCAGCCGAAAAACTGGTTCAACAGGCCGTAGGCATAGGCGCCCACGGCGTAAAAGGCCACATAGCCCAGCACCAGCTGGCCGGCCAGCCCGACAACGATGTTCAGGCCGAGCGCCAGCATGATGTAGAGCATGGCCGAAATCATGATGTTGGTCTGGTAGAAGGAGCCTACGAGCGGCATGGCGAGCAGGCACAGGACGAGCAGCGCGAGGCCCCCGCGCCTAAGCCCCTGCTGCGCCATGAGCTCCTGAACCCCTGCGGCGAGCGCGGGCGGCACTGCCACGAGCGGCAGCCCCCGCGCCTTGCGCGCGAAACACCAGTTCCAGAGCAGGGAGAGGAAGAAGATGGCCACGCCCAGCGCGAGGATGCGGTCAAGGCGCCACTGGACGGAATTTTCCAGCAGGTTCAGGCGGATGCCCATGACCGGGAGGGTCAGGACCATGAACCAGACGGCGGTGATGAGGGCTTTGCCGAGCTTGTGCATGGCTAGACCTTCTGCACCTTGGCTTTGCCCAGGATGCCGTCGGGGCGGAAGATGAGGATGAGGATCAGGATGGCGAAGGCCAGGATGTCCTCATAATTGCCGGAGAAATAGCCGGTGGTGAAGCTCTCGGCGAGGCCGAGCACGAGACCGCCCACCATGGCGCCGGGGATGGAGCCGATGCCGCCGAGCACGGCCGCGGTAAAGGCCTTCAGCCCCGCGATGAAGCCGATGCCGAAGTTCACCTGGCCCATGTGCGAGGCGATGAGCACGCCGCCGAGCGCGGCCAGCGCCGAGCCGATGATGAAGGTGAGCGAGATGATCCAGTCCGCGTTGATGCCGAGCAAAAGCGCCATCTTGCGGTTTTGCGCCGTGGCCCGCATGGCCTTGCCCATGCGCGTGAAGCGGATGAAGAGCGAGAGCGCCACCATGGCGAGCGTGCTCACGAGCAGGATGAGGAAGTCGCTCGGGCCCATCACATAGTCGATGTACTCGAGAAATTCCATTTCCGGCAACAGGCGCGGAAAGGGCACGAAGTCCGAGGTTTGCGCCAAGAGCACATAGTTCTGCAAAAAGATGGACATGCCGATGGCCGAAATGAGCGGCGAAAGGCGCGGCGCGCCGCGCAGGGGCTTGTAGGCCACTTTCTCCAGCGTGTAGCCGTAGGCCGCGCACCAGATGACGGCCACGAGCGCCGCCACCACGAGGATGCCGCCGGCAGGGAAGCCGTACACCCCGAGCGCCCCGGCCACGAGCAGGGCCGTGAAGGCGCCGAGCATGTAGATTTCGCCGTGGGCGAAGTTGATGAGCTCGATGATGCCGTAGACGAGCGTGTACCCGAGCGCGATGAGCGCGTAGATGCTGCCCCGGGTGAGGCCGCCGAAGAAGAGCTCGATGAAGAACTGGATGTCCATCTGCGTGTGCGTGTTGCCTTGCCGAAAGGACGGTCGCGCAGGAGCCGCCGGGCGCGCCCGGCGCTTGCCGGGTGCGGGACGGCCTCTCGGGAGCCGCCCCGCCTGTTCCCGGTTTCCCTGTTATTCGAGGACCACGCTGTGGTCGAGCTCCACGAACTTGCCGTCCTTCACCTGATAGATGGAGAGCGCCATGCCCGCGGCGTCGCCCTTGTCATTGAAGCGGATCTTGCCGAGCGGCGTGTCCACGGCGTTGGTGCGCAGGGCTTCCTTGAGCTTGGCCGTGTCCGTGCCGCCGGTCTTGGCGATGGCGTCGAGCAGGCACTGGGTGGCCGCATAGGCGTTGTAATAGCCGAAGCCGGGCTCGCTGCCATAGGCCTTCACGTGGGCGTCGCGGGCGTGCTTGTATTCCTCGAGGGAGCTCGTGTCCTTGGGATAGGAGGCGTAGACGCCCTCGCTGTCCTTGCCGGTCATCTTGAGGAAGGTCTCGTCCTTCACGCCGTCCGGGCCGATGAAGGGCGTGTCGAGGCGGTCGCGGCGCATCTGCTGCACGAGCTTGGAGGCCACGGGCTGGTAGCCGCCGAAGACCACGATGTCGGGCTTGGCGCGGCGCAGCTTGCGCACCACGGCGGAAAAGTCCACGGCGTCCGGCGTCACGGCCTCGAAGAGCACGGTCTCGGCGCCGCCCTTTTCCATGAGGGCGCGGTTGTTGTCCGCAAAGCCCTTGCCGTAGTCGCCGTTGTCATGCAGATAGGCGATCTTCTTCACCTTCAGCTTGTTGAGCATGAAATCGCTCGTGAGCTTGGCCTGGGCGTTGTCATTGGCCACGGTGCGGAAGAAGAGCGGGTTCTTGCCGGTCTCGGTGAGGCCCGGCGTGGTGGCCGTGGGCGAAACGGCGATGAGGCCCGCCTCCTGGAAGAGCGGCAACGAGGCCGTGGTGGGGCCGGAGCAGATGGGCCCCACGACCACGCCCACCTGGTCGGAAATGAGCTTGGTGGCGGCGCTGGTGGCCATTTCGGGCTTGCACTGGTCGTCCTGGGCGACGATTTCCACCTGCTTGCCGAGCACGCCGCCCTTGGCGTTGGCCTGCTCGGTCACGAGCTTGACGGCGTTCAGGCTGGGCACGCCATAGGAGGCGAGGTCGCCGGAATGGGCGCCCTGGACGCCGATCTTGATGCTGTCGGCCGCGCCCGCGGAAGCGCCAAAGCCGAGCATGCAGGCCATTGCGAAAAGAGCCAAGCCTTTTTTCATGAGCGGGTCTCCTTAAAAAACTGATGATCCGGGGCTGCACAAACGCGGGGCGCGGGCGCAAGCCACAGGGCTGCCTGAAGAAGACGGTCCCGGCTGAAAAGCGCGCACAGGTCTCGCGTGGGGAAGTGTCATGTTGTGCCCTATTGCGGCAAGCCTGTCAATCCGCTGGCCGGCCGCCGGCGCGCCTTTTGCCGTCCTTACTCCCCCTTTTTCTTGTGGCTCGAGCGCAGGTGGATGCGCATGGGCGCGTGCTTGATGCCGAACATCTCGCGCAGGGTGCGCTCAAGGTAGCGCACATAGCTCTCGGGCACGCGTTCGGCGTCATTGACGAAGAACACAAAGGTGGGCGGCTCGGACTCGGCCTGCGTCATATAGAAGAACTTGGCCCGCGAGCGGCGTACCACCGGCGGCTGGTGTCTGGTGAGCGCCGCTTCCATGGCGCGGTTGAGCTGGCCCGTGGGCACGCGCACCCCGCACTCGCGCTTGATCTCCTCCGCCATGGGCAGGATGGCGTCAAGGCCCTTGCCCGTGTGCGCGGAAACGGGCAAGACCGGCACATAGCGGCAGAAGGCGAGGATCTCGTCCACGCGCTTCTTGGCCGCGTCCAGCTGGCCGCGCGGCACGAGGTCGCACTTGTTGAGGCAGATGAGGAAGGGGATGCGCCGCGTGTCCAGCATGTCGATGAGGCGCTTGTCCTGCTGGCTCACGCCCTCGGCCACGTCGAGCACGAGCACCGTCACGTCGGCCTTGGTGGTGGACTTGATGGCCGCGTTCACCGAATATTTCTCCACGCTGTCCTCGATGCGCGTGCGCCGGCGCACGCCGGCCGTATCCACGAACACGTAGTCGCGGCCGCCCCGGGTGAAGCGCACATCCACGCTGTCGCGCGTGGTGCCGGCCACGTCGGAGACGATCATCCGCTCCTCGCCGGCGAGCGCGTTGACCAGGGAGGACTTGCCCGCGTTGGGGCGGCCGAGCATGGCGAGGCGCAGGGCCGGGGCCTCGGGCGGCGCGGCCAGTTCCTCGCCCCCGGGCGAGACGAGCGCGGCGAGGTCTTCGGCCAGCGCCGGCATATGGTGGCCGTGCTCGGCCGAGACGGCCAGGAGCGGGAAGCCCAGGGCGTGGAATTCCGCCAGCTGCTCGTCCTCGTGCTCCGCGCCGTCAACCTTGTTGACCACGCAAAGCGTGGGCAGGCCCTTGCGGCGCACATGTGCGGCAAGGTGCTCGTCCAGCGGCAGCAACCCGGCCCGCCCGTCCACCACGAGGGCCACGGCCGCTGCGGTGGCGAGGGCCGCGTCCGCCTGGGCGAGGATGTGGGCCTCGAAGCCGCGGATGCCCTCGGGCCCCTCGGCCACGCCCGCGTGGGCGTCAAGGGTGATACCCCCCGTGTCGATGACGGCGAAGGAGGGCTGGCCCTTGCGGCGCACCACGCCCTCCATGCGGTCGCGCGTGACGCCCGGCATGTCGTGGGTGATGGCGCGGTTGCTCCTGATGAGCCGGTTGAACAGGGTGGACTTGCCCACATTGGGGCGCCCGAGAAGCACGACCACGGGGAGTTTTTCAGCGGGAGCGTCTGGCACGGTGAGCCTCTGGCATGCGGCGGCGGATGCGCCGGTTTCAGTGCGGCGCGCCGGGCTCGGCCCCGGCGGCGGGGATGGGGAAAATATGGTGGGGGGCCGCTTCCGCGGCTTCCATGGGCATGGGTTCCGGGAGTGCGTCGAGGGCGTAGGGGGGCGCCCAGTCCGGCAGGCTCTCGAGGGCGCGCCCGTCGGGCAGGATGACGCGCAGGGCGTGCAGGCACATGGCAGGGCACGACTCGCGCCGGCCGCGGCCGTACTTGCCGTCCCCGAGGACGGGATGGCCGAGCGCCGCAAGCTGCACGCGGATCTGGTGGGTGCGCCCGGTGATGAGCCGGATCTGGAGCAGGCTTGCCGCCTCCCCGGTGACGAGGGGCCGCACCACGCAGAGCGCCTCGCGGGCGTCCGGCGGCTCGCGGCCCGGCTCGCAGACGCGCATGCGCTCGGCCCCGGGCGCGCCTTCCTTATGCACATGGGCGCGCAACAGCCGGGGCTCGGCGAAGGGCCACTTCCCGGCGACCCAGGCCACATATTCCTTGACCATGCGCCGTTCGCGGAAGGCCTGCTGGAGATCGCGCAGGGCCGCGTGCGTTGCCGCCACGAGGAGGATGCCCGAGGTGTCCTTGTCCAGCCGGTGCGCGGGCGTTGGCGGAAAGGCCGCCCCCGGCGCATGCGCGGCGAGCCGCGTGCCCAGGCTGTCCTCATGGCCGGTGCCGGGATGGGTGGGAAGGCCCGCGGGCTTGTGGAAGGCCCAGATGTCGCCGAAAGTGCCGACCAGCGGCGGCAGGGGGGGCGCATCCGCCGTGGCGGTGGGGCCCTGCGGGGGCTCGGCGGCGCGGCCGTCCGTGAGGGGCGCGCCCGCCTGGGCGGCCAGGGCGCCCGCAAAGGGCGGCAGGCGCACCATGTCTCCCTCGTTCACGCGCGCGAAGGGCTTGGCCCGGCGCCCGTTGAGGCGGATCTGGCCGGTGCGTATCCAGCGGTGGAGGAGGGCCGGGGGCAGGTTGAGCCGGCGCTGGAGAAATTGGAGGAGTTTCTGGCCGCTTTCCGCCCGGCCCACCGGGGGAAAGGGCGAACCGTCCGCCGGGCCGGGATCCGCAGCCGTTTCGAGCTCGGACATGCCGCCATAGTGGCTAAAGGCAAGGCCCGCGTCAAGGGAGCGGCGCCCCGGCCCGCCAGGCCCCGCTTGCCCGCGCCTTGCTGCGAAACGCCGCCGCTGGTCCGCAGGCAGCCGTCCGCCATGTGGGGCTGGGATTCCGCCCCGGCCTGTCTTCCGGCCTTCCAGCCAGCGGCGGACACCCACGCGCCGCGGCCTCCGACATGGAGGGGGCGCCCCGGATGCGGCCACATTCCTTCTCGACTTTCCTCGCCAATTTTGGCACATTTGCTGCCTTCATCCCGCCCTCGGCGCCGGCTTGCGCGTCTCGCGGGCTTTCCCGCAAGGCGCGGGGGACTTGGCACGCGGCCTCCCGGCGCTCCAGCTGCAGGGGCGCGCAGCGGTTTCAGGGCAAGCTGGCGCGGGATTCCTGGCTCCGAACCGCGGGAAGAGGAGTGGAAAGGGATGAAGGGAAGCCCAAGGGTCCGCGTTCATCTTCACTGGAGAAGAAAAAGGTCACTGCCATGCGGTTTCGGGGCCTGAATGATCCGCGCATCCTGTTGCGGAAGAGTTTTATCGTCCTTTTCCTTCTCTTCTTATGCACGCCCGGGGTCATGTTCGCGGTGGGGGAGCCGGCCTTTCTCAAGGCCGACCTTATCCGCCAGAACCGCGCGCCGGAAAAGTTTCCGCCGCTGTTGAACCAGCCCCTTGCAAAATGGCCCCACGCCCTCGAAAAGTATCTCACAGACAATCTTGGGCTCAGGAAGTGGTTCATCGCCAGCCAGATGCGCTTTTTTGAGTGGTACCTGCACACGCCCGTCACCTACGCCCTGAGAGGGGAACAGTACGGCCTCTACGCCCTCAGGCTTATCAGGCGCCATATCACGCCCTTTCCGCATGAAAAGGAGCGGCTTTTCCAATTACGGGCGCTCTGGACGGCACGGCAGGAATATTTAAAGCTGCATGGCATAACATATCTTCTGGTGATCCCCCCAGACAAGGAAAGCGTCCTCGGCAGGGATATCGCATGGTGGTTTCCCGTCCTCAACGAGCGCCATAATTTCGCATATAAAGTGCAACGGATGCTCTCCCGGTCAGGCATCAATTTTATGGTCTTTGATTCGCTTTTCGCCGCCGAGGAAGAGCCGCAGAGCCTTTTTTATCAAAAAAGGGATCTCTTTCACTGGAGCCGCAAGGGCTTCATGCTGGCGAATGCAGCAGTTGAGCGAAAGCTCGCGGCCCTTTTGCCCGGCAAATCTTTTGAAAATACACCCTCTGCAAAAGAAAGGATCGCCGAAGTACGCACGCCGCCCTACGGGTCTGAGGCGGTGGCGTCCTATTATTACTCCCTTACGCCCGAAAGTTTCACCACAGAACGCTGCAGGTTTGTCGAAGCCGGCTTCCCGCTGCTCCAAGTGCATGCGGACGGGATGAAAATAACCAACCATTTGCCGAATGCCTCGGGGGCCATGGTCATCGCGCGGGATTCGTTTTACGGGGCCTTTGCTTTCAGCACCAACAACCGGTTCATAGGGCCTTTTCCCCCGTGGGCGTGTAATTTTGCGACGATCTATACCATCGATCGTGCCGAGTTTACTCTGCGCACGCTGGAAAAGATAGCCGCCTTGAAGCCCCTCGTTGTCATTGATGCGCACTGTGAACGAACCTTGGGCGATGGCGATTCGCGGGAGGCGCATATCCCGACGATGCTGCTGGGAGAAAAATTTTTGGGCAATCTTAAATTTGTCCTGTCACCAAATACACCTGTTGAATCACTGAAGTTGCATGGTCAAATATCAATGAAATATGTTTATGCTAATGCAATTACCTCGAGTATTGCAATTCAAACGGGGGGGGGGGGGGGTAGCATGTATTGCTTTGCCGCCCGTAAAAACCAATGAGGATGGCTACGCTGTTATCGCCGCGAGAATACAGGCGCCGCGGGGCCAGCCCCCCCGCTGCCAGTTCCGTGCGCCGGGAGGCGGCTGGCAGGATGCCCCGACCCTCAGCTATGGCCGGATAGAGACTTTCCCGGATATCCTGTATGCGCAAATTTTTTCCCGGCCGGACATAGAGCTGGACGCCAGGATACTCCTCCCCGAAAAAGCCGCGCTTACCATTCTCCCTCTTGAATTGCCCAGCCTCAAGGGGGGGAACTGATGCTGTTTAATACCCCGATTTTTCTCTTTGTGTTTCTGCCGGCGACACTGCTCCTCTACTTCCTCTTCGTCAGGATGCGGGCATTTTTTCTTGCAAATTCCTTTTTGGTGGTGGCGAGCCTGGTTTTCTATGCGTGGGGGAACCCGCTTCATCTCGGCCTCTTGCTCTTTTGCGGGGTCTTTAATTACGCAATGGGCCTGTGGCTCGCGCGCAAGGCGGCGGGAAAGCCCGGCCTTGTCCTGGCGCTTGCCGTAAATGTCGGGATATTGGTGGTCTTCAAGTACGCCGGCATGCTGGCTGACGGAATCATCTTCATGGGCGGGGAAATCACGTCGCAATGGAACTTTATCCAGAATATCGCGCTGCCACTGGGCATCAGTTTTTATACGTTCCAGGGCATAAGCTATATTGTGGATGTCTCTAAAAAGAGCATCTCGCCGCAAAGAAATCTCGTGGACTTCCTGGCATACCTGTGCATGTTTCCCCAACTGGTAGCGGGCCCCATAGTCCGTTACAGCGAAATTGCCGGGAATCTCGGGGAGCGGTCGCCCAAGGCCACGCCTGTGGCTGACGGCTGCCGCCGCTTTATCTATGGCCTCGCCAAGAAGTGCCTGCTCGCGGACACCTTTGGAAAAATCGCTGACGCATGTTTTGACATCCCGCCCGCCACGCTTTCGGGCGAAGCCGCATGGCTTGGCATGCTCTGTTACAGCCTCCAGATTTTTTTTGATTTTTCCGCCTATTCCGACATGGCCATCGGCATGGGCCACATGCTCGGCTTTACCTTTCCCGAAAACTTCAATGCGCCCTATCTGGCGCGGAGCGTCAGGGAATTTTGGCAACGCTGGCATATGAGCCTTACCCGCTGGTTGAGAGACTATCTGTATATCCCTCTCGGCGGCAACCGGATTTCGCAGGCAAGAACATGCCTGAACATGATGGTCGTCTTCCTGGCTTGCGGCCTCTGGCATGGCGCAAGCGCAAATTTTTTACTGTGGGGGGCGTATTTCGGCTGCTTTCTTGTGCTCGAAAGGCTTGCGCATAACAGGCCCATGGCGCCTGTCGTCGGGCACGCCTATACGATGCTTGTCGTCATGGCCGGCTGGGTGCTCTTTCGTGCCCCGGACCTAGGCTCGGCCCTGGGCTATTACAAGGCTCTTGCGTTCATGAATGGGGTGGCGCTGGTTGAGAATGTGGACGTGCTCCTGGCCTTTCATGGGTATTACCCAAAAATCGCCCTGGGGTGCGCGGTGTTTCTTATTCTCCTGCCGGCCTTGCCAAAACCCGCTTTTTTGAAACGCGCGGCTTCCCCGGTTCTGCTTGGCCTTGAATATCTCTGGGCGCTCGCGCTCCTCTATGTTTCAACCATGATGATTTTCGGCGCAACGCACAGGTATTTCATTTATTTCCGCTTCTAGGGGGCGGTCGGCAGCTTCCCCAAAACGCCCGGCCCGGTTTTTCTGCCCGGCACCCAGAAACGCCAAGATTGCCGCGCGGGCGCGGCACATGTGGCCATGCTCCTGCCGTCCCTACGGTGTGCCATGCGCGTGCGGTACCGCGCCCAGCGGGTGCGCGTGGCGGTGGGTGTGCGCCTCGAGGGGCACGCCCGTTTGCAAACGGCCCTTGTCCATGCCCCAGATTTCGCCGGCCACGCGCTCGAGAAAATCCCAGTCGTGGGAAATGACGATGCGCGCCGTGGGAAGGCCGTTGAGCACCTCGATGATGCGCTCGCGCGCGTCCGCGTCGAGGCCGGTGGTGGGCTCGTCGAGGAGGAGCGCCTCGGGCCGCATGGCGAGCACGGTGGCCAGCGCCACCAGCGTTTTTTCCCCGCCGGAAAGGCGGTGCGCCAGGCGTTCCCCGTAGGCCCCAAGGCCGAGGCTCGCGAGCGTCTCCTCGGCGCGGGCGCGGGCCTCTCCGGGCGCAAGGCCCAGGTTGAGCGGGCCGAAGGCCACGTCCTCGAGCACGGTGGGGAAGAAGAGCTGGTCGTCGGCGTTCTGGAGCACATAGCCCACGGCGCGGCGCAGGATGCGAAACTCCTTTTCCGTGCGCACGGGCGCGCCGTTGAGGAAGATCTCGCCCTGTTGCGGCATCTCGAGGCCGGTGATGCAGCGGAAGAGCGTGGTCTTGCCGCTGCCGTTGGGCCCGTAGAGGCCGAGGCGCTGCCCGGGCCTGAGCGTGAGGCTCACGTCATGGAGCGCGGGCCGGCCCGCGCCGCCGCCGGCATAGGCGAAAGAGAGGCCGCGGATGTCGAGCAGTGGCGCGTCGTCAGCCATGGGGGCCTCCAAAAAGTTCCGTCCAAGCGAGGAGGGCGGCCAGGATGAGCAGCGCCGCGGTGAAGGCCGTATCGCGCGGGCGCCATGCGAAGGTGTCCAGCGGGCGGAAGCTGCCCGTGAAGCCGCGCAGCAGCATGGCCTCGTGGACGCGGCGGGCGCGGTCGTGGCTGCGCACGAGCAGGAGGCCGAGCAGGGTGGCGAGGGTCCGCCAGGTGTGGGCGTTGCTTTTGGGCACGAAGCAGCGCAGGCGCGCGGCGGTGATGAGGCTGCGCCACTCCTCCTCGAGGACATGCACATAGCGCCCCATGAAGAGCACGAGCCACGCCAGGCCCTGCGGGCAGCCGAGGCGCCTCAGGGCGTGGCCCAGGGTCGCGATGTCCATGCCCGTGGTCAGCGCGCTGAAGATGGCGCAGATGGCATTGGCCTTGAGGCTCACGAGCAGGCTCAAGGTCAGGCCCTGCGCCGTCACCGTCAGGGGGCCGAAGGCCCATACGGGCTCGCCCGGCGTGGTCCACGGCACCACGCACCAGAGAAAGAGCACGAACACATCGACCGCCGCAAAGCGCTTCATGAGCGTTGCCGGCGCGGGCCGCGCCGCGAGGAGCAGGGCGAGGCCCACGGCAAGCCCGAGCATGCAGGCGGCAAAGGCCTGCGCCACGGCCACGCAGGCGGAGAGCAGCGCCGCCATGGCGAGGCGGGCGCGCGGGTCGATGCCTCGGAGCTGTGCTGCCACGGGCTAGGGCTTCTGCTGCCTGCGCCGGGCCAGGAACCAGCAGGCGATGCCCACGAGGCCCATGATCCAGCCGAGGCCGCCCACAATGTCGCGCACCGAAGGCCCCGGGGAGGAGAGCGCGGCCAGCTCCCGCCGGACGGGCGCGAGGCCGCTCGCCAGCGCCTCGGCCACGATGGTCCGTACTTCCGCTGCGGTGAGCGGGGCCGGTGCCGCAGGGGCCTCCGGGGCCGGAGCTATCGAAGTGGTGGCGGTGGCCGGGGGCTTGGCGGCCGTGGCCGGCGCGGCCTGGAGAAAGCCGTGGCCCAGGTCGCGGGCCTCGTTGATTTCTGCCGCGGTCATGGTCCAGTCATTGACATGGCCCTCGCCCGCATTGACCTCGATGCGCAGGCCATGCCCCTCCCGCACGGCCTCGGGCACGGCGAACACGAAGACGCCCCTTTCGTTGGTGCGCCCCTGGAGCAGTACCGTGCCGTCCCCGGCGTCATAGACGGTGACGATGCCCCCGCGCACGGGGGCGGCGCGGTTGAAGCCGCACTCCGCCACGATGTTCTCGCCTTCGACCCAGGCGAAAATGTTCACCCGGTGCGCCAGCGCGTCCGCGGGCAGCGCCAGCATGGCAAGCAGGAGCGCCATGGGGAGAAAGAGCGATAAAAAGGGAAAGCTCCGGGGCATGTCAGTCCTCCTTGCGGGGGCTCGCTGCCGGGGCGCTCACGGGCAGAGCCTCGGCGAGCATTTCCGGCCGCACGCGGGCGATGAAGGCCACGGTGATCATGGTGACGAAGCCCTCGGCTGCCATGACCGGCAAATGCGCCAGCAGGAGCAGCCTGGCGGCGGTGACGAAGCCCTCATTGGTAAAGGCGAGGGCAAGCGCCGTCAAGAGGGCGGAAAGGGCCACGCCGAGCGCGCCGCCGCAGAAGGCGGCGAATTTTTCGCCGGCAGGCCCGGGCCAGAGGCGCCGGATGCCGCGCCACGCGTACCAGGCGACCACGGCGGAAGTGCCCATGGTGAAGGTGTTGACGCCGAGCGTGGTCAGGCCGCCGTACTGGAAGAGCAGCGCCTGGAGCAGGAGCGCGGCGAGGATGGCCGGGAAGGCCGCCCAGCCCAGGAGCACGCCGAGCAGCCCGGTGAGCAGGAGGTGCGCGCTCGTCACGCCGATGGGCACATGGATGAGCGAGCCCACGAAGAAGGCGGCGGAGAGGATGCCCGCCTCCATGAGGCGGCCGCCGTCCATGTGCCGCAGGCCGAGGGCAACGCCGGCGGCGCCGAGCGCGGCGCCCGCGCCGAGCACCGCTGGGGAAAGGACACCTTCCGCGATGTGCATGCTTGCTCCGGGACAGTTTCCGGGCGCTCCCGCGAGGGGCGGGCGGAGCGCCCGGCATTTATGTCTTTAGTGCGTGATGGGCGCCACAAAGTCCACCCAGAGCACCGCGCCGAGCTCCACCTGAACGGGCTTGTTGTCCGGGCCCGGGCGCTCGCCGCCCTCATTGAGGGCCGCGAAGCCCCACCAGCCGGCCCAGGGCACGCCGTAGACAAAGACGCCGTTTTCGTCCGCGCGCACCACCTGAGTGACATAGTATACGTCGGGCGCCTCGTGCCGGCCGTCGCGGTTCCAGAACTCCACCTCCACCTCGGCCCCGGGCACGGGCTTGCCGTCGAGGAGCACGCGGCCGGCGAACACATTGCCCGCATAGTTGGCAAAGGGCCGCGTCAGGGGCACGATCTCGGTCTTGAGGCCCAGCGGCTCCGCCCAGCCTTCCTCGGCGCCGAAAGCGGCGACGACGGTCTTGGCGTAGTGGATGATATAGCAGTTTTCCGCCGGCTCAAAATAGGGTTCGGGCTCCACGGCGAACTGGTAGACGCCGGGCCGCGCGATGCGATACTTGGCCTGCCAGGCCTTGTGGTCGAGGAATTTCACCTCCTTGAGCGTGCCGATCAGGTCTTCGGCCTTGCCGTCGCGGAAGACCTGGAAGGCGCGCGGCTTTTCCATGACCATGCTCTTGCGCTCCTGCGGGTGGGCGAAGGCGATGTCCAGCGTGAGGTCCGCAGCGGCTCTCTCCGTCACCGTGGGCGCGGAGGGGATGACCATGCCGAAATGCGCGCCGGCCGGCCCTGCGTGGGCGAGAAGGAACACAAGGGCCGCAAGGGCCGGAGCGAGACGGGGGATGCGCATGGGGCCTCCGGGGTATGGTGGTGAAAGGGTGCGTAATTAGTAGCACGAAATTACAAAATGTGTCAATATCCGGAGAGGCCCGCTGGACACGCGGCCCAAAGTGCGCCACCTTCGCGGGAGCGTCCTGACGCGGCATTCTGCCGGCGCCGGGCGCAGGAGCGATGGGCATGGACCGCGCGGACATCCTGCATCTGCTTAATGAGGCCGACGGCGAAAGCGTGCGTGCCGCGGCCGAGCGGGAGCTCATGCGCGCCAAGGGGACACGCGTCTTTGTGCGCGGGCTCATCGAGTTTTCCAATGTCTGCCGCCGCAACTGCCGCTATTGCGGCCTGCGCGTGCAGAACCGGGCGCTTTCTCGCTATGCGCTCACGCAGGCGGAGGTGCTGGACGAGGCCGCCCGCGCCGTGGCCCTGGGCGTTGACAGCATCGTGCTCCAGTCGGGCGAGGGGGCGTCCGATGCGGCGTGGCTCGCCGAAGTGGTGCGCGAGATAGTGACGGGCCTCTCCGTGCCGGTTGCCCTGTGCGTGGGCGAGTGCCCGGAGGGGGACTACGCCCTCTGGCGCGAAGCCGGGGCCACGCGCTACCTGCTCAAGCACGAGACCGCGGACGCGGCCCTCTATGCGCGGCTGCATCCGGGCCACACGCTCGCTGAGCGCGTCGCCTGCCTGCGCGTCCTGAAAGGCCTCGGTTATGCCACGGGCACGGGCTTCATGACCGGGCTTCCGGGGCAGACGGTGGAATCCCTCGCCGACGACATCCTGCTCGCGCGGGAGCTCGGCGTCGCCATGTGCGGCGCGGGCCCCTTCATCCCGCAGGCGCAAACGCCGCTGGGAGAGG
Source organism: Desulfovibrio sp. ZJ746 (assembly GCF_011039155.1). Lineage (NCBI taxonomy): Bacteria > Pseudomonadati > Thermodesulfobacteriota > Desulfovibrionia > Desulfovibrionales > Desulfovibrionaceae > Desulfovibrio > Desulfovibrio sp. ZJ746. Next base: position 33,662 of record NZ_JAAKEK010000007.1, on the reverse strand, counting down.
CGCCGGGCGGCACGGCGGCGCAGAATTTGCGCGTGCTCTCCGTGCTGCGCCTGGCGCTTCCCGAAGCGGACCTCCCGGCCACCACGGCCCTCGCGAGCCTTTCGCCGGGCGGACAGGCCGAGGGCCTCAGGGCCGGGGCCAATGTGCTCATGCCGAGTTTCACCCCGGAGGCGCGCCGCGCCGACTACCGCATCTATGACCACAAGGCCCCGGTGAGCCTGGCCGACGCCGCGAGCGCCATCGCCCAAGCGGGGCGGACAGCCCGTATACTGGACCCTGTACGGGGCGACGCGTGAGGCAGCCGTCCTCGCGCCGGGGAAAGTTTGTCTTTGCGCTTTGCGTGCATCTGTGGCACTATCAGCGCATCTTTTTCCGGCCGGGTGAGGCCCGGCCCCCGGAACCCAAGCCCGATTCCAAGGAGGACAGCCATGCCGCTTGTCGGACCCAAGGAGATGTTCGCGGCCGCCTATGCGGGCCACTATGCCATCGGCGCGTTCAACGTCAATAATATGGAGATCATCCAGGGCATCATGTGGGCGGCCGCCGAAGAGAAATCGCCGGTCATCCTGCAGGTGTCCGCCGGCGCGCGCAAATACGCGGGCCAGGTCTACATCATGAAGCTCGTGGAAGCGGCCCTGCAGGAAGATCCGGGCATTCCCGTCGTCGTCCACCTCGACCACGGCCCCACCTTCGAGATGTGCCGCGACTGCATCGACGGCGGTTTCACCTCGGTCATGATCGACGGCTCGCACCTGCCCTACGAGGAAAACGTGGCCCTCACCAAGAAGGTGGTGGACTACGCGCACCCGCGCGGCGTGTGGGTCGAGGCGGAGCTCGGCAAGCTCGCCGGAGTGGAGGAGCATGTCTCCTCGGCGGAGCATGTCTATACCGACCCGGACCAGGCGGTGGACTTCGTCGACCGCACCGGCTGCGACTCGCTGGCCGTGGCCATCGGCACGAGCCACGGCGCCTACAAGTTCAAGGGCGACGCCAAGCTGGACTTCCCCCGGCTCGAGGCCATCAGCGCCAAGCTCCCTGGCTATCCGCTGGTGCTGCACGGCGCCTCCAGCGTGCCCGAGAAATTCGTCAAGCTCTGCAACGAGTACGGCGGCAAGGTGGGCGGCGCCCGGGGCGTGCCCGAAGACATGCTGCGCAAGGCGGCCACCATGGGCGTGTGCAAGATCAACGTGGATACCGACATCCGCCTCGCGGTCACGGCCACCATCCGCCAGTTCTTCGTGGAGCATCCCGAGCAGTTCGACCCGCGCTCCTACCTCGCGCCCGCGCGCGAGGCCGTCAAGGAAATGGTGGCCCACAAGATCCGCGATGTCATGGGCTCCGCGGGCAAGGCCTAGCACACCACCCCCAAGCCGCAAGGAGCACGCATGCCCGTCACTCTGGGAATGAACGGCTTCGGCCGCATCGGCCGCTACCTCCTCCGCCTGCTCGCCAATGACGACGAGATCGTCTTCACGGCCATCAACGCCCGGGCCTCCAACGACGCCCTGGCCTATCTGCTGAAGTACGACTCCACCTACGGCACCTTCCCGGGTGAGGTGGGGCACGACGAGAACGGCCTCATTGTCAACGGCCGGCACATCACCGTGACGCGCTGCAAGGCCGGCGAGTGGGAGTGGGGCCGCCTTGGCGTGGACATGGTGGTGGAGAGCACCGGCACCATCAAGGACCGCGAGGGCCTTGCGCGCCACCTCGCGTGCGGCGCGAAAAAGGTCATCATCTCGGCGCCGGGCAAGGGCGTGGACGCCATGATCGTCATGGGCGTCAACCAGGACATCTACGACCCCGAAAAGGACAACATCCTCTCGGCCGCGTCCTGCACCACCAACTGCCTCGCCCCGGCGGTCAAGGTCATCCACGAGAACTTCGGCTTCGACCACGGCCTCATGACCACCATCCACTCCTACACCATGAGCCAGCGCATCCTCGACGGCACCCACAAGGACTGGCGGCGCGGCCGCACGGCCGGCGTCTCCATGGTGCCGTCGAGCACGGGCGCTGCAAAGGCCGTGGGCGTGGTGATGCCCGAGCTCGCGGGGCGCATCAACGGCATGTCCGTGCGCATCCCCACCTTTGACTGCTCCCTCGTGGACCTCACCTGCGAGGTGGAAAAGCGCTGCGCCGCCGAAGAAGTCAATGCCGCGCTCAGGGCGGCGAGCCTCGGCGCCCTGCACGAGAACCTGGGCTATTCCGACGAGCCGCTGGTTTCCATCGACTACCGGGGCAGCACCTACGGCGGCGTTATTGACGCGCTCTCCACGCAGGTGCTGCGCGAGACCATGGTCAAGCTCCTCATCTGGTATGACAACGAGGCTGGCTTCACCAACCAGCTCCTGCGCCTCGTGCGCATGGTGGGCAAGAGTCTCTAGCCGTTCCCCCGGCACAACAGCGTCCTCACGGGGCCGTCGCATCGGAAGGTGCGGCGGCCCTGTTTTTGCATCTCCCTTGCATATGCCGCAGTGCCGCGTGAGCGCCGGGCCGACGCCGGAAAATCAGGCATTGGCCCGCTCCTTGCAATCAACCGGGCACAAGCACTGGCAGGCGGCTTTTCCGCCACCATCCGCCGGCGGCGGAAGCGGCCCCAAGGGGCCGCGCCAAAAGGAGAACCTATGCAGGACGCACTGTTTAGCGGGCTTTTCGGCGCGCTGACCACCGAACACCGCATGAATTTCATCGCCAATAATTTGGCGAACGTGAATACCACGGGCTACAAGCGCCAAACGCTCGCCTTCAAGGACACCATGGCCTACTACGCCCATGACGAGATCCGCGAGCCGCTCATGCACCTGCGCTCCGAGCCGCTCTTTCCCGAGCCCAAGAACATGGCGCGGCCGCGCATCGCGGTCTCGCAGATCGACTTTTCGCAGGGCTCCATGGAGTTCACGGGCAACCCGCTCGACGTGTGCATCAACGGCGAGAACGCCTTTTTCCGCGTGACCACGCCCAATGGCGACTACCTCACGCGCAGCGGGCATTTCGTGCTCTCGAGCGACGGCACCGTCATGACGGCGAGTGGCTATCCCCTGCAGGGCACGGGCGGCAACATCGTCATCCCGCCGGGCACGCGCAATGTGGTCATCGGCGGCGACGGCCAGGTCTCGGCGGACGGCGTGGTCGTCAACCAGATCGCGCTTTTCAGCGTGGACAGTCCGCACAATCTGGAAAAGCTCGGCGCCAATCTCTACAAGACGCGCGACGGGACCAATGCCGGCGAGGGCGACGCCTATGCCGGCGGCGCGCGCCTGGAGCAGGGTTTTACGGAAAAGGCCAATGTGGAAGTGGTTTCGGAAATGGTGAACATGATCGAGGTGAACCGCCAGTTCGAGGCCTACCAGAAAGTGATGCAGACCGCGGACACCCTCGACCGCGCGGCCAATGACAAGGTGGGCAGGCGCGTCGGCTAGGCGCTCGCCTCCAAGTGAGAAGGAGAATTTCCCATGATGCGTTCCCTGTATACCGGAGCCACGGGCATGGTGGCCCAGCAGCTCAACATCGACGTCATTTCCAACAACCTCGCCAACGTGAACACCACGGGCTTCAAGAAGAGCCGCGCCGAGTTCGAGGACCTCATGTACCAGACCATGAAGATCGCGGGCTCCATCACCGAGGGCGACAACATGCTGCCCGTGGGCATCCAGGTGGGCATGGGCGTGCGCCCCACGGCCGTGCACAAGTTCTTCACCCAGGGCGACTTCCAGAACACGGGCAACGCGCTCGACGTTGCCATCGAGGGCGACGGCTTCTTCCAGGTGGATGTGAACGGCGACCTCATGTACACCCGCGCGGGCTCGTTCAAGCTCAACCAGGACGGCACCGTGGTCACGGCCAACGGCTACATCCTCCAGCCCGAATTCACCGTGCCCGCGGAGACCAAGAACATCTCCATCTCGGCCAACGGCCACATCGCCGCGCTGGACAGCGAAGGCCAGGAGATCGCCGGGGCGGACATCCCGCTCTACACCTTCATCAACCCCGCCGGCCTCGATGCCCGCGGCCGCAACCTCTACACGCCCACCGAAGCCTCGGGCGACGAGCAGGAAGGCGTGCCCGGCACGGACAATGTGGGCACGCTGGCGCAGGGCTTCCTCGAAATGTCCAATGTGGAAGTGGTGGACGAAATGGTGAACATGATCGTGGGCCAGCGCGCCTATGAGGTCAATTCCAAGTCCATCCAGACTTCGGACTCCATGCTCGGCATCGCGGTGCAGCTCAAGCGCAGCTAGGCCCGTTGAGGCAGTTGAGGTAGAGGGAGATGATGCTACGCAGAGGATGGCGGGGCGCGGCGCGGCCGCAGGTGCTCGCCGCCGCGGCCCCCGACGGATGGGCGCTCGCGCTCGCCGCGCTGGGCCTCGCGCTCGCCCTGCTCATCCAGCTCTGGGCGCCCGCGGCGGCCCATGCCGGGGCCCAGGGCGGCGTGCCCCAGGCCGTCTGGCAGGACAGCGACCGCAACCACCGCCGCTCGCCCGCGCAGGTGAAGAACCAGCTGCGCACGCCGCAGGTGCGCGCGGGCAAGGTGCCGCTGCCCGAAAACGCGCAGGCGGAGCGGCAGGCCAAGACGCGCAACCTCGTGGCCACGGGCGCGGCCCCGCTCCCGGCGGCCCCGGCCCCGGGCGACCAGCTCCCCATGCTGGGCGAAAACGACTGGCGCCTCAAGGTGGCGCCGGCGGCCGTGACCAATGGCGACATGGTGCGCCTTGGCGAGATCGTCACGCCCCTCGGCCAGATGGACCCGGCCCTCTGGAACGATTTGCGCGAGCGCGAGCTCTGGCCCGCGCCGCCGGAGGAGGGCAAGCCCCTCCAGATCAACCGTTCCAAGCTCTCGCAGGTGTTGCACCAGGCCTTGGGCAAGGAATACGCGGGCCGCTGCATCTTGCCGTCCTCGCTGGTCATCCAGCGCGGGGGCCTCGTCTTTCGGGAAGACGACTTGCGTTCCTATGTTGTCAAAAGCCTGACGCCGCAGCTCCAGGCCATGCCGGGCGAAGCGGAACTGACGGATTTTCGCCTGCCGGAATACATTTTTCTCGCCCACAGCGGTCAGCGCGTGCAGCTCGAGCCGGGCAAGCTCTCGCCCGGGCGCGTGCCCCTGCGCTTTGCCGTGCAGGAGGCGGACGGCACCGTCCTCAGGCGCGTGGCGGCCACGGCCAACCTCACGCTCTGGATAACCGTGCCCGCGGCCGGCCGCCCGCTCTCCAAGGGGGAGATGCTTTCGCCCGAGGCCGTGACCTTCATGCGCGTCAACGCGGGCCAGCTCAAGGACGTGCCCTGGGACGGCCAGGGCGGCCCCTGGCAGGTGGTGCGCTCCGTGGGCACGGGCGAGCCCATCCTGCAAAGCGACCTTGTGAACCGCCTCACGGTGCGCCGCGGCAATATCCTGACCCTGCGCTACGAGCGCGGCAATGTCCAGATGACCATCCAGGCCGAGGCCCTGGCCGACGGCGAGCCGGGCGCGACCATCCCGGTGCGGAATTTGCAAACGAAGAAACAAGTCTATGCCACCGTCAAGGACGGCAGCACAGTTGAGATCCGCTAGCGGCTCTTGCCGCAAGGCGAGCGCACAGCGCCGCCATGAATTTCGAGAGGAGGGGAAACACATGAAACGCAAGGCACTGACAGCGGCCCTGGGGGCGGCTTTCCTGCTCTGCACGGCCTGCGGCGGCGGGGGCTCCTACAAGCGCCCGGCGCTCCAGCAGCCCGTCACTCCGCCGCAGGAATACCGCCAGGAAGTGGACGGCCGCAACAATCCGGGTTCGCTCTTCGCGGCCAGCGAGGAGGAAACGCTCTTTGCGGACAGCCGCGCCCACCGCGTGGGCGACATCGTGGTGGTCAAGATGGTGGAGAGCACCAAGGCCCAGAACAAGGCCGAGACCAGCGCGGACAAGGACAACCAGAACAACTACGAAGTGGCGGCCATGTTCGGCAAGAGCAAGACCGGCTTCATCCCCTTCGTGGGCATCGGGCCGCAGGCCTCGGTGGGCCTGCCCGCGCTGAACACCACCTCGCAGAGCGACTTTTCCGCCTCGGGCAAGACCAAGCGCGAGAACTATGTCACCACCTCCATGGCGGCGCGCGTGCTCCGGGTGCTTCCGGGCGGCCTGCTCCAGATCGAGGGCGCGCGTGAGATTCGCGTCAACGAGGAGACCGAGTTCATGGTGGTGCGCGGCATGATCCGCTCGCGTGACGTGGATGCGGACAACAGCATCCTCTCCACCAAGATAGCGGACGCGAGCATCGAGTATTACGGCAAGGGCGTGCTCGCCGACAAGCAGAAGCCCGGCTGGTTCACCAGGCTCATGGACAATATCTGGCCCTTCTAGCAGAAGGCGAAGGAGACAAGGCGACAAGGAAAAGCCCCCGGCATGCCGGGGGCTTTTTGCGTGCTGGCATGGGCAAGGGGCATGCACCGCTCAATGGGGGATCAAGTGGTTCTGCTCCACTTCACAGAGGAGGCTTTGGGCGAGATTTTCTTTCGCGGCGTCCTTAAGATACGCGGCGAAGACCTGTTCCGCCGGAACAAGCACGATTTTTATAGCTTCACAGCCGAGATTTTTGAGCAGGGCAAATTCCACATAGCCTTTATACTCCAGCTTGCCCCCTTCGCCGGGCAGCAGAAATATGTTCTCTACCCGGTGTATGCCATGCGTCTCAAGAAAGGGCCTGAAGGCCACTTCGTACAGGTATTGCTTGTCAATATCGCCGATGCCCGGATGGTTGTCCCGTAAAGTTGCATACGTGTAATACTTGGCGTCAAGGATGAGGAAAACCGTTTCCCCGTTGTGGCGATACAAAACAGCGATGTCGGGAATGAGCGTGCCATTGCCGGAAAAATCCCCTGATGCCAGATGCCACTCCGGCCTTTTGATAAGGCTTATGAGCGTTGTTTCCCCTCTGCAGGCCGCATGCAGGGGCGCGCGCAGCGGCAGCTTTTCCAGCAGGACATTGAGCTGGTTGCCAAAAGCCCGGGCGCACACCTTTTCCCACACGGTCTCGAAGCTGGTGGTGCCATAGAGGTGCAGGGGCTCGGCCGTCAAGGACTCACGGCGCTCGATGTAGCGGAGAAGCCGGCGCAGCAGCTCCTGTTTATGGCTTTCGAACTGGATGTCGAGTTCCGCGCGAAGCCGTTGCAGGACGTATTCCTCCGGCCCGAAGTGCTCGCTGGGCTCGTCCGACAGCCGCAGCGGGCTCAAGCCGAACATGGAGAGGAGGTCGGCGTCTTCGAGGAGCCGGGAGCATTCGGTGAGAATGAACTTGTGGAGCCGCGTCACATAGTCGCTTGTGTCGTCCACCGTCCTTTTGGTGTGAAAATCCAGATAGAGGGGGATGTCCTCGCAGAAAAACGGGTCTACGGCGCCGAGCGTTTTGTCCCAAAGGATCTCGCCTGTGCCGTTGTACTCCGCGTCAGCGACAGGATGTGAATAAAGCCCATGCTCCGCATAATCGTCCAGCAGGGCGAGCGCTTCGGCAATCAGGCTGAAGCCCATGGGCTCGTTTTCGCCGCCGGGGGCAAATTCGACCTTGCTTTGCCGGGCATGGCAGCGGAGCACCTTCATCACCTGCGCAAAGGCCTTGTGCGGCGTTGCGGTACTGCGGATATATTTCGGATAACAGCGGAGAATGAGATCCTTGAAAACGACGATGCCGACAAAGGAAAATTTGAATACCCGTTCCCCCGAGTTTCGCTTTTGGGGTGCAAGCACGCCATATTGCAGCAGAAGAGACAGGAATTGTTCCCCAGTCTCGTTTGAGAGACAAAATTTTTTAAAAAGTTCCGCCGTGGTGCACTCTTCCCCTTCGCGTGCAAAATAGCCGGAAACTTTCATACACTAGGACGGATTTTTGGAAAAGGTCTTCACAAAATCCTCCCCGAAGATGGCGAGGCCACGTTCATCGTACTCCCTGCAGAGCGCGGAATAGCGGTGATGGTCCGCGCAGCCCTTGAAGAGCTCCGGGCGCCTTTGACGAGCGGCATCCTCAAAGAGGTACATGAGGATCTTGTTCTTAAAAACGTCGTTGAAGCCCTCAATATTCTTGATGATGCCGTTCTCGCCCACTTCGAGCACAGAGGGCTTGAGGAAATAGGGGCCGATGAGCTTGTCCTCGTTGATGCGCAAGGCGCTGAGGCTGTCGTTGATGGCGCCGCGCAATTTGTTCCATGAAATTGTGACGCGGTTCCCCCCGATGTTCAGGGGCAGGAGCACGTCCGGGGGATTTGCCGGGTCAATGGGCAGGTACTCGAACGACCAGCGGCGCTTGAACGCCGTATCCATGGGGAAGACGCCCTGGTCCGCGCTGTTCATGGTCGCCCAGATGAACATGTTGCCCGGGATGCGGATGCGCTCGCACTCCCCGGGGGCGCAGCCCAGCTCCCGGGACAGGTACTCCTTCACGTCCTCCGATACCGCAATGTCGTATTCGCTGTACCCCTCGTCCGCACGGTCGAGAAGCTGAAAGGCGTCGCCGAAAACAGCCGCCACACGGGCGCGGTTGAGCTCCTCAATGAGCAGCAGGTGAGGCTGCGGGTTGCCCTCCATGCCGGAGCGCAACGCCCTGACGAGCACGCGCAGGAAGGGCCCGGGCACGAAGCCGTAGCGGATATTCCCCTCCCGTGTGGTCTGCGGCTTGTAGCAGCCCATGAAATGGGAATAGGCATAGTCGGGATGAAAGGTCACACGTTCAATGTTAGGGCCGAAGTATGGGCCGGAATCTTGCTTGAGCTTATGGCTTTTGCCCGTGCCCGGCGCCCCGAAGATGATCCTGTTTTTGGGGAAATGGGAGGAGAAGGGGAGTTGAAAATTTACTTTTTTCTTGAACACCGGCTCTGGATTATCCTCTTTTGGCGGTTTGCCGAAACGCGAAACAAAGACTTGGTAAAATTCCGGATACTGCCAGCCATTCTGCTGGGAAATTCTCGCAATCTGTGCGCTCCTGGCCCAAGGGGTGGCCATTGGAGGAATCCGACAGGTGGAGAGGACATAATTTTGCCAATCCGGAGAATAAAAGCCACTCAATTTATGAGGATACAATAAAGCAAAATATTTTCGCATCCATATGTATGCAAAAGAGTTCCCAAATATCCCCTGTAACGCTGCATCCAGATTTTCAATTTCTTCACGATGGGAAAGATTGAGATTTTCAAAAAGATGTGATCCCTGGACAAGCTTTTCCCGCACATCTTTGGCATGGGCAAGGGCGTCAGCTTCTGTGAGCTCTTGCCCGCTGGCATTTACCCAGCGATGATCTTTTGCGCGTTGGAAGAGACCGAATTTGTGCGATGATCCACCCCAAATGCTCCCCCAGCTCTCGGTTTTTGCCTCCAGATGATACATCATATAATCTTTGGTGCTGGGTTGCGTGAGATAGAGCGCAGCGAGCAAGTTGTCATCTGGAATGGCAAGCAGTTTCTCCGGGGAAAAGCGTTCAACAAAAGTACGTCGCTCTTCTTCTGCTTCATGAGCAATCGCTTCAATGTCAATGGCATTCTCTTCCGCAACCGCGAGGAGCATCTTAGCGGCGCGTCGATATTCATCCGTAATTTCTGCATTCTCATTCATGACAGGCATCTGGTTCATCCCTGCATTTTCATATAAGGGGATGGCGCTGAGGTCAGAGTGCTCGAGGGCCTCGGCCAGTTCGGGCCGCAGTTTCCAGATGTAGCCGTCCTTTTTAGGAGCATCCGCGAAGCGCCCCAAAAATATGACAGGCCACCATCGGGGCTTTCCGTTTTCGCGCTGAAGCACGGGGCAATCGGTTTTCCGCGCTACCCTTTCGGCCAGCCGGGAACCGGCGCGATTATACGCCTGGGCATGGCGCCCGTACTTCCGGGAGAGCTGCTTGCACGAGGCCGCGCCGCCAGAATCCTTCAGGCACTTGAGCAGGATGAGGCTCCCCTCCTTGCAGACATCCTTGTCATGCAACAATTCCAGCCACTCTTCCGTGGAAATCCCGGGAGAGTATCCTTCCGGGAACCATCCCTCATCTGGAGCCATAGCGTCACTCCGCTCGCGTACGTTTTCTTGCCCACGGCAGGGCGAGTCCCTTTGTCTTTGTTCCTTGGGCTGCATGCCGCATGCGTCTAGCCGCGGGTGTGCGGTTCATCCCTCCGCTGCCGCGCCCGGCGCCCCTTACTTCGTGCCGAAGATGCGGTCGCCGGCGTCGCCGAGGCCCGGCAGGATGTAGCCATCGGCGTTCAGGCCCTCGTCGATGGCGGCGGTGTAGATGTCCACGTCCGGGTGCGCGGCCTCCACGGCGGCGATGCCCTCGGGCGCGCAGACGAGGTTCAGGGTGTGGATGTGCTTGCAGCCGTTGCGCTTGAGGATGTCGATGGTCGCCACCATGGAGCCGCCGGTCGCCAGCATGGGGTCGAGGATGAAGGCGAAGCGGTCTTCCAGGTCGCTCGCGAGCTTCACATAATATTCCACGGGCTTGAGCGTTTTCTCGTCGCGGTAGAGGCCCACCACGCTGATCCTGGCGGCCGGCACCATGGCGAGCACGCCGTCCATGAGCCCCAGGCCCGCGCGCAGGATGGGCACCACGGTGAGCTTCTTGCCGGAGAGGGCGTCCACCTCGATGGGGCCCGCCCAGCCCTCGGCCTCGCGGGGCTCGGTGGGGAGATCCTTGCTGGCCTCGTACATGAGCAGGCCGGCGATCTCGTTGGCGATGCGCCGGAATTCGCTGGTGCAGGTGCTTGCCGTGCGCAAAAGGCCCAGCTTGTGCCGCACCAGGGGATGATCGACCACATAGGCTGCCATGATGTCTCCTTGTTTGGTGTGTGGACTGCAAAAAGCTTTGCGCCTCACGCAAAGTCGCTGCGCCGCTCGAGCCAGCGGCCGAGGCCCGCGCAGGCGAGGCCCACCATGAGGTACAGGGCGCCCGCGCTGATCCAGATCTCAAAGGTCATCTGGCTCACCGCCATGACCTCGAGGCTCTGGAAGGTGAGCTCAGGGAGCGAGATGAGCGAGGCGAGGGCCGAATCCTTGAAGGTGGAGATGGTCTGCCCCACGAGCGGCGGCAGCACCACCCGCGCCGCCTGCGGCAGGATGACGAGCCAAAGGCTCTGGCCGCGCGAAAAGCCGAGGGCGCGGGCCGCGTCCCACTGGCCGGCGGGCACGCTCTCCACGCCGCCGCGCACGATCTCCGCCACATAGGCGCCCTCGTAGAGGCCAAGCGCCAGCACGGCCGCGAGCATCCTGTCCATCTGGCCGGGCGGCGCGAAGCCGAGGGCCACGGCCTCGCGCAAAACCCCGGGGAGGTGCCGGATGCCATCTTCCAGCGCGGCCACGGGCAGCAGGTTGCCCGCGAAAAAGTAGAGGAAGAAAATGAGCACCAAGGGCGGCGTGTTGCGGATGATGGTCACGTAGACGCGCGAGGGGAGCGCCGCCGCGCCCCGTGCATGGGCGCTGGCAAGGCCCACGGGAACCCCGGTGAGCAGGGCGAGCACCATGCCCCAAAAGCCGATGCGCAGGGTCACGCCGAGGCCGAGCAACAAGAGGCCGGCCTCCCACTGGCCGTTGGCGCCGCGCCGGAGCAGGAATTCCCCGAGGACAGACCATTGCCAGTGGTATTGGGGCAGGTTCGCGGCGCGCCAGACGCACCAGGCGCCAGCCGCGAGGAGCACGCAGAACAGGAAGGCGTCCTGCCAGGCGGGGCGCCAGCGCGCGGCTGGGCCATCGCCGGGCGCGGGGCGCCGACACCAGGCGCGGAAGGGCGACCATGACTCGTCCCGCACGGCCTCCCGCGCAGGGCTGTGCGTGATTCTGGCGGGGGCGCCCGCGGGCGCCCCGGCGCGCCGCGTCATCGAACGAGCTTCTCCCAGTCCGTGCTGTGGAACCAGTAGTTGCGGCGGTCCTTGAGCCAGCCTTCCTCTTCCGCCATGCGGATCCAGTTGTCGAGCACGTTGAGCGAGTCCACGTCGCCCTTGCGGATGAGGAAGCCCACGGGCTGCCGCGAGATGGCCTCGGTGGTGGGCTGGTAAAGGACATCGGGATTGCGCAGCACGGAGAAGGCGGGCAGCGGCGCTGACGAGAGCATGAGGTGCGAGCGGCCGGCGATGACATCCTGCACGGCCGGCGCCTCGTCGTCAAAGGGGCGCAGCGTGGCCTCGGGGAAGAGCTTTTTGGCGGCCAGCGCGGGCGTGCTGCCGCTGCGCACGGCGATGACGACCCCGGGCTTGTTGTAGTCCTCGGGGAACTTCATGCCCTTGGTCTTTTCCTTGTTGGCCACTGCCTCGATGGTGGCGTAGTCATAGGGGATGGTGAAATTGCCCTTGAGGTTGCGCTCAGGCGTGACGCTCATGCTGCCGATGATGATGTCGAACTTGTCGGCGAGCAGCGCCGGGATGATGCCCGACCAGCGCGTGGGCACCAGTTGCAGCTCCACGCCCAGATCCTTGGCGAGGCGGCGGGCCACGTCCACCTCAAAACCGATGAACTCGCCGTTCTTGTCCTGCATGGCCCAGGGCACGAAGGAGGAAAAGCCCACGCGCAGCACGCCGCGGTCGAGCACCTTGTCGATGAGCGAGGGCGGCAACTTTTCGGAGGCCGCCTGCGCGGGCGCCGGCGTGAGCAGGCAAAAGGCCAGCAGCAGGAGGCAGGCGAGCGCGCCGGCAAGGGCCGGGCGGCGCAGTTTCAGGGGGGCGGTGTGAGGGGCGGAGCTGGGCATGGAAGTTCTCCCTGTTTGGGGTGAGGGGCGGTATCAGGAATCCGCGGCGGCCTCGGGCCGCGAGCCGTTGCGGCGTTCCAGCAGCCAGGCGGGCACGGACGCCAAGAGCGTCAGCGCGAGGTAGATGGCGGCCACGAGCAGCCAGACCTCGAAGGCCAGAAAGGTCTCGGCGATGATGGCCTGGGCGCGCATGGTGAGGTCGGCCACGGCGATGGCGCTCACGAGCGAGGTATCCTTGATGAGCGTCACTATCTGGCTCGTGAGCGGGGGCAGCATGTTGCGCGCCGCCTGCGGCAGGATGACGAGGCGCAGGGCCTCGGAAAGGCCGAAGCCGAGGCTCAGCGCCGCCTCCCATTGGCCGCGGGGCACGCTGAGCAGGCCTGCGCGGAACAGCTCGGCCATATAGGCGCCCTCGAACGCGCCGAGGGCCAGCACCGCCGAGCCGAAAGGCCCGAGCGAAAAGAGCGGCGACAGCAGGAAATAAACGAAGAAAAGCTGGAGCAGGAGCGGCGTGTTGCGCAACAGCTCGATATAGGCGCCGGCGGCGAGGCGGCAGAAGTGCCACGGCGACAGGCGGCACACGGCCGCGGCGAGCCCGAGCAGGGTGGAGAGGCAAAAACCGGCCGCCGCGATGCCGAGGGTCATGACGAGCCCCTCGCACAGGGGGCCGGCCACGAAGCCGTGGGCCGTCCAGCGGCCGAAATGGCGCCAGACGCGGTTCCACTGCCATTCGTAGCTCATGCCCTCGCTGGCGAGCTCGAGATAGACCCAAGCGAGCGCGGCCAGCGCGAGGAGGAGGACCGGCCCCCTCCAGCCAAAGCGGGCGCGGCGGTGCGGGCCACCCGGATTCGGTGCGCCCGGCGCGTCCGGCGCTTCCGGGGCATTGTGGCCCGGCGGGGAGGAATTGTGCGGCATGGCGCATTGTCAACGCGCCCCGGGCACCTTGTCAAGAAGCGGGGCCGGCGGCGGCCGCGGCGCCCGGCCCGGCAAAAAATGGCGCCCCCGGTAAAAAATACTTGACGGAATCGGCGCCCGCGTCTATAACGCCTCTTGCCTCTATGTAGGAGCGTAGCTCAGGTGGCTAGAGCACTTCCTTGACACGGAAGGGGTCAGCAGTTCAAGTCTGCTCGTTCCTACCAATTCGCATGGAAGGGGAGCATTCCCCCAGGCATACGGGCGCCGCGGCGCGCAGCAGTCAGAAATGGGGAGCTTGCCTCCCCATTTGTTTTGGCCCGCTTGTTTTGGCCCATGTGTTCTGGAGTGACGGGGCGCCGCCAAAAAATGCTCGAAGGAGCCGGTATGGATGTTCTGGTGGAGGGCCGGGCGGTCAGCGCCGCCTCCGGGGCCACGGTGGCCGATGTCTTGCGTGAGGCCCTGAGCGGCAAGAAATTCAAGGCCGTGGTGGCCGCCCGCGTGCCCGGCGCGGGGGACGAGCCCGGGCGTCTGCTGGATCTTTCCGCGCCCGTGCCCGCCGATTGCGCCGCGCTTGAGCCCGTGTTCGCCGATTCACCCGAGGGGCTTGCCCTCATCCGCCATTCCACGGCCCATGTGATGGCCGCGGCCGTGAAAAAGCTCTTCCCCAAGGCGAAAGTCACCATCGGGCCGGCCATCGATAACGGCTTTTACTACGATTTCGACGTGGAGCGCCCCTTCTCCAGCGAGGATTTCGCGGCCATCGAGGCCGAGATGCAGCGTATGGCTGAGGCGGCGCTGCCCTTCACCCGCGAGGATGTGGGGAAGGCCGAGGCGCTCGCCCGCTTCAGGGACTTGGGGGAGACCTACAAGGTCGAGCTCATCGAGAATCTCCCCGGCGAGACGGTCTCGCTCTACACCTGCGGCGACTTCACCGATCTTTGCCGCGGCCCTCATGTGCCGCACACGGGCTTCGCGCGCGCCTCGAAGCTCATGAGCGTGGCCGGCGCCTACTGGCATGGCGACGAAAAAAATCCCATGCTTTCGCGCATCTACGGCACGGCCTTCGCGGACCAGAAAAGCCTCGACGCGTATCTTCGCCAGCTGGAAGAAGCCAAACGCCGCGATCACCGCAAGCTCGGCCGCGAGCTCTCGCTCTTCACCTTCCATGAGGACGTGGCCCCGGGCATGGTATTTTGGCTGCCCAAGGGCATGCTCGTGCGCACCATCCTCGAGGATTTCTGGCGCAAGGAGCATCTGCGCCGCGGCTATGACATTGTTCAGGGCCCGCAGCTTCTGCGCGTGGAGACGTGGCAGCGCTCCGGCCACTACGACCACTACCGCGAGAACATGTATTTCACGCAGATAGAGGAAGACGCCTACGGCATCAAGCCCATGAACTGCATCGGGCACATGCTCCTCTACAAGCACGAGCTGCACAGCTACCGCGACCTGCCGCAGCGCTATTTCGAGCTCGGCGTGGTGCACCGCCACGAAAAGAGCGGCGTCTTGCACGGGCTTTTGCGCGTGCGCCAGTTCACGCAGGACGACGCCCACATCCTCTGCACGCCCGGGCAGCTGCAGGACGAGATATTGGGCGTCATCCACCTCATCCGCGCGCTCATGGAGCTTTTTGGCTTCGAGTACAAGGTGGCCGTGTCCACTCGGCCCGAGAGCAGCATCGGCACGGACGAAGCGTGGGAGCAGGCCACGGGCGCGCTCATGAGCGCCGTGGAGGCCGCGGGCCTCCCCTACGAGATCAACGCGGGCGACGGCGCCTTCTACGGGCCCAAGATCGATGTGCGCCTTTTGGATTCGCTCGGCCGCGAGTGGCAGTGCTCCACCATCCAGGTGGACTTCACCCTGCCCGAACGCTTCGATCTCGTCTATGTGGGCCAGGACGGCGAGCGCCACCGGCCCGTCATGGTGCATCGGGCCATCATGGGCTCGGTGGAGCGCTTCATCGGCGTGCTCATCGAGCACTATGCGGGGGCGCTCCCCACATGGCTCGCGCCCGAGCAGGCCCGCCTGCTCACGGTGACGGACGAGGCCGCCGAGGCGGCCAAGCGCCTGCGCGCCGAGCTGCTCGCGCTCGGCATCCGCGCCGGCGAGGACACGCGCAACGAGAAGCTGGGCTTCAAGGTGCGCGAGGCGCAGCTTGCCAAGGTTCCCTATATGTTGGTTGTCGGTGAAAAGGAAGTGCAGGCCGGCGGCGTGAGCGTGCGCCTGCGCAGCGGCGAGAACCTGGGGCTCAAGTCCGTGGCGGAGGTGGCCGCCCTCATCCGCGCGGACGCGGAGGAGCCCTTCAAGCGAGGAGGGATGCGCTATAGCTTCTCCTAACATGAGAATGCGCCGCGACATGCCGCAGGACGGCGTGAGGCGCAATGAGACCATCCGTGCGCGCGAGGTGCGCGTCATCGGCGCCGAGGGCGACCAGCTCGGCATCCTGCCGCGCAACGAGGCCATCGCGCTGGCCAAGGAGGCCGGGCTCGACCTCGTGGAGGTGGCCTCCAATTCCGAGCCGCCTGTCTGCCGCATCATGGACTACGGCAAGTTCAAGTACGAGCAGCAGAAAAAGAAGGCCGAGGCCAAGAAGCGCCAGAGCGTCGTGCAGATCAAGGAGATCAAGGTCCGCCCCAAGACCGACGACCACGACTACGAGACCAAGCTGAGGCACATCCGCCGCTTCCTCGAGGACGGCGACCGCTGCAAGGTGACGGTGTTCTTCCGGGGGCGCGAGATCGTCCACAAGGACCGCGGCGTGGCCATCCTCGAGCGCATGGTGCAGGATCTGGCCGATGTGGCCAAGATGGAGCAGGAGCCGCGCGCCGAGGGGCGCACCCTCCAGATGCTCCTCGTGCCGAAAAAATAATCCCCTTGCGGCCGCACGGTTTTTGCGGCACTATGCAGCCCCGGCGTCCGGGATGGCCGCCGGAACCACAAGGAGTGCGTCATGCCCAAGATCAAGACCCGGCGCGCCGCCGCCAAGCGTTTCCAGCTCACCGGCAGCGGCAAGTACCGCCGCCGGCGCCAGAATATGCGCCACATCCTCACCAAGAAGTCCCCGGGCCGCAAGATGCGCCTCGGCAAGGCCACCCTGGTCGATCAGGCCAACGAGAAGGCCGTGCGCCGCATGCTGCCCAACGGCTAGAAGGTTTTTACGGGGCCGCGCCGTGCGCGGCGTCCGGGCGAGCGCGCCGGGCCCCGCGGAACGGGCCCGGGCCGTGCGGCGTCCGCTTCCCGGTGCGCCCGGCGCCCGGGAATTTGAAGTACGCTACCCCCGGCGGGCATGCCTCCGCCTTGCCGGGCGAAGGAGGGAACACCCATGCGTGTGAAGAGAGGAATGACCACCCACCGCCGGCACAAAAAATATCTTGACGCGGCCAAGGGTTTTCGCGGCGCCCGTCACCGCCTGTACCGCACCGCCCGCGAGGCCGTCGAGCGCGCGTGGCAGAATTCCTTTGCCGGCCGCAAGCAGCGCAAGCGCGATTTCCGCGCGCTGTGGATCATGCGCATCAACGCCGGCTGCCGCCTGGGCGGCCTTTCCTACAGCCGCTTCATGCACGGCCTCAAGGCCGCGGGCATCGCCCTGAACCGCAAGGTCCTGGCCAACCTCGCCATCGAGCGCAAGGACGATTTCGCGGCCGTGGTCGAGCTGGCGAAAGCCGCCCTCAAGAAGTAGGGCGCGCCGCCGCATTTGCCGGGCGGCGCCCTGCCGCCCGGCCACCTCGAGCATGGGGGATTCCATGGATCTCATGGCAGCATTGGAGGCCCTGGCGCCGGAACTGGAAAAGGGGCTCAGTGAGGCCGGCTCGCTGGACGCCCTCGAGGAGCTGCGCGTGGAGTTTCTGGGCCGCAAGGGCCGGCTCGCGCGCATCATGGGGGAGCTCCCCTCGCTCGCCCCGGCCGACAGGCCCGCCGCCGGGCAGGCCGCCAACCGCATCAAGGCGCGCATGGGCGAGCTTTTCGCCGCGTGCAAGGCCGCCATCGAGGCCGGCCGCGAAGCCGCCGCGCTCGCCCGCTTCGATCCCACCATGCCCGGCCGCGACTTCTGGCAGGGCTCGCTCCATCCCACCACCCTGGTCATGAACGAGGTCTGCGGTATCTTCCGGGGCCTCGGCTTCGACATCGCCTCCGGCCCGGAGGTGGAGATCGACCACTACAATTTTGAAGCCCTGAACATGCCGCCCGAGCACCCGGCCCGCGACATGCAGGACACCCTGTATATCACCGAGACCGTGCTCATGCGCACCCACACCTCGCCGGTGCAGGTGCGCACCATGCTCGCGCAGAAGCCGCCGCTGGCCGTGGTGGCGCCGGGCAAGGTCTACCGCCGGGATTCCGACCTCACGCACACGCCCATGTTCCACCAGATCGAGGGCCTCATGGTGGGCGACGGCATCAGCATGGCGCATTTGCGCGGCATCCTCACGGCCTTTGTGCGCGCGGTTTTCGGGGCCGACACGCGGGTGCGCTTCCGCCCGAGCTTTTTCCCCTTCACCGAGCCTTCGGCCGAGGTGGACATTTCCTGCCGCATCTGCGGCGGCTCGGGCCATGTGGGCGACGAGCCCTGCCGCGTGTGCAAGGGCACGGGCTGGGTGGAGATTCTGGGCTGCGGCATGGTGGACCCGGCGGTGTTCGCCGCCGTGGACTATCCGCCCGAGGTGAGCGGCTTTGCCTTCGGCCTCGGGGTGGAGCGCATCGCCATGCTCAAGTACGGCATCGGCGATTTGCGCATGTTTTTCGAGAACGATGTGCGCTTCCTCGCCCAGTTCGGGCGGGGCGCCTAGGGCCGTGGGGCGGCGCCCGCTTAGGGCTGTGGCGGCGCGCGCGTGCCGGCTGCTCGGGGCCTGCCTGCTGTGTTGCGCGCTCGCGGCCCTTACGTCAGCCCCTGCGCAGGCGCGCTCGGCCATGAGCCCGCGGCATTCGGGCATGGAGCCTCCGGGGGGGCCGCGCACCTCGGACGTTATGCCGGGCGGCGGCCCCACGCGCACGGCCGAGGGCGGCATGGGCTATACGGACGCCTACGGCAATACGCTGGACGATGTGCCGCCGCCCGAAAAGGAGCCGCGCAAGCGGCCCCGCGCGGGCGCCTATGGCGGCTACGGCGCGGCCCCGCAGGAACGGCCGCTGCCCGACCCGGGGGCGGCCACCGATGCGCCCCCGGTCTGGTCATTTAAATAACTGCTCCGCCGCTTACCGCGCCCGGCTTGGGCCGCGGGGGCCGGCGCGCCCCGATCATTCCCCTCCCGGCAAGGATGTCGTCATGCTGCTTTCCCTTTCCTGGCTCCGCGAGTTCACGCCCTATGAGGGCACCGCCGAGGCGCTCGGCGACAGGCTGACCATGCTCGGCCTCGAGCTGGAGGACATCGTCAACCCCTTCGCCGACATCGCCGACATCCGCGTCGGCAAGGTGACGCTCTGCGAACCCCACCCCGATTCGGACCATCTCCACTGCTGCAAGGTGGACGTGGGCGATGACCAGATACTGGACATCGTCTGCGGCGCGCCCAATGTGGCCACCGGCCAGATCGTGCCCGTGGCCCTGGTGGGCACGCGCCTCCCGGACGGCACGGTCATCAAGAAGGCCAAGCTGCGCGGCCAGCCCTCCATGGGCATGATCTGCTCCGAGCGCGAGCTCGGCCTGAGCGACGCGCATGACGGCATCCTCGTGCTGCCCGAGGGGCTGCTGCCGGGTTCGCGCATGGTGGACGCGCTCGAGCTGGACCGCGAAGTGCTGGATATTTCCGTCACGCCCAACCGGGCGGACTGCCTCTCCGTGCTCGGCCTCGCGCGCGAGACGGCCATGGCCTTCAAGCTGCCCTTCAAGGTGCCGGAGCTGCCGCTCATCCTCGAGACGCAGGCGCCCCCCGTTGAAGTGCCCATCGACATCACCGACCCGGAGCTCTGCTGGCTCTATTCCGGCCGCGTCATCTCCGAAGTGAAGGTGGCGCCCTCGCCGGTAAAGGTGCGCTACCGCCTCTATGCCGTGGGCGTGCGCGCCATCTCCAATATCGTGGATGTGACCAACTACATCCTCTTTGAATGCGGCCAGCCGCTGCACTCCTTTGACCTCGACAAGCTCAGGGGCGGCCGCATCGTGGTGCGCCCGGCGGCCGAGGGCGAGCATTTCGTCACCCTCGACGGCAAGGAGCGCGTGCTCACCTCGCGCGACCTCTGCATCTGCGACGCCGAACGCCCCGTGGGCCTCGCCGGCGTCATGGGCGGCCAGAACACCGAGATCACGCCCGAAAGCCGTAACATCTTCCTCGAGAGCGCGGTCTTCCGCCCGCAGACCATCCGCCGCACCTCGCGGCGGCTCGGCCTTTCCTCCGAGGCTTCCTACCGCTTCGAGCGCGGCATCGACCAGCGGCGCACCGTCTGGGCGCTCGACCGGGCCTGCGCGCTCATGGCGCGGCTCGGCGGCGGCTTCGTGCGCCAGGGCTTTTCCGTGGCCGAGCCCAGGCCCTTCCGGCCCTGCCGCATTCCCTTCCGGCCCTCTCGCGCCGACGCCCTTCTGGGCGTGGACCTCAAGCCCGCCTTCTGCGCGGAGGCGCTCGAAAGCGTCGGCTGCGCGGTGGAAAAGGACAGCCCCGACGCCTGGACGGCCATCCAGCCCTCGTGGCGCCCGGACCTCACCCGCGAGGCCGACCTCATCGAGGAGGTGGGCCGCATCTACGGCCTCGACGCCATCGAGCCGGAGCTGCCACCCATGCGGCGGCGCCTCGACGCCGCCGGCGCGCCCGAAAGCCGCTTCGCCTTCTGGGGGCGCATCCGTGCGTGGGGGGCGGGCCTCGGGCTCAACGAGGCGGTCAATTACAGCTTTGTGGGGCACGGGGACCTTGACTTCCTCAGGCTCCCGGCCGGGGGGCGCATCTCCATCATGAACCCCCTCTCGGCCGACCTCGATGTGCTGCGTACGGCGCTCGCGCCGGGCCTGCTGCACGATTTGCGCAACAATCTCGCCCAGGGCGTGCAGGGGCTGCGCCTCTTCGAGCTCGCCAACATCTTTGAGGCCGACCCGGCCTCCGAGACCACGGCCCGCGAGACCGGCATGCTCGGCATCCTCCTCTACGGGCGCCGGCACGAGGCGGCGTGGCCGCATGCCGAGGCGGACATGGACTATGCCGACATCAAGGGCATGGTGGCCAACCTCCTCGGTTTCCTGCACCTGCCGGCGCCGGAGTGCCGCCAGGCCGAGGGCCATCCCTTCCTGCTGCCTGCCGTGGACATCCTTGTGGACGGGGAAAAGATCGGCGTCATGGGCCGGGTCGTACCGGCCATGGCCGCCGAGTTCCACGCGCGCAAGGCGGTGTGGCTCGCGGAGCTGAACCTGGAGACCCTGCGCCGCCTCCATGACAAGGTTGCCGTGACCTTCAGGACGCTCCCGGTCTATCCCCCGGTGCGCCGCGACATCACCGTCATCGCGCGGCCCGGGCTCGCCGTGGGCGAGGTTATCGAGGCGGTGCGCGGGCTCGGGCTGCCCCTGCTGGAAGACGTGGCCCTCGTGGACTGCTTCGAGCCGGAAGGCGACAAGGCGGACGGCGAGCGGCACCTCACCTTCCGCCTCACCTTCCGTCATGCAGACCGCACGCTCAACGACGCGGAGGTGGACAAGGTGCGGGCGAAGGTGGCAGAATCCCTCACCAGGCGGCTGGGCGTCCGCATCTAGCGCGGGCGCAAGCGCAAGCGCCGGGACAGGCCGGCGCCATCCGGCCGCGCCGGGGAGAATGGGGCGTGAAGCAAAAGACCTACCGCATCGGCGAAGCCGCCGAGCTGCTTGACCTCAAGACCCATGTGCTGCGCTTCTGGGAGAGCGAGTTCCCGCAGCTCGCCCCCCTGCGCACGGACAAGGGCCAGCGCCTCTATACCGAAAGCCATCTCGCCCTTTTGCGGCGCATCCGCCAGCTTTTGCACGAACAGGGCATGACCATCGAGGGCGCGCGCCGCGTGCTCGAGGGCAGCGCCGTGCTCGACGAGTCCGTGCCGGAGCGCGTGAGCGCCGTGCCCGACCCGGCCTTCATGCGCATGCTCCGGCAGGAGCTCGTGGCCGTGCGCGCGCTGCTCGTGCCCACGGAGGACGGCCGGCCATGATCCTTTCCCCCTCGCTGCTTTCCGCCGATTTTTCGCGCCTGGGCGAGCAGGTGGCAGCCCTCGAGGCCGCGGGAGTGCCCTGGCTGCATCTCGACATCATGGACGGCGCCTTTGTGCCCAACATCACCTTCGGCGCGCCGGTGGTGAAGGCCCTCAGGCCCTGCTGCGGCCTCTTTTTCGATGTGCACCTCATGGTGGAGGAGGCCGGCCGCTACCTGGAAGACTTCGCCGCGGCCGGCGCCGACCTGCTCGTCATCCATGTGGAGGCCGTGCGCCACGCTGAGCGCGCGCTTTCTGCCGTCCGCGGGCTGGGGGTCAAGGCCGGTCTCGCGCTCGACCCGGGCACGGACATTGCCGCCGCCCGCTGGCTCGCGCCGGACATCGACCTTTTGCTCATCATGGGCGTGAATCCCGGCTTTTCCGGGCAGTCCTTCCTGCCTGAGACCACGGCCAAGGTGCGCGCGGCGCGCGAAGCGCTGGACGCATGGGGGCGGCCAGAGGTGCCGGTGCAAGTGGACGGCGGCGTCTCGCTCAAGAACGCCGGGGAGCTTGTGGCCGCCGGGGCCGACATCCTCGTTTCGGGCTCGGCCTTTTTCCGCAATGCCGACTATGCGGCCGGGCTCGCCGCCTTCGCCGCCGCGGCCGAAGCCGGCCTTTCCCCAGAGATGCGGCGGCGCCCGGCCCTCGCCGCCGCGAAAGCCTGGCGGCACAAGGCCGGCCAGCAAGAAGGAAAATGACCATGCCGAGCCGCCGAGACTGCGCCAATGCCATCCGCGCCCTCGCCATCGACGCCATCGAAAAGGCCAAGTCCGGGCATCCCGGCGCGCCCTTGGGCATGGCCGACATGGCCGAAGCCCTCTGGCGGCACGGCTTCAGGCACAATCCCGCCGACCCGGCCTGGCCCGACCGCGACCGCTTCGTGCTCTCCAACGGGCACGCCTCCATGCTGCTCTATGCCGTGCTCAACCTTACGGGCTATGACCTCCCCATGGAGGAAATCAAGAATTTCCGCCAATGGGGTTCGGCCACGCCCGGCCACCCCGAGCGCGGGCTCACCCCGGGGGTGGAAATGACCACCGGCCCGCTCGGGCAGGGCATCGCCTCGGCCGTGGGCATGGCGCTCGCCGAGGCCATGCTGGCCGCGCAGTTCAATACGCCCGAATACACCATCGTCGATCACCGCACCTACGCCTTCTGCGGCGAGGGCTGCCTCATGGAGGGCGTCTCGCACGAGGCCTGCGCCCTGGCGGCGGCCTGGGGCCTCGGCAAGCTCACGGTGCTCTTCGACGCCAACGGCGTCTCCATCGACGGCAAGGTGGACGCCTGGTTCTGTGAAAATGTGGGCCAGCGTTACGCGGCCTACGGCTGGCAGGTCATCGGCCCGGTGGACGGCCATGACAGCGCGGCGCTGGACGCGGCGCTGGCCGCGGCCCGGGCGAACCTGCGGCGGCCCACTCTCATCATCTGCCATACGCATATCGGCTTCGGCTCGCCCAAGAAGGATTCGGCGGCGAGCCACGGCGCGCCCCTGGGCGCCGACGCCGCCGAGGCCACCAAGCGCGCCCTCGGCTGGACGGCGCCGCCCTTCGCGATCCCGGACGACATTCGCGCCGCCTGGGACGCGCGCGAGGAGGGCCGCGCCCTCGAAGCCGCCTGGGACGAGACCTTCGCGGCCTACCGCAAGGCGCACCCCGAGCTGGCGGCGGAATTTCTGCGCCGCATGAAGGGGGAACTCCCGGCGGACTGGCCGGATGTGTCGGCGCGCCTCATGGCGGCCGCCCAAGGCGCGGACGCGCCCGAAGCCACGCGCGTGGCCTCGCGCAAGGCGCTGGAGGTGCTGGTGCCGGCGCTCCCCGAGCTCATTGGCGGCTCGGCCGACCTTTCGGGCTCCGTGGGCACGCAGACCAAGGCCTCGGCCGCCCTTGACGCGGCCACCCATTGCGGCAACTACCTGTATTATGGCGTGCGGGAGTTCGGCATGGGCGCCATCATGAACGGCCTCGCCCTGCACGGCGGCTTCATCCCCTATGCGGGCACCTTCATGGCCTTTTCCGACCAGGCGCGCAATGCCCTGCGCCTTTCGGCCATCATGGGCCTGCGCGTCATCTGGGTCTTGACGCACGATTCCATCGGCGTGGGCGAGGACGGCGCCACCCACCAGCCCGTGGAGCAGATACCCACCCTGCGCATGGTGCCCAATCTCCATGTCTGGCGCCCCTGCGACGATGTGGAGACCGCCGTGGCCTGGCGCTCGGCGCTGGAATGCGCCACCACGCCCACCTGCCTCGCGCTGTCGCGCCAGAAGCTGCCGCAGATCCCGCGGGACGAGGCGCAGGTCAAGGCCATCGCCCGCGGCGGCTATGTGCTCAGGGACTGCGCGGGCGAGCCGGAGCTCATCCTCATGGCCACCGGCTCGGAAACCTCGCTCGCCGTGGGGGCGGCGGTGACGCTCACTGCCCGGGGCTATCGGGTGCGCGTGGTCTCCATGCCCTGCGCCGAGGTGTTCGACGCGCAGGACGAGGCCTGGCGCGAGAGCGTGCTCCCGGGCGGCGTGCGCTGCCGCATGGCCGTGGAGGCCGCCTCGCCCGGCTGGTGGCCCACCTATGTGGGCCTCGACGGCGAGATCATCGGCATGAAGGGTTTTGGCATGTCCGCGCCGGGCTCGGTATTGTTCGAGCGTTTCGGCTTCACGGCCGACAACGTGGTGGCCCGGGCGCTCGACCTGCTCGCGCGCCACGGCGTCAAGGCCCGCTGAGGCCCCGGGTTTTTTCGGCAGACTGGTTCCGCATAAACGTCAAGGAGGCATCATGTCCGTCAAGTCACTGCGCGATGTGGACTGCAAGGGCAAGACCGTGGTCATCCGCGAGGACCTCAACGTGCCCATGAAGGATGGCGTCATCACCAACGACAAGCGCATCCGCGCGGCGCTGCCCACCATCAAAATGGCGCTGGACAAGGGCGCGGGCGTCATCGTGCTTTCGCACCTCGGGCGCCCCACCGAGGGCGAATTTGAGGAGAAGTTCTCGCTCAAGCCCGTGGCCGCGCATCTCGGCAAGCTTTTGGGCAAGCCCGTGCGCATCGCCGTTTCGCCCGACGCAGCCAAGGCCGAGCCCGGGGAGGTCGTCCTCGTCGAGAACATCCGCTTCTTCAAGGGCGAGAAAAAGAACGACCCGACGCTGGCGAAAAAGCTCGCCTCCCTCGGCGACATCTATGTGATGGACGCCTTCGGCGCGGCCCACAGGGCGCATTCCTCCACCGAGGGCGCCGTGCGCGAGGCCGTCGTGGCCTGCGCCGGCCCGCTCATGGAGGCGGAGCTTTCCGCCTTCGCCAAGGTGCTCGACAAGCCCGCGCGGCCGCTGGTGGCGGTCATCGGCGGCTCCAAGGTGTCCACCAAGCTCGGGCTTCTGGACAACCTGCTCGCCAAGGTGGACAGCCTCATCGTGGGCGGCGGCATCGCCAACACCTTCCTGGCGGCGGCGGGCTACAACGTGGGCGCCTCGCTCTACGAGCCCGACCTCATCCCCGAAGCGAAAAAGATCATGGAAAACGCCAAGGCCCAGGGCAAGCAGTTGCCGCTGCCCGTGGACGTGGTGACGGCCAAGGCGCTGGAGCCCGGGCAGAAGGCCACGGTGCATTCCGTGGACGACGTGCCCGCGGACGAGATGATCCTCGACATCGGCCCCAAGACCGTGGCCCTCTATGAGAGCATCCTCGACAAGGCCGCCACCGTGGTCTGGAACGGCCCGGTGGGCGCCTTCGAGACCGAGCCTTTCGGCGCCGGCACCAAGGCGCTGGCCGAGGCGCTGGCCAAGAGCAAGGCCTTCGTGGTGGTGGGCGGCGGCGACTCCGTGGCCGCCGTGGAGGGCTACGGCCTCGCCGACAAGATGGGCTACATCTCCACGGGCGGCGGCGCCTCGCTGGAACTGCTCGAGGGCAAGGTGCTGCCCTCGGTGGCGGCGCTGGAAGCCCGCGCCGCCGGCTAGGCTTTTGCCACAGGCCCGCTTCTTCCCCTGCCTGTCCGTTTCCGCGGGCGGGCAGGGGCTCATATCTGTGGCGTGGGGCGGGTTCGCGCCGCCATTGTAAAAAAACTCTAAACATGCTCTCATGGGGAATCGGCGCCACGCCGGTTTCAGGAGAGAAACGATGAGCGAAGCAGAAAACACCCCCGGGTTCCGCTGCGGCTGGGTGGCCATCGCCGGCCCCCCCAATGCCGGCAAGTCCACCCTGCTCAACGCGCTTCTGGGCCAGAAAGTGACCATTGTCACGCCCAAGCCGCAGACCACGCGCAACCAGATCGTGGGCATCTTCACCGACTCCCGCGCGCAGATCATCTTCATGGATACGCCCGGCGTGGCGCAATTGCGCGGGCACCTGAGCAAGTCCATGATCCAGGCGGTATGGCAGAGCCTCAACCAGGCCAATGTCATCCTGCTCGTGCTCGACGCGCATCTCTATATCCGCCATCCCGAATATCTCGACCGCGACCTCGGGGCGCTCGGCCAGGCCATCGCGGAAGAGGAGCGGCCCACCATCGTGGTGCCCAACAAGGTGGACGTTTTCGGCGACAAGAGCCGCATGCTGCCCCTGCTCACGCGGGCGCACGAGCTGTGGCCGCGCGCCGAGATTTTCCCGGTCTCCGCGCAGAACGGCGACGGCCTCGTGGAACTTCGGGAGCTCATCGAGTCCAAACTGCCCGTGGGGCCGGCGCAGTTCCCCGAAGACCAGGTCTCCACGGCGCCCCTGCGCTTCATGGCCGCGGAGATCATCCGTGAAAAGCTCTTCCTCTACCTGCACCAGGAAGTGCCCTACGGCGTCGCCGTGGAGGTGGAAAGCTGGCAGGAAGACCCGGAGCGCGGCCTCACGGTCATCCACGCCGTCATCTATGTGGCGCGGCCGACGTACAAGTCCATGGTCATCGGCAAGGGCGGCGCGGGCATCAAGAAGATCGGCAGCGAGGCCCGCAAGGAGATCGCCGAGCTCATAGACGGCAAGGTGCACCTTGAGCTCTGGGTGAAGGTGCGCGAAAACTGGACGGAAGACGCGGCCTTTTTGCGCGAGCTCGAGCAGTCCTCCGGGGGGAGCGGGGAATGACCCCGGAGGATCTCGCCGGGCGCCTGCTCAAGGTGCGCGAGAGCCTGGCCCGGGCCTGCCGGGACAATGGCCGCCGGCCGGAAGATGTGCTGCTCGTGGCCGTGTCCAAGTTCCACCCCGCTTCGGACATCGCGGCCGTGGCCGCGGCCGGCCAGCGGGATTTTGGCGAGAACTACGTCCAGGAGGCGCTGGAAAAGCGGGCCGAGCTCGCGGACGACCCGGCGGCCGCGCGCATCCGCTGGCACATGATCGGCCATGTGCAAAGCCGCAAGGCCGCGCAGGTGGCCGGGGCCTTCGTGCTCATCCACACGCTCGACTCGGTGAAGCTGGCCGACGCGCTGGAGCGGCGCCTCGCCGTCACCGGCCAGCTCCAGCCGGTGCTCATGGAGATCAATATCGGCGCCGAGCCGCAGAAGGCCGGCGTCATGCCCGAGGCTGCCGAGGCGCTGGGCGCGCATGTGCTCGCCGCCTGCCCGCACCTCGAATTGCGCGGGCTCATGTGCCTGCCCCCGGTCTTTGACGCGGGCGAGGCGGCGCGGCCCTATTTCGCGCGCTTGAGGCGCCTCGGCGAAGACTTGCGCTCCAGCCTCGGCGTCGCCATGCCCGAGCTCTCCATGGGCATGAGCGGCGATTTTGCGGCGGCGGTGGCCGAGGGCGCCACCATCGTGCGCATCGGCACGGATATTTTCGGGCCGCGGCCCCTGAAGGCGCCCGCGCCCGTGGCATGATGGCTGCATGAACGACTGTGCGGGGCGCCCTGCGCTCCGCCCGAAGTTTGCCCGGAGAGGATGCCCATGGCGGCCAAGGACAAAGACAAGGAAGCGGCCCTGCCCGAGGGGCAGGCGGAAAAGCCGCGCAAGAAATCGCGCCTCAAGCGCCTGGTCATTATTTTGGCGATATTGCTGATGACGCTCGGCGGCGCGGGCATCGGCGCCTACTGGTGGCTCTTCCTGCGCACGCCCGTGGACGAGGTTCCGGCGGCGCCAGCCGAAGCCGGCGCCGAGGCGCCGCAGGGCGCGCCGGGCAAGGCTCCGGCGCCGGCAGCCCCGGGCGCGCCGGGCCAGCCCTCGCCGGGCGCGCGCATCGAGCGCCAGAGCGATTTACCGCGCAGCGGCGGCCTCGTGCTGCCCCTGCCGCCGGTGACGGTCAACCTTTCCGACCCGGGTGGCCGCCGCTACCTCAAGCTCGGCATGGAAGTGGAGGTGAACGCCGATGTTTCGGCCGAGCTCAAGGCCAACAGCGCGCGCATCCGCGACGCCGTCATCATGCTCCTCGCCGGGAAGTCCTATGGCGACATCTCCACGCCCGACGGCAAGGTGCTGCTCAAGGCGGAGATCGCGGCGAGGCTCAACCAGATCCTCGGGGCGCAAAGGGTCGTCAGGGTCTATCTGACAGATTTTGTGGTGGAATAGCATCCGTAGACGAGGTTGAACATGGCGCAGGACGATCAAGAAGCCCTGGCCGCACAGTGGGCGGCCCAGCTTGAAGGCGACGGCGGGGACCAGCCGGACCCGTTTGAAGCGGCCGCGGCCGCGGCGGCAGCCGCCCCGGACGACACCGGCGGCGCCAGCGCGGACGACGAGGCGCTGGCGGCCCAGTGGGCCGACGCCCTGGCCGCGGAAGAGGAGGAGCGCGGCCCCGCCACCTTTGGCAACGCCGCCTCCGGCGCGGGCACCAATCCCCGCGGGGGCACCTTCAGCTCCCAGGCGCAGGACGCCCATTTCCAGGACATGACCGAGATGTCGCGCCAGCCGCGCGACAACAAGCTCAAGCGCGAGCTCGACTTCATCCTCGACATCCCGCTGGATGTCTCGGCCGAGCTCGGGCGCACGCGCCTGCTCATTAACGAGCTCTTGCAGCTCGGCCAGGGCTCGGTGGTGGAGCTCAACAAGCTCGCCGGCGAACCGCTGGAGGTCTATGTCAACGGCAAGCTGGTGGCGCGCGGTGAGGCCGTGGTCATCAACGAGAAATTCGGCGTGCGCCTTACGGACATCATCAGCCCCATCGAAAGGGTGAAGCAGCTTGGCTGACGTGCGCGCGGACGCCGCGGTGAACGGCGGACTTTCCGGCAATTCCGTGCGCGGCATCGCCGACAATGTCGCCCCGCCGCCGGGCGTGACTGACGCCGCCCAGCCTGTCCCCTCGCCGGACTGGGGCGCGGCCACGGCCGGCGACATCGCCGACACGGTGCGCGCCGCCGCCGAAGAGATCCTCAAGGGGCTCGACCTCGCGCGGCACGCCGTGGGCGAATCCGTGGACGCGGCCTCGAGCATGGCCTTCGAGCGTGCCGCCGATGTGGCGCCGTCCGCCGCGGGCGGCCAGGCTCTCGGCCAGAGCGTCTTCAGCTGGGGCGGCTATGTGCAGGCCATCGGCATCCTCTGCCTGCTCCTGGCCGGGCTGTGGTTCGCGCTCTGGCTGGTGCGGCGGTACGGCCGCTTCAACTTTCTGCCCAGGCCCGGCGCGCTGCCGCGCGGCTCCCTCATCATGGAGGCGCAGATGCCCCTCGGGCCGCGCAAGGGCCTGATGGTGGTACGCTTCTTGAATACCCGATTGCTGCTGGGGGTCACGGAACAGCAGATATGCCTGCTCAAAGAGGAAGAAGTACACGATGCGCCGCGTGACAACGATTTTCAGGGGATCATGGAGCAAGCCCGCCGCGGCAGTGCTGCTGGCAACGGCCCTGACGGGCCTGCTGCCTGACGCCGCCTTCGCCGCGCAGGATCTCACGCTGCCCACCATGTCCCTCACCCTTGCCGGCGGTGCGCCCGAGCCCGGCAAGGTCTCCGTCCTGCTGGAGATCCTTTTCCTGCTCACCGTGCTCTCGGTGGCGCCGGCCATCATGCTCACGGTCACGAGCTTCACGCGCATCATCATCGTGTTCAGCTTTTTGCGCCAGGCCATGGGCGTGCAGCAATTGCCGCCCACGCAGATTTTGGCGAGCCTCGCCATTTTCATGACGGTGGTCATCATGTTCCCGGTGGGCAAGCGCATCAACGACGACGCCATCCAGCCCTACCTCAACGAGCAGATCGACTACAAGGTGGCGCTTGACCGGGCGCAGATCCCCTTGCGCAACTTCATGTTCAAGCACACGCGCGAAAAGGATCTCTCCATCTTCTATTCCATCTCGCAGATGGAGCTTCCGCGCAACAAGGACGAAGTGCCCACCATGATGCTCGCCGCGGCCTATGTGATAAGCGAGCTCAAGACCGCCTTCACCATCGGCTTTCTCATCTATATCCCCTTCCTGGTCATGGACATGGTGGTTTCCAGCGTCCTGCTCGCCATGGGCATGATGATGCTGCCGCCCATGATGGTCTCCATGCCGTTCAAGCTGCTGCTCTTTGTGATGGTGGACGGCTGGAACCTCCTGGTGGGCTCGCTCGTCAACAGTTTTCTTCTGTAACTCCCGGAGGACGCCATGACGCCAGAATTTGTCATCGGTTTCGGCAGGCAGGCCATCGAGCTCTGCCTCATGATGGCGCTCCCCATGCTGGGCGTGGGCCTCTGCGTGGGCGTTGTGGTGAGCATCATCCAGGCCGCCACGCAGATCCAGGAACAGACCCTGACCTTCATCCCCAAGATCATCTGCATGTTCATCGCCCTGTTGGTGGCGCTCCCCTGGCTCATGGAGCGCATGACCACCTTCACGAGGGACGTGTTCATCAATATCCCGCAGTACGTACAGTAGGCCTTTTCCCAAAGGACTGACGAAAAGTATCTCTGCTTGCGTCGGCCCCATGGCGGCCCGCGAACGGCACCTGTTTCGCAACACTGGAATCGCGTCCCTCATGGGGCGCTTTTTTTGTATATGGAGGAAAAACAAAGCCCCAATGTACTTTACCACGAGTACACAGAAAAAGTCTAGATTTTATTTATACTGCTTATTGAATATCTCTACTAAATATCTTCCCGTCCTCCGCTGACACAGATATTTTTTATTCCCTTGTCTTTCAACATATTGGCACTATATTTACAGATTTGCCCATTGCCTCACTATAGTTTCCCTGCCATTTACCGAACAGGATTTTGTGCGTGATGCCGCGCGGCCAGCCCCATGAGGATGGCCCCAGCCTGCGCCACATTGAGCGAGTCAAAGTCCCGCGCGAAGGGGATGCGGAGAAAGGCTGCGCAGCGCTTGGCAACGCCGGGCCTGAGCCCCTTGTCCTCATTGCCGAGCACGAGCACCGCGGGCAGCTCCATGGGCGTGGTGAAGGCGTCCACGCACGCGGCGCCCGCCGCCATCCCCGTTCCGTAGATGGCAAGGCCCGCCTCCTCGGCGCTGTCGAGGGCGTGCGCGAGGTTGGTCACCTGGGCCACGGGCAGCCGCTCCAGCGCGCCCGCGCCCGTGCGCCGCGCCGCCGGGCCGAGATAGGCGCTGTTGTGGCTCGGCACGAGCAGCCCGGCCCCGCCAAGCGCATAGAGCGTGCGGCAGAGGGTGCCCACATTGCCCGGGTCCTGCACTTGGTCGAGCGCCAGGAGCAGCGGCAGCGGCGCCTCGGGCACGGACTGGAGCAGCGCCTCGAGGCTTGTGAATTCCGTGGCCGCAAGCCGCGCGGCCACGCCCTGATGCGCCACGGCATGCCCGCGGCGCGGCCGCCCGCACAGGCGGTCGAGGGTGGCGGCGTCCACCGCGTTGCAGCGGATGCCGTGCTTGCGGCACAGGCGGCGCACCTCGTCCGCATCGGGGCCCGCGAGCCCCTTGCGGCAATAGACCTGGCTGACGCGCTGGGGCGTGGCGGCCAAAAGTTCCAGCACGGGCTTCATGCCCGGGAGGAGCAGGGATCCATCCGCGCCTTCGGTGGGCGCGGCATGCGGGGCATGTTCGGAAGTGACGTTCGCCATAGGAACTCCGTTGGCTTGGGCCGCAGGCGCGGCAAGGGAAAAACGGGGATTTCCGGCTCTCTACGCACCTTTGCGCGGGATGGCAAGCGCCGAAGAACAGCCAGCGCCGCGGACAGCGGCGCCGGCATGGGAGAGCAGCAGGGTCCACATCTGCTGGGGAGCGGAGAAATGGTACAGCGAAAACGCCGGTTCCGGCCGGCGGTCCTGGGTCTCGTCTTTTGCGCGCTCTGTCTTGTGCTCACGGGCTGCGGCGCCCGCAAGGGCGCCTCGCCGGAAGTGGCCATGCCCGGCGTCATCGTGCCGGAAAGCGGCGCCGACCCGCTCACCCAGACGGAGATGAGCGCCCTCAGGTCCACGGGCCATATCGACAGGGATGTGCCCGACCAGGCCATGGCCGACGTGGCGCTCCAGTACAAGTATTTCCTGCGCAAGGGCCGGCAGACCATGTGCACCTTCTCCAAGCGCTCGGAGCAGTACCTGGACTATGCGCGGCAGGTGTTCCGCTCGCGCGGGATGCCCGAGGAGCTCGCCAATCTCGCCATCGTGGAGAGCGGCTACCGGGCCGACGCCCAGTCCCCGGCGGGCGCGGCGGGCGCGTGGCAGTTCATGCCCGGCACGGGCACCCGCTATGGCCTTCGGCAGGACTGGTGGACGGACGAGCGCCTCGACCCCTACAAGGCCACGGAAGCCGCGGCCGACTATCTGCAGAAGCTGCACAACGATTTCGGCGACTGGCCCACGGCCATCGCGGCCTACAATGCGGGCGAGGGCAAGATGAGCCGCGCCAAGCAGGGCACGGGCGGGCGCAACTTCTTCGAGGTCAAGGCGCTCAACCACACTCTCGACGAGAAGGCGCAACTGCGCGAAGAGACCAAGCAATATGTGCCGCGCTTCATGGCCGTCACCAAGATCATGCGCAACCTGCCCCAGCTGGGCTTCGAGCCCATCCAGCCGGAAAAGACGCCGGGCGTGCTGCGCTTCACGGCCCAGCCCGGCACCGACCTCGGGGCCTTTTCCAAGGCCTGCAACCTGAGCTGGCCCGAATTTGCGAGCTACAACCGGCACCACAAACGCCGCATCACCTGCACGGACCACACGACCTTCGTCTATGTGCCCCTGCGCTCGCAGCAGCAGGCACAGCAATATCTCTGCACCGCCCAGCCGGCGAACTATGCGGGCTGGGGCCCGGTCACGGTGGCGAGCTCCGCTGACAGCTGGGAAAAGCTGAGCCGCCGCGCCAACGTGCCCGTGGAGCGCCTCAAGGCCGTGAATCCCGAGGTCGCCAGGCTCAAGGCCGGCCAGACCATCCTCGCGCCCAAGGGCGTCAACATGTCCAAGTCCGCCGTGGCCGCCCTTGACGGAAAGGCGGCCAAGGGCGCGAAGTCGGCGAAGGGCGAGAAGGCCGGCAAGTGCGTCCAGAAAGCGCCGGCAGGGCAGGCAGGCGCGGCCGCGCTGGCCGTGGCAGCCGGCGAGCATACGCTTCAGGCCAATGAAACGCTCTATGCCGTGGCGAGGAAATACAATGTCAGCGTGGCCGCCCTTCAGGAGCACAACGGCATCCAGGATCCGGGCAGGCTGCGCCAGGGCCATGTGCTGCGCATCCCCGGTACGGCCGGCAAGTCTCAGGCCAAAGCGCCCACGGCGGGCGCGAGCGGCAGCATCGGCAAGAAAAAGCCGTCCAAGGCCACCTATACCGTGCAGGCCAATGACAATCTCTGGAAGATCGCGCGTAAGCACAATGTGAGCGTGGACGACCTCAAGCGCTGGAACCGGGTGGATGAAAAGAGCCTGCGCTCCGGGGCGCGCCTCGTGGTGGCGGAGGAATAGGCCCGCAACGTCGCGCCCGGCGGTGGTTTGCGGGTCGTTGAAAAAAGTTTGAAAAATTCCCTTGACAGGGATGGTGTGCGAACCTATTTTAGCACTCCGCGCCGAGAACCGGGGCAAGTGAAAAAATTTTCGCAAGGCCCCTTGACAAGGGCGGGAATCGGACGCATATAACGCGTCGCGCCGCGAAAAGGCGGCGGTGGTTCATTGACAAGTGAATAGCG
>NZ_JAAKEK010000006.1:0-192886 GCF_011039155.1 Desulfovibrio sp. ZJ746 | reverse complement strand
CCACCTTGTAACACAATAATGCCGCTGCCAGTTACGGTATTATCGGAGCGATCAGTTATCACGCCAAGAGCTGTATACCCGGAACCATTTCGCACCCGGTCGCTCATCACCCCTCCCATGCTGGGAGTGAACACAGAAAATGAAAAAAGGAGTTAAAAATGGCAATCGCCCACACCTATAACCCCGTGACCCACGATTACGTCAGCAGCGCCGAGGATCACGGCTACACCCCCTCCAACGCCACAACCGCACCGCTGCCGTCGCGTCCCTGGACTCGCCTGTGGCCGCGCTGGAACGGGAGCGCCTGGGAGCTCGTGGAGGATCACCGCGAGCGCAAGACCCCGGCCTTCAGGTACGAGGACGTGCAAGACGCCACGGAATACTGGTTGCCCGGTGATGCCTACGACACCCCGGCGCGGCAGATTTTTGCGCCCGGGCCGCTGCCAGATGGGGCTCTCCTCACTCGGCCCGAAAAGTCTGCCGAGCAGGCCTTGGCCGATGCCAAAGAGGCCAAAGCCACCGAAATCGAGGCAGGCTATCAGGCTGCCATTACCGCAATCATGACCATGCCGCAGGAGGCGCCGACGCCAAGCGATGTTGCCGTGGGGGCCGTCCTGCTGGCCGCGGAAGACTCGGAGGGTTTCGCTTGGATCATCGAGCAGTTCGCGGACACCCGCGCGGCCCTGATCGCTCAGGTGGAGGCGGCCGCAACCGTGGAAGAGGTTGAGGCCATCGTTGTGAGCTACGCTGTGTAGCTCGTCACCGCATACAATCACATAGGGGTATTTTGAAGCAGATCGGCGGTTCTGCCGCCGGTCTGCCAGCATGGGAGGGGTACTCGGCGACCGGGCGAGGCGCGTTACGGGCCAAGTCGGGAATACCGACTTGCAGAGCCAGTGCCACATGCTGGCAACCGGCAAAGGGGCGTTTTACAATGACGGCAACAAGCCCCACACCATCGTCAATGTTCTCGCCCCAAGCTCCAATCGCACTGGCGCAGCCGGCAACTTCTCGGCGATATTTGATACCGAGCGTGTCGTGCCCACAGGCGCGGCCAATGTGCCCCGGTCGTGGGGTTCGCTGGCCTGCGCGTATTTCGGCCAGCCGAACGCTGCTTAAGCCTTGGTGCGCTGTCCGAAGTACGCGCACGCAAGGCTCCCCCAGCTTCGCGGCACATTGGCCGCGCCCACGGGCGCAACGCGCTCGGAGTAAAAATCGCGGGCGTACCAACCTGTTGCCCCGTTGGCGGCGGGTTGCTGCATAGCCGCGCCATCCTGAACACTGCGCAGCATTGCGCCCGTGGGCACTTTCGCCGATTCCTGGCCGTTCATCTGCCGAAGATAGGCGTTACCCAAATCCGCCCAAATGCTGCGAATGGCGTCGCCCTTTACCCCTCCCATGCTGAGCGGCATCCTGACACCGATAAGCTCCCAAAAGGAGGCTTATCATGGGAAGTCCTGTTTTCGGTGAGCTGTTGCGCGAATGATGGGAGCGGTATCTGCTGAGAGGGAATGCAGACTATGCCCGTGAGGCGTGGCGCCGGTTGGAGCGAGAGGTAATACCCATTTTGGGGACCAAGAACCCGCGCAAGATCACGCCACCAATGATTCTGGACATCCTGCGCAGGATAGAATCTCGGGGAACGCTTGTAGCCGCCAGAAAGGTTCGGTCTCACATTTCCCAAGCTATGCGCTACGGCATTGCCTGTGGTGTGGTTGTCAGTGACCCAACCCGTGACCTTTCATATGCACTGACACCTCATAAGTCTCGCCCCCGCGCAGCGATAACCGACCCGCGCATGATTGGCGAGCTGATGGTTCGCATTGAGCATTTTCGGCCGCGCCGACGCGCCCTTTCTTTACGTCTGGCTGCATTGACGTTCGTGAGGCCGGGCGAACTGGCGACCGCAGCGTGGGAGGACATTTCTTTAGAAGGCGCCCTCTGGCGCATCCCGGCCCAGAAAATGAAAATGAAGCGAGCGCATCAGGTTCCCCTTTCGCGTCAGGCGGTGGATGCGTTCCGGGAACTCCATGATTTGACGGCCCGTAGGTCTCCCTGGTGTTTTCCGCGCCGCGGAGACCCAACGCGCCCTGAAGGCGCAGGCTGTCTGACTCATTCCCTGCGATGCATGGGATATGACGGACAAACCATGACAGGTCATGGTTTTCGCGCAATGGCCGCGACTACATTAAGCGAGCAGGCGTGGCCTTCGGAAGTGATAGAGCGCCAGCTGGCCCACATTGACCGCAACCAGGTGCGCGCGGCCTACCAACGGTCTGAGCTCGTTGAGGAGAGGCGCCGCATGTGCCAGGCGTGGGCCGATTGGCTGGACATGCAGTGGGCACGTTCGATTGTGAAGGAAAAGAAAAAAGGTGGTCAGTGATGGCAACGATCATCATTCCCACATTTGCCGGAGAGGTGCCGCGCACAACGCCGCGGCTCCTCGAAACTACGCAAGCCTCAGTGGCCGTGAACTGTGACCTGCGCCGGGGCGCCCTGGAAGCGCTGAAGCGGCCGGAAAAGCGGCATGACCTTGAAAGCCCTGCCCTGACCATTTTTAAGCATCCGCAGGACGGGTGGCTGGCGTGGGAGAAGCGGTTGAGCATCGTGAAGTCGGCCGTCATTGACGTGGACGGGGACAAGCCCCTCGGGCACCTGTTCATGACGGGTGAGCGCGCATACCCGACACAGTACCTTGCGGGCGGCGAACAGTACCGCCTTGGCATCCCACGCCCGGAAAAAGCGCCGAGTGTTACGGTGGATAATCCAGCCGGGACGGTTGCTCCCAGTACCCCGGTAACGGACAGCGGTATCAGCCGTTCCTCAGCGTATTGCTACACCCTCGTTCAGTCCTTGGCCGACGGCGTTTTCATGCAGGAGTCCGCGCCCTCCCCGGCCTCGGCTGTGGTGGATGTGTTCGACGGTGGTTCCGTGCTGATAGATGGCTTTGAGATCCCGGAAATGGATGGGCTCAAGGTGACGCACATCAGGCTCTACCGCACACAGGCCGGGGAGCAGACGAGCGAATTCCATTTCCTCGTAGAGCTGCCTCTTCCCGTGGAGTCCTACCTGGACTCCAACCATGACAAGGACCTCTCCACAGAGGTTTTGCAGACCACGACATGGGACTGCATTCCGGACGATGCCAAGGGCCTCATTGTGTCGGACAACGGCATTTATGCGGCCTTCCGGGGCAACGAACTCCTGATTTCTGAGCCGGATTACGCCTATGTGTTCCCGACCGACTACCGCCTCGTGGTTGAGGATCCAATCGTCGCGCTGGCGCATACGGACAATACCATCGTCGTTCTGACCAAGGGGCGCCCCTATCTTGCTATGGGAGCCGAGCCCGGCCAGATGCAGCTCACTCACCTCCCGATTGAGCAGTCGTGCGTCTCGGCCCTTTCAGTGGCGACACTCCCCGGCGGAGTGGTCTATGCAAGCCCGGACGGCCTCATGCTGTTCACCGCGGCCGACCAGTCGCTTGTGAGCGCGCAGACATTCACCCGCGAGCAGTGGCAGGAGCTCGGGCCCGAAAACCTGATGGGCACCGTCCTTGACGGCAAGTACATCGGCTTTTTCGCGGGGACGCGCCATGGCCTGATCTATTCCGTGGGCGCCAAGGACATTGTGCGCGTGGAGCTCCCGAAAGGCTGGCAGGTGCGCGCCCTGTACCATCACTCGGTGGACGACTGCATCTACCTGTCCGTGGATACGCCCAAGGGGAGCGGCGTGTATGAATGGGAGGCAGGAAAGCCCCTGCCCTACACATGGCGCTCCAAGCCCTTCTTCTTTTCCTCGCTCTCGGGCATGAGCGCCGTCCGTATTGAGGGCGAGCAGGGGGAGGATGATCCCGTTGACGTGGCGATTTTCGGCCCGGAGGCGGAATGCCCGCGCAGCGTCCTGGAAATCAAAAGCACCAAGGCGGCGCGCATCACAGCGACGCGAGCGGAAAAGCTGTGGAGCATCGAGATACGGGGGACGGCGCCGGTGTATGAGGCGCGCTTGGGCGGCAGCGTCGAGGGGGTGGAATATGCCTCCTGAGCGCGGACTCCCTTCTGTTCCTCGCGGCCTGTCCAGAGACTTGACCTTGTTCCTCCAAGCGATCCTGCGCGTCTTGTCCAGCCTGTGCGGCCTTGGCCCCGGCACGGAAAAGACCCGCGCTGTCCGAGTTTCCGAGGAAAGGGCAGCAGGGACGGTTGCAGCACCCTTGAGCGCCGCGGCGGTGAAGACGCGGCACATAGAGGACGGTGCGATCACGTCAGCCAAGCTCGCCGACGGGAGCGTCACCGAGAAGAAGCTGGCGCCAAGTTCGGTGACGGAGCGGGCGCTTGCGGGTGGCGCCGTCACCGGGGAAGTGTTGGCAGCGGAGTGCGTGACGCCTGACAAACTCGCAGGCGTGACGCTCGCAACTGGGATTGAGGGGAGAGCCGGGGACGGGGACGCCGTTTTGATGGGCGAATGGTACGGTGAACCCTGTGTGTCGGTTCTCGGCTTCTCCGTCCCGGTAGGGGACGGAGGCATCCTCAACGTCGGCATCAAAAATTTGCGCGAGGAGGGCGGCGTGTGGGTTTTTGATGCCGTTGCCCACACAAGCGACGCAGACGAGGAAACCGGGGCGCAGACGGCGCGCACGGGCCAAATTTTATGGCGCGCAAGCGGCATCAGGAGGGCAACGGATGAACCAGCAGGATGACGGTCAGCATTTTTCCGTGTTGTACCTGGATGGGCTGAACCCAGCGGCGCACGGGATACTTGATGCGGCCTTCCGACAGATCGTTGAGGAAGGTTTGCTCGGAAGCCTGTTCTATGACGGCACGGTCAAAGACAGCGATCATTTTCTGGAAGTTCTCCTCCGGCCCGGAACCTTGCCATTCGTGGTCATGTGCGGGGAGCAAATAGCCGCCCTGACATGGCTCAACTGCATTGAGGGCCGGGCTGCGCGTGTCCATTTCGTGATCTTCCGCAAATTCTGGGGGCGCAATACCCACCGGCGGATTGGCTGGCACCTGTACAGGTACATCCTGAGCCGGAAGGACGAGGCCGGATACCTTTTCGACTGCCTCTATGGGGTAACGCCTGAAACAAACCCCTTGGCTTGGCGCGCCGCCATAAAGTGCGGGTGGAAGCTCGCGGGGACAATCCCGGCGCGGTGTTTCATTGCGGCAAGCGCAGAGAGTGTTGGAGGCGTGGTCACGAGCGCCACGCGAGAAATCCTCGGAATTGCCGAGGGGGAGGAGGTGCCCGCGAGATGGTGAAAATCTACACCCGCCTTGTCATGGATATTGAGACGGGGGAAACCCTGGAGGCCGAGTGCTACGACTACGAAGGCCCGGTCGCTCAGTGCATGGGCGGTGGCAGCGGTGGCGGGAGCTCCACCACAAATACGGTGGACTATGCCTACAACGCGCGCATGGCCACACTCTCCGAGGAGCAGCAGGCATGGGCGAGGGAGTATTTCAAGCTCTGGCAGGACTACCAGAAGCCCTACGAGATCGCGCAAGCAAAAGCCAATTTGGCAATGTTGCCACTTGAAACCGACCTCTACAAGAAGCAGTTGACTGCGGCCACGGAGCTCTTGCCGCAGCAGGCCGAGGCATCCAAAAAAATTATGACCGCCGCCTTGGATGGCGTGGACGTGAACGAGCGCATGGCCTTGGCTACCGCCGATACGGCGAATGCCTGGAAGGACGTTCAGGCAACGACGGCGCGCGCGAATGCCCGGCTTGGGGTCAACCCGAACTCCGGGCGATTCCAAGGGATTGCCGCCGCCCTCGACACGCAAAAGGCAGCACAGCTTGCCGGGGCGCGGACACAGGCGCGCGTGGGTGCAGAACAGGAGAACTTTGATCGCTTGATGAAGGCCGCAACTCTGAATGCCCAGAATGGCATCTTGCAGGGCATCAGCTTCACGAAGGGGTAGGAGACAGTCATGCCGCTCTACAGACAGCAGAACCCGTTTGACTTGGCAAGCACCCAGATGCAGGGCGCTACGGCCACAATGGGAAAGCAGACCAAGGAGGGGCCGCGCACGGAAATCGAGGCCGCGCGCCCGACGGCTGGGCAAGTCCTGGCGCAAGGCATTGGCCTTATCGGCACGGGAGAGTCGCTCTGGCGATACGGGAATAAAGGGCTCGACTGGATAAAGAACCTCGGCGCGCCCGACACCGCTTCGCAGGCCGCACAAGCCGGGGCAGGGGCTGCACCGATCCAAGGGGCTGTTCAAGCGGAGCAGGCTGCGAACAGCGCGGCAGCAGGCGCGGCACAACTCAATACCGGGGCTCAGGTGGCGCAGAACGGAGCCGAGGCCGCTGCCGAGGCGGGGAAGAACACCTTGGCGGGCATGTCTGACGATATTGCCGCTCAGGCACTTGCTGAAGGCTCCAATGGCGCGGCAAAGGCCGCAAGCCAGACCGCCGCCAGTACGGCCCCGCAGGGCTTGACGAGCATGGGCCCCGTGGTGGCCCCGGCAATAGGCGGTGTCGCGGGGGGCTACGCGGGCAAGGAGCTTGGCAAGGCCATTGGCGGTGACACGGGCGCGGCAATCGGCGGCGTAGCCGGAGCAGCCGGTGGAGCATATCTCGGCGGGATTGCCGGGGCCTCCTTGGCAGGCGGCGCGGGAGCGGCAGCCGGTGGGGCAGCCGCAGGCGCGGCGGCTGGTTCCGCTGTGCCTGGCGCCGGAACACTCATTGGCGCCGGTATCGGTGCCCTCGCATCCTTTTTCCTCTAGGAGACCACGATGCCGCTCTATCACACTTCCGGCGCGAGTATGCCGCAGCTGGCGCAGCAGGCCATGGGCTCGGCCACGTCCGCCATGGCAGCACAGCAGAAACAGACCACGACAACCACCAAGCGCGACACTGACTTCTGGGATGACTTTTACAAGGGGGCGCGGGCTCTCAACGCCGGGGCGAATGCCGTCAGTACGCTCGTGAATACGGCGGATAACGTCTGGGGTATGTACGACAAGTACAAGCTCCGGGACGCCTACGACAACATTGACAAGGCCTTTGCCGAGGGCGGTATCGCGGCAATCCAGAATAACCCGGACATGCAGGACTACCACCACAGCCAGGCCCTCGGGCAGTTCATGCGCGACCGCGCCAATAGCCAGAAAGGCTACAATGAAATGCTCAAGGGCATGGATGAAATGGCGGACAAGCTCTATCAGGACTGGCGCTTGCAGGCCATGGGAGTGCGCGATGCCTGGCAGTCGGGCGACATGGCGAAATACATGCCAGCCATGCAGCAGCTTGTGGCAAGCTCCCCGCTTCCCTACAGGCTTGAGCTCGATGGGCAGGGGAATTTCAAAGAGATGTTTCGCAGCGACGAGGCCGGGGGGTGGACGGCAACGGGGCGCACCATCACGCCGGAGCAGGCGTACAACGAGATGAACAACATCCTGCGCGGAGAGCAGACGATGTTGCGCGGTGCAGATATGA
Source organism: Desulfovibrio sp. ZJ746 (assembly GCF_011039155.1). Classification (NCBI taxonomy): domain Bacteria; kingdom Pseudomonadati; phylum Thermodesulfobacteriota; class Desulfovibrionia; order Desulfovibrionales; family Desulfovibrionaceae; genus Desulfovibrio; species Desulfovibrio sp. ZJ746. The sequence continues at coordinate 185,444 of NZ_JAAKEK010000006.1, read as the reverse complement.
AGGAACAGCCTTTCAACGCGGCATTCAATGCCGCCGCGAGGCGTTCCTATTGGGGCACCATGATGGGCAATGCCGAGAATCGGCTTGACCCCAAAAAGCAGATCCCCCTCTACGACGGGAACGGCCGCATTGCCGGGGTGGGTATCATCCAGAATCCCCTCGACGACTACGGCGCCGCCCCGCGCCTTTTCGCCTACGGTAAAGACGGGAAGCAGCTTGGCGTCTTTGACGGCATCAACGGCGTTATGAGCGCCGGCCTCTCCCCGTACCGTCCTGCTGGTGCAGGGAAGGGTGGCGCAGGTGGGAGCGGAAGATACAGCCTTTCCTCCGGCGACGTTTCCATCCTGAACAAATACGCCACCAGAACAGACCCAGAGACGGGCGAAAAGACCACGGACTACGGCACGGCGGCGTTTCTTGAGGGTATTGTCCGCCAAACTGGATTGACACCCCATGCTGCGATTGCCGCCTTTGAGGATAACGTGAAAATGGCAATGCAGAAGGGGGCGAGCCGGGAGGAGGCGGAAAGGTATGTCATGGCCCGTATGGGCACCGCCCAACCCAAAGCAAGCGCCCCGCAGCAGGGCCAACAGCCCCAAGGCGCCGCAACGGCCCAAGAGAAACCAGTGAATCCGGCAACGCAGGCCACGCACGAGCGGATGCGGCGCGCTGCCACAGGGCAGGGCGAAAATGGGGCATGGGGCGGACTCTCAGACGATGACCGCCAGATAATAAAAGAAGCTGAGGAGCAGCATCGCGCCTTCCGGTGGGATCATGGCCAGCGGGGCATAGCGGCAGGGATTGGGGGCGCTGCCATGGGTTCCGGGCAAGGATACGACCCGGCGCAAGCCAATATCATGTACCAGAATACCCCCAACGGGCGGCAGGCATATATCGTCACCTCCGAAGGCCCGCGTCCCATATCCGATGATGAAGTCTCCCAAATCCGCGCCGCGCAATCGGCTGAACCCTCCTGGTTCCGCAAAAGGTGGAACGAATCCAGAAAAGACCGTCCGCGAAAGGTCACCTTTCAGGATGTTGAGGGCGAGCTTTCCAATGAAGAGAAGGCCGAATGGCGCAGAACGGGACGCCTCCCTGCCCGCTACCCGCAAACCCGATAGTCACCCCTATACATTGAAAGGACGCGACGATGCCCAAGCAGACCGCCAACCGCCCGACGAATACCGACTACTCCTCCCTACTTCTTGATTTCACGGGGGTAGATTTCACCGGGGGCAACGCCCCGCAGGAAGCGCAGCAGGAGGAGCCCGGCTTCCTCTCCAAGCTCGCCAATAGCGGTGAAGCGATCCTTGAGGGGATTACCATGATCCCAGACGGCATCGTTGACACGGTGCGCGACGCCTGGGGTGGCGGTGACATTGATGTGACGGACAAGGCGGAGCTTGAGCGCCGCGCACAACGGGAACGGGAAAAGGAGGCATACGTCCGCAAATACCAAGGCAAGACATTCGAGGGCATCCCCGATGCCATGACCTCGTTGCCGTACAGCATGGGGACGATGGGCGCGAGTCTGGGGGCGGGCCTTGCTGCGGGCGTTGTCGGTGGGCCTGTGGCCGGGGCGGCGGCGGGTATGGCCGCATCGGGTGTCCTTGCGTACAGGGCGACCAAAGAAGATTTCATGCGGCGGATGCTCGGCGAAACTGAGAAAGCGCTTGGCAGGGCACCGACCCAGGAGGAATGGGATCGCATTGCCGCTGACTTTGACTCCGAAGCCACACAGTATGGGCTTTGGGAGGCTGGCCCGGAAGCCCTGAGCAACCTGTTCATGGCCAAGCTGCTTGGCCCTCTTGGATCCAAAATTTTCAAGGGCGGCATAGGCCACGCTGCTAAAAGGGTGGCGGGGCTGTATGGAGAGGAGCTTGCTACCGAAACGGCGACCCAAATGGGGCAGGGCGACATTGAGGCCGGAATTGGGCAGCGCGACAAGGCTCCCGGCGCGTGGGAAGCGTTCAAGGAGGTAGCCCCCGCAACTTTCTGGCAGACAACACTCATGGCCGGGGGCAAGAAAGCGGCTGACCTTGTTTCCAACAGGATGCGCCGCCGCTCGGATGACGCCGCGAACAACACAATCAACGAAGACGAGCAGGCCCCGGATGCCGAAGGCGAAAACCCACAGAAGGGGAGCGCCTTCATGGATGCAGGCAGCGTCCAGCCTGCGGCACCGTATGTCTTTGAGCAGCAGCCGGGGAATATGCCAGTTCCCCGGAGCGCGGCGCCGCGAGATTTCGTCCGCGATTACCAGGACGAAATGAGCTACGCGGAGACGGACAATTTTATCAGGGAGCAGGAGGAAAGAGAGCAGGCCCAAGCCGACGCGGATTTCCTCATTGAGCAAGGGCGCGCGCCTTCCGTGCGCTACACGCCCCACCAGCAGGCTCTGGAAGCAGGCGAGACCATCGACCTGCTGCAACTCCCTCAAGATGCTACCGGCATGGCCCAGGGCATCAGCGTGTTCGGGCTTCCAGAAGGCACGGGCGCTCAGGCTATGGGCACCAATGACACGGGCCTTGGCACTATTGCGCCGCCTACCGATTTTTACGAGCCCCGGCCGATTACCACCCCCTACCAGCCAAAGCAGGCGCTCCCGCAGGAGCCGGGCGCGTCGTCCGGGCCCGGGCGGTGGGCGGGTGGCCGCAGCCAGTTGAGTTATCCATGGCCCGGTATGGCCCAGGGCATCGGCGGGCTGATGGGTGTGCAGCAGCCGGAGCAGGTCACGCCGCCCCCGGCCATGCCCACGCAAAGCCAGATTACCAATACCCAGGTTGCGCCCCGTGCGGACACAACGGCCATGGCCGAAGGCCTTGGGATGCCAGCGCCCGAGGCCATGCCGCAGGAAGCGAAGGCGCCAGAAGCCGCCCCGGCCATTACGGGCGCGCCAAGAACACCGCAGGTGGAGCCATCATGGGGCTATGCGCTGCCTTCTTTCGTCACCGCGCCCTATGCCAAGGGCGGGGCAAGCCCGCGCACGTCTCGGCGCACTGAACTTCTCAACAGCCTGTCGGAAGAGAAAAGGCGCGGCGCGCGGCGCATGACCAACGCGGAGCTTGAGCGGTACGTTGAGACCGAGCAAAACCCGGTACCGCTCACGGAAGAGAACCTCAGCCGCGACCCGGCCTACAACCTGCCAACCGCGCCGGCCGGGACGGTCTTTGCGCTGCCCGACGGCAAAAAGACAAAGCCCTTCCCGAAGACGGATTTCTCCACGCCGGAGAAAGCCAGTGCCAGCAAGAAGAGGGTGGAGCAATGGGCCTTCAATAATGTCGTGGCACAGGGCGCGAAGATTAATGAGAGCGAGGGGAACGCTGGGCAGATGCAGCCGGAGCAGGCCGCGAGTGAAACCCAGAACTCCGAGCAGGAAAACGCGGAGCGCAAGTATTGGGGGACAATCCAGAACAAGTTTGGAGAGTATAAAGTTCATACGGAAAATGGCCATGTTGTAATTGGGAAACGCCGCATATCCCTTGCCGAGGCCATTGATGATATGCAGAAAGCCATAGACAGATATGGCCAGGATGGCGCTACGCGTAGATTTAAAGCTATAGAGGATGCCATAAACTTCCTCAAGCATGAAGAAGAAGGCAGAAACCGCGAGCCGCAAAGTACAGAGCGCACGTCTTACGGAACCATCCCGACCGAGACCGGGCAGGCACACGTCTATGCGGAAAACGGTCATGTTGTCGTTGGCGACAGCCGCATGACCCCTGCCGAGGCCAAGGGAATTGTGCAGAGCGCCCTGGAAAAGCATGGCCCGGACGTGGCCCGGCAGTTTGAACCGCTCAAGAAGGCCGCACAGGCTATTGAGGAGAGCGAAAAACGGGACAGCAATCCCAAGGATTTGTTTGCGAACGTGGTGAATACGGATCGGGTCAAGTCGCTGACGGACAGCGAAGTTGAGATGATCAATGCCATGTTCGACAAGAAGAAGGAGGAGGAAACAAGCGACAGGGAAGGCAGCCAGAAGGAAAGCAGCGCGGCCGCGCTTCCCGAGCTGGTTGACGGGTCCATCGAGCACAAGGCTGGGGACGGGGAAGTAGAAAAAGATCCCTTCGGGCCGAGTTTCCCGGAATACTCAGGCAGGCCCAAAGAGGCCATCGAGCATCTTCTGAAGGTGCGAGAAGGGTACGTTCCCGCCGCGTTCCACAAGGAAGGGCTGGGGGACATCGACTTGCCGTGGGGAAACAGCAAATTCGGCTTGCAGCATATTATTGAAAGGCGAAACAAAGACGGTCTCGATGGGGTAGCCTTTGCGAAGCGCCTGCCAGAAATAATAAATAATGGCCGCGTGGAAAACGATGCTGAAGATTCGTCACGCAAGTTGATTATTAGCGATAGGAATAAAGCGGTAATAAGCCTAGAATGGCAGGAGAAAAAAAGGACGTGGCTTGTAACAGCCTATCCATTGCATAATCAGCTTGAGAACTCCGGCCAGGAAGTCGACTTTGACCAGACTTTAGCTAACGGGAAGACTCCCCCGTCAGATTCACAAGCTGAGAATGCAATAGGCTCCCAACCCGCGTTTGTCAACAGCAATCCCAGCACGGCAGAAAGTCCGCGCCCCGCAAAGCGCAACTACGGCACTGCGGACAACCCGAACACGGTGGCCCTTGCGGAATATTTCGCTGACAAGCTCAGTGCCGGAACCGCCTACAGTTCCATTGTGCAGGCACGGAAAGAGGCCGGAGAGCTGATGGGCGGTCACATAGCGCCGGGCACCATCGGCGCCAAGGCCATTGACGAGGCTATCGAGCTTGGCGCTGTCAAGGCCGCGCGCAAGACAGTTGAGGACATGCGGGCCAGGGGCGCGAGCGATGTGGAAATCTTCAGGGCGCTGGTTGACCTCTACCAGCGTCAGCCGACTCTCGGCACCAGGACGAGCACCAGCGTTGCCCAGCAGGCATACAGCACCCCGACGCCCATTGCGTTTCTGGCATCGCGGCTGGCCCACATCGGGAAGGACACGACCGTCTATGAGCCGACGGCGGGTAACGGTGCCCTTCTCATTGAGGCGACGCCGGGCAATGTGACGGCCAATGAGCTGAACCCCAAGCGCGCCCGGCGTTTGCGGGCTCAGGGCTTCACTGTCACCGAGCAGGACGCCGTAGAGTTCAAGCCGCCTTACGGCGTGGATGTGGTGATTGCCAATCCCCCCTTCGGGCGCGTCTGGAACGAGAACCACACGGCCACGCAGGAAATGGTGGTTGACGGCTTTGCCACCAAGGAGCTCGACCAGGCAATCGTTGTGAGGGCATTGAAGGCCCTGAAAGGCCAAAGAGGTGCAATGCTTTCCGGCAAGGGCCGCGCCGTGCTGATCATCGGCGGCAAGCAGGGCGGAACTGAGGCGCGGAAGAAAGGCTACCGTTCCGCCTCCCAGACGAAGTTTTGGGGCTGGCTGTTCAACAACTACCACGTCTTGGAACACTTCTCGATAGATGGTAAACTGTATTCGCGTCAGGGGGCCAGTTTCCCCATTGACGTGATCGTGCTGGACACCAACGGCACAAGCGAGGGGCGCATCTTCCCCGGCGCGCAGCCGCCGAGGATGTTCACGAGCTTTGAATCCCTGGAGGAGCTTTTCAATGGCAGAACGCTGGATAACGCCGGGCATCGGGCCCGCGGGGACGTTGGAAGTGCCGCCGAACTGGAAGGGGAACGAGGTCAAGAACCTCAACGAGCTGAAGCAGATTCTGGCCTGGAACATCAAGAAGCTCCTTCAGGACGTGGAGGACGAGGAGGCGACGCCGGAGGAGAACCGGGAGGCGCGGTACGACATGGCGCGCGCGGCGCTCAGGGAGCTTCACAGCTACAATCTGGCGACGGGAATCTCGGCAAGCTACCTGGCCGAGGGGGGCGAGGGGGCGATCGACAGCATGCTGATGGACATTATGCTGATGGACAGGCTGCTGAGCCTGTGGGACATCGAGTCCCCCCTCAAGATAACGACGGAGGATCCGGGCGAGTACCCGGAAAGCCTGGAATGGTGGGCAATGGGCGTGACGGGGAACGCCTAAGCGGCAAAAAGCCGGAGAAAAGACCGCAGCGGGCGACCAAATTCCAGACCCCTTACCAGAAGACCAGCGCGCATGAATCTCTTGGGACGCTCGTGCCCAAGAACATGGCCACGTCCATCCGCAAGTCCATGGCCGAGCTCGAAAAGGCCCACGGCAACATCGACGACTATGTTGCGGGCGAGCTCGGCTATCCGGCCTCCGAACTCGGCCAGTATTTCGCGGCCGAGCAAATAGACGCCATCGGCCTTGCCATCCACAACCTTTCGCAGGGCGCCGGCTTCATCATCGGCGACCAGACGGGCGTGGGCAAGGGCCGCGTCAATGCGGCCATCATCCGCTGGGCCAAAAGACAAGGACTCATTCCTGTCTTTGTCACGCGGCAAACGACGCTCTACGGCGACATGGTGCGCGACCTCTCCGATATTGGCATGGAGGGGTTCACGCCGCTGCCCACGAACAACGGCCTTACCGGCAAGGACGCCATCCCGCTGCCGGACGGCCGCACCCTCAGAACCGCCTCATCCGCCAAGCACGAAAAGATCCTTCGCGAGGCCCTGGAAAATGGCCTTGACGGCTATGACGCCGTGTTCACCACCTACGACCAGATGAAGGGAACCGGGAACAAGCCGACGCCACGGCGCGACTTTCTTTCCCAACTGGCGCCGAGGGCGCTGTTCATCCTCGACGAATCCCATAGCGCAGGCGGGAGCGCTTCCGGCGATTCATGGGAGGTCAAGGGCAAGGCAGCGCCTGTTTCCAAGTTCGTCCGTGAGCTGCTCCAGAAAAGCCCGAATGGCGTGTTCTACTCGTCCGCGACCTACGCCAAGAGCCCCAAGGTCATGGACCTCTACATGAAGACGGACATGCGCCATGCGGTGAATGACATTTCCGCCCTCGCGGAAGCCATTTCCCGAGGCGGCATCCCCATGCAGCAGGTGGTGGCGTCACAGCTGGCCGAGGCCGGGCAGTACATCCGGCGCGAGCGCACATGGGAGGGCGCGGATGTTGAGACGCAATCGGTAAAAACCGATGCCAGGCGCGCCGATGACTGCGCCGATGCTCTCCATGCCATCATGCTTTTTGACCGCGCGAAGCAGAAGGCCGTGGAGGAGGCCAACGATGCCGCCGCGGCATCGGGCGGTCTGGCCTTCGATAACCAGGGCGCCAATGAAGACGCCATGAAATCCACGAGCTTCGCCACGGTCATGCACAACCTGATCGCGCAGGCCATGCTGGCGCAGAAGGTGGACGCCATCGTCAACGGGGCGGACGAGGCGCTGAAGCGCGGCGAGAAGCCCGTCATCACGCTCTCCAACACCATGGAATCGGCTATCAAGGAGTATGCGCAGGAGAATGGCCTTGGCACGGGTGACGCCATAGGGCTGTCGTTCAAGGACCTCTTTCTCCGCTATCTCCAGAAAGCGCGCCAGGTGACCATCAAGGACAGCGACGGGAACACGGTTGAGACCAGGCCGCTCACTGACGGAGAGCTCGGCCCGGGCGCCGTCCGGCGGTTCAAGGAGGCTGAAGCAATTATCAACCGCTCCAACCTTGAAGAATTGCCCGTGTCGTTCATTGACAGCATTGCCCAGGGATTGCGGGAGCGGGGCTACACCGTGGGGGAAATCACGGGCCGGACGGCGGGTATCGACTATTCCGGCGAAACGCCTGTCCTCGCCACACGGAAGGACAGCAACAGCCTCAGGGCCAAGGTCATTGACGGGTTCAACAACGGCGGCGTGGACGCCCTGATCCTCAATTCCTCGGGGAGCACGGGCATCAGCCTCCACGCTTCGGAGCGGTTCAAGGACCAGCGCCGCCGGACGATGATCATCGCGCAGCCTGACCTGAACATCGACACGTTCATGCAGACGCTCGGGCGCATTTTCCGCACCGGGCAGGTCGTGCCGCCGAAGTACCAGTTGCTGTTTACGGACATCCCAGCCGAAAAGCGGCCGGCCGCCATCCTTGCCAAGAAAATGGCGAGCCTCAACGCCAACACTACCGCGGCGAAAGATTCCGACGCCTCCTTCCAGAATATCCCGGACTTCATGAACGAGTATGGGGACAGGGTTGCGAAGGCCGTTATTGCGGAGAACGAGGAACTTCACGAGAAGATGGGCAAACCGCTGGAGAAGCTGAAGGAGGATGAGGACAGCGCCATGCGGAAGCTCACCGGGTATATCCCCCTGCTCCCCGTGAAGGAGCAGGCGCGCCTCTATGAGCTTTTGGAAACTCAATACAATGAGCTGATTGCTCAGGAGGAGGCGCTGGGCACCCTCGATCTTGAGGCGAAGGCGCTGCCGCTGGACGCCATTCTTGAGCGGGAAGAGGAGATCGCCCCCAAGAAGGATGTTGGCCCGGCCAATTCCCCGTTCACTGCGGCTGCAAAGCTGGGCACATACAGCGTCAAGCGTCTGGGGCGCCCCTTCCCCGCGGCCAAGGTTCGGGAAATGGTGGCGGCCGGAAAGAGCGTCGATGTGGAGGAACAGGAGAGGCGCTTTGAAACGTGGCTCGCCAAGCGGCTTAAAGGCCTCAGTCCCGAGAGCCGCGAGGGATTTGAGGAGCGCAGCCGCGAGACACTGCACGCTTTCCTGAGGGAGGCGAATTTCTTCCGCCCCGGCACGCCCGTAACCATCAGCAATGGCCGGGACGGCTCAAAGGTGCTGGGCATTGTGACCAGTGTGTACCAGAAGGGCACACCGGACAATCCTCTCGCCCTCAGCACATGGAAAGTGGAGTTCGCTGTGGCGGACGCCTCCAAGAAACTGATGGCCCCGTTCTCGCAAATCGAAAATGAGGATGCTTCGGGGCTCATCTTCAGGGTCTTGCATGAAAGCGAAGCCGATGCTGTGTACGCGGCGCTCGACAGCGGGCAAAGCGACAGCCGGGAGAAAGTGCATATCGCCACAGGCAATATCATCGCGGCCTATGAGCGGCTCGGGAAGGGCAAGGTCGTCCAGTTTGAGGATCATGAAGGGAATATCATCCCGGGCATCATGCTGCCCAAGGACACGAACATCAATGACCTGCTGAATAACATCGACGTCCCGCTCACGCCGGCGCAGGCGATGGACTTTCTCTCAAGGGTTGAGGAGAGGTTTGGCGCCGTCAAAACAGAGGACAAGAATTTCGTTCTCACGAGGACCGTAGGGGACAGCTACACCATTGCCGTGCCGGCATCCAAGGCCAAGGGCGCCGCGTACTACCTGAATGGCGGCATCCTCAAGGCGGCCGGGAAGGATTTTGCCAAGGTCGGCAATTCCATGTGCCTCAAGTTCCTGCCGGAGCAGAAGGCCCGCGCTATCCTTGAGGTCATGTCGTCGCAGGGCTTCGGGCTCGTGGCCGACAACAACAAGGATGTGGCGCGGGAAATCACGGGCCAGAAGAAGGTTGACGTGCGCCCGCTGGCCTCAATCAGCCCGGCCGAGTTTCTCCGCCATCATCTCCCCTCGGATGGGATGCAGGCTGATACCGTGCGCCGCGTGGTAGCCAAACTTGGAGAGAATGCCAAGAACGCGGCAGAATCGCGCGTGGTGCAAACTTTCGATGAATTGCCGGAGAATATCCGCCAGCGCTATGCGGACGAGGAAACCACGCTTGAGGGCGTTTTTGACCCTGCCACGGGCGTGGTGTGGTTTGTGGCCGACAACCTCAGTGACGCGGAACGGGTGGCGGAAGTCTGGGCACATGAGCAGATCGTCCACCATGGCCTGCGGGGCATGCTCACTGAGGCGGAGCGCAAGAGCATCCTCAACCGGCTGTGGTTCAGCATGGGCGGGATGGGCAATGCCCGCATCCGGCAGATAGCGCGCACTTATGGCCTCGACCCGAGAAACAACGTGGCCGACCGGCTCACCGTCATGGAAGAGGTTGTCGCCTCTCTGGCCGAGAAGAAGCGGCTCGACGGCCTCACGCCCCAGGAGATGACCTTCTGGAAGCGTATCGTTCGCGCCGTGGCGCAGGCGTGGGAGCGCCTGGTCCGGGCCGTGGCCGGGGGTGACTACACTGTGGCCCACAAGGCGGATGTGGACGGGCTGCTCACGACCCTCGGTCGGTATGTCATGGAGGGCATACCGGCCACGGGCAGCATGAGGGACGCGGCCACAGCTATGGCCTCGGTAAGGCAGGGCTCCGAAGAGGTGAGTTATCAGCAGCTAGGAAGGCGGGAATCCCCGCATGATCTTGTGCTGCTACCAGATGGGAGCCCAGATTTCGGCATGATGGATGCGCATAGGCTAAACAATGGAACCACTCTCAAGGCCGCGCCTTTCCGCCTTAAGAGAGGTCGCAGCTATATGGGCGCCGGTTTTGGCCTTGCCCATATCGAAGATGTCCACGGCGATGACATCCGGGAGGCTGGCTATCCGGGAGTCCAGGCTTTTGTGTGGGATATGGTCAACGGCTTTGACGAGATATGGGAGGGCTCAGGCAAAAGCATGACGCTGGTGCGTCATGGGAGCAAGGGGAAACAGGCAGGGTTTGTTGAGCTGGAGAAAAACGGCGAATTTTATGAAATAAAATCCGCCTTTCCCGTTGATACGGGCTATCCTGAAGGCGGGACAAAAAAATTGCTTTGGAAGCGCCACTCTCTCGCTTCTACCGCAACCGACGAACGGAACCCCTTTCTCTCCGAATTTAACGCCCGGCTTGGCCATGCATCCATAAAGTCGGAAGATGCACCGAAGAGCTTACGGGGGCAAAGCAGTGGTGAAAAAATAAATCACAGCCCCGAGAATGGCAATACTCCTCTCGCTTCCCTGAGCCTGAAGCGCATCCTCGGCATGAGCGTCAAGGATGCCGCCAAGGCATCCGATGTGCCGGAGATCCAACACCTGTTCCGCAAGTCCGACCTCACCTTCATGCAGTCCATCGTGCAGCTTCCCCACTGGATTGCAAAGCAGGCCAAGGAATTTGCCGCGATCTATGACCGCCAGTTGCAGCGGATGGACGAGCGCTCGGCGGCGCTGAAAAAGAGCCTTGAAACGGTGCCGTCGCTCTTTGGCAAGTCCCGCCTTGCTGGGCCTGATCTGGAAAGCCTCAAAAAGCTGCTTTGGAAAATTGAGGGCCGCGAAATGTGGCAGGAGCATGTGAGTCAGGTGGACAAGGTCGTCACCAAGGAGGTGCTCCCCAATGGCCGTGAACTCATAGAGATAAACCCGAAGTTCTACGAAGTGTTCAAGAAGGCCCTGGACGCAGAGAATGCCACGCCGCGGGCCAAGGAGGCCATGCTCGAAATTCGGAAAAGCCTCGATAACGATCTTGTCCGCGCCCATAATCGCATGGCCCATATGGCCGGATTGAGTGACGGGGATATTCGGAAATTCCGCCAGAGTATCGGCCATGTGCCCAACTACTTCCCGCACCATCGGTACGGAGCCTATTTCGTGCAGGCAACGGTGGCCGTGAACACTGTCGGGGAAGACGGCAAGAAAAAGGTAGGCTATGAAGTTGTCTATCGGCAGCATTTCGACGCCATAAGCGAGAAGGCTGCCATGGCCAAGGCGAAACAGATAGTCATGGAGCAGCGGGCGAACTATCCTGATGCGAAGTGGACGGACGGCAAAAACGAAAATCTGCCGGACGAGGTATTGGGGGCGCCATTTGATTATGCCGTCATGGAACAGGTCATTCGTGTGGCAACCTCGAAAATCGGGGACAAGGAGCGTGCCCAGGAAATCAGCAAGATTCTCTCGGAGGGAGTCTCCGATGTGCTGAAGGCGCGGGGTTGGGGTTCGCACGGCATCCGTCGCAAGGGTGTGCCGGGCTTTGAGACGGAGGACATTGCGCGTGTCCTGTACGACTACAAGGCTGGCCTGAACGGGTGGCTGACGAAAATGGAAGCGGCTTGGGACTTCAGCGATGCGCTGTCCAATATTGACGCCCGCAAGAAGCCGAACCTCTGGAAGTACGCCTCGCAGTACACCAAGGACATGCTGCGGAACAGCGACCGGGTGGACAGGATCACCGGGAATATCAAGGCGGTGGCCTTCGCGTGGTATCTTGGCGGCAGCATAAAGACCGCCGTGGTCAACGCCACGCAAAACCTTGTCGTGGGCGTTCCGCGCTTGCAGATGGATGTCACCGGGGGCGGGCTCATGTGGCTCAAGGGGGCGCAGGATGCCCTCGTGGATCGCGTGACGGGCAACAAGGGGCGCGGCCTGTCGGATGACGAAGCCCGCCTTATCGAGGAGTTGTATGGCGAAAGCGTGATTACCGACGCCTTCATGGAGGAGGTTCGCGGGCAGTTGCGCGGCGTCACCGGGGCGTCCCTCTGGAACAAGTTTACCAAGATTCTTGGCCTCCCCATGAGCGAAATCGAGCGCTTCAACCGAGCCTCCCTCGCGCTCGCTGCCTACCGTGCGGCGCGCAGCGGCAAGCTGAAGGAGAAGGCGAAAGGGAAATACGGCATCGAGGGGAAGGCGACCTACGAGCAGGCCAAGGAGTTTGCCTCGGAAGTGGTGCGCGACGCGCATTTTGTCTATGGAAAGAGCAATATGCCCGAGTTCATGCGGAGCAACACTGCCGGGCGCGCCATGGCCTCCATGTACACGTTCCGCACGTTCTCGCACAACATGCTCGCCATGTGGGCATGGGCGCTGCGAACCCAAGGCCGTGAAGGGGCGACGTTTTGCGCCAAGAGCATTGGCGCCACCATGGCGCTTGGCGGCGTGACGGCGCTGCCCCTGTACGCGACCCTCATGGCGCTCTTCCAGGCCGTTACCGGCGACGATGACGACTGGACGGAAACCATCAGGAATTACCTGCCCCAGAACAATCTGCTGCGGGACGCGGTATGCTACGGCGCCCCGGCCATTGCCGGGGTGAGCATTGGCGGCTCCCTCAAAATGGAGACGCCGCTTACCAAGGGGCTCTCCAAGGGGAAGAACCCCAAGGAAGTCCTCACGGACAGCATAGGGGACATTATCGGTATTCCCTATGACCTCGGCATCGTGAAGGTCTCAAACATGATGGACGCGCAGGCCCAGGGCAACTACTGGCGCATGATCGAGGAGGCCATGCCCACGTTCATCCGAAACGGGATGCAGGCATGGCGCCTGTACAGCGAAGGCCAGACGACCATGCGCGGCAGGCCCATCAACAGCCCCGGCAAGGAAGGCGCGCGCAAGCTGTCGGGAGCGGAAGCAGTCGGCAAGGCTCTCGGTTTCCAGCCCGTGAGCAGCACAAAGAGCTATGACGCCTATGCGGCCAGCAAGCGGCGGGACGAGGTGCGCTCCGCCAAGCTCGACGAGTTGACCGTCATGGCGCTCAAGACCCACGACACGGGCGACCCCTCCGGGCGCAGGCAGGCAATCAAGGAAATTGAGGCGTGGAACGCCAAGATGCGGGAGGAGGGCAAGCCGCAAATGACCATCACCTTGCAAGATGTGATGCGGCGCGTGAAGGCCCGCAGGCGTCAGAACAGAGTGAACGACAAGCAAAGAGAGAAGGGAGCCCGCCAGGCTGAAGTCTGGGGCGTCTAGGAGCCCTTGCTGCCAACAGGCACGGGAGGCTATGCTGCGGCATGGCCTCCCTTTTTGATCCCCTCCAAAAAATCCATAGCCTCTGCGGTTATGTTGCCCTGTGCCCGCGTGGGGACAATGGGCCTTTTCGGATTACCTACGGGGAAGGGATCACATCGGCGCGCAGGGAAAGGATATGGCGCATCGTGCGGCGGTATGAAAGGCTGCTCCTGCTCCAACTCGATGTGCCGCCGGGCACCAAGCCGCGCACTGTTCAGCAGCTTTTGGTAGGTGGGCGCCTGCGGGTTGTGGACGGGCGCTATGTGCTGCCAGAAGCTGAAGGGCGGAGCGGTGGCTGACGAGGCATCACACAAAAAATACCCCGCGCTGCGGGGCCTTTTGACGTGCTTTTACGCCTCACGCTTTTTTCGCTGGTTCATGACAGCGGTGCGCGACACGTTCAGGATCGCGGCAATCTCGGCGTCTGTTTTTCCCCAATCCACATCTTCCCAATCGATCTTTTTCCGCGCGCCGTTTCGGGAGGGGGAAGGCGGGAGAGAGCTTCGAAGGCTATAGTAGCCCAAGTACACTTGACCCTGCTCTTCCAGGGAAAGCTGTTTTGGCAGGCCGCCAAGTCCGGCCATATGCTCGGCGAGGCGCTTCTGAAGGCCCTGATCTTTTGAGCGCGCCTTCACCGTCAGGCTTGGCAGGCTGGTCAAGGGGCGCTCGACGGCGTTATTCATGGCAAAAGGCGATAGGCCATCGGGCGTTGCAGCGTCAAAAAACGCGAGGGCTTGCCCCCAGAGATAGGGGAGGGGCTTCTTGGAGTTGTCGGAATCTGCCATGGTCATGCCTCCTTTTTGGAAAGCATAGGCACATGGAAAGTTTTTGTCAACTTTTTGTAAATATATGGTAAATAATTTTGTAAATGGGGCGTAAAGCAAACGTAAACTTTATTTTTTGGATATGCTGGTGCGTGGTCTTTAAGTGCGCTTCATGTCCGAGAGCGTGGGCACATAGGGTGGGCACATTTTAGAGGGTGAAGTGGGCACATTGGCCGCATTTGATGTTTAGATTGTCCTAAAATTTCATATGGTTATATCATAATCCGCGTGCCTTCTAAGCTCTTGGTCAGGGGTTCGACTCCCTTCGGGCGCGCCAATGCAGAAAAGGAGCGGGTTGCAGCCGTGAAGCCGCAACCTGCTTTTTGCTGTTCCGGTCGGCCCAAGGGGATAATTGTTTCCAGCCGGGGACGAATGTCCCCGCTTCTTTGCCATTGCGCCCAGTGCCTCCTGGACTGCCTGCAGCGGCGGGAACCGCGTGCCCGATATGCACGGGAGATCTTATGCACAACAGAGGGAGGGCAGGTGTTGTCGGGCCTCGGCGCGCCAAGCGACAGGCGAGGATTTAAAATTACTCATATCTTGTGGGGTTAGTCGCATGGTATTCGGGCATTTGTGCCTCTTTGCTTCGGTTGTTTTATATAGACAATCAATTTAATTTATGCTATGAAAATTTTGCCGAATGCTGCCCACCAAGCCGCCCAGGGTGGGCTCCACTTGGCCTGTATCCTTCCGGCTCCCACACCGGGGACCGACCCACAGTAAGAAAGCAGGTGCCTTGAAGAACTCTTAGGAGGCGATAAAATGCCAACCCAGATGGTTCCTGTCTGTTTCAAGTTTTTTCAGGTGAACTATGGTTCAGGGTGCACGCAAAGGCTCCCGGCAATCCTTGATTCCATTCTCGGAATGCCGCCAAGTGAAAAAACGGCAGTGATTTCCCGGGAGGAGCGCCTGCTGAAAACAAAAACCCTCGAGGAACAAGACTGCAAGGCGTGGCTGTTCGCCAGCAAGCGGATGCGTGCGCTCCCCGTGAAGATTAAAGGGGACGGGAGCAGCGAAAGCCTTATGCTGGAAGATGAAGAAGGCTTGGGCGAAAATGCGGCAATTGCCTGTGATTTCACGGGAAGTGTCGCGGCTATCCAGTCGGGGCGGCAGGCCATGTCCGAAAAAGTTATGGCAAAATTTATCAATAAATTTAGGCCAGATGCAAGCATCAATTTTTTGCCTGTCCTTCAAACAGATGCCTAGGGGCGCCTCGCTCGTGCTGATTATGTCCGAAAAATCAGGGTCAAGCTGGGGAGAGAGGTAGATTTTACTGAGCTGGAGCAGCTGGGATTAAGTGCGAGGGATGCCATGAGTCTTCACCAGCTCTACCAATCTCCCCATATGGAAATCGTATGGAGCATGGGCAGGGGAAGCCGGGAAAATCTTCCGGGAGCCTTTATGAATCTCCTGAAGGCACTTGTCAGTTTTAAAAATTCAGAAAACTATGACGAGCAATTCGATGCATTGGACGCCGTCCTCCGAATAGAGGAAAACGGCACCATGATCACGAGCCCTGTAGATTTTTTGACAGACCGCCTCTTCTATGATGCCGATGTGGCGCTCAATCCCCACCGGGAAGTGGATGAGGATGACCTTCTCGCTGTGGCGTGTAACGCTCTGGTGGTGAGAGCCAATGAACTCCAGGGTTATATATCGAATTCGTAGAATACTTGAGTCTCGATATCCCTCGGCGCTTGCCGTTATCGCATTCCTGGGGCTCAATTATGGCTGGCCTGATGTGAAGACGGTAGAGAGGTGTCAAAAACTTTCATGGCAGTATCTATCAGTTTTTACAGCCTTTTTGGGGTTCGCCTTTGCATCAATGGTTACGCTTGTGTGCCTTGCTGACAAAGAATTTCTTCGCGAAATGAAACAATCGGGCACCCTGCAACTCCTTTTGCGCTACCATCGGAGTTGTCTGGGATGGTGCCTTCTGGCCATAGGATGTGCGGTTTTTTTCCAATTATATGCCGGAGATGATTTTCATCCGACGCTTGCGGCCATATTTACGGCGGCAGGCGTCGGAACTGTTGCTGCAACGTGGCGAATTGCAAGCCTGTTTCATAAATTACTTAAAATATTAGAGTTCCTTTAGTGGCCCCCTCTGGGCGGCGCAGCTGCGGGAATGCTTGCCACCGCTGAAGCTCACATAAATTCTCCTGCGCGGCGTTGTGCGCGGGTTCGGCCGCCCTGGCCGGATTTGGCGAAATGGCACGCTTCGGGATGCCAAAAGCCCAACGCGCGTTGCTGAACGGCCTTCCCCTCAACTGGCCGTCTGCCCTTGCTCGCCGTCACTAGGGCAGCCTGGGCCGGGATGCTGGGAGGGCGGCGACAGCCCATGGCCGCACGCGCCGTCCCCCGGCGCCCCTCACGGCAAGCCGCGTCGCAGTTTAGCCTGGCGGCGCACGGTTGGCACCCTGCCAATCCTCTTCCCGCCGTGTTCCCGCTCCCCGCCCTCTTGCCCATTCCTGAGCTTTGCCGTAGGGTAAGGCATTGCGCATTCCGAGGCCGGCCAGGCGCCGGCCAGCCCCCACTGGCCCCACCTCCACGGGCAATGCGAAAGAGCCGAACGGAGGCAGCATGAACAAGAGCGAGCTTATCAAGGCGCTTGCCGAAGAGAGCAATATCCCCTTTGATGACGCGTCCCTGGTGGTCAACACCTTCATCGACGCCATGAAAAAGTCGCTCATCGCCGGCGAGCGCATCGAGATCCGCGGCTTCGGCAGTTTCAAGATCAAGGAATACGGCGGCTATTCCGGCCGCAATCCCAAGACCGGCGAGAGCGTCGAGGTCGTGCCCAAGCGGCTGCCCTTTTTCCGCGCCGGCAAGGAGCTCAAGGAATTCATCAACAGTTGAGCGCGGGCAGGGCCATGGCCGGCCCGCATGCCCGCGCCCTTCTGCCAGCGACGTTGAAAACGACAGTTCCGCAAGGAGTCTTCCATGTTTTTTTCCGGCGCGATGACTGCCCTGGTGACGCCGTTCAGGAACAACGCCATTGATGAGGAAGGCTACCGCGCCTTCATTGAAAACCAGATCTCCGAGGGCATCCACGGTCTCGTGCCCTGCGGCACCACGGGCGAATCGGCCACGCTCACCCACGAGGAGCACGAGCGCGTCATCGAGATCTGCATCGAGCAGGCCGCGGGCCGTGTGCCGGTGCTCGCGGGCGCGGGCTCCAACAACACGCAGGAGGCCATCCGCCTCGCGCGTTTCGCGCAGAAGGCGGGGGCGGACGGCGCGCTGCTCATCACGCCCTACTACAATAAGCCCACCCAGGAGGGGCTCTATCTCCATTACAAGGCCATCGCCGAGGCCGTGGACATCCCGCTCGTGCCCTACAATGTGCCGGGCCGCACGGGCTGCAACATGCTGCCGCCGGTGCTGGCGCGGCTCGCCGCGGAGTTCCCGCATATCGTGGGCGTGAAGGAGGCCACGGGCGACATGGCCCAGGCGAGCGAGGTGCTGGAAAGCTGCCCCGCGCGCTTCAGCGTCATGAGCGGCGACGACCTCACGGCCCTGGCGCTCCTGGCGCTCGGCGGCCAGGGGGTCATCTCCGTGACCTCCAACCTCGTGCCCGGGCGCGTGGCCGCCATGTGCAACGCCTTCGCGCGGGGCGACCTCGCGGGCGCGCGCGCCATCCACCACGAGCTCTTCCCGCTGCACCGGGCCATGTTCATGGTGAGCAACCCCATCCCGGTCAAGACGGCGCTCGCGCTCATGGGCCGCATGTCCGCGGAGATGCGGTTGCCGCTCTGCGCCATGAGCCCGGAGGATACCGAGCGCCTGAAGGAGGTGCTGGTCGCGCAGGGGCTCGTCGAGGCTGACTGAGCGGGGCGCCCGGGGTGCCGCGGATTTGCAAGAAAATTTCGAGATACAAGGAGCTTGTCATGCGGAAGAATATCTCCGCCGCCCGCGGGAAATGGTTCGGCCGCGCCCTGCGCGCCGCCGTGGCGGCTCTCGCCCTGGCCCTGGCGACGGCCTTTGCGCCGGCCGGCGTCCAGGCGGCGCAGCCCGCGGCAGACCCGGTGGTCAAGCTGGAGACGAGCCTCGGCGACATCGTGCTCCGGCTCGACGCCCGCAAGGCCCCCATCACGGTGGCCAACTTCATCCAATATGTGAAATCCGGCCACTATGATGGCACGGTCTTCCACCGCGTCATCAAGGATTTCATGATCCAGGGCGGGGGCATGACGCCCGAGCTCAAGGAAAAGCGCACCGTGGCCCCCATCCGCAACGAGGCGGACAATGGCCTGCGCAACCAGAAGTACACTATCGCCATGGCGCGCACGTCCGACCCGCACTCGGCGAGCGCGCAGTTCTTCATCAACACGAAGAACAACGATTTTCTGGATTTCAAGGCCAAGACGCCGCAGGGCTGGGGCTATGCGGTGTTCGGCAAGGTCATCCAGGGGCAGAACGTGGTGGACAAGATCGAGGCCGTGACCACCGGGCGCAAGGGCCATTATGAAGATGTGCCCGTGACGCCGGTGATCATCAAGAAGGCCGAGGTCCTGGAATAAACGCGGGCTCCGGCGCTTTGCGCCGGGGACGCGGCGCGCCCCGCGGGAGCGGCTGGCGCGGGCCGGAGCGGCGCCCGCTGTGGGCCCCTGGCCGGCCATCCTGCCGAACCGCAGGGCTCGTGCAGGCGGAAGCGGCATTTTGCGGCCGCCAACCTGAAGACGGAAGGAGTGTTCCATGCCCAAATTCCTGGCGCTTGCCGCCCTGGCCCTGGCCCTGGTCTTCCCCCAGATGGCGTCCGCCGCGCCCGTGAACGGCCCCAAGATCCCGGGCCCCAAGTACGTCTACAAGCTGAAAAGCGTCATCCCGGTGGCTGGCCGCCAGGGCGTGGCCTGCGACGGCAAGTTCATCTACGTGAGCGGCAGCACCGCGCTCTACAAGTATGACATGGACGGCAAGCTGGTGAAGGAGAACACCAAGCCTTTCGAGGGCTACTCCATCCCGTCCAACCACATCGGCGACATCGACATCTACAACGGCGAGCTCTACATCAGCGCCGAGAACTTCATGGATGGCGTGGGCAAGGACATCCAGATCGCCGTGCATGACGCGGAAACGCTGAAGCTGAAGCGCACCTTCGCCTTCGAGCCCAAGTCCGGCCAGGAGGAAGTCTCCGGCATCACTGTCGACCCGGTCAAGGGCACGGTGTGGATGTGCTCCTGGGTGGGCGAGGAAAGCGGCCGCTATCTCTATGAATACGACCTCAACGGCAAGTACCTGCGCAAGGTGCATCTCCAGCCTGTGCCGCAGTGGGTGCAGGGCGTCTACTATGTGGACGGCGCGCTCTTCGTGACCGCCGACGACGGCACGGCCGACGACAACGAGCCCGACCACATCTATCGCGTGGAAGTGAGCTCGGCCACCAACGCCCCCGTGGTGCTGGAAAAGACCCTGGACGAGGCCATCAAGCAGGGCGAGATCGAGGGCCTCTGCGTCGACCCGGCCAGCGGCGACCTGCTCGTGCTCATGAACCGCGGCGCGCGCATCGTGCTTGGCATGGGCAAGGGCTTCTATCCCGGCTATGACAAGGAAATCAGCGAGATCTACCGCTATTCCATGACGCCCAAGGGCGCGCCCAAGCGTCCGTAAGGCTTTCGGGCTGAACGAAAATGAAAAAGGGCGCCGTTCCTGGGGGAGCGGCGCCCCTTTACTCTAAAAGATGAGTAGCTAATAGGAAGATTGGAGATATAATATGCGGTATAAGGTTGGCATATTTCTTATTTTTTTAATTATCTGTGGTGAAAATATAGCATTATCTTCAGATAATCATGATTTTACCTATATTTATGATGATGATAATAAAGTTATTATGATCGATTCAGAATTATACGAGATACAAAATGATGGAAGCCTTTCCAAAATTATTTTTTCAAAAGATGAATTAGAGCCAGGTTTTGGAGCAGCAAGTGCTGTTTTAAATCCAGCAATAATACGTTCTACAGGTCAAGGTATATTTAGTATTGTGAGGTGGCTTTGGAAACATATGAGTAAAATTAAATTTATTAGAAAGATACGTCAATTTCTTTTTCCGAGAAATATTTCATCCATAGAAAAAAATATTTTAAAAAACTCCAAAATTAAAGAAGTGAATAATAAACCTGTAGCGCAACGGGATAATATTATTGATGTTGCTATAAGGTGTTCTGGAAAAACTAGTTGTGACTCAATGAAATTAGGGAATGCTCCTTTTGATAAAAATTGTAAAGCTATTCAACTTCATCATATTTTACAAGAAGAAGATGGGATAATAATGGAAATATTGTTTGATGAACATTCACAAAATTATTCTGATCTCCATAATCACACAAATATGAGCGAAATTCAGAGAGCAGATTTTGATAAATGGCGACGCCAATATTGGCAGAAAAGGGCAACACAGTTCTGTTTGAACTAGATTGGTTTATTTTACCCCTTAAATTTACCTTCGTGGGTTCTACAGCAGCATGGGAAACCTTATGGATGGCCTAGGGGAAGGACAACACGCCTTATTGAGGGGTTCGAGAAAGCCTCAACCGCCTTGGATCCGGAGCGCGGCGAAACGGCGCATGCCCAGGTGGCAGATGGCCACGGCCAGCGCGTCCGAGGCGTCCAGCGGCCATTTGGCGGCTGCCTCGTCGCGCACATTGAGCAGGCGGCGCACCATGAAGGCCACCTGTTCCTTTTCGGCGCGGCCAGTGCCCACGAGGGATTTCTTGACAAGGGTGGGGGCGTAGTCGGCCACATCCAGCCCGGCGGCGGCGCAGGCCGCCACGGCCGCCCCGCGCGCCTGCCCGAGCTTGAGGGCGCTGGCCGCGTTCTTGGCGGTGAAGACCTGCTCCATGGCCGCCTGGTCGGGCCTGTGGCGCCCGAGGATGGCGGCGAGCTCGTGATAGATGCGCGCAAGCCGGCGGGAAAAGCCGCTCTCCGCACCCCCGGCCGCATCCTCGCGCCCGCGGCCGCCCAGCGTGCGCACCACGCCGCACTCCACGAGCGAGAGCACGCCCGAAACCTCGCGCACCACGCCCCAGCCCGTGCGCTGCGAGCCGGGGTCGATGCCGATGACGGTGATGGTCGCCATCCCGGTGGGGCGCGCCCGAGTCAGCTAGTCCGCCGGCATGTCGTCCGGGAAGTCCGCGTTCACGTAGACGTTCTGAACATCGTCATTGTCGTCCAGCGCGTCCATGAGCCTGAGCAGCTTCACGCCCGTCTCGGCGTTGACGGCCACGAGGTTGGCCGGCACCATGGCGAGCTCCGCGGATTCCATGGCAACGCCGGCCGCCTCAAGCGCGTCGCGCACGGCCGCGAAGTCGGCCATGGCCGTCTGGATGGTCCACACGTCCTCGTCATCGATGACATCGTCGGCGCCGGCCTCCAGCGCGACCTCCATGATGGCGTCCTCGGCGTAATCGGCGCGCGGCACCGCGATGACGCCCTTGCGCTCGAACATCCAGGCCACGCTGCCGTTCTCGCCCATGGCGCCCCCGTGCTTGGTGAAGAGGTGGCGTACCTCCGCCACGGTGCGGTTCTTGTTGTCCGTGGCCACCTCCACCATGATGGCGATGCCGCCCGGGCCGTACCCTTCGTAGAAGGCTTCGGCGATGTCGCCGCCCGCGTCCTCGCCGGTGCCCTTGCGGATGGCGGCCTCGATCTTGTCCTTCGGCAGGTTGACGGCCTTGGCCGCCGCGATGGCCGCGCGCAGGCGCGGATTGCCGGACGGGTCGCCACCGTTCTTGGCGGCGATGATGATCTCCTTGGCGGCCTTGGTGAAGACCTTGCCGCGCTTGGCGTCCTGGCGCCCCTTGCGGTGCTGGATGTTGGCCCATTTGCTGTGACCGGACATATGACCTCCCCGTGTGGGTGAAAAAAGTGCCGAAAATTCCCGCGCCGGCCCTAGCCGGCGTTGTCGCCTGGTGCGGGTTCCGCAGCCCCGGCGGCGTCCCTCGCAGGTGCCGCGCCCTTGAAGCCCAGGCCCGTGAAAAAGGTTTCCTTGCTCTCGGCGCGCGAGCTCTTGGGCTTGAAGGTCGTGACCTTGCGGAAGGCCCGGCGCATGGGCGCGAGCAGTTCGCCCACGTCGGGCCCCATGAAGATCTTGACCACGAAATTGCCGCCCGGCTTCAGGTGCCTCCGCGCCGTCTCGAAGGCCGTCCGCGCGAGCTCCAGCGAGCGCGCCTGGTCCGTGAAGCGCGTGCCCGTGGTGGAGGGGGCCATGTCGCTCATGACGAGGTCGAAAGGCCCGGTCTCCGCCATGGCGGCCGCGAATGCCGCCGTGGGCTCAAAGGCGTTGGAGACCATGAACACCACCTGCGGCGGGAAGGCCGTGGTCGTCTCCTGGATATCGCAGGCGAGCACGCGCCCGCGCTTGCCCACGCGCTCGGCCGCGCCCAGTGACCACGAGCCCGGGGCCGCGCCCAGGTCGAGCACGCGCATGCCGGGCGCAAGCAGGCGGAAGCGGGCGTCCAGCTCGCGCAGCTTGTAGATGGAGCGGGCCGGATAGTTCTCGCGCTTGGCCTTGAGAAAGTAGTGGTCGCGGTATTCCTTCATGCAGCGGAACAGCATACACGTTTTTCCGGGCGCCGCCAAGGGGCGCGCCCGTTCCCCCCGGCGCCCCCGGTTGACAGCAGCCCCTTTGGCGGGTATCAGTCTTGGTTCCTTGCCCGTACCTCTGGTGCGAGCTGTCAATCCACAAGGAGAAGCATCATGCGGAAGTTCGAGACCCTCCTCCTGTTCTCGCCGGAGCTTTCGGCCGAGAGCCGCGAGGGCATCCTGGCCGCGCTCACGGGCATCATCGAGCGCGAAGGCGGCAAAATGGTCGAGGTGGACCAGTGGGGCATGCGCGACCTCGCCTATCCCGTGAAGAAGCTCATGCGCGGCTTCTATGTGCGCCTCGTCTACGAGGCCCCGGCGCCGCTCGTGGCCGAGCTGGAGCGCAATATCCGTATCACCGACGGCATCTTCAAGTTCCTCACCGTCAAGCTGGCCGACGAAGCGGCCGGGGAGGATGCGTAAATGGCCTTCAAGAAGAAGTTCGCCCCGCGCCGCAAGTTCTGCCGCTTCTGCGCCGACAAGGAACTGCCGCTCAACTACAAGAATCCCGAAGTCCTGAAGGACTTCATCACCGAGCGCGGCAAGATCATCGCCCGCCGCATCACCGGCACCTGCGCCCGCCACCAGCGCGAGCTGACGCGCGAAATCAAGCGCGCCCGCCAGATGGCCATGCTCATCTACACGGCCACGCACGATTCCGGCGTCAAGAAAAAGAGCAACATCTAGGAGGCGCCCATGAAACTCATTCTTCGCGCCGATGTGGAAAATCTCGGCAATCTTGGCGATGTGGTCGAGGTGAAGCCCGGCTACGGGCGCAACTACCTTTTGCCCCAGGGGCTGGCCATGGTGGCGAGCCCGGCCAACCTCAAGGTCTTCGAGCAGGAGCGCAACAAGCTTCAGGCCCGCATGGACGCCCTGCGCGCCGAGGCGCGCGGCCTCGCCGCCCGCCTCGAGGCCCTCAAGGTGGTCATCCCCATGCACGTGGGCGAGAACGACAAGCTCTACGGCTCGGTGACGAGCACCATCATCGGCGACGCCATCGCCGAACAGGGGCTCGAAGTGGACCGCCGCCGCATTCTCATGGACGCGCCCATCCGCACCCTGGGCGAGCACCCCGTGCGCGTGCGCCTGCACGCCGATGTCATCGCCGTGGTGCCGGTGCAGGTGGTTTCCGACCACCAGCCCGAGGTGACGGAAGAGGAGCTTGCCGCCGCCGAAGCCGAGGCTGTGGCCGAAGCTGTCGAAGCCGTGGCCGAGGCCGAAGCCGGGGCCTAGGGTGGCGCAGGCCGGTAACGCTTCCGACGCCCCCGGCCGCAAGGCCGGGGGCGTTCCTTCTGGAGGCAGCCACCGGGGGGCCGCTTCCGGCGCTGACAGGTCGGCCAGCGCCCAGGCCGACCTCGTGCGCCGCGTGCCGCCGCACAGTGCCGAGGCCGAGCAGGCCGTGCTCGGCGGCCTGCTCATGCGGCCGCAGCTCATGCACTCCATCGCGGATATCCTCGTGCCCGCGGATTTCTACCTCCCCGCGCACACGGTCATCTTCCGCGCCTTTCTCGAGCTCTATTCCAAGACCGCGCCCATCGACCTCGTTTCCACGGCCGAGCAGCTCAAGGCCATGAACGCTCTGGAGGAAGCCGGCGGGGCCGTCTACCTCGCGGACCTCGCGCAGGCCGTGGTCTCGGGCGCCAATGCCGAATATTACGCGGGCATCGTGCGCGACAAGGCGCTCCAGCGCGGGCTCATCGACGTGTGCTCCGGCATCATCGGCAACTGCTACGACGCCTCGCGCGAGGTGGACGCGCTTCTGGACGAGTCCGAGCAGGCGGTCTTCGCCGTGTCCCGGCGCACGGCCAGGCGCGATTTTTCGCCCACGCGCGAGCTGCTGGACAAGGTGTTTGAGAACCTCTCCAAGCTCGCGGATGCGCGCGACGTGGTCACGGGCGTGACCACGGGCTACCGGCGCCTCGACACGCTGACCGCCGGCCTCCAGCCCTCGGACCTCATCATCGTGGCCGCGCGCCCGAGCATGGGCAAGACGGCCTTTGCGCTCTGCATGGCCCTGCACGCGGCCGTGGAGCAGGAGGTGCCCGTGGGCATCTTCTCGCTGGAAATGAGCAAGGAACAGCTCATGCAGCGCATGCTCGCCGTGTGGGGCAAGGTGGATCTCTCCAAGCTCAGGCGCCCCTCGCAGCTCACGGACGATGACTGGCAGCGCCTCTACACCGCGGCGGACGTGGTCTCGCGCGCGCCGGTCTATATCGACGACACGCCGGCCCTCTCCACGCTGGAGCTGCGCGCGCGGGCGCGCCGCCTCAAGGCGGAGAAAGGCCTCGGGCTCGTGGTGGTGGATTACCTCCAGCTCATGCGCACGAGCCGCCGCACCGACTCGCGCGAGCTCGAGATCTCGGACATCTCCCGCTCCCTCAAGGGCCTCGCCAAGGAGCTGGACATCCCGGTGGTGGCGCTCTCGCAGCTCAACCGCAAGGTGGAGGAGCGCGGCGACAAGCGGCCCATGCTCTCCGACCTGCGCGAATCCGGCGCCATCGAGCAGGACGCGGACGTGATCATGTTCGTCTACCGCGAGGACGTGTACAAGTACCAGAAGCCCTCGGAGCGGCCCCCGCAGGGGGTTGCGGAAATCATCATCGGCAAGCAGCGCAACGGGCCGGTGGGCGCGGTGGAGCTCATGTATCTCTCGCCCTACACCTCCTTCGAGACCATGGCGCCCGACTGGGCGCCCGGCCCCTCGGAAAGCCGTGCCTGACCGGCGGTGGAGGCAGCGCCATGAAGCATGTCATCATCCATACGGACGGCTCCTGCCTCGGCAATCCCGGGCCCGGGGGCTGGGCCGCGGTGCTCACGCATCCCGACACCGGGGCGCGGCGGGAGCTCTCGGGCGGCTTCAGGCGCACCACCAACAACCGCATGGAGATTATGGCCGTCCTCGCCGCGCTCGAGGCGTTGAAAGAGCCCTGCGCCGTGGACCTCTCTACGGATTCGCAATACGTGCGCAATGCGGTGGAGAAGGGCTGGCTCGACTCCTGGCAAAAGAAAAACTGGGTCAAGGCGGACAAGAAGCCCGTGCTCAATGTCGACCTCTGGCAGCGGCTGGTGCCCCTTTTGGAGCGGCATGAGGTGCGGCTGCACTGGCTGCGCGGCCATGCCGGCCATGCGGAAAACGAGCGTTGCGACGAGCTGGCCCGGGCCTGCGCCGGGCGCCCGGACTTGCCGGCCGATGCGGGCTTTGTGGCCGAGGGCGCCCGCAAGTGACGAGGCCCGCGCCGTGCCGGGCACGTGGCGGGGGCGCCCGTGGCTGAGCCTGTTTCGTGGCTCGCGGACGGGGCCGCGCTCTGGCATTCCCTTATCTGGCCGCTGTTGCGGCTTGTGCTCGGGCTCGCCTTGGGCCTCCTCGTCGCCAATGTGCTCGAGGCTCTCAACTGGACGCGGGGACTCGCCCGGCTCGCCCAGCCGCTGGCCCGCGCCGCGCACATGCCGCCGGTGGCCGGCGCGGCCTTTGCCCTGGCCTTCGTGTCGCCGGCATCGGCCAATGCCCTGCTCGCCGGCCGGCGGGACGCGGGCGAGCTTTCGGGCCGCGAGCTCATGCTCGCCAACCTCTTCAACAGCCTGCCCGCCTACCTCGTGCACACGCCGGCCATCTTCCTGCTCACGTGGCCGGTGCTCGGGCTGCCGGCCGTCGTCTATGTGGGCCTGACCCTCGTGGCCGCGGCGGTGCGCACCGCCTTTACCGTCTTTCTCGGCCGGGCGCTGTTGCCCGCGCCGGGGCAGAGCGGCATGGCCGGCGCCGTTCCCGCGCCGGAGCAGCCCCAGGCCGGGACAGGCCCCCGGCCTGCGCTGGACAAGGCGTGGCGACGCTTCCGGCGGCGGCTTCCGAGGCTCGTGGGCTTCACGGTGCCGGTCTACATCCTCATGTACGCGCTCCAGCGGCTCGGCGCCTTCGCCGCGCTGGAGGCGTGGCTCGCCGGCCATATGGACTGGCTCAGCTTTTTGAAGCCGCAGGCCGTGGGCGTCATCGTGCTCCATTTCGCGGCCGAACTCGGCGCGGCCCTCGGCGCTGCCGGGAGCCTGCTTGAGGCCGGGGGCCTCGACGCGCGCGACGTGGTGCTGGCCTTGCTTGCCGGTAATATCCTCTCCACGCCGGTGCGTGCCATCCGGCACCAGTTCCCGGCCTATGCGGGCTTTTTCCGCCCGGCCGAGGCCCTGCGCCTCATCCTCGCCAACCAGGCGCTCCGGGCGGCCAGCATGGCGTTCATGACCTGGGTCTACTATCTCTGGACGCGCACCTAAAAGGGGGAAGCATGATGGACGACACGCCGCCCGCCGGAGCGGACTTTCGGGAAAATACCGTCACCGTGCTCCTCCAGCCGGAGGAGCGTCGCCTCACCCTGCGCCGGCCCAAGACGGCGCGGCAACTGCTGGAGGCGCTCGGCCTCATGGAAGAGACCGCCCTGGTGGTGCGCGGTGGCGAACTGCTCACGCCCGACCGCCGCGTCTGGCCCGGGGACGAGCTTCTGGTGCGGGTGGTGACCTCCGCGGGCTAGGGGAGCATCCGTTTTTTCAGGCAAAATGGCAGCGCGCGCGCCAGTCCGGCGCGAGCTCTTTCCACGGCGGCGGCGTTGCGCGGCAGATGGCCTCCGCGCGCGGACAGCGCGGATGAAAGCGGCACCCCGCGGGCGGCGAAAGCGGGCTCGGCGGCTCGCCGCGCAGGGGCGGGGGCAGGTCGTCGAGGCCCCGGCCGCGCGCCCAGTCCCGCTCGCCGGCGGGCATGGCCGCGAGCAAGGCCTGGCTGTAGGGATGCGCGGGCCCGGCGAAGAGGCGTTCGGCGCTGGCCTCCTCCACGATCTGCCCCAGATACATCACAAGGATGCGCCGGCACATGAAGCCCACCACCGCGAGGTCGTGGGAAATGAAGAGATAGGCCGGGCGGAAGCGCTCCTGCGCGTCGCGCAGCAGGTTGAGGATCTGCGCCTGCACCGAGGCGTCGAGCGCTGAGACCGGCTCGTCGCACACGATGATGTCCGGCCGGGTGACGAGGGCGCGCGCAAGCGCGATGCGCTGGCGCTGGCCGCCCGAAAAGGCGTGCGGATAGCGCTCCCCGGCGCCGGCGAGGCCCACGGCCGCCAGGGCCTCCTCGGCGCGGGCGCGGCGTTCAGGCCGGGGCACGCCGGCCGCGGCCAGGGGCTCGGCCACCGAGGCGCGCACCTTAAGGCGCGGGTTGAGGGACGAGGCCGGGTCCTGAAAGACCATCTGGAGACGCCCGGCGCTCCAGCTCCCGGCGCCGGCCTGAGGCAGGGGACGGCCCTCCAGCAGGACCTCGCCCGCATCGGGCCTGAGCAGCCCGCAGGTGAGCCGCCCGAGGGTGGACTTGCCGCAGCCGGATTCCCCCACGAGGCCGAGGCTCTCGCCGCCCGCGAGCGTGAAGCTCACGCCGTCCACGGCGCGCAGGCTGCGCGTTTCGCCAAAAAGGCCCCGGCGCACGGCAAAGGAGCGGGCCACGTCCCGCACCTCCAGAAGGGGCGTGTCGGCGCCCGATCGGAGCCCGGGCGCGCTCACGCGAGCCTGTCCTCTTCCCGGGCGCTGACCCCGGCCGAAGCCATGGTCGCCATGTCGTTGCAGATGGCGGACGCGCTCTTCACCAGCGGCCAGGCCAGCGCCGCCCCCGTGCCTTCGCCGAGGCGCAGGCCGAGCGCAAGCAGTGGCTCCCCCCAGTCCAGGGTGCCCGCATGGGGGGCGGCCCGTCCCGCCATGCGGCGGATGGCGCCCGCATAGCCGGGCTCCGCCGAAACATGGGTCAGGATGGCATAGCCCGCGAAGTCCGGCGCCATGGCGAGCGCCGCCGCGCAGGCAGAGGTGCTGATGAAGCCGTCCACGAGCACGGCCATGCCCTGCGCCGCGGCGCCGAGCATGGCGCCGCACATGACGGCGATCTCGAAGCCGCCGAGCGCGGCCAAGGTCTCCACGGGGCCCTGCGCCACGGCATCGGCATTGACGCTGAGCGCCTGCGCCACGAGACGCGCCTTGCGCGCCACCATGGGCGGTTCGGCGCCCGCGCCGGGGCCGGCCACGGCTTCGGGCGAGAGGCCGAGCAGCGCGCAATAAAGCGCCGTGGCGGCCGTGGAATTGGCGATGCCCATCTCGCCCAGGCCCAGCGTGCGGAAGCCCTCGGCATGGGCGTCTTTCGCAAGGGCGAAGCCCGCGCGCAAGGCCGCTTCGCAGGCCGCGAGGCTCATGGCCGGCCCCGCGCTCAGATCGGCGGTGCCGTCGCCCTGGCGCCGGTCAAGCAACAGGGGATGCGCCGGGAAGGGGCCGCCCGCGCAGCCCGCGTCCACCACGCGCAGGGAAAGGCCGTTGGCGGCGCAGAGCACGTTGATGGCCGCGCCCCCGGCGAGGAAATTGGCGACCATCTGGCGGGTCACGGTCTGGGGAAAGGGCGAGACGCCCTGGGCGGCGATGCCGTGGTCGCCGGCCACGGTGAGCATGAGGGCCGGCCCTACGTCAAGCGGGCGGCGCCCCCGCGCCATGGCCCAGAGCCGGGCCGCCAGTGTTTCGAGGCGCCCGAGGCTGCCCATGGGCTTGGTGAGGCTGTCCAGCCACGCGCGCGCGGCCTCGAGATCCGCGGGGGCCACGGGCCGGATGCGTTCGCCGGGGAAGAGCCGGGAGAACGCATCCGCAGCCGTGCCGCCGCCTTGGGAGAGAGTGTCATTCATGGCGCGACAGTATCCGTTCAGGCGAGCGAGGGCAAGCGCGGATGCCCTGCCTGCCCTCCGGGAGCCGCGCCCGCGCCCCCAGCCTGCGCCCTTGCTTGCGCCCCTACTTCCGCCCTTACTTCCGCAGGATCCTGAGGCCGTTGGCCACCACCACGAGCGAGGCGCCCACGTCCGCGAAGACCGCCATCCACATGGTCGCCATGCCGGCGAAGGTCAGGGTGAAGAACACGGCCTTGATGCCGAGCGCGAAGGCGATGTTCTCCACAAGGATGGCGTGGGTCGCGCGCGAAAGGCGAATGAAGCGCGGCACCTTGCGCAGGTCGTCGTCCATGAGGGCCACGTCCGCGGTCTCGATGGCCGTGTCCGTGCCGCCGGCCGCCATGGCGAAGCCGATATTTGCCTTGGCGAGCGCGGGCGCATCGTTGATGCCGTCGCCCACCATGCCCACATGCGCGCCCGTGCGCTCCAGTTCCTCCACGATGGCGAGCTTGTCCTGCGGGAGCAGCCCGGCGCGGTATTCGTCCACGCCCGCGGCCTTCGCCATGGCCCTGGCCGTGGCCTCGGTGTCGCCGGTGAGGAGGAGGGTGCGCACGCCGAGGGCCTTGAGCTCGGCCACGGCCTCCACGCTGGTCTCGCGCAGGCCGTCGGCCACGGCGAACAGGGCTTCGGCGCGTGCGGCCTCGGGCTTTGCAAGCTCCGCCGAGGCCAGCACCACCGTGGTCTTGCCGCCGGCCTCCAGGGCGCCCATGCGTTCCCTGAGGGCCGGCCCTCCCGCGCCGAGGCGCTCCATGAGTCGGTAATTGCCGAGATACCAGCGCCGGCCCGCGCCGCTTCCTGCCACGCCCTCGCCGGGCAGGGCCTCCACGGCGTCCATGTCGAGCAGGGCGCGATCCTTGCCCGCGGCCGCCACCGCCCGCGACACCGGGTGGTCGGAGCGGGCCGCGAGGCTCGCCGCCATGCGGGCGATCTCGTCGCGCCGGCCCTCCTCGGCGAGGAGAACGAAGTCCGTCTGCACAGGCTCGCCGCGGGTGAGGGTGCCGGTCTTGTCGAGGGCGAGGCGGTCGAGCAGGCGCCCCTGCTCCAGATAGGCGCCGCCCTTGATGAGGATGCCCTTGCGCGCGGCCGCGGCCATGCCGGAGACCACGGTCACGGGCGTGGAGATGACGAGCGCGCAGGGGCAGCCGATGACGAGCAGCACGAGCGCCATGTAGACCGAGCCGGCCCACGCCGCGCCGAAGAAGAGCGGCGGCACGAGGGCCGTCACCACGGCCAGCGCGAAGACCGCGGGCGTGTACCAGCGCGCGAAGCTGTCCACGAAGCGCTGCATGGGCGCGCGCGTGGCCTGGGCCTCCTCCACGGCGTGGATGATGCGCGCGAGCGTGGTGTCGCGGGCGGCCGCGGTGACGGTGAACTCGAAGGCCCCGGTCTCGTTGATGGTGCCGGCATAGACCGTGTCGCCGACGGCCTTCTCAACAGGGATGCTCTCGCCGGTGATGGGCGCCTGGTTGACCGTGGAGCGGCCCTCCACCACCTCGCCGTCCAGGGCCACGCGCTCGCCGGGGCGCACACGCACGCGGCTCCCCACGGCCACATCGGCGGCGGGCACTTCCAGCCACGCGCCGTCCGGCTGGAGCACGGTGGCCGTGGCCGGCGCCAGCGCCAGAAGGTCGCTCACGGCGTTGCGCGCGCGGTCGAGGGCGCGGGCCTCCAGCGCTTCGGAGAGGTTGAAGAGCGCCATGACCATGGCCGCCTCGGGGAATTGCCCGATGCAGAAGGCGCCGGTGACGGCCACGGCCATGAGGGCGTTGATATTGAGGTTGCGGTTGATGAGCGCGAGCCAGCCCTTGCGGAAGGTGCCGAGCCCCGCGAGCAGGATGGCCGCCAGCGAGAGCGCCGCGGCCGCCCATTCCGCCCCGTTTTGCATCGCGGCGGGGAAGTGCCCCCATTCCGCGCCAAGTTCCACGGCTTCGGCCAGCGCGGCGAGCCCGGTGGCCCAGCAGATGCGCCGCCACGGGAGCGCCTGCGGGGCGGCCGGCGCCGCGTCCGGCTGCGCCGGGGCCATGTCGATGGCAAGGAGCGCTTCCTCGATGCGGGAGGCCGCGAGACCGGGCTCGTGGTCCACGGTGAGCAGGCGCTGCATGAGGTTGAACCCGAGCCCGGTCACGCCGGGGAGGGTGCCGAGCTTGTTGCGGATGAGCGCCTCCTCCATGGGGCAGTCCATGTTGGGGATGCGGTAGACCGCGCGCGTGGCCGTGGACGCGGGCACGGGGGTGGTGAAGGCGGCCCGGGCCTCGTGGCTGTGGTCGCAGTGGCAATGGGCGTGCCCGTCGTGGTCGTGGGCGGCGTGAGTATGCTCGTGGCCCTCGTGGCCGTGGAGCTCGTGATGGTCGTGGCAGCACTGGCATTGGGACATGGGTTTTCTCCTTAGGCCGGGCGTTTCAGCGGCTCCGGCGTACATCCATGTCAACCATAAGTGCTATAGCGGCTATAGAGTCAAGGGGCGTGAGCGCACCTTGAAAAAATTTTTTGCGCGGCGCTGGCTCATAGCAAGGACAGCGGCTCCTCGCTGCGGCGCACATGCCGGGTGAGGGTGCTCTCGCGGCAGAAAGCGCGGATATGCTCCAGAAAGGGCGACGGCTCAAGGGCGAGCTGGCGCCCGTAGAGGTTGCGGGCCGCGGCAAAGCTCGCAAAGATGCCGCGGGCGGCGCGCGTCAGGCCCACATAGAGCAGGCGGCGTTCCTCGGCCAAGGCGCCCTCGGAGGGTGTTTCGGGCGAAGGGCCGAAGAGCAGCTCGCGCCGGAGCGGCAAGAGGCCGTTTTCGAGGCCGGGCAGAAAGACCGCCTGGAATTCCAGCCCCTTGGAGGCATGCAGGGTGAGGACGCGCACGCGTTCCGCCCTGGCGCCCACGAGTTCGGCCTCGTGCAGCCACGCAAGGCGCTCGAAGAAGGCGTCCCAAGTGCCGCACTGGGCCCAGAGGCGGCAGAGCCGCCGCCAGGGCTCGCTCAGGCGCAGGGCGTAGGCCTCGCCGGCAGTGGCCGGTGCGTCCTCGCCGGCGGGGCAAGCCCGCGCGAGGAGTTCCTGCGGGGGAGCGAGGGCTTGCCCCGTCTCGCGGGCTTCGCGCCAGCGCTCTTCGGTGGCCGCGAGAAAGCGGCCGCAGAGATCGTCGCGCCAGAATTCCTCGGCGGCCGGCGCCGCGCAGGGCACGCCGGCCGCTTCCAGCGCGGCCATGAGCGGCGGGATCTGCGCCTTGAGGCGTACGAGCACGGCGATGTCGCCCGGCGCGAGGCTGCCGTCGAGCCCGCCGGGCGCGGGCTGTGCGGCGTCAAGCAGGCTGTGCGAGGTGGCGCCGATGAGCGCCCGCGCGCGTTGCGCCACCCAGCGGGCCTCTGCGCGGGCATCCGGCGCGGCGAAGAGCCTGAGCTCGGCCCCGAGGGGCCGGGCGGCGGTGAGCGGCCCGCAGCGGCCCTTGTCCGCCAGCAGGGCGCGGGCCGTGTCGAGCACCTTCTGGCTTGCGCGGTAGCTCTGCCCGAGCCTGAGCACGCGCAACCCCGGCCAGAAGCGGGCAAGGCTTTCCGCGCTCTGGCCGGGGGCGCCGCGGAAGCCGTAGATGGCCTGGTCGGGGTCGCCGATGCCGAAAAAGCCGCGGCCGTCCCCGGGCAGGAGCCCGCGCAGCGCGCCGAGCTGCACCGGGGAGAGGTCCTGCGCCTCGTCCACGAGGATATGCTTCCAGCGGCCGCGCAGGGCCGGGGCGTTGTCGAGCAGCCAGTCGATAAGGTCGCCGTAGTCGAGCAGGCCCTGCGCCTTCTTGCGGGCCGCATAGCGGGCGGCGGCTTCGGCCAGTTCGCTCGCGGGCTTTTCGTCGCGTTCGCGCGCGAGGGCCAGCGCGTCCCAGTATTGGCGCGCCCGCGCCCGTGTGAGCCCGGCATTGGCCGTGGCGAAGACGCGCAGGGCCGCGTCCTCGCCGAGGAGTACGGGGAGCGCTGCCTGCGCCTCCCCGGCGGCTTCACGAATGAGCCGCCAGGCGAGGCCGTGCAGGGTGTCGCAGGCCGGGAGCGTGGCGCCCGGCGTCTTTCGCGCGGCGAGGCGCTCGCGCATCTCGCCGGCTGCCCGGCGGGTGAAGGTGAGCGCCAAAATCTCCCCCGGGGGCGTGCCTGCCTCGAGCAGCCGCTCCACGCGGCCCACGAGGATGCGCGTCTTGCCCGCGCCCGGCCCCGCGGCCACGAAGACCGGGCCTTCATCCCCGGCATCTGTCCCCGCGCTGAGCGCGGCCAGTTGCTCCGGGGAATAGCTGATGCCGCCCGGCGCCGCTTGCTTCCCGCGCGCCCGCGCAAGCGGCGCGGCGGCCTTGGCAGGGGCCGCGGGCCTGGGCGCCTTGAGCCCCGGGAGGCGCCGCCGCCCTCGGCCGCCACCCGTGGTGTCGAGCTCCCCGGGGCGGAACAGGCGCACCGTGCCGTACTGGCCGTCGAAGCCGGCCTCGCGGATCACCTCGCCCGCGCGCATGCGGGCCACGGCCTCGCCCAGGGGCTCCCACCAGGCGCGCACTTCCGCCTCGGGCAGGCGGCAGAGGATGTCGAGCTCGGGCCCGAGCTCGGTGAGGGCCCGGCCATAGCGCTCGCGTACCTTGCGCGAGGCCCCGCCCACGCCCAGGATCTCGCCGATCACTTCCGCGAGCGGCACCAGCGGCAGCACCCCGGGCTCGCGCGCGAGGGCCGGCGGCGTCGCCCGGTCCGCGAGCTCGAGCACGCGGTGGAGCACGCCGATGGTCAGCGGCCGCCCGCAGACCGGGCAGATGTCGCCAAGCTCCCGCGCCTCGGCGGGCTCGAGCACCACGCCGCAGGCCCGGTGGCCGTCGAGGTGGTACTTGCCCTCCTCGGGGTAGAATTCCATGGTGCCGAGGAAGCGGCAGTCGAGGCCGTCCTGCGGCTCGCGCCGCGCCGTGGCCCGAAGCGCGGCGAACATGCCCGCATAGGAGGGTCGCCCCTCGAAGAGGTTGGCCTCGCGCCCGAGATTGGCGCCGGAATGCGCGTCGGAATTGGAAATGAGCGCATAGCCGTCGAGCTGGCTCAAGAGGCGGTTCATGGCCGGGTCGGACGAGAGGCCCGTCTCGAGGGCGAAAATATGCTCCGTGAGGTCGCCGAAGCAGTCCTCGGGGCGGTCGAAGCCGGACTTGGAGCCGAAAAGCGCGAACCACGGCGTCCACACATGGGCCGGGATGAGCACGCCGCCGGGCACGCATTCCAGCAGGATCTCGAGCAGGTCGCGCGAGTCGAGGCCGAGGATGGGGCGCCCGTCCGAATGGAGGTTGCCGATGAGGGCGAGGCGTTCCGAGAGGCGGTCGGCATCTTCCAGCGTGGGCACGAAGACGAGATTGTGCACTTTGCGCACCTGGCCGCCGCGCTTGTAGATGGAGCTGATCTCGGCCTGGAGGCAGAAGCGCGGGCCGGCCCCGTGTTCCGTGGCCGCGGGTCGGGCGGGCTTGCTCCCCCCCAGGGCCTCCAGCGCCTCGGGCTCGCCCTTGAGGCGGTAGAGGCCGCTTTCCGCCTCGGGCACGAGCTGTTCGCGCAGCTCGGCGCGCCACTGGGGGTGGGTGAAGTCGCCCGTGCCGAGCACGTCGATGCCCTTGCAGGCCGCCCAGGCCGCGAGGTGCGGCACGGTGAGCGCCGTGCTGGTGGCGCGGGAAAAGCGGGAATGGATGTGCAGGTCGGCGATGAAGCTCATAAGGCGTCTCCGTGGGGCGGCGGGCCGGATGCGGCGGGATCGTGCGCGAGCCAGGGGCAGAAGCCGAGCGCCGCGTGCGTCCACGAGGAGCCCGAAGTCGCGCCCCTGCGGTGGAGCGTGAGCGGCGAACACAGGACGGGCTCGGCCGAGGCCCCTTTCAGGGCGAGCAAAAGCAGGCGGTGCGCGGCCTCCCCGCTGTGCGGCCTGAGCGGCAGGACACGGCGCAGGCCCAGGCGCGCGCCCTCAAGGGCGGCGCAGATGCGTGTGAGCGCCACTGCCGGCACGATGCAGCAAAAGGCGCCCCTGTGGCGCAAGAGGCGCAGGCCCGCCGCGCAAAAAATGGGGAAGGCGTCGCCCCCGGGCATGCATTCTGCCCGCAGGGCCGTCTCGCGCAGGCCCGAGGGCGAAGGGCGCCCGCCGCCCGCAAGGCCCCAGGGCGGATTGGCGAGCACTATGTCCTGTGGTGCCGCATCTGGCAGCGGCGCCGCCACATCGACCTCAGCAAAGCGGACGCGCCCGGAAAGGCCCAGCGCCTCGGCATTGGCGCGCGCCGCCTCCACAAGAACGGGCTCGCGCTCGAGCCCCAGGCACATGGCGTGGGGAAGTTGCAAGGCCACGCCCAGCAGGGCCGCGCCGCAGCCCGTGCCGAGCTCGGCCACGGCGCATTCCCGCTCCACGCCGCGCCGTTCGCGCAGGATTCGCGCGGCAAAGGCCGCCAGCAGCAAAGCCTCCAGCCCGAAGCGGTAGGCGCCCCGCGGCTGCGCGAGCCCGCGCGGGTAGTGCGGGGCTTCCGTCACAGGAGGGCGCCGTTCCAGTTGAACAGGCCCTCGCGGCGAAGCTCCGGCAGGCCCTGCGGCGGCGCCTCCTCCATGCGCGCGAAGAAGCTGTAGCCAGCGTCCCGCATCTCGTGGCGCTGCCCGGAAAGGTCCAGCGGCCACGCCGGATAGATCCACAGCGTGCCGCCGTAGCGCCTTGTCCAGAACACTTCGCCCTTGGGGCTCATGAAGGGTTCGTTGGGCTTGAGCGCCGCCTGCCCGAAGCGGGAGATCCCCACGGGCCAGAAGCCGGAGATGACGGCCCCCAGCGGGAGCGGGCTCTGCGCGGGCAGCGCCAGGGCGTCGTCCCGCGAAAGCTCCGGGCTCACGAAGGCGCCGGCGAAGCCCTGGCCCGCCAGCACGGCGAGGGCCGCGGCATTGGCGATATTGCAGAAGGGCCCGGCCAGAAGGTCGGCATCCTCCGGGAGCCTCTCGGGAAAAAAGGCCCGCTGCCACGGGGAGTTGCAGACAAAGTGCCGCGCGCCCTCGCGCCAGAGGCGCTCGATCATGCGGGCGAGCGCGGCCTCCTCCTCGGGCCAGACCACGGGCGGCAGCCACCACGCCGTGCGGCCAACGAGCGTGCGCGAAAGCTCGGCCGTGCGCGGCGAGAGCCAGAGCGCGGGCACGGTCCGGCGCCCGGGAGCGCTTCCGCCGGCGCGGCTGTTTTCGCCCTTCCCCCGGCCTGCCCCGGAAGTGAGCAGCATGTCCGGCCGCGGGCGCGGGCGCGCCGGCTTCGGCAGGCGCGGGCCCCCCGCCGGCGGGGCCGTATCCTGCGCGGGAGGCTCCTTCAGGGCGTCAAGGCGCTTGCGCCATTCGCCGAGCAGGCGCTGGAGCTCGGGTTCGCGGCGGTCGATGAGGTAGACCGGCGTACCGGCCTTCGGCGTGGCGTGCTTTGCGAGCTTGAGGCGCAGGGTGCCCGCCTTGGGCACGCGCCGCGTCACGGGGAGCGTGGCGTGCCAGCGCTCGTCCTCCACGCCCACGCGCAAATAATCGCCGGCCAAAAGCTCGAGATGCGGCTTGAGCTCGCAGCCGCCCTCGGGTGTGATGCGGACCTTGCCGGCGAGCAGGCCCGAGCTCGTCTGTTTGTCCGGGCTGGCGGCCTCCTCCGGCGATTGCGGCAAAAAGCGCGCCTTCACCCCGGGGCGCCCCAGGGCCAGTTCGAGGATGTTCTGGGCCGTCTTCCGCGCCGCAGGGTCGCCGGGATGGTCGCGCAACAGGCGGTAGGCCGTCACCGTATGAAAGACGTAGTGCGGCCCCTTCTTCCGGCCCTCGATCTTCCACGAGGCAAGGTGCGGCACATCGAGCAGGGTCTTGACCAGCGGCCCGAGCTCGAGGTCGCGGCAGGAGAAGAAGCGGCCCGACTTGCCGCCGGCCTTGGCGTGGGTCGGGCGCGCTTCCCCTGAAGGCGCGGGACGGCTGTTTCCGGCGCCCTTGCGGCGCGGGGCGTCCTTGCCCCGCGGGCGGGCGCCCTGGCGCGCGACCTCGCTGTAGACGCGGCGGCAGGGCTGCACGCAGCGACCGCGCAGGCCGCTCTTGCCCCCCATGTAGCTCGACCAGTAGCAGCGCCCGGACACGCAATAGCAGAGCGCCCCCTGCACGAAGAGCTCAAGGTCGAGCCCCTCGGGGCACGCGGCGCCCATGGCGCGGATCTCGTCGATGGAGAGCTCGCGCGGCAGGATGACCCGGCTCGCGCCGAGGCGCTTCGCCTCCTCAAGGGCCAGCGGGTGGGTCACATTGGCGAGCGTGGAGAGCGCGAGGCCGCCCGTGAAGCCGGCCTGGCGGGCGATGTCGATGAGGCCCGGGTCCTGGAGGATGAGGCCGTCCGGCTCAACGCGCCGGGCGAGGCGCGCCACGAGCCGCCAGGCCGCGCCGGTCTCGCCGGGCTTGATGAGGGTGTTCATGGCCACATAGACGCGGCGGCCCTCCTCGTGGGCGAGGTCGGTGAGGCGAGTAAGCTCGCCTACGCCGAAATTCTCGGCCTCCATGCGCGCGGAAAAATGCTTGAGGCCCACATAAACGGCGTCGGCGCCGGCGGCGAGCGCCGCCAGGAAAGAGGGCGTGTCGCCGGCCGGGGCGAGGATCTCGGGGCGCGCCGGCGTGTCGGGCGTGGCCGCGCTCATGCGCCGTAATACTCCCTGTACCAGTCCACGAAGCGGCCGATGCCCACGGCGAGCGGCGTGGCCGGCGTGAAGCCCGTGACGCGGGCGAGGTCGTCCACGTCCGCCCAGGTGGATTCCACGTCGCCGGGCTGCATGGGCAAAAGCTCGCGGACGGCCTTCTTGCCGAGGGCCTTTTCCAGCGTGTCGATGAAAGTGCCAAGCTCCACGGTGTCGTGATTGCCGATATTGTAGATGCGCCACGGCGCGGAGCTCGCGGCCGGGCTGGGCGCGGCCGCGTCGAAGGCCGGGTCGGGCGCGGCGGGGATGGGCAGAAGGCGCGCCATGCCCTCCACGATGTCGTCGATATAGGTGAAGTCGCGGCGCATGCGGCCCTCGTTGAAGACCTTGATGGGCTCGCCCTTCAGGATGGCCGTGGTGAAGAGGTGGAGCGCCATGTCCGGCCGGCCCCAGGGCCCGTAGACCGTGAAGAAGCGCAGGCCCGTGG
This sequence comes from Desulfovibrio sp. ZJ746, assembly GCF_011039155.1. Taxonomy (NCBI): domain Bacteria; kingdom Pseudomonadati; phylum Thermodesulfobacteriota; class Desulfovibrionia; order Desulfovibrionales; family Desulfovibrionaceae; genus Desulfovibrio; species Desulfovibrio sp. ZJ746. Next base: position 146,665 of record NZ_JAAKEK010000006.1, on the reverse strand, counting down.
CGGGGATGCCGAACAGGTGGCTGTAGGCGTGGGCCATGAGCTCGTCGCTCTTCTTGGTGGCCGCGTAGAGGCTCACGGGGTGGTCGACGTTGTGCCGCGTGGAATAGGGCATGGCGGCGTTGAGCCCGTAGACCGAGGAGGACGAGGCGAAGACGAGGTGCTCCACGCCGTTCTGGCGGCAGCCCTCGAGCACATGGCCGAAGCCCACGAGGTTGGAGCTGATATAGGAGGCCGGATCCTTCAGGCTGTAGCGCACGCCGGCCTGCGCCGCCAGGTTGACCACATGCGTGAAGCGCTCGGCCGCGAACAGGCGCGCCATGCCGTCCCCGTCGGCGAGGTCGAGGCGCTCGAAGCGGAAGGCCGCGCTCTGGGGGAGCCTGGCCAGCTCCTTGAGGCGCGCTTCCTTGAGGGCCACATCGTAATAGGCGTTCAGGTTGTCGATGCCCACCACGGTGTGCCCGTCGGCGAGCAGCCTTTTGGCGAGGTGGTAGCCGATGAAGCCGGCGGCGCCGGTGACGAGGACGTGCATAAGTTCTCCTTTGGGCTGGCAGCCGGGAGAGTATGCCAGATAGGGGCGCGGGGCAAGCGGCCGGCGCCCGGCCCTGCGGGGATCGGGGCGGCCTGCGCGGCCGGGGCGCGGGCCCGCTTCCCTTTTGCGGCGCCCGGGGCTATAGTCCCCTGACTTTGCTGGCGGAAAGGCGGCAGGGGCCGCATGACCTCCGGCAAAGCCAAGCAAGAAGGAGACCGATACCGCCATGAGCGAGAACCTGACCGTCGCCGTTGTCGGCGCCACCGGCGCCGTGGGCCGTGAAATGCTCAAGACCCTCCATGACCGGGCCTTCCCGGCAACCCGTGTGCGCGCCTTCGCCTCGGCGCGCTCGGCCGGCAGCCGCGTGCCCTTTGGCGACGAGGAGCTTGTGGTGGAAGAGCTGAAGGAGGACTCCTTCGAGGGCATCAACCTCGCCCTCTTTTCCGCTGGCGGTTCCACTTCCGAAAAGTTCGCGCCGCTGGCCGCGCACGCCGGCTGCGTGGTGGTGGACAATTCCTCGGCCTGGCGCATGGACCCGCGCTGCCCCTTGGTGGTGCCCGAGGTCAACCCCGACGCGCTCGAGAACCACGAGGGCATCATCGCCAACCCCAACTGCTCCACCATCCAGATGGTGGTGGTGCTGAAGCCCATCCACGACGCCGTGGGCGTCACGCGCGTGGTGGTCTCCACCTACCAGGCCGTGTCCGGCACGGGCCAGAAGGGCATCGAGGAGCTGGAGCGGCAGGTGCGCGACCTCTTCAACGGCCGCGACCCGGAAAGCAAGGTCTATCCCTACCGCATCGCGTTCAACGCGCTGCCGCACATCGATGTCTTTCTGGACAACGACTACACCAAGGAAGAGATGAAGATGGTCAACGAGACCGTCAAGATCATGGAGGACCCGTCCATCAGGGTGACGGCCACCTGCGTGCGCGTGCCCGTGTTCTACTGCCACGGCGAGGCCGTCAATGTGGAGACGAAGAAAAAGATGACCCCCAAGGAGGCGCGCATCCTGCTCTCGCAGGCGCCGGGCGTGCGCGTGTTCGACAATCCGCGCGAGTTGCTCTATCCCATGCAGGCCGATGCCATCGGCGAGGATGATGTCTTCGTGGGCCGCATCCGCGAGGACGAATCCGTGGAAAAGGGCCTCAACATGTGGATCGTGGCCGACAACGTGCGCAAGGGCGCGGCGCTCAACGCCGTGCAGATCGCCGAGGAGCTGGTGCGGCGCGACCTCGTGCGCGTGCCCGACAGGGACGTGTTCATCGCGTAAGCGTCGGAGGAGCGGGATGGAAGCGTCCGACCGCGAGGAGTACCTGGAGGCCCTGCTCGCCGCGCCGAGGCCGGGCGCGGAAAAGGTGCTCGCCTTCTATGACTGGCGCGTGGGCCGCATCTCAACGGACGGTCGCCTGCTCTTCGTGCCGCTGGACGACCACCTCTGTCACCGGGGCGACGGCCTTTTCGAGAGCATCTGCTGCCGCGGGCGCCGCGTTTTCGCCCTCGAAGCGCACCTGGCGCGCCTGCGCGAGGGCGCGGCCGCGCTTGCCATCACGCCGCCCTGTTCGTGGGAGGAGCTGCGCGAGCGCATCCTCGACGTGGCCCGGGCCGGCGGGCGCGACCATTGCGACGTGCGCGTCTTCCTCTCCCGGGGGCCGGGCGGCTTCGGCATCTCGCCCGCCGAGTGCCCGGTGGCCGGGCTCTACATCGTGGCGCTCGCCTCGCGCCTCCCCACGGAGGAGTATTACCTGAAGGGGCTTACGGCCTTCACGAGCGCCATCCCGCCCAAGCAGGAATATCTCGCGCGCATCAAGAACACCAACTATCTGCCCAATGTCTTCATGGCGGCCGAGGCGCGGGAGAAGGGCATGGACGTGGCCGTGACCTTTGACGAGGAGGGCCACATGGGCGAGGCGGCCATCGCCAACATCGGCATCGTGGACGCCGAAGGGCGCCTGCGCAGCCCGGAGATACGGCGCATCCTGCCCGGAACGACGCTCCTCGCAGCGCTCAGGCTGGCGGCGGAGCGCATGCCCGTGGTGGAAGGCCCCATCCACCGGGACGAGATCGCCCGCGCGCGGGAGATGCTGCTCTTCACGAGCGCCACGCTCTGCGTGGCCGTGACCCACTTTGACGGGCGCCCGGTGGGCGAGGGCGAGACCCGCGGCCGGCCCGGGCCCGTGGCCCTGTGGCTCAAGGACGCCCTGCTCGCGCACATGCTCGCCACCGGGACGCCCTATTAGCAAAGCCGTCCTGTGAACCCGCGCGCATGCCGCGCCCCGGGGAACGTGATGCACATTCTTCTCATGGCGCTCCAGCAGGAGGGGGACGGCTCCGGCGCCCCTCTGGGAACTCCCGCGCAGCTCGCGCGCGTGGAGGCCGAACAGGCGCTCGCCATGGCGGAAGGCCTCAGGGAGGACGGCCGCTTCACGCCGCTCCTTGTCTGCCGGCGGGGGGCGTGGCTGCATCAGCGCGCGGAGGAGCGGGGCCTGTCCTTGCTCGCCGTGGGCGGCGCGGGTGATGTGGCGGGCCTTGTACGCCTCTGGCGCTGGCAGCGGCGGTGCGACTTCCTCATCATCCAGACCGTGGGCGAAGAGGCCCTGGGCCTTTCGCGCCGCGTGCTCGGCATGCGCAAAAAGGGGAGCGCCCACCTCGCGCATGCCTTTTTCGTGCGGCCGCCAGCGCCTGAAACTGCCCGGGGGCGCGCCATGCGCGCGGCAAGCCGCGTCTTCTGCGGCTCGGAGCATGTGCGCGCGCGCCTCCATGAACTCTGGGCCGGCATGCCCGAAAAGCGCCGCCCGGACGCCCTGCTCGACCTGCTCGGCCCGGGCCTCCCGCTGGCGGAGTATGTGCCCGCGCCGGAAACAGGGCGCCATGTCTTCGGCATGGGCGAGAGCCTTGGGCCCGATTCCGGCGCCCTCGCCGTGGTGCGGGCCATGGCCGCGCTCTGGCAGCGGGAAGACCTGCCCCCGTGGGAAGTGCGCATGTTCGGCGCGGGCCCGCGCTTTGCGGAGATACTGCATGAGGCCGAAAGCCTCGGCGTGGCCGGCCGGCTCTCCATCCTCGGCGGGCAGCCGCCGGAAGTGCTCGGCCAGTGCTCGGCGTGGCTCGCGCCCGGCACCTCGCCCGAGGAAGTGCCGCAGACCCTCTGGGCCGGCATAGCGCTCGGCGTGCCCCTCATCTGCGCGCTGAGTCCCCTGCACCGCGAGCGCCTTGCCGGGGCGCCCCCGCATGCGGCGGTGCGCATCCGCGAAAGCGACCCCCAGGCTCTGGCGCGGGCCATGATCGCGGTCATGCGCGACGAGCGCCTCCGGGCGCGCCTGCGCGGGGCCGGCGAGAGCCTGCGCCCGGGCATCGGCCTCGAGGCCATGGCGGGGCGCTTTCTCGCCTTCTGCGGCGAAGTGGCGGCGGGGTTGGAGGGCACGCTCGGGGAGTGAGAGGGACGGCGTTTCGCCTTGCAAAAAGGCAGGCCAGGCAGTATGAGCGCAGTGCCTGGCGGCGGAATTTCCGCGCGCTTCCCGAAAGCGGGGCACGGGGCGCCACGCCTTGCGCGTGACCCGGGCCTGAAAGCGGCCGCCGGTGGCCCCGCGCGAAAGGCAAGGCCCCGCTTTAGAGGGGAGACGCCGCAATCCCGGGCGCTCCCCGCAGTGCCATGGGGTGAGCGGCGTGTGCATGTGGGGCAATGCCGGGCGCGCCGCCGGTGGCCCGCATGCGCTCAGGTGGCGCGTGCCTGCCGGGGGCGGCCTTTTTCCGGGCCTGGGGCGGGAGAATATCCTATGAGCTTTGTCAGCATTGAATTTCTCCTTCTCTTCGGGATCGCCCTTGCCGTTTTGCCCTTTATCCGGAATATTCCGCTCAGGAATATGTGCATCCTCGGGTTCAGCTGTATTTTTTATGCCTGGTGGAGCGTTCCCCACCTCTTCCTGATGCTCTCGATTTGCTTTATCGCCTACATTTCCGCACTTTGGATGAGGAAAGGCAAGTTCATTCTCTGGCTTGCCATCAGCCTGATCGTCCTGACGCTCATTTACTTTAAGTATTACACGTTTTTGCTTTCCACGCTGGGCGCTCTCGGGGGGGGGGGAGGCTCCACGGAGAAATCCATTATTCTCCCCTTGGGCATTTCGTTCATCACGTTTCAAATGATCGCCTATGTGGTCGATGTATATAAGCAAAAGGTGGCCGCCGAAAAAAATCCCGTGGATTTTTTCGCCTTCGCGCTCTTCTTCCCGCAGCTGGTGGCCGGCCCCATCGAGCGGGCGGCCAGCCTCCTGCCGCAATTCAAGACCCTCAAAACTGCCTCCCGCGAGGATGCCGAGCTCGCCGTGGGCCTCTTGGTCTATGCCTATTTTTTAAAAGTTTTCATCGCGGACCATGCGGGCCTTATAGCGGACAGCGTATTCGGGCAGGCCACGGCCAACGGCTGGTCCGTCATTTTCGGGTCAATGGCGTTCGGGCTCCAGATTTATGCGGATTTTTTTGCCTACAGCCTGATGGCCATCGGATTTGCCAAATTGCTGGGCTTTAATCTCTCACTGAACTTCAACCGGCCCTACTGGTCCACCGAGCCCCGGGAATTCTGGAGCCGCTGGCATATAACCCTGAGCTCATGGATACGCGACTATCTGTATATCCCCCTTGGGGGCAACCGCCACGGCACACGGCGGATGGCGCTGAATCTCCTCCTCTGCATGGGGCTGGCGGGCCTGTGGCACGGGGCCGGGTGGAATTTTGTCATCTGGGGCCTGTGGTGGGGCGCGGCCCTCGTGGCATGGCGGCTCGTCGTGCCGCCGGAGTTTACCCGCAAGCCCCTGGGGCGCGCCCTGGGCTGGCTGGTGACTCTCCTCGTCGCGTTTATCGGCTGGTTCTTCTTCCGTGTGCACAGCCTCGAGGAATTGTCCCTTGCCGGCAATGCCTTGAAACATTGGGAATTCTTCCCGGCGAATTACTGGCAGCTTAAAGCCCTCCTCTTCCTGGGCGGCATCCTCTTTGTCATAGAGTTTTTCCAGCGCAGGGCGCAAGCGGACCTTCCCCTGACAGGGCTGCACAGGTATATAAAATATGCGTGCCTGGGCGTCATGCTGTTGTGCACGCTTGTTTTTTACAACAAAAACATCCTGAGTTTTATCTACTTCCAGTTTTAGGCGCCTGCGCGGCAACCCTGCCTCGGGCGCGCTGGTCCGGGTGGGATGCTGTTCGCTGAGACGAGGGCCCGGCGGGCGCCGAAGCCCAAAACGCCGAATGAGGCATGAGGCGGCATGCGCTATGGAGCAGTTAAAAAAACTTCGTGACCTCCTCGCCACAAGAAGCCGCTCGCATCCGCTGCGGGCGGTTGCCCTTGTGAGTTTGCCCATCCTTGCCATGTTCGGGCTTGCGGGCGGCCTTGCCTGGCTTGGCGCACGGCACATGGATACGGAATACGAGAAGCCGGCATCGTATGACATGCTGCTCATCAATGAGCAGGTAAAAAGGGTAAAGCAGGGGGCAAGGGGCGATATCGTCATCTTCGGCGACAGCTCCGGCCTGATGGGCATAGACCCGCTCATCCTCGAGCAGGAGCTGGGGCGGAGTGTCCAGAACTTTTGCACCCTGGCCTACGCCGGGCCCCGGGGCTGCGCCATCGTGCTCGAAGAATACCTGAAACGGAACCCGGTGCCGGAACTGATCCTGTTCGCTTTTCATCCCATCCAGCTCATACGGCAGAAACAGTATGACAACTGGCCAAAATATATCAGGAAAAGTTTTGATAAAGAGGTGGTTCCGCCCACAGGCCCGTACAAGGGCGTCAAGAATGCCCTGAGCACGCTTCTTTATGACCACGTTCTCTATGTGCCACTGCGGGGAAGCTCCGGCGGCTATTATGGCTCGCCCAAGGCGGCGCAGGAGGCCATTCGCGCGGGCCATGGCGGCGTCATCGACCCCAATGTGATATATTTAAAAGACGTGCAGAGCGGCCCCAAGAATATCGGCTTTCAGGGCCTGGCGGAGGGCTATGTGCAAAACCTCCAGGTGCTGCGGGAGGTTGTGGACAAGTACGGCCTGAAGGACGTGGTATTGCTGCGAACGCCCGTGGCGGAGCATTTTGTGGACGAGAAGGGCGCGCTGGCGGCGGCCTACCGTGACGTGGCGAAAAAGCTGGCCATCGAAAAAGATGCCGGCCTGCTTGAGGGGCTGGCGTTTTTCCCGGCCAAATATTTCTCCACCATGACGCATTTGAACAGGTATGGAAAAGCGGAATTTTCCCGGGCGCTGGCCGAAAAGCTCAAGCCCCTGCTTGCGGATGGGGGCGGGCACGAGGCCGCCCCCTCCCCGCAATAAGGGAAAATCGTCCCCAAGGCGCCGCGCGTGGGGGCTGGCCTCGCGCGGCCGGTTCCCCTGTCAGGCCAGCGCGCTCAGGTCGTAATCCGAGCTTTCCACGATATCGCCCTCCACCACGGCCCCGGGCGTGACACCCGGGCCGCTCACCCATGTCACGCCGTCCACCTCCGGCGCCTGGAACCACACGCGCCCGCGATGCAGCCCGGGCCACTCGGCCGCGGGCGCGTCCACGAGCACGGGGAGGCGGCTGCCCACGGCTTGCGCGAGAATGTCCGCGCTGATGCCGGCCTGGAGCTCCATGAGGGCGGCGCGCCGCTCCTCGCGCACGGGCACGGGCACTTGCCCGGGGAGCTTCGCGGCCGGCGTGCCTTCTTCGGCCTGGTAGGCGAAAACGCCGAGGTGGGTGAAGCGGGCCTCCTCCACAAAGCGGCAGAGCTCCAGGAATTGGGCGTCGGTCTCGCCCGGATAGCCCACGATGAAGGTGGTGCGCAGCGCCGCGCCGGGCAGGATGCTGCGCACGCGCTCGAGCACGCGGCGCGGGTCGCCCGCGAAGGGGCGCCCCATGGAGCGCAGGAGTTCGGGCGCCGCATGCTGGAAGGGGATGTCAAGGTACGGCAGCACCGGGGGCCCCAGCCCGGCCATGCGCCTGAGCAGGGTCCCGGTGACGCCCGTGGGGTAGAGATAGAGCAGGCGCAGCCAGAAAAGGCCGTCCAGGCCGGCGAGGGCGGTGATGAGGTCCTCGAGCCGGGGGCGCTCCGCGCCGCCGCTGAAATCGCTGCCCCAGGCGGAAACGTCCTGCGCCACGAGGTCGAGCTCGCGCACCCCCTGGGCGAGCAGCGTGCGGGCCTCGGCGAGCAGGGCTTCGGCCGGCGCCGAGCGCAGGGGCCCGCGAATGGACGGGATGGTGCAGAAGGCGCACTGGTGGCGGCAGCCCTCGCCCACCTTGAGCCACGCATAGGCGGGCCCGGTGGAGAGCAGCCGGCCGGGCAGCCCGGAACCTTGCGCCGGAGTAAGGCCCAGCGCCGCGCGCACGAGGGCCGGCCAGCGCGCAAGGTCTTCCGTGGGCAGCCAGAGATCCACTTCCGGGAGCTCCTTGGCGAGCTCGGCCACGCCATAGCGGCCCACCATGCAGCCGGCCACGGCCAGCAGGGGGCGCCGCCGGAGCTTGCCGAGATGTTGCGCCGCGTCGAGCACGGCGCGGATGGATTCGCGCACCGCGGGCTCGATGAAGCCGCAGGTGTTGATGAAGACGAGGCGGCTTCGGCCCATGTGCGCCGCGGGCTTCACGGGCACGCCCAGCGAGCCCAGCAGGCGCTCGCTGTCCACGCGGTTCTTGGGGCAGCCGAGGCTCAGCGCCCAGACGGGCAGCGGGCCGCGGGGGGTGGAAGCGCTCTGGGAGCCGGAAGGCATCGCGTCAGAAGGGCACGCGCAGGAAGCGCGCGCTTTCGGGCTGGATGTGCAAAAGCCGCTCGGCGGAAACGTGGTCGGCCCGGGTGACAAAGCTCGTCCTGTCGATGTTGAGGATGGCTTCGGCCTCGTGGCTGCAATCGAAAAGGTGGAGGACATCGCCGTCCACGCGGTCGGCCGTGGTCCAGTGGCGGTTCATGGGGCCCCCGTCGGGCGTGAGGCTGCGCAGAAAGCGGAAGACGATGGCCCGCCCGCGCCCCGGGGCCAGCCAGTCGCGGCAGGCGGCGAAAAAGGCGTCCGGCCCGGGCAGGGACTTTGCGCCCGCAAAGGGCGCCTGTACGTCCAGCGGAAAGGCGCGGGCCTGGATACGCAGCAGGTTGTCCACGAGGGCGATATAGTCCGTCTCCTGGGTGAGCACCGCGCGGAAGGCCTCGGGCCGGGAGGCGAGGCCCATGAGTGTCTCGTTCAGGATGTCGCGCGCCTTGAGCACGCGGATGCCGTAGAGCAGGCGCAGCGCGTTGAGCACGGCGTAAATGGCGCAGAAGGTGTCCAGCTTGCCCTGGTAGAAGGGTTTGAGCATGTCCCCGTCACTCCACGGTGACGCTCTTGGCGAGGTTGCGCGGCTGGTCCACGTCCTTGCCGAGATAGTCCGCCACTTCGTAGCTGAAGAGCTGGAGCGCGGGCAGCACCGCAAAGGCCGAGAGCGGGGCGGGCAGCGGCGGCACGCGCCACACGTCGTCCGCCGCAAGCTCCGTAGCGGGATTGGTGAGCGCGATGACCTTGCCCTGCCTCGCCTGCACTTCCTCGATATTCGACTTGACCTTGGGGAAGAGCGCGTCGTCAAGCGCGATGGCGAAGGTGGGGAAGGCCGGGTCGATGAGCGCGATGGGGCCGTGCTTCATCTCGCCGGCGGCATAGCCCTCGGCGTGGATGTAAGAAAGCTCCTTGAGCTTGAGCGCGCCCTCCAGCGCCAGCGGGTAGCAGTGCCCGCGCCCGAGGTAGAAGAAATTGGCCGCCTGCGCGTACTTGAGGGCCAGCTCGCGCGCGGTCTTGTGCATCCGGGGCAAATGGTCGTCGAGCAGGGCCGGCAGCGACTGGAGGATGCCCAGGCGCTCCTTGCGGGCGGCCGGGGTGAGGGTGCCCGTGCGCTCGCTCCAGTGGAGGGCCATGAGCGCGAGGGCGAGCATCTGGCTGCACATGGCCTTGGTGGAGGCCACGCTGATCTCGGGGCCGGCCTGGGTGAAGAGCACGGCCTCGGCCTCGCGCGCGATGGACGAGCCCACCACGTTGCACAGGCCGAGCACCGGCAGTCCCCGCTCCTTCATGAGCCTGAGCGCGGCCAGGGTGTCGGCCGTCTCGCCGCTCTGGCTGATGACAAGGCCCATCTCGCCCTCGCCGAAGCGCGGGCTCTCGCGGTAGCGGAACTCCGAGGCGATCTCCACCTGCACGGGGATGCCGGCCCAGGCCTCCAGCAGGTGGCGCCCCCAGAGCCCGGCATGGTGGGACGTGCCGCAGGCCACAACGTGCAGGCGCTTCGGCACCGGGAGATGCGCGAGCTCGGGCAGCACCACGCGGTCGCCCGAACGGGCCACGCGGCCGGCGAGGCCGTCGGTGATGACGCGCGGCTGCTCGAAGATCTCCTTGAGCATGAAGTGGCGGAAGCCGTCCTTCTGCGCGGCCTGCATGTCCCACTGGATGGTCTGGGCCTCGCGCTCCTGCCGGGAGAGGTCGGCAAGCCGGAAAATCTCGTGGGCCGAGGCGGTGGCGCGCACGATCTCGCCGTCTTCGAGAAAGACCACGCGCCGCGTATAGGGCAGAAAGGCCGGGATGTCCGAGGCCACGAAGTTTTCGCCGGTGCCGAGGCCCACGATGAGCGGCGCCGCCATGCGCGCGGCGTAGAGCGTGTCCGGGGAGGCGCAATCGAGCAGGCAGACGGCGTAGGCGCCGTGGGCCTCGCGCAGGGCGGCGGCAAAGGCGTGGAGCAGGTCGGGCTCGGTCTTGCGGCGCTCGGCGATGAGGTTGACGAGCACCTCGGTGTCCGTCTCGGAATGGAATTCATAGCCCCGGGCCGCGAGGCCGGCCTTGAGCTCCTGGTAATTCTCGATGATGCCGTTGTGCACGAGGGCGAGGGAGCCGTCGTTACTGAGGTGCGGGTGCGCGTTGCGCTCTGCCGGCACGCCGTGGGTGGCCCAGCGGGTGTGGCCCATGGCGCAGGTGGCGGTGATGGCCGGCGAATCGGCCAGCTTTTCCTTGAGGGCGGCGAGCTTGCCCTTGGCGCGCAGCACATGCAGGCGCCCCGCAAGCAGCCACGCCACGCCCGCCGAGTCATAGCCGCGGTATTCGAGCCGCTCGAGGCCCTCCACCACCACGGGCACAGCCGGGCGGTGGCCCACATAGCCGATGATGCCGCACATGGATCGCTCCCCAGGCGCCGCCCGCGCCTACATGTTCACGCGGTCGACGAGGTTGCTGTTGACCACTTCCACCTTGGCGCCGTCCGCGAGGCTCTGGAGAAAGATGGCGTAGACCGCGTCCTCGCGCTCGCGCTTTACGCCCTCGGCGAGCGCCTCGCCCACGCTCTCCCACTCCGCGCCGTCCGGGGGCAGCACCGCGGCCACGCGGCAGAGGAGGGCGCCCGGGCCCTGCGGGCCGCTGACGCTGTAGACGCGCTCGAGCCAGTCGCCCGGCTTGTCCGCGAAGATGGCTTCGGCGAGCGCCGGGTGCGGGGCGAAGTCGGCCAGGGCGCCGCCGCGCTCCATGGCGGGCGCCTGCCTCACGCCGAGGCTTTTGGCTTCGGCCTCCGGCAGGGGGCCGTCCTTGAGCTTTGCCCGCGTGGCCTGCGCGCTGGCGAGCGCGTCGGCGAGCGCCTTCTCCTCGGCGAGGATCTTCACGATGCCGTCCTTCACCTCGGCGAAGGGCCTGGTGGAGGCCGGCTCCGTGGCGACGATGCGCGCCACGAGGTAGCTGTCGCCCGCTTCCAGCGCGCTGTCCACCGGCAGGCCCGCGCCGGCCGCGAGCAGGGCGTCCGCGCCCTCGGGCTTGACGCCGAGGGTGCTGACCAGCCCCTCCTTGTCCAGGAGGCCGCTTTCCGCCGCCTTGAGGCCGTGGCGCTCCGCGCTTTCGGCAAGCGGCTTGTTGAGGATATTGTCCTCGATGAGGCTGTCGAGCGTGTCATGCAGCCTGTCCGAGCCGCGCTCGAAGGCCACGCCCTTGCGCGCCTCGCCGGCGACCTTCTCAAATTCCGGCACGCCGCCGGGATTCTTTTCTTCCACGAGGATAAGGTGCAAGCCGAAGGGGCTGCGCACCGGCTCCGAGACCGTGCCCGGCTCGAGGGCGAAGGCCGCTTCCTCGAAGGCGGGCACGGTGCGCCCGCGCGTGATCCAGCCGAGCTCGCCGCCCGGGCCCGCCGCGCCCTCGGGGTTCACGGCGTCGGCCACCTTGGCGAAGGCCTCGCCGGCCTTGAGGCGGGCGGCGGCCTTGGCGATGGCCTCGCGGGCCTCGCTTTCGGCCGCGGCGTCGGCATCCTGCGGCAGGGGCACGAGGATATGGGCCGCGCGCACCTGCTCCGGCTGCTCAAAGTGGTTCCTGTTGGCCTCGTACCAGGCCCGCGCGTCGGCCTCGCTCACGCTGTCGGGGCTGACGAGCTCTTCGGGGCGCACGGCCACATAGGCCACGTTGACGCGCGCCGGGATGGCGAAATCCGCCTTGTGGCCGTCATACCAGGCCTGGGCCTCGGCGTCCGTGACCGTGACCTTGTCGAGGAAGCGCCCTGCGGGCACGAAGATATAGTCCACGCTGCGCCGCTCGCGCAAAAAGTCATAGCGGCGGCGGGGCTCGTCCGGGTCGCTCCAGGCCGGGGCGGTGACGAGGGCGTAGATCTTGCCGGCCAGGAGCTCGTCGGCGAGCTCCTTTTCATACTGGGCCGGGCTCTTGCGCTGCGCGGCGAGCACGCGGGTATAGGCCTCGGGGTCGAAGCGGCCCTTGTCGTCCTGGAAGGCGCGCATCTTGCCCACGGCGTGCCTGAGCTCCACCGGGGTCACGGTGATGCCCGCGCGCTCGGCCTCCTGGAGGACGAGGGTCTGCCGGATAAGGTCGTTGAGCACCGTGCGCCCGAGATGGTCGCGGATAAGCTGCTCGCGCGTGAGCCCGGGATTGGCGCGCAGCAGGTATTCCTCGGCGCTGCGGTAGGCGCGCTCGAACTCCTGCGCCAGGATGGGCTGGCCGTTCACCACGGCCACCACGTTGGAGTAATCCCGGTCGTTGAAGTTGCCCACGCCCCAGAAGACGAAGACAAGGATGATGACGCCGAAGGCCACCTTGACGCCGAAAGACTGCGCGCTGGTGCGGATATACTCAAGCATGGGCGCTCCCGTGCGGCCCGGGCCGCAGGAATGAGGATCACAGGAAAGGGACAGTATACGCGCGGGCGCGGCAAATTTCAAGAAAGGGCGCCGCGGCCGCGGAGGCGGGAAGTGGCGGGGAGAAGGGAAGGGAGCCCGAGCCTAGCGGGCCTCGCTGCCCGGGGGGCACGGCACGGCGCCGCCGCACTGGGTGCCCCCGGAACCCGTGAGGCCGCCCGTCTCCAGCGGCAGGCGCTCGTCCCGGGGGGTGTCGTCATCCGGGGCGGCCGGCGAAGTTACCGCGCGGCCCGGGCGGGCGTCGGCGTGGCCGCGCGGCTGCTGGGCGCGCTCCACGCGCTCGCGGATGTCACCCGGAAGCCCGCGCTGCTCGAAAAAGGGCACGCCCTGCGAGCCGGCCGCGAAAACGTGGGCCTTGTTGCGCAACAGGCGGAAGCGCAGGAGCAGCATGCCCGGCCGCCAGGAGGCGAAGCCCGAGGGCTCCTGGACATTCTGGCTCTGGGCGAGGGCCTGGGCGATGTTGAGCCCTTCGTCGAGCAGGGCGCGCATGCGCGCCACCTTCCAGACATCGGCCTCGGTCTCGGCGAGGGGATAGAAGGCCACGTCCACATTGCCGGAGAGCGCGTTGATGCCCTCGATGCAGTAGCGGCAGGAGGGCGAGAAAAACATGCGCGTGACCGGGTTTTCGCTTTCGTCGAGGATGGGCCACACATCCGCCTGGGAGCGCGCCACGGCGCCCACATTGACCACGAAGAGCGCGGCCCACACCCAGAGCAGCACGGAGTGCCGCCGCTCCTCGGGGCGCATGCGGCTCTGCGGCGCGGGCTCGCGGCGCAGGAGGAAATAGATGATGGCGAAGAGCAGCGCCGCCACAAGGCAACTGATGCAGGGCGCGGTGAAGGCCATGAGCAGGAGCAGGCAGATATCGCCCAGGATGGCGAGGGCGGCCACGATGCGGGCCCACTCCGCCGCGCCGAGCAGCGCAAGGCCGGCCAGCGCGCCGAAGGCAGCGGTGCCGAACCACCAGAGGGAGATGCCGGCGACGGTGAAGTCCTGGTACAGGGTGCAGCCGGTGGTGACGCAGAAATTGACATCGTTCCCGAGCGCGCTCCAGACGCAAAAGGCGGTGCCCAGGAGCGCGAAAAACAGGGGGCCGGCGAGGATGGCGTGACTTCTGTTCATGGTTTGCTGTCGGCGCTGCGCGGGATGTTGGCAGAGTGCGGTTTCACGGGCGCAACATGAGCGGCCGGCCCGGGGCCGCGCCAAAGTGCATCATGCCGCAAGGCTCCATTCTAGGGGTTTTTCCTTTTTTCGTAAAGACGCAAAGACGGGCGCAAGCCCCGCAGCGCCGGAGCCACGGGCGCGGGCGAAGCCGGAGGCGCCCGGCCGGGCATTGGCAAAGGGCGCCGCATCCCCTATACTGGAGACCGTTGCGTCCCGCCTGCCCCCGGCCGGGGACGCCGCCCCTCCCTGCAAAAAAGCCGATTGTGGTGAAATATATGCTGCACATTCCCCGGCATCACGGCATCTTCCCCGCCCTGGCGCTCGTGCTTATTCTGGCGTGGCCGACGGCCACCGAGCCCGCCACCCCCTCCACATCGAGTGGCCCCAACCGTGAGGTCAAGGCGGGCATCTTCAATTTCGAGGGCTACCACAGCAAGGATGACGAGGGCAACCTGGAAGGCTACGGCATGGACCTTCTGCGCCTGCTCTCGGAATATTCCAACCTCAATTTCACGTTTTCGGGCTATGACAAGTCCTGGCAGGACATGCAGGAGATGCTGAAGAACGGCGACATCGACGTGGTGAGCACGGCCCGGCGCACGCCCGAGCGCGAAAAGATCTTCACGTTTTCCTTGCCCGTGGGCCGCAACCACACCGTGCTCACCCGCAAGCTGCAGAACACCCACCTGCGCGCGGGCGACTACGAGACCTATGACGGCATGAGGATCGGCGCGGTGGCGGGCAGCAGCCAGAACCGCTACCTGCCCGATTTTGCGAAAGACAAGGGCTTCACCTACACGCTCATCGAATACGAATCGCCGTCCGAGCTCTCCGACGCCCTGCAAAAGGGCGACGTGGACGCCATCCTCTCCAGCAATTTGCGCAAGCCCTACAACGAAACCCTGCTCGACATCATCAAGAGCGACAATTTTTACATTATCGCCCGCAAGGAAAACAAGGACATCATCGACGAGATCAACCACGCCATCGACCAGATGAATCTCAACGAGGGCGATTGGCAAAACCGGCTCTATTACCGCCACTACGGGCCGGACCAGCCCGACCAGGTGGAATTTTCGCCGCGCGAGGAGGAATACAGGGCAGCGGTGAAGCAGGGCGACAAGGCCATCACCGCCACGGCCCGGGCCGACAACGCGCCGTACTCCTTTGTGGAGGACGGCGAGCTCAAGGGCGTCATCCCGGAATATTTCGGCCGCGTCATGCAGGTGGCGGGGCTGCCCTATACGCTGGTGGCGCCGACGGCGCCCGGGGAAGCCGGCGAAAACCGCGCCCATGCGCTCGTGATGCTGGACCGGCTGGAGCCCGACCGCATCGGCGAGGACGAGCCCTATCACGGCTTTTCCACCGAGCCCTATCTTGTCACCGGCGTGGCCCGGGTGACGCGCACGGACTTCAATGCCCCCGTGCGCAAGCTGGCGCTGCCCAAAGGCATGCCCTTCGACCTGCCGGACGGCCTGCTGAAAAATGTGGAGACGCGGGAATATCCCACCGCGCAGGAAGCCCTGCGCGCCGTGCAGCGCGGCGAGGCCGACGCGGCCTACGTCTTGCCGCTGACCGCGCAGATGTTCATCAACCGCGACCCCGGCGGCGGCCTCACCTATGCCATCCTCAACGACGGCGGCGCCAATTTCAGCATTTATGTGCCGGCCAGCGCGGACCATGAGCTCGGCACCATCCTCAAGAAAGCCGTCAAGGGCGTGCCGCCGGCCACCCTCAACCAGCTCGGCTCCAACTATGTTTCGTACCGCGCCGGGGACATGAGCCTCTGGCACTATCTCTACGCCAATCCGGGCACCATGTCGGTGGCGGCGTGCATCCTCATGCTCGCGGCCTCGCTCTTCCTCATCATGTGGCTGCGCGGCCGCTGGAACCGGCAGCTGCTCACCACCACCGAGCACGCCAACCAGGAGCTCGCGAGCCAGCTCGCCATCGTGGAGGCGCTCTCCCGCGATTATTCCAACGTGCTCGCCATAGATGCGGACAAGGGGAGCACGGGCATCATCAAGCTCTCGGGCTTCGGGCCCGGGGGCACGGCCGAGAGCCAGGGCGCCGAAAGGCCCTATGCGGAACTGGCCGGGCGCTATATCGACCAGAAGGTCCACCCCGAGGACCGCGACTATCTGCGCGACGCGCTCTCGCTTGAGACCATCCGCAGGCAGCTCGCCGAAAAGGAGGAATACAGCGGCACCTACCGCATCGTCGAGGACGGCGAGACGCAGTATTTCCAGTTCACCTTCGTCAGGCCGCACGAAAACGGCGGCCGCGGCTATGACCTCATCCTCGCGGGCTTCAGGAACATCGACGACATGATCCGCCGCGAGCAGGAGCAGAAGCAGGCCCTCGCCGAAGCGCTCGAAAAGTCCCGCTACGCCAGCGCCGCCAAGACGGCCTTTTTGAACAACATGTCGCACGACATCCGCACGCCCATGAACGCCATCATCGGCTTCACCGCGCTCGCCTCCTCCAATGCGGACAACGTGCCCATGGTGCAGCGCTATCTGGGCAAGATCATGACCTCGGGCAACCACCTCCTGAGCCTGATCAACGACGTGCTCGACATGAGCCGCATCGAGAGCGGCAAGGTCAAGATCGAGGAGCAGGAGGTGAGCCTGCCCTCCATCCTCCACGACCTGCGCACCATCGTGCAGGCGGACGTGCGCGCAAAGCAGCTCGACTTCCAGATCGACACGCTCAACGTGGTCAACGAGACCATCTTCTGCGACCGGCTGCGCCTCAACCAGGTGCTGCTCAACATCCTGAGCAACGCCATGAAGTACACCCACCCCGGGGGCCGGGTGAGCGTGCGCGTCATCCAGGTCACGCCGGCGGAGGACGGCAGGGCCACCTACGAGTTCCGCGTGCGCGACAGCGGCATCGGCATGAGCAAGGAGTTCCTGAAGCATGTCTTCGAGCCCTTCGAGCGCGAGCAGACCACCACGGTGAGCGGCATCCAGGGCACGGGCCTCGGGCTCGCCATCACCAAGAACATCGTGGACATGATGGGCGGCTCCATCGAGGTGGAGAGCGAGAGCGGCAAGGGCTCGGAATTCGCCGTGACCTTCACCTTCCGCGTGGTGGAGGAGGACACGGCCGACATGCTCCTGCCGCAATATGAGGGCACGCGCGCGCTGGTGGTGGACGACGACATCAACACCTGCACCAGCCTCTCCAAGATGCTCTCCGAGCTCGGCATGAAGCCCGACTGGACCACCCTCGGCAAGGAGGCCCTCGTGCGCACCGAGTTCGCGCGCGAGCAGAACGAGGCCTACGGCGCCTATTTCATCGACTGGATCATGGCGGACATGAACGGCATCGAGCTCACGCGCCGCCTGCGCAAGACCGTGCCCCCCGAGGTGCCGATCATCATTCTCACGGCCTATGACTGGACGGACATCGAGGAGGAGGGCAAAGAGGCCGGCGTCACGGCCTTCTGCTCCAAGCCCATCTTCCTTTCGGGCTTGCGCAATGTGCTGCTCTCCCCGTCGCAGCCTGAAGAAGAGGAGCACGAAGAGCCCACGACGCCGGAAAGTTTCGCCGGCAAGCGCCTCTTGCTCGCCGAAGACAACGAGATGAACCAGGAGATCGCGCAGATGATCCTGGAAAACGCGGGCTTTGAGCTCGACATCGTGGAAAACGGCCAGCTCGCCGTGGCCAAGGTGCGCGACATGCCCGCCGGCACCTACGACCTCATCCTCATGGACGTGCAGATGCCGGTCATGGACGGCTATGCGGCCACCCGGGCCATCCGCGGCCTGGAGGACCCCATCCGTTCCGGCATCCCCATCATCGCCATGACGGCCAACGCCTTTGACGAAGACCGCGAGGAGGCCATCAATTCGGGCATGAACGGCTATGTGGCCAAGCCCATCGACATCAAGAAGCTCATGGAGACGCTGGACGAGTTTTTGCGGCAGCGCTGAGCGCGTTTTGCCACAAGGCACAGAAAAACCTCCCGCCTGCGGGAGGTTTTTTCATTCTAAAGACCCAGCCGACGCGGCGCCATGCGCCCCCTCACTCCATGTACCGCGTGGACGGCGCGCACGTGATGCCCATCATGGTGAGGTCATAGACATTGGCCTCGGCCACGGCCGGCGTGGCCGCGGAGCAGCAGTCCGTGCAGACGATGGTCAGGTAGTCGAGCCCCATGGCGTCCACGGCCGTGGCGCGGATGCAGTTGGGGTACTGCGTCCCGGTCACGAACACGGTGCTCACGCCGAGCCCGCGGAGCACCATGTCGAGGTCCGTGCCCACAAAGGCGCTGAAGCGCTGCTTGGTGACGATGATGTCTTCTGGCGCGGGCGCGAGCGCGTCCACCACCTGCGCGCCAGGGGTGGCCGGCACGCAGAAGGGCTGCCCCTCCTCGAAGAAGTGGCGGCGCGTCATCTCGGCATCGATGCCGGAGGCGCGGTGCTCGCGGTTCACATAGATCACCGCCCACTGGTTCTCGCGCCCGTAGGCGAGGAAGCGCGCAATGGCCGGCACGGTGGCGAGAGCGCCTTCCACGCGCATGGGCGCGCCGGGCAGGACGAAATCGTTGAGCATGTCCACCACGAGGATGGCGCTGTGGGCCTGGAGCAGCATGGGTTCTCCCGGTTTTGCGGCGTTCAGGGCTGGATCTTGCTCGCCGGCAGCTGGTAGGCGAACCAGGCGTAGAGCAGGCAGATCAGCGCGCACACGGTCATGCCGATGGAGGTGGAGAGCTGGATGTCGCCCATGCCCACCAGCGGCGAGACGATGAAGCCGAACACATAGCCGCCGAGCCCTAGGATGGCCGAGGCCGCGCCGGCGGAAAGGCGCCCCTCGGTCATGGCGAGCGTGTTGGAGGCGGCGAACACGATGCCCGAAAAGAAGAGCATGGGCACGATAAGCCCCTCGAAGACCCAGATGCTGTCGAGGAAGGAGATGGCGCCCGCCTCAAGGCAGGCGAAGGCCACCATGCCGGCGGCGCCGGTGATGGCGGCTTTTTTCATGGTACGGAAGCGCACGGAAAGGGTGGCGCCGAGCACCACGGCCATGGCGTTGAGGCCGAAAATGAGGCCGAACTGCATGGCGTCGAAGCCGTAGCGCTCCTGGATGATGAAGGGCCCGGAGGAGATGTAGCAGAAGAGCACGCCCAAGGCCGCGCTTTTGAGGATCACATGGATCATGAAGGGCCGGTTTTTGAGCAGGGGCAGGTATTCGCCGAAAAGCGCGCGCCACGGGCCGCGGTCGCGATTCCTGGGGGCGAGGCTCTCGCGGAAGAAGAAGGTGAGAAGGATCATGACGAGGCCGATGCCGGTGAGCACGAGGAAGATGCCGCGCCAGCCGATGGCCCTGGCCATGAAGCCGCCCAGAAGCGGCCCGGAGACCGGCGCTATGCCGTTGATGGCGCCCACCGTGGACATGATCTTGGCGAGCGCGCGGCCGGTGTACATGTCCGCCGGGATGGTCTTGGAGAGCATGACCGCGCCCGAGGCGCCGAGCCCCTGGAACAGGCGGCAGCCGAGAAAGAACGCGATGCTTGGCGAAAACACGCTCACCCCGGAAAAGACGATGAACATGCCAAGCGACACGAAGAGCACGGGTTTGCGGCCGATCTTGTCGCTGAGCGGCCCCCAGACGAGGCCCCCGAGCCCGAGGCCGATCATGACGAAGGAGAGCCCGAGCTGCACCACGGGCCTGGAGGTGTGGAACTCGGCGCGCATGGCCGGCAAGGTGGGCAGGTAGAGGTCGTTGACCATGGAGGGGAAGGCGCTCATGGCCGCGAGAAAACAGAGGAGGAAGAGAAAGTAGCCGCGGCCCTCCTGCTCGGTTCCGGCCGTGGCGGGGGAAGGGCTGGCCGGGTGCGCGGCGTTTTTTGCGGCTGCTGTGTCGGCCATGCGGTCCTCGGTGGTCTTGCGTAAAGCTTGGGGCCGGGGCAGCGCCCAAGGGCAGCCTGCCCGCGAAAGCCGGGCGTGAGTATCCGGCGCGCCCCGGCAAGAGTGGTACACTTTGCGCCCAAAGGCAAGCCGGGGCGGTGCTTCGCCTCCGTGTGGGCCGCCCGCGTGCCGGGCTGTCATGATGGCGGGAAACGGCAGCCGCCACGAGGCCCGGTCGCGCCTAATCGGCCGCGCGGTCGGCATCCTCCTGGCAAAAAGCTATTTCGTCTTGCGCAGGGCCGCCATGATGGTCGCGGGCGTCTCGTGGTCGTAGTACTCATAGGCCGTGCGGGCCGTCTCGAGGATCTGCACATCCGGGAGCAGGCCCTTTTTCAGGGCCGCGAGCAGGAGCGGCAAAAGCTCGCCCCGCATGTGCTGCGGCAGGCACCGCCGCATGAGGTCAAGGGCGTCGGGCGTGGGCGCCAGCTCCCACGACATGCGGGCGAGCTCGAAGGCCGTGTCCGGCACCGGGTCGGGGAAATCCTTGTTGAAGCCCATGTCCCACCGCCGGCCGAAGGCGAAAGCGAGCTCCCCGGCCAGCGTGAGCAGGCCTTGGGGCGTCGGGGGGCCCGCGAGGGACGCTTCCGGGACTTTTGCCAGGCCGAGCGGCGTGGCACGCGCATAGGCCAGCAGCCCGGCCCGGGCGGCGGCGAGCTCGTTTTGGCGGATGTCCAGCAGGGCCAGCTTG
Organism: Desulfovibrio sp. ZJ746; assembly: GCF_011039155.1. Taxonomy (NCBI): domain Bacteria; kingdom Pseudomonadati; phylum Thermodesulfobacteriota; class Desulfovibrionia; order Desulfovibrionales; family Desulfovibrionaceae; genus Desulfovibrio; species Desulfovibrio sp. ZJ746. The sequence continues at coordinate 126,226 of NZ_JAAKEK010000006.1, read as the reverse complement.
AGGCGCGCGGGGCTTGCCGGGTCCAGCTCCAGCGCCCTCAGGTAGTGCGCGCGGGCGTCCCTCCCTTTTTTCACCCGCGCCTCTACGTCGCCGAGCAGGAGCTCCGCGCAGGCCGCCTTGCCCGGCGAGGAACGCGCGACTTCCTGAAGCGCCCGCACGGTGCGCGAAAAGTCACCCCCGAAGCGCTGCGCATAGAGCAGCTCCGAAGTGATCCTGTGCCACCGGGCCGCTTCGGCGTGCGCCGGGCCGTCCCACCGGCGCCCCGTGGGGATGCGGGCCAGGAGTTCCGCCGCCACGGGGCCGCTCCCATAGAGGGCGCGGCACGTCTCCTGCCCGTGCGCGCCAAGTCCGGCGTAGCGCCCGTAGTTGGCGAGCACCTCCGTCATGCGCTCGAGGAGGCTGTCCGGCGTGTAGAAGACGAGGTCCTGAAAGTCCGTGAGGCCGAAATCGTGCCCAAAGGGCGAGCGCTCGGTGAAAACGGCCGCGCCGGCCGCCAGGCCCTGCAAAACGCGCAGGGTGAGGCCGGGGAAGAAGTTCTCGTTGAGGACGATCTTCGACGCGGCAAAGACCTCCTGGCTTTCCGCTATGGTGAGCCCGGTGAGGACGTTGAGCTCAAAGTGCGACCGAAGCAGCCTGAGGAGATTGTTGCGCTTCAGGCGTTCGGCATTGGTGGTGCCGATAAAGGTGATATCGTACTTTTTCGGCCGCGGCGGCTGGAAATAGGAAGTATGCGCCGGCAGGGGCAGCCAGGAGACGTGGGGTGCCAAGCCGGCGAAATCCGCCACGCACTGGGGCTGGTCCACGAAGACCGCGTCGAAATTTTGCACGCAGGGGCGCAGCCAGAAGGCGTTGAGCGGCGTGTCGATGCAGAACGCCGCCATGGGCTGCTCGCAGGGGCCGAGGGCCTGGATGTCCGAAGCGGCGCCGAAGAGCTCCCAGATCACGAGGTCCACGGGCGCGGGCGCGGCCCTGAGGGCGTCCGCAAGGGTCTCGCCCTTCCTGATGACGAGATTGTGGACATGGTGGCCGTTGAGCCTGAGCCCTTCGCGCAAGAAATGGCCCTTCAAGGCGATGTTCATGGGGCTCCCTGTGCTCCCCGCCTGCGGGCGGGGAGGTGTCAGGCCGTTGCGCGCCGCCCCCCGGCGCGCTACAGCTTGAGGGGGCTGCCGGCGGCGGGCCGCCCCCCAAGGATGCCAGAGCCGCGGGGAAAGGTCGAGACCAAAGGGGCGTGACCCATGAATGAGCTGTCATACAAGGCCCTGCCCGCCCTGCATGGAGAGATGCGGGCCTTCTTTGCCACGGGCGCCACGCTTGCGCCCGCCTTTCGCAAGGCCCGGCTGCGCGGCCTGGCCGCGGCCGTGCGCCGGCGCGAGGCGGATATCACGGCGGCACTCCACGCCGACCTTGGCAAGCCCGCCGTGGAGGCCTACCTCACCGAGATAGCGGAAACGCTGGACGCGGCGGACTATTACGCCGCCAGGGCGGCCCGCTTCAGCCGGCCGCGCCGGGTATGGCCCGGGCGCACCATCCTGCCGGCCTTCTGCAAGGTTCACCCCGAGCCCTTCGGCGTGGCGCTTGTGTTCTCGCCGTGGAACTACCCCTTCCAGCTCTCGCTCATCCCGCTCATCTGCGCGGTGGCCGCCGGCAATTGCGCGGTGCTCAAGCCCTCGAAGCAGTCCCCGGCCACGGGGCGCCTTTTGCGGGAGCTGGTCGCCGAATGCTTTGACGCCGGGCACTGCCGGGTCGTGCTCGACGCGCCGGAAGCCCCGGGCGCCCCGCCTGAGCAGACGGCCAACGCGCTCCTCGCGTTGCCGTGGGACTTTATTTTCTATACCGGCAGCCCGCGCGTGGGGCATGTCATCATGGAGAGCGCGGCCAGGCACCTCACGCCCGTGTGTCTTGAGCTCGGCGGCAAGAGCCCGGTCATCGTCCCCAAGGATGCCGACCTCGGCGTGGCCGCCCGGCGCATCGCCTGGGGCAAGATCCTCAATGCCGGCCAGACCTGCGTGGCGCCGGACTACCTGCTCGCCGACGCCGCCATCCTCGACGAGCTCGTGACGGCTATCGAACAGGAGTTCGGCCGCTTCCTCGGGCCCGACCCCCTCGCCTCGCCGGATTACGGCCGCATCGTCTCCCCGGCGGCCTTTGACCGGCTCTCCGGGCTCGCGGAACGCTGCGGCGTCGCCCTCCGCGCCGACAGGGAGCGCCTGAAGATCGCGCCCGTGGTGTTCAAGACCGGCCTCACCAGCCCGGCGCTGGAGGACGAGATCTTCGGGCCGCTCTTGCCGGCCGTCGGCTATGCGAGCCTTGACGACGCCCTGAGTTACATCCGCGCCAATCCCAAGCCGCTCGCCTGCTATCTTTTCACCCGGGACAAGGCCGTCGAGGCGCGCGTGCTGCGCGAAGTCTCCTTCGGGGGCGGCTGCATCAACGATGTGGCGCTGCAGGCGTCCTCCAGCCATCTGCCCTTCGGCGGCGTGGGCATGAGCGGCATGGGCCGCTACCACGGCCGCGCCGGCTTTGACCTGTTCAGCAACCTGAAGGGCGTGGTGCGGCAATGGCCGTCTTTCGACCTGCCGCTGCGCTATCCGCCCTACGGCAAGGGGCGCCTCAGGTGGCTGAAACGCCTGCTCGGCGGCTAGAAAAGGTCGGCGGCAGGGGCAGGGGGGCCCGGGAAATATTGAAGGCGGGAACTGCTGGCGCCGAACGCCCCCGGGCTATGCCGGCTTTTTTGGGCTTTCCGCCGCGGTCTCCAGCAGCAGCTTTTGCCACGCCGCGGCCGCGTTCTCGAGGCTGAAATCCCCGGCGCGCTTTTTGCCCGCCGCGATCTTGGCGGCATCGGGCGGGGCGGCAAGGACGGCTTCCAGCGCGCCGGCCAGCGCGTGCGCGTCGTTCATGGGCACAAGGCGCCCAAATTCGCCGCCGCATAAAATCTCGTCCGGGCCGCTCGGGCAATCGGTCGCCACCACGGGGATGCCCAGGCAGAGCGCCTCGACCAGCACATTGGGGGAGCCCTCCCGGTTGGAGCTCAGGGCCAGCACGGCTGAGCGCGCCATGAGGGCATATGGGTTGCGCTGGTAGCCGGTGAAGAAGACATGGTCTTTCAGGCCCACATCCCGGGCCAGCCGTTCAAGGCTTTCCCTTTGCGAGCCCCGGCCCGCAAGGCAGAGGTTGAAGTCGCGCCCGCGCCGGCGCAAAAGCGCGCAGGCCTCCATGAGCAGGGGCAGGTTTTTTTCCTTCTCCAGCCGGCCCACGGCGATGATGACGGGCTTCTGGAAGCAGGCTTCGAGGCCCTCGGGCAGCGGCGCCTGCGCCTCCATGCGGATTTTTTCGAGGTCCGAGGGGTTCCTGAGCACCCGAAGGCGCGGGGCGAGGGCGGGCCACAGCGCGGCGCTGGAGCGGCGCACGCCCTCGCTGACGCACACCGCAAAGCGGGAGCGGCGCAAGGCCCAGCCCATGAGCGCCTTGTACAGCCGCGCCACATGAGGGGCCTTGCCGGCGAGCTTGCCGCGCAGGTCCGTCCTCAGCCAGGCGACGGCCTTGCCCGGGGCGAGCAGTGCGGCCGCCAAGATGCTTTGCAGCTGCACGGTGCCGACCACCGCGTCGCTCTCAGCCGCCATTTGGCGGATCTTCCAGAAATGCCTGAGCTTGGGCAGCAGCCCCGGCTTGGCGGGCATGGAGAAGTTTTGCCCCTCCGGCAGCATGGCGGCGAGCTTTGGCAGGTGGTGCAGGCAGCAGACCGTGGGCTCCACGGTTGCCCTGTCGAGGCACTTGGCCACATTGAGGCTGATCTTTTCCGCGCCGCCGGCCCAGTCGTGCATGATGAACAGGCATTTGAGCATGCCATGCCTCCTACTGGCCCCTGGGGCGCCTGAGTTTTTTCACAAGCCCATAGCAGCGGAAGATGAAGAGCCGGGCGAAGAGCAGCCGGTCATCCGTTAAAATTTTTAGCGCGAGCGGCATGAGGAATCTCCTGGCGCCCGGATAGTCGCAGCGGATGAGCGAGGCCACCTGCGGCGCCTTGGCCGCGCAGAGCCTCAGGGCCGTCTCGCGCTCGCCCTCTTTTGCGCGGTGAAAACCGCCGAGCCGCCGCAGGGCCTCCATGGTCCAGAGGCGATAGCCATAGGGGTCGGAAGCATAGATGTGTTTTTTATTCAAGGTTTGCAATATGGAGGCCTGTGAATCGATGGTGGCCTCAATTTTTTTGAGGGAGCGGCTGTGGTATTCCCCGCCGCTGTTTTCGCGCTGGAGATTGATGTAGACGATATCGTCAATGCACGACACTTTCAGGGGCATGGTGATGGCCTCCACAAGGAAGACAAGGTCCTCGCCGAGGAAAGCATCGTCATGCAGCCGGATCTTCCCGCGGATCTTCTCCCCGTTGTAGATGGCGGTCCACCATGTGTCGTTGAAGCAGAGCGGGCTTTTCTCCATGATGTCTCTTTGCCATTGGAGCGAAGTCTCCTGGACTCTTCCGTCCGGCTCGATGATCCTGGCGCGGCCCTTGACGATGTCCGCGCCGCTTCTTTCCGCCTCGGCAAGCAGGACCTCGCAAAAATCAGGAGCAAGCAAATCGTCATTGTCAAGGAACGCGAACCAGCGGCCCGTGGACGCATCAAGACCGCTGTTGCGCGCGGCAGCCTGGCCCCGGTTTTTTTCGTGGACCAGCACCTTGAGGCGCGGGTCCCGGGCGGCAAAGGAGCGCAAAATCTCGAGGCTCGCATCTGTTGAGCCGTCATCCACGGCGATGACTTCGATGTCCGTCACCGACTGCCCGAGCGCGCTTTTGAGGCTCTCCGCGAGATATGGTTCGGCATTGTAGACGGGAATGATGATGGAGACGAGTGGCTGGTTCATCCTTGCTTACTCCGCCGGGCTCAAGGAGAGGGAGCCGGGGCAATATTTTTTGATGCAGAAGGCCTGTGCCGCGAGAAAAAGCAGGGCGAGGACGATATTGAGGCAGGCCGCGCCCTCAAGCCCGAACAAGGTGGGCAAAAGCATGGCCAGCGGCACGCTGGCGGCGGCCACGAACACCGAGGCCAGGAAAAAGGCTCTTTCGTGACCGCTGGCGACCAGTATCTGCGGGCCCACAACAGCGTTCATGCCCATGATGGGCAAGGCGGCGACCATGATGTTGAGGATGGGAATGGCTTCGGCATACTTGGCCCCCAGGGCCAGCGGAATGAGCCAGGGCGCCGTCAGCCACAGCAACACGGCCGCCAGCAGCATGAGGCCCACCGTCACCGCGAAGGACCAGAACAGCATCTGCCCGGCCGTTTCGGTGCCCCCGTGGCGCAGGGCGCACACTTCGGGATAGATGGTCTGGGTCACGGGCTCGCTCGCGTCGGCCACGGCCTTGATGATCTTGTCCGCGGCGAGGTAGATGCCCATCTCGGCCGGCGGGAGAAAATAGCCGAGCACCAGTTTCGCGGTCTGCGTATGGACCATGATGGTAAGGGCATTGGCGAACAGCGTCCGCGTCGTGCGCAGGATGCGCCGGGCGCCCCTGATGCCCAGGCGGAAGGGCCAGGACCGGGAGAGCTGCCAGATGAGAAAGGAATAGGGCAGCGCCTTGCAGCCGAAGTTGAGCGCGAAATACCAGGGCCAGCGCTCTGGCCGGTTGATGACAATGACGATGAGCACAAGGATGGTGAGGTTGGAGAGCATGTCCCACAGGGCCATGCGGCGCATGCCCTTGCCGATGCCCTGATAGAACCACAGGGGCCTGAAGCCCCGCGCGATGCCGTAGAGGATGGCGAGCATGTAGACGCCGGGATATTCCCGGGCATAGGGGATGACCGGCAAAAGCGCGAGCGCGCCCAGAAGGCACAGGCCGGCGAGCATGAGCTTGGCCGTAATGACGGCCCCGAGGATGGCGGCCTGCCGCCTTTTGCCGCCGCGGGCGAAGGCCACCTCGCGCACGGCGCCGAGGTTGAAGCCCCAGTTCAGCACCGTCTCGGCCACGGACGGCAGAATGCTGAAATACATGAGGATGCCGAACGTGCGCAAATCGAGGATGCGCGCGAGCCACGGGATGGCGAGCAGCGGCAGAACCATCTGGGTGATTTTGATGGCGCCGAGGGAGAAAAAGACCCCGAGCAGGGGCCGGAAGAGGCCGAGGGGGCCCGCGCCCTTATCCGGCCGCATGCCCAGCCCCGGCGAGCCTGCGGTAGAGCGCCCCGAAGTTTTGGTACACTTTGGCGGCGTCGTGCTTCTCTTCGATATAGGCGCGCGCGGCGCGGCCGACCCGGGCCCGAAGCCCTGCATCGGCAAGGAGCTTTTTCACCGTCTCCGCCATGTGCGCCTCGTCCCGGCAAAGGAAGCCGGTCACCCCGTCCTCGACCACGGCGCGGTTGGCCGGGATGTCCGTGGCGACCACGGGCTTTGCGAGGGCCATGGCCTCGAGCAGGGTGTTGGAAAGGCCGTCCCACGCGGAGGAATGAACATAGATGTCCAGCTTCGCCATGCCTGAAAGCGCCTGCTCCCGGGTGAGCCAGCCGGTGCGCGCCACGCTTTCCGGGAGGAGGCCAGTAGCCTCCGGCGCGCCCAGCCACGTCCAGCGGGCCTCGTCCACGAGCTTCGCCACCTTGGAAAAGTAGGCGTAATTCCGCTGCAGGGAGAGGCGCCCGCATGTGCCGGCGAGCAGGGGCTCCCCGGGGGCTTTTTCCGCCGGGGCGCCCGCGCAGGCGTCGATGGCGGCGAGGTCGAGCGCGTTGGGGATGAAAAAGCATTTTTCCTTGGGCGCGAGGCGAGTGGCGCAGGCGTATTCCTCCTCGCCGCAGGCCACGGTGATGCTGTTGCCCCGGGCGGCCAGCCACTCCATGGCCGTGCAGGCCGCCCTGTTGAAGGGGCCGATATTGTCCCTGAGGAAGGAATAGCCGCGCGGGCTGTAGAGCACGGGCCACGCGCCGGAAAAAGCCGCCATGCGCCCGAGGAAGCCGGCGATGGAGGAATGGCAGTGCAGAACGTCCGGCGCTGTATTTTTGAGCGCGGCTCTGAGCGCGCGCCAGGCCCGGAAGTTCTTGAGAGGATGGATGCGGTTTTCCATTTCCGGCAGGTAATGGAATTCCACCTCTGGCGGGAAGAGCTCCCGGAAATTCGCGGGCGTTTCCGGCCTCATGGAATGGATGACGGAAAAGCGGAAGTCATCCCGCATCATGCGGCAGAGCGTGGCCACGGAAGTGAGGCAGCCGGCGCCGAAGGATTCCACCACATGCGCCACATGCGGCTTTTTCATGAGGGCGGTACCCTTGTGGCTCGTTGCGGTCGTCATGGGCGCCAGTCACCGGGCCCGGCGGGCACGGGCTGAGGGTTGTGTTCTTTCCAGAGCGCGGCCAGTTCCGTGAGGGTCAGGAACCGCACGTCCCAATGCTTCGCAAGCCAGTCGAGCCACGCGGCGACCCTCCCGACCATGCCCTCGACGGCCGCGGCATCCGGCATGTGGGGCGCGCCCCCGGGCATCATTTCCGAGGAATGCCAGGTGGCCACAAGAACATTTCCGCGGTCAAGGCACAGCCGTGAGGTCAGTTTCAGGCTCCAGAGCGGGTGATAGGCGGGCAGGAGGGCCATGGTGTTCCAGTGGCGCATGAAGGCGCGCGCCTTTTTGCCCAGTGTGTTTTGCGGCAGCATATGCAGTTTTGCGGCAATGCGCGAAAGGGGCGCCACCGTGAGCGGCGCCTCAAGCATGCGCCGGCCACCGTGCTCCATCCAGTAGGGCTGGCCGGGCGCGGCGAAGTGGTCCGGGCCCTCTTGGGCCGTCGCCATGCCGTAGAGCGGCCGCACGGAGGCGTCCGCTTCCACGCCGGCCTCGAAAAGCAGCGGCCAGTGCTTCTTGTGCATGTCCCAGCGGCCCATGCGGAAGGCCCTGATGTCGGCCCCCTGAAAGTCGCGCCCGGCCTTGAGCAGGCTCTCGAGCTTGGCCGCGAGAAGGCCCTGCCCGAGCTCGCAGGCCGGCACCGCGTCGAGCACGTCCGGCCCCGGGGAGAGCGGCGGTGTGTTCCAGAAATGGAGGTGCGCGCCGATTTCCGCGCCGTGGCGGTCGCGCAGACCTTCCAGCACGGGCCAGGCGCTCTTGTCCGTGAAGACGCTGTGCGCGCAGAAGAGCGTGGGCCTGACCCCGCGCGCGAGCAGCGGCTCAAGCCCCCTGAGCCACGCCACATTGCGCACGCCGGCCACATGGCGGGCATAGGCGCCTTGAAACAGGCCCTCTTCCTCCACGTCCAGCGAAATGATCACATAGATGGGCTTTGGCATCGTCCCGGGCTCTTTGGCAAAACGGGCGGCCGCCTCCATAGGTGCGCGCCGGCATCGAAATTCCCGCCAGCCGGCGGGCCCGGCGCTTTTCGCAGACGTCGGGAAGGCCCTGCCGGGCCGTCCTCCCAAGGGAGGGGCTCGCCCCGTTTTTTTGACGCCGCCTCGCGGCTTCCTCGTTTTCAGGGATGTAATAATATGGAGCGCGGCAATTTGCCAGATTAATTTATTCTCCTGTTTTTTCGGCTGCCTGTTCAGGCAGGCGCACACTGCCGCCTTGAGGTTTTCGCCGCTCCTGCGTATGCTGCACAATTGCCGCACTTCACCAAACTGGCATGGCCGCCCGAAGGTTCGCTACGGAGAACGCCGCATGATTTTTGATTTCGCCAGCATGACCGCGCGGTTCCGCGCTTTTGCGTTGGGCTGCGCGGCCCTCCGGCGCGAGCGCCCCGCGGATTTCTGGCACGGGCTGCTGTTCTGGGCGTTCTGGCTCTCGCTTGCGTCCTTCCCCGTCGGCTACGGCATGCGCGAGGTCATGCCGCTTGTCTGCGTGCTCTTTCTCGTGCCCTATTACCGCCATGCGTGGCGCAAGAGCGTGCTCGCGCGGCTCAGGGTGTGGTGGCTCTTTCTCTGCGCGGCCCTCATGACCGCCATCGGCGTCGTCTTTTCGCCAGACCCCGTGGCGTCCCTCCTGCACGCGGGCACCGGGGTCAACAAGGGCTTCATCCTGCCCTTCATCGCCATGGAGTGCGTGCGCGACGGGCGCGACCTCAGGCGCCTTGTCTGGGCCTGCGTGTTCGCCTGCTTCTGGGAGGGCATCGACGGCGTGTGGCAGGCCGCCACCGGCCGCGATTTCATCATGGGCTACAAGCTCAATGCCCGGCGCCTCACCGGCAGCCTCGGCGACTACACGGTGGGCAACTACATCGCGCTCGCCCTCATCCCGGCTTTCGGCGTGTGGTTCATCCTGCGGCGCGGCCTGGGCCGGTGCGCCTCGGCCCTGCTCTTTCTGGCACTGTTCTGGCCGGCCTTCTTCCTTTGCATCGGCGCGGCCAGCCGCAGCGGCATGCTCGCCATCGCCGCGGCCGTGGGCCTCTGGCAGATCCTGCGCGGGGGCTTGTCGCGCGTCGTGCGCGCCGTCGTGGGCCCGGCCCTCGTCTTCGCCGCCTTTTACCTCTGCCAGGCCCCGAGGCTGCATGTGGAGCGCATCGCCGGCGACGGCCGCTGGAGCCTCTGGGAGCTGGCCTGGCGCGTCTTTCTGGAGCACCCGTGGCTGGGCGCGGGCGCGGGCCGCTACAACGCGGCCTTCCGCGAACTGGGCCTCAAGCCGGCCCACGACGCCATCACCATCAGCCACCCGCACGACCTGTACCTCGACCTGCTCTACGCGCACGGCATCGTCGGCTTCAGCCTCGGCATGGTCTTTTTGCTGGGCTTTTTGTGGTGGGGCTGGCGCAAGATCCGCCCGCGGCTCGCGGCCGAGTGCCGCCAGCCCGGCAGCGGCGTTTACTGGCGGCTCGCGGCCTGGTTCTGGCTCGGCTATGCCGGCTGGCTCGTCAACGGCATCTTCGGCCACGACTTTTACCGCATCTGGTGGCTCGCGCTCGCCATGAGCCACCTCGGCGTCATGATCGGCGCCGTGGTCAACGGAGCGCCGGCGCCGGAAGAGGAAATCAGACCATCTCCCCACGGGAGTTGACAGATATTCCGCCTTCCGTCTGGAGCGAAGCGGAAGACGGGTGCTGGTGCCGGAAGAATCCTAAAAAATAAGATTTTTTGCTGCTGGCAAGGAAGACAAAAATTGCGCTAGCCGTTGGCGAGTCCACGAGCCTTACGGATAGCGACAGTGGCAGCGTTGGCTGTCCTGCGCGGTAACTAACTGCTGTCTTCATCCGTAGCTTCCTGCGTCGCAACGGCTGAAGCTCCGAAGGGAGTGTACTTAAGTACTCGACCGAGGAAATTTTTTTCTGACGCAGCCAGCAGCAAAAAGGCTGTTTTTGACGGATAATTTCGGCATTATCCAAGCCCCACCGCAACACCGCCAACGCACAAGCACGCCAAAGCCAAGGGCACGCAGGTGCTCAGGGGAGCCCCCGCCGCTTCCGCACGGCGCCCCTGCCCCTACTCCCGGTATTTCCGGCTCTTGAGGGGCGGCTGCCCGAAAAGCCGCTTGTAGTCGCGGTTGAACTGCTGCGCGCTGCCATAGCCCACCCGGGCCGCGGCGAGCCTGGCCTGCTCGTGCTCCTCGAGGATGAGGCGCCGCGCCTCGTGCAGCCTGAGCTGCTTGTAATACTGCAGCGGGCTCAGGCCCGTGAGCGTCTTGAAATACCTGTACAGCGTGGACTCCGACATATAGACCGCCCGCGCGAGCTCGGCGAGGCTCACGGGCGCGTCGAGATGCTCGCGCAGATAGCCGATGGCCGCGAAAAGCTGGCGCCCGTAACGGCCGCTGCCGTAGATGGCGTGGAGCACGTCCGCCTGCGGGCCGGCCAGCAGCAGGTAGTGCAGGTCCCTCATGGCCAGCTCGCCGCGCACCGGGACCTGCTCCGGCGCGTCGAGGATGCGCGTCACGCGCAGGAGCGTCTCCATGAGGTCGGGGCCCGCGTCCGCGATGGAGATGCCCGGCGTGTGCGGGCTGTGGCGCTCCTTCCAGCCGAGCTGGAGGATGAGGTCGCCGACGATCTGGCGGTTGATGTGGAAAAAGAGGGTCAGCAAGGGCTTTTCGGGGCTGGCCTGGAGGATCTGCGAGGAGCTCGGCATGTCCATGCCCACGAGGAGGAGCTGGTTCTCCGTGAGCGTGTGCTCCTCGGCGCCGTAAAGCGTCTTCTTGCTGCCCTGCACGAGGAGCGAGGCCAGCGGCTGGTCGAAACGGTGCTCCGAGATGCCCGCATGGTCGCGCCTGGCCATGAACACGCCCGGGATGGCCGTGGGCCAGATGCCGTCCCGGGGCATGCGGGCAAGCAGCGCGCGCTTCAGGTTTTCGCCCGCGCGGGCGATCCTTTCCCTGTCCTCAGTGCTCATGGCCACCTTGCCTCCCCGTGGCGGCATGGTAGCACCGCCCGCGGCCCGCGCAAGCCGGATGAAGGAAAATGGCAATTTTTTGCCAAAAAGCGGCCTTGCCCGGCGCCGGTGCCGCTTCGTATATATGCCGGCGAAGCCCCGGGCAAATCCCCGGCTCCCCCGACCCACACAAACGAGCCCAACACAAGGAGCAGACCATGCGGCATGCGGTTTTCGGCATCATCCTTTCGGCCCTTCTGGTGTTCGCCTTCGCGGCCCCGTCCTTTGCGGACGACGCGCCCGGGCAGTCCATCATCCGCAAGGAAGAGCTCAAGTCCGTGAAAGGCGCGGACAGCATCTTCACCGGCGACGTGACCATCACGCCGCTCTATCCGGCCAACAATGCCATGCGCTCCAGCGGCGGCAGCGTCACCTTCGCGCCCGGGGCGCGCTCCAACTGGCATGTGCATCCCGTGGGCCAGGTGCTGCTCGTCACCGAGGGCGTGGGGCGCACGCAGGAATGGGGCAAGCCCGTGCAGGAAGTGAAGGCCGGCGACATCATCATCTGCCCGGTGGGCGTCAAGCACTGGCACGGCGCCAGCCCCGAAACGGCCATGACCCATATCTCCATCTGCGAGGAAAAGGAGCCCGGCAAGGTCGTGGAATGGATGGAAAAGGTCACGGACGAACAGTACAACGGCAAGTAGGGGCCCGGGCGAGCGCAACCGCAACGCGCGCGGGCGCATGGGGAAAGACATGCAAAAGACCATGAAGGCCGCGGTGCTCGCCGGCCCGGAAAAGATCGAGGTGAAGGAGGTCGCCATGCCCGGGCTCGCCCCGGGCATGATCCTCATCAGGGTCAGCGCCTGCGGCGTGTGCGGCAGCGACGTGCACATGTGGAAGGCCGGAAAGGGCTGGAGCGACGAGCCGATCCCGGACTTCCGCATGGGGCATGAGTTTTGCGGGGTCGTAGTGGACCCGGGCGACAGCCATTTCGCCAGGGGCGACCGCGTGACCTTCTGGGCCAACATGTATTGCGGCCGCTGCGACATGTGCCGCCAGGGCCTGGAGCACCTGTGCCGCGAGGTGAAGGGCAAGAACTACATCGGCTTCGTGTGCAACGGCGCCTATGCGGAATATTTCGCGGGCCCGGCGCGCTATGCCTACAAATTGCCGGATACCGTGTCGGATGTGGCGGCCGCGCTCATCGACCCGCTCATGGTGGCCTACCACGCGGTGAAGCACTCGCGCACGCGCCTGCATGACCGGGTGCTGGTGGTGGGCAGCGGCATCATCGCCCAGCTCATGGGGCGGCTGGCCAAAAAGGCCGGCGCCTCGCTGCTCGCCATGTCGAAGATCAACGACAACCAGATGGCCAAGGCCCGCGAACCGGGCGACTTCGACTGCTACCTCGACGGCGCGGCGCCCGACCGCGCGGCCCGTTACCGGGAAGTGAGCAGGGGCGGCTTCGACGTGGTATTCGAGGCGGTGGGCAGCCGGGAATCGCTGGCGAGCTGCCTCGAGGCCGTGCGCCCCGGCGGGGAGATCGTGGCGGTGGGCAATTCGGTCACGCCCGAGATCCCCTTCAGCCTCAACAGTCTTGTCCTCAACGAGGTGCGCCTCTCGGGCAGCGTCTCCTGCACGCGCAAGGAATTTGAGGAGACCATCGACCTCATCGCCAGCGGCTTTATCGATCCCGAGGCCTTTGTCACCGACATCATCGGGCTCGACGGCCTGCAGGAGGCCATGCAGAAGCAGGGCACCGGCTGGCCGGGGCTTTTGAAGAGCGTGGTCAGGCCCTGAGGCCGCCTGCGTTGTGCTCAGTCAGCGGCGGGGGGCCCGGGTTTCCGGGCTTCCCGCCCTTCGTTTTTTTCGGCCGGGGCGCGCCTGCGGCCCTCGGCGCGCCCGTGGAAGATGTAGTGCTCGAAGGCGCTGCGGATTCGGCCGGCGCGCAGGGCTTCGGCCACGTCCGGGTTGGCGGCCAGGTAGTCCTCCTCATTGATCATGAATTCCCGCCGCAGGTGGTCCATATAGCGGCCGCAGGAGCCGCGGGGCGCCATCTCCCGGGCGCGCGGCCGGCTCAGCGCTTTCTGGAGCTGGACATTGACCACATAGTAGCCCCGGCTCTCCAGGAAGCCGGCCACGGCCGGGCGCACGGGCGCGGGCATGTACATGTCGAGGATGAAGTCCTCCTGGCCGGCCGTTTCGGCAAGCCACTGGCAAAACTCCCTGAACAGCCCCTTCTTGAAGACCTGGCAGGTGATGGCGCAGCAATCCATGTCCGCCCTGTTGTCCAGCACGGTTTCGGTGACGGCCGGCGGCGCCTCGCGGCTGCCCTGCGCCACCTCGTAATAGAGCATGTCGCCCGAGATGCGCCGGATGCCGGGCCTGAAGATCTCCCGCACGGTGAAGCTCTTGCCGGCGTGCGGGTCGTCCAGCGCGAGGATGGCGTAGGGCAGCTTGTGCGAAATGTGATAGACCTCGCGCGGGATGGGGTCGCCCGCCTGCGGTACGCTGCGGGAGATGAGCTTGAACGCGTAGCCCTCAAGCATCTCCTCCAGCTTCGCCCGCGTGGGGAAGAGGCGCGTGTCGATGGAGCGCCTGACCTCGACGAACTCCTTGGCCTTGCCGGGCGCCACGCCGATCTCGAGCACCAGTGTGCCGCCGGGATTGAGCCGGCTCATGAGCAGGTCGAGAAATTTTTTCTGGTCTTTCGCGTAGTGGATGGCCGAGGCGTTCAGGATGATGTCATAGCGCTCTTCGCCGAGATTTTCCCAGTCTTCGCAAAGAAAGGTGCAGCCCGGGAAGAGCGTCTTCGCCATGGCCAGGAAGCGCGGCTCGATGTCGACGCCCGTGACCTTCCGGGCGCCCATGAATTCCGCATAGCCGCAGAAAAAGCCCTCGTTGCAGCCCACGTCGAGAAAGGTCCTGCCCTTGAGCGCGGGCAATTGCAGCGCGATGAGCTTCTTGTAGCTTTCGGAATCGCCGCGCGCCCAGGGGAAGCTTTGGTATCCCATGGCGGGTCCTCCACGGGATAAAATACGGGAACTTTTCCGCCGGGGCAAGGAATCGCGGGACACTGTGTTGCCGGGCTGGGGCCCGCATGGCCCCCTGTTGCATCGCCCGTGAGGCCAAACGCCGTTTTTCCCCTCAGCCGAGCGTCTTGTGCTCCTGCCAGCCTGCATGCAATGTGCGGAAAAATTCCTCCACATCCACGCCGGTGGTCATGACCAGCGCAAGCGCGGTCATGATCCCCGGTTCCTGCAGGCCCTTTTCCACCACGCTCATGTTGCGGAGGTTATAGCCTGCCGCCCTGGCCATGGCCGTTTGAGAAACGTGCGCGGCAAGGCGCGCCTGCGCCAGAAGGGGCCAAACAGGGATTTTTGCCCAGCCTCCAGGGGCGTCAGCACATAGCTCACCGTCACGCTGCCCATGCCTGAAGGGCTCTGCGGCAGCCATGCGGCGTGTTCGCGGGCAAGGGCCGCCATGAAGCCGCCGGGTTCCACGCCGATGGCGTTGAGGAGGCGGAAAGCCATGCGCACACCTGGCTGAAGCCTGCCCTCCTCGATGCGCCTGATATTCGCCGGATAATAGGCTGCCAGATATACAACCTCCCAAAAAGAAAAGCCTTTCTTCTCCCGCTCCCTTCGGAGCGCGGGGCCGAAAAGACATGCTGGTTTTTCCATTTTGCCAGCATTGCCCAAGACAGCACGGCTACCTACGAATTTATTGACAGAGCAAATACTTTATGTTGTAGTAATATTGCAATCCAAAAATGCAACACTTACCTTTTAATAAGAAGTATATTAAGTGAACTATATGAAAGCAGTTGGAATGTGTTACGCAAAAGCTTTATCACCAACGGCTGTGACACGCGCGGACAATTTTGGCGATTCTTTATTATATATTGGCCAATAAGTGGTCTATTATTTCCAAGGATTATTATAGTTATTGCTATAAAAATGCCAACAGATAACTATATATTTGCTGTCCTCTTCCTCATCGCTTCTATTATTACCATTTACATCCCGCTTGTTACTGCAATTATCAGGCGCCTGCATGATGTGGGAAAGCCCGGCTATTTATGGATATTATGGTTTATCCCGGGAGCGAATCTCTATCTGCTCTATCTGCTGGCGAAAAAGGGCGTCGGAAAAAAAGCGAACTGACCGGGAGGGCGTGAGAAATGTTCAAGCTGTTTTTCACCATGGTAATGGCCATCCTGGCCGCCTGTTTCGTCATCGGCTTCATCGTCAGGATGCTGCGCAAGGGGGGCCACAAGGAAGTTGCGGAAATCGGCACCGATATAGCGAAGATCACTGGAGGGGAAGGCGACAAGGTGCGGCAGCTTCAGGAGCTTGCCCAACTGCGCGAGCAAAATATCCTCACCGAAGAGGAATTTGACCAGCAGAAGAAAAAGATTCTGGACCAGTAGCGAAACGCCTTCACTTCACCAAGGAACAGGCATGGAAAACGAGAAGGAGCTTATCGTTGCGGCAATGGCGATGAAAGAAGCGGGGCTCGTCAGCGCCGACGAATTCTGCCTGCTCATGGAGGAAATTGTTTCGGGCCCGACGCAGCGCGTGAAGAGGGTTGTGGAACTCTTTGCCCTGTATCAGGACAAGGCGCTTTCAAAAGAGGAATTTTGCCGTCTGCGGGCGGAACAATTCGCAAGCAAAATCGGTGAGGGCGCTGCGGCGGCAAAGACAGCGCCTGCCGCAGTTCCGACGCCGGGCCCTGGCGGCGCGGTTTCCGCGGCGGAACAGCGCAGAAAGGAGAGCAGGACAACGGTCAGCACCTTCACCCTTGTCGCGGGTCTCATCGGGCTCTTGCCACTCCCCATCGCCGACGCACCCCTGCTTATCCTCACCCAGTTTTTCCTGATGCACAAACTCTGCGGCAGGTATGGCCGCAAGCCGGGCATCGGGCTCCTGCTGATCGTGGCCTCAGCATTTCTGGGCCCGGTGGTTTTCAGTTCCCTTGCCAAGCTCCTGCCGGGGCTCGGTTCCATCCTGGGGGCCCTGGTCGGCGGTGGCTTCACGTATCTCGTTGGCGCAACAACGGTGAAGATACTGGAGAATAATGAGGAGTTCACCTGGGAAAACATTAAAAAGTCCTTTCGAAAGGATAAACTCGCAACTGGGGGAAAGGAGAGGCTTCTTTGATTCACTCGGAAAGGAAATCGGCTCGGGCGTACGTTCCATTCAGGATACGTATGCCGGGCAAGTTCTTAAGAATATGCGGGGATATGAAAATGACTCGCGTCCCGACCTGATGGATCTGCTCGCCAATGTGGAAGCGCGTTGGACAAAGATGGCGATCATCCTGTCCATTGCAGAAAAAAATGACGTTTCGGGTGCCATTCAGGCAGCCAAGGACAACGGCATCATAAAAAATCCTTCGAGGCCTTTTTCAAGAGCGCATCGGGCATACGGCAAAGGAGATAGTCAAGGAGTGGGACAGGTAAGTGCCCCGCCAGGAACACCCCAAGCGCTGCCACTGTTCCTTTCCGTTGATGGTTCCAATTGCCACGGGTTGCCAAGGGGCGGGGCTCTGACGCGGGCACCTCTCGGAACGGCCGCCGCCACGCGGGAGACGCGGGGATGGGGCTCGCCCCGCATGGCGGCAGCCGGCGGGGAGACGCGGCGTTGTTCAGGGACGCGCCGGCGCCTCCCGCCACAGGCGCCCGGTGAAGCCCTCACCGGCTCCCCCGGGCGCCCGCGAAACCTACCAGCCGGCCCGGCTGTCGGCGAAACGCCGGGCCACCTTGCGCAACTGCGTGGGGATGTCGATGCCCTGCGGGCACTGCCAGGAGCAGAGCCCGCAATCGTTGCAGCGCGCGGCCTCCTGCGGGGTGTTTTTCAGCACGAGGCCGTAGCTGTGCTCGGAGATGGGGATCTGCGCCAGGTCAAATTCCTTCGTGCTGTTGTACATGGAAAAACAACAGGAAATGAACACCCCGTGCGGGCAATGGCAGTGGTTGCATTCCGTGCAGGGGATTTCGTCTTTCTGTTTCAGCAGCGCCACGACTTGGTCAATGGCCGAGAGCTCGTCCGCCGTGAGCGGCGTGTCTGCCTCGTCCGAGAGGCGCAGGTTTTCCTCCACCTGGGCCATGTCGCTCATGCCGCTTAAGAGGATGCTCACCTCGGGCTGGTCCCACACCCAGCGGAGCGCCCAGGCCGCCGGCGAGCGGCTTGCGCCCGTGGCCGCGAAGATGTCCAGCGCCTCCTTGGGCAGGTGGTTGGCCAAAAAGCCGCCCATGACCGGCTCCATGGCGATGATGCCGAGCCCGAGGCCATGCGAGCGCCGCACCCCGGGCATGCCGGCCTGGAAGTTGGTGTCGCGGTAATTGACGATGTTCTGGTGAAACTCGAAATCATAATAGCCGAGCACTTTCTCGAGCAGGGCCGGCGTGTCATGGTAGGAAAAGCCCACGTGCCGCACCTTGCCGCTCTGCTTCGCCTTGTCGAGAAAGTCCGCGAGCCCGAGCCGGACAACGTTGTACCACGTGAGCTCCATGATGTTGTGGACGAGGTAGAAGTCGATATGGTCGGTCTGCAGGCTCCTGAGCTGCGCGTCGAGGAATTTGTCCATGTCTTCCCGGCTGTTCACGGCCCAGATGGGCAGCTTGGTGGCCACGAAGACCTTGTCCCGGCCGATCTCCTTCACGGCCTTGCCCACGAAGGGCTCGCTCGTGCCCTCCTTGAGCGGGTCCGCGCTGTGGTAGGGCCAGCTCGTGTCGATGTAGTTGACGCCGTTGTCCACGGCATGGCGCACAAGCCTGAGGGCAGCGGCGTCGTCCACCTTGGCGTAGTCGTTGCCCACTGTGGGGAGCCGCATGCAGCCGTAGCCCAGCACGGAAACCTTCTCGCCCGTCTTGCCCAGTGTGCGGTAAAGCATGTGTTTCTCCTTATTCTTTGCCGGATTGCATTGCCGGCGCCAGCCCCGGCGCGAGCGCGCCGGCCTTGAAGACCAGCGCGGGCTCGTCCACGGCCTCATTGCTCGTGACGATGAAAAGTTCCGAAGCGGCCGGGTCGATGGCGAGGCTCGTGGAGAGCAGGTTCTTGCCCTCGTCCCTTCCCGGGAGCAGGACCTGCCGCACCGGGATGCCGTTCGGGTCGAAGCAGAGCACCCGCCCCTGCCCGTAGAGCGCCACATAGACGTTGCCTTGGCTGTCCACGCGCATGGAGTCCGGCGCCGGTCCGGTGAAGTGGTAGGGCACGGCCGAGCCGATGGGCGACACCGTGGCCGGCCCTTCAAGCTGCGCCCTGTGCAGCCGGTTGGCGGCGAACTCCGTGGCCCAGAGGGTCTTGCCGTCCGGGGAGAGGGCCACGCCGTTGGCCTGGGCGAGGCGCGGGATGACCGGGGTGACGGTTTTGAAATCCGGCGAGACGTGGTACACGCCGCCGGCCGGGTCCGTGGCGCTGCCCCGGAAATCGGAAAAATAGAAGCCGCCGTCCGGCGCGAACACGAGGTCATTGGGCCAGTAGCCGGCCTCGGGGGGGACGATGGTCTCGAACGCGCCCGTCGTGGGCGACCACGCGAGCACGCCGCCGGTTTTCCGCCCAAGGTCGAGCGCGGCCATGAAGATCCGCCCGTCCTTGTGCAGGGCGAGGCCGCCCGCGCCCATGCCCGGCACTTTCGCGAGTGTGGAGAGCGCCTTTTCCGGCGTGAGCCGCAGCACAGCGCGCCGGCTCACGTCGCAAAAGAGCAGGTTGCCCTCGCCGTCAAAAATGGCGCCCTCGAGGATGTCGTTTTTCGGCGAGACCGTGAGCCATTCCTGGGCGGTTTCAAGCGGCACGGCCTGCTCGGCCGGCGGCACGGGCACCGGGCCCGCCGCGCGGGCCGGCAGGACGGGCGCGCCGAGAAGCCCCCACAGGAGCAGCACGACGCAGACGCACTCTTTCATGGCGTTCTCCCTATTCCCGCGCCGGGCGCTTACAGGTGCTTCCCCATGTTCCGGGCGGCCTCGAGCAGGGCCGGCTTGGCCCGCACGTCGCCCGGGGCCGTCACGCCCACCCCGCGCAGCACGCCGGCCACGCGGCACTTTTCAAAGCAGGACACCCATCCCTCCAGCCCGTGCAGGGCGCCGTCCACCGCGCGCTCGCTTTCGTCCGCGGCGCTCGCCAGAAGGTAGATGTCGCGGAAGGCGTAGTCGGACGGGAAGAGCGGGTTCGCGCGGTCGAGCAGGGTCTTCATCTGGCCCGACATTTCGTAATAATAGACGGGTGTGGCGAAGGCCACAATATCGCTCGTCTTCATTTTCTGGACTATTTCCGGCGCGTCGTCATGGATGACGCATGCTTGCGTCTTCTGGCAGGCGAGGCAGCCGGTGCAGAAACCGAGCTCCTTGCCCCGGAGCGAGATTTTTTCCACCTCATGCCCGGCCTCGGCCGCGCCCCGGGCAAAGGCTTCGGCCAAAAGGTCCGAATTGCTGTCGGGCCGAAGGCTCGTGGAGATGACCAAGACCTTTTTCATCGCTTTTCCGCTCACTTCAGGTTGGTCTTGAAGAATTCCGTAAGCTTCGTGAAGGGGATGAGGCCCGTGCGGTCATAGAGGTCCACATGGCCCGCGCCGGGCACCACGAGAAGCTCCTTGGGCTCGGCCGCGCGCCTGTAGGCGTCCTCGCTGAATTCCCGCGAGTGGGCCTTTTCGCCCGTGATGAAGAGCAGGGGCCTCGGCGAGATGGTCTCGATGTCGTTGAAGGGGTAGAAGTTCATGAACTTCACGTTGCTCGTGAGCGTGGGGTGGGTGGTGGTCTTGTCCGTCATGCCGGGGGGCGTCACTTCCCCGCGCGGGGTGCGGTAAAAGTCGTAAAATTCCCTTTCGATGGGCGTGGACTCGGGCGTGAGCTTGTGCACAGTGCCGCTCGTGTAGGCCGGCTCGCCGCCGGCGAACTCCACGTCGCGCTGGCGCGCCGCGGCCTCGAGGATCTTCTTGCGCTGCTCCACGCTCTGGCCGTGTTTGAGACCGCTGCGGTTGGCCTCGCCCATGTCATACATGCTCACCGTGGCGACGGCACGGAGCCGGGGGTCGATCTTGGCCGCGCTGATGGCGAAGCTGCCGCTGCCGCAGATGCCGATGATGCCGATGCGGCCGCGGTCCACATACGGCAGCGAGTCGAGAAAATCCACGGCCGCGCTGAAGGTCTCGGCATACATGTCCGGCGAGACCGCGTTGCGCGGCTGGCCCTGGCTCGCGCCCCAGAAGGCGAGGTCCATGGCGAGGGTCACGAAGCCCTGCTCGGCCATCTTCTGCGCGTAGAGCACGGCGGTCTGCTCCTTCACGGCGCCCATGGGGTGCCCGACGATGATGGCCGGGTATTTCTTGCTCTTGTCAAAGCCCTGGGGCAGGAAGAGGTCGCCCGCCATCTCCATCTTGTAGAGGTTGGGGAAGGTGACTTTTTCCATGGTCACCGTGGGGCTCTTGTAAAAATTGTCGGCGTCCGCCGGGGCGGCGGCGCGGGCGCAAGTCATGGCGAAGCCTCCGGGAAGCAGGGTCAACGCGGCCACAAGGGCGGCCAGGAGCGAGGGGAGTTTGTTCATGTGCCCTCCTTGGAGGAGCGGGTTTTGCTGATGAGGATGGCTGTACGCTAGCGCCCCGCACAATTTATTGCCAATACTTATTATTTATCATATACGATACTTTTTACGCATGATTGAGCCCCGGGGAGGCCCCATGGAATTGCGGACCTTGCGCTATTTTCTCGAGCTCGCCCGGCGCGGCAGCTTCACGGCCGCGGCGCAGGCCCTCAACCTTACCCAGCCCACGCTCTCGCGCCAGATGCGGGAGCTCGAGGCCGAGGTGGGGACGCCCCTGCTTGTGCGCGGCAAGCGCAGGACGGCCCTGACCGATGCGGGCAACTACCTGGCGGAGCGCGCGGCCGAGATACTGGAGCTTGCCGAGCGCACCAGAAGCGGCCTCTCCGCCGGCGGCGAGATCAGGGGGGATGTCTCCATCGCCGGCGGCGAGACCAGGGCCATGCGCCTCGTGGCCCGCGCCGTCAAAAACACGCGCGACAGCCATCCCGGCATCCGCTTCCACATCTTCAGCGGCAATGCCGAGGCGGTCTCGGAGCGGCTGGAAAAGGGCCTTGCCGATTTCGGCATCTTCGTGGGGCGGGCGAACCTCGCGGGCCTTGACCATGTGCGCCTGCCCGTGGGCGATGCCTGGGGCCTTCTGCTTGCGCGCGGCCACCCTCTCGCCGCGCGTGAGGCCATAGCTCCGGCCGACCTTCGGGGCCTGCCTCTCCTCTGCTCGGCGCAGGCCATGGCGGACAACGAGCTCGGCGGCTGGCTCGGGGAGGCGGCGGCGCATCTGGAGATTGCGGCCACCTATACCCTGCTTTACAATGCCTCGCTTCTCGTGCGCGAGGGCGTGGGCGCCGCGGTGTGCATCGACGGCATCGCGGATGTCTCGGAAGGGAGCGGCCTTGTCTTCCGCCCCTTCAGGCCGGCGCTCGTGGTGGGGCTGGCGCTCGCGTGGAAGAAGGGCCGGAGCTTTTCACCGGCCGCGGCGCTCTTCCGCCAGCGGCTGCTCGGGGAGATTGGCGGGGAGGCGGGGATACCTTCGCGCTGAGAGGGAAGGAAAGATTTTGTTCGGCTTGCGAATTGGTGGTGTGCTTGTACTGTCTGTGTATCGCCGAAATTATCCGTCAAAAACGGCCTTGCTCCAGCCGTTGCGACGAAGGAAGCTACGGATGGAGACAGCAGTTAGTTAGTGTGTCAGCCAGTCAACGGAGCCGCTGTCGGTATCCGTATGCCCGGCAAGCCGGGCGACGGCTACCGCTTTGGTGCTTGCTGCGTCAGAAAAAAATTTCCTCGGTCGAGTACTTAAGTACACTCCCTTCGGAGCTTCAGCCGTTGCGACGCAGGAAGCTACGGATGAAGACAGCAGTTAGTTACCGCGCAGGACAGCCAACGCTACCACTGTCGCTATCCGTAAGGCTCGTGGACTCGCCAACGGCTAGCGCAATTTTTTTCTTCCTTGCAAGCACCAAAAAATCTTATTTTTTAGGATTCTTCCGGCACCAGCACCCGTCTTTCGCTTCGCTCCAGACGGGATAAAGGAAGGGCTGGCCGCTGCAATACATAAAAAGCGCGGGAGGCGGTGTGACGCCCCCCGCGCAGAGCCTGGCAGAGTGGGCGGCTTATGCCGGCGACTGGAGCACCCCGCGCCGCCCCAGCCAGTCGAGCATGGACAGGCGCACGCGCTGGAGCCTGGTGGCGAGATTCTGGATGTCCTGCGCCGCCGGGGAGCCGGGCGCGTAGGCCAAAAGCGGCTGCTGGCGGCACACGGCCTCGGGGAGCTTCTTGTCCATGCGCACATGGCCGAGCAGCACGGGCTCGATCTGGAGGAAGTGCCCGCACGCGCCCTTGAGCTTGTCGAAGGTGGCCTGGGCCTCCTTGGCCGAAGCCGCCTGGTTCACCACCACCATGAAGTCGCGCAGGCCGTAGCGCGCGTTGAGCACCTTGATGAGCGCGTAACTGTCCGTGAGCGAGGTGGGCTCGGGCGTGATGACCACGAGCCTGACGGCGGCCAGCGCCGCGAAGGCCTGCACCGTCTCGGAGATGCCGGCGCCCAGGTCCATGAACACATAATCATAGGCGCCGAGCATGGGCTCCAGCCGCTCGAGAAGGCCCGCGCGCAGGTCCGGCGAGAGGTCGTTGAGCTCGGGCACGCCCGAGGCCGCGGGCAATACGTCGAAGCCCTTGGCGATGGGGTGCAGCACCTCGGCGAGGGAGCTCCCGCCCATGAGGGCGTCCTGCAAGTTGCCCTCGGGCGTGATGCCGAGGAGGACATCGAGGTTGGCGAGGCCCATGTCGCAATCCATGAGCAGCGCCTTGAAGCCCTGCTCGTGGAGCGCCCAGGCGAGGTTGAGGGTGAGGTTGGTCTTGCCGACGCCGCCCTTGCCGCTGAGCACGGCAATGCTCAAGGTGGTGTTCATTTGGGATCTCCGCCGAAAAAGAGAAAGCGTTTTTCCCCGGAGTGGACCAGGGTCGAGCCGTGGCTTCCGGAAGTTTCCTGGTGGATGTAGCCCTCGTCCTGGTCGAGGGCCGTGTCGAGCGCGGCCCAGGCGCGCGTGAGCAGTTCCTGGGCGCGGGGCGCGCGTTCGTGCCCCACATGGACGACGCCGAGCGCGCAGACGGCGCCGCTCCCGGCCGTGATGCCGCCGGTGGGGAAAAAGGGCCGCGCGGCCTCGGCAAAGGCCGCCTGCACGTCCTCCGCGAAGCGGCGGGTGCGCAGCTGCCCCATGCCCGGCAAGAGCAGGATATAGCGGCCCGGCCCGGCCGCGCCCAGGCTGTCGCAGGCCTCGAGCCTGCCCTGCAGGGTCTCGCCGAGGATGCGCTCCAGCCGGGCCACCGTGCCGTCGCCAAGGGCCGTGGCAAGGCGCCTGCGCTCGGCGAGCGCCGCGGCCACGAGGCTCAGGCCCCCTCCGTGGCGCGAAAGCCGCAAAAGCTCGCGTTCGAGCTGGGCCGCGAACATGGTGCTGCCGAGGGCGCCCAGAAGCACGTCCCCGGGCCCGGGCCGCGTGGCGCAGGCCGGGTCGGCCCGAAGGTCGGCCACGCGCACGCCGGTGACGATCTCGTCCGGCACGGGGAGCGCGTACCATTGGCTGAGCGGGTAGGCGCGGCAAAATTCCTGCCAGCCCTCGCGCGAAAAGCCGCGCACCACCCGCGCCACGAGAAGGGCGTTGTCGGCGGCGCCCGGCGCGCCCTGCCCTTCGGGAAGGGCTTGGGGCTCCTGCGCCTCCCCGCCCGCTTGGGCGAGGCTGCCGCGCAAGTCGCCGAGCTCGCGGGCGAGCGCGTGCGGATCAGTGGTGTTCCTGTTCATGGCGGTAGAGAAGGTAATCGTGCTGGAACTGGTCGATGCGCCCGTCGAGCACGGCGTCCACGTCGCCGGCCTCGGTGCCGGTGCGGTGGTCCTTGACGAGGCGGTACGGCTGGAGGGTGTAGGTGCGGATCTGGCTGCCGAAGGCGATGGCGTCCTTGCCGGCGTACTGGGCCTGGCGCTCGGCGTCGCGCTTTTGCAGCTCCATGTTGTAGAGCCGGGCCTTGAGGACGCGCAGGGCCGACTCCTTGTTGTGGTGCTGCGATTTTTCGTTCTGGCACTGGGCCGAGATGCCGGTGGGGAGGTGCGTCACGCGCACGGCCGAGCTCGTGGTGTTGACGCTCTGGCCGCCGGGCCCGCTGGAGCGGAAGATGTCGAAGCGCAGGTCGGATTCCTTGATGTCGAGCTCGATGTCGTCGCCCGCGTCCGGCATCACGTCCACCGAGGCGAAGGAGGTGTGGCGCCGGCCCGAGGCGTCGAAGGGCGAGATGCGGATGAGGCGGTGGATGCCGCGCTCGCTCTTCAAAAAGCCGTAGGCGTGCGGGCCGGAAAGGCGCAAGGTCACGCTCTTGATGCCGGCCTCGTCGCCGGGCAGGTAGTCCAGCTCCTCCACGCCGAAGCCGCGCCGCGCCGCCCAGCGGGTGTACTGGCGCAACAGCATCTCCGCCCAGTCCTGGGACTCGGTGCCGCCGGCGCCGGGGTGGATCTCGAGGATGGCGTCCTTGCCGTCCTCCTCGGCGGAGAGCAGCATGACGAGCTCGGTCTCGTCGAGTCGGCTGGCGAGGTCGGCCTGGGCCTGCGCGAGGGACTCCAGCGCCTCCCGCGCCTCGGCCTCGCCGCTTTCCGAGGCGAGGAGGAGCCATTCCTCCATGTCGTCATGCGCCTTCTTGAGGGCGGAGAGGCGGTTCACCTCGTCCTCGAGGCGGCGCTTTTCCTGGAGGAGCGGCGTCAGGGCCTCGGGCTTGTCCCAGGCGCCGGGCCGGGCGAGCTCGGCCTCGATGTCGGCAAGGCGCTTTTCGTCGCTCGCCGCGTCAAAGACGCCCCCAAAGGCTGGTGAACCGCTGGGTGAGCGGCCCTGAGGCCGCGCGCAGATCGCTGAGCTGGAGCATGTGTTCTCCCTGCGCCATGAGGGCGCCTGATGCAAAATTTAATTGGGGCGCGTGGTTCCCGCCCAGGCGCGCCCCCGGCGGCGCACCACGGTCACGACGAGGAGCGCGCCGAGCGCCATGAGCGGCAGCCAGGGCGCGAGCCTGTGGTAGCGGCTCTCGCCAGAGCAGAGGCGCGCCCGCGCCGCGAGCGTGCCCGCGCGGAACAGCGGCCCCATGGCCGTGAGCCGGCCGCGCGTGTCCGCCACCGCCGAAATGCCGGTATTGGTGCCCCTAAGGAGCCAGCGCCCCTGCTCCAGGGCGCGCAGGACGGTGAGATACAGGTGCTGGCGCGAGGCCGGGGTGCCGCGGAACCAGCCGTCATTGCTGATGTCCGCGAGGATGTTGGCGCCGTCCGCCACGCGCGCCTGGGCGAGCCACGAGAATATGCCTTCATAGCAGATGAGCATGCCGAGGGCAAGATTGCCGTACCTCAGGGGTGCTGTGGCCGTACCCTCGGTATACACGCCCACGCCCTGCAAAAGCGCCTCGAGAAAGGGCCAGTTGAGCCAGTCGGGCGCGTATTCCCCGAAGGGCACGAGATGTTCCTTGTCGTAAAAGCCCGCGAGGCTGCCGTCCGGCGCCAGCAGGAAGGCGCGGTTGAAGATCAGGGGCTCGGCGCCCTTGCCCGGGGCCGGCCTTTCCACGCCGGGCGCGCCGAAAAGCAGGGGCACCCGCTCGCGGCGCACGAGCTCCAGCACCTTGGCGGAGAGCCGGTGCGTCTGGAAAAAGAAGGGCAGCGCCGTCTCTGGCCAGATGACGAGCGGCGGCTCGGCGCCCTCTTCTCCCGGCCGCCATCCCAGGCCTGTCAGCCCCTCCTCCGTGAGCGTGCGGTACAGTTCCGTCGTTTCGGCCTGCATGGCCGGGAGCCACTTCTGGCCTTGGTCCACATTGCCTTCCACAAAGAGCACAGCCACGCTGTCCGGCCCGGCGGGCTCGGGGGTGAAGGGTGTCTTTTCCAGTTGCCAGTGGCCGTAGCCGAGCGTGAGCGCGATGACGGCGCCGGCGCAGGCGAGGCGGAGCGGCCGGAAGCCCTGAATATCCGGGGCCGCGACGCGGGCCAGGCGGGGAAAGGCGAGGAGCGCGAGCAGACCGGCCCAGAGCCACAGGGCGCCGGTGCCGTAGGCGCCCAGGGTGTCCGCCGCCTGGACGAGCAGGGGCCATGGGGCGAGCGCCCCTGCGAGCGGCAGCCACGGAAAGCCCACCACGAGGGCGAAGGCATATTCGAGAAAGTACCAGGCAAGCGCCAGCGCGAGGGCGAGACGCCACGCGGGAAGACCGCGGCCGAGCCGTGCGGCGGCGCAGAAAAGCGCGCCCTGCAAGGTGACGAGCGCCGCGATGAAGACGGCACAGGGCACGGCCAGCGCCCAGGGCAGGCCGCCCACGTCATGCACGGGAAGGCTGAGCCAGTAGAGGGTGGCGGTGCCGCCCGCGAGGCTTGTGAGCCAGCCCCGGCGCAAGGCTGCCCGGGCGCCGGGCGCGGAAAGGCCGAGCGCAGTCAGCGCCAGCGGCCAGAGCAGGGCCAGCGGCGGCGCGGAAAGGATGTCGTTGGGAAAGCCGAGCCAGAGCCCGAGCACAGCGGCCAAGGCCCAGAGCGCGGTACCGGGGGACGCGGGGCCGCGCATGCCGGCGGTGACGCTTGCTGGCCGGCTCAGCGAGCCCGCCAGGGCCCACGGGCGTTTCATGCGGGCGCCCCGAAGGCCGCCCCCAAGCCGGCGGCCTTCCTGCCCGGGGCCGCTCCCTCCTGCGGGCTCACAGCTCTTCCACGGGGATGGCCGCGGCGTCGGCGGCGGGCTCCATGCGCAAGAGGCGTATGAGCTTCATGTCCGCGTCGATGACCGTGAAAGTCCAGCCGTGGAGGGTGAAGGATTCGCCCTCCCCGGGCACGTGGCCCGCCAGCATGCTCAGGTAGCCGCCGATGGTGTCCACCTCGTCGGAGCTGATGTTGACGCCGAGCTCCTTCAGGTCTTCCAGCAGGGCGCGGCCCGTGAGCTCGTAGACGCGCTCGCCCACCGAGCGGATGTCCTGCTGGCGCGGGGCGTCGTGTTCGTCCTCGATGTCGCCCACGATCTCCTCGAGCACGTCCTCGATGGTGATGAGGCCGCTTGTTCCGCCGTATTCGTCGAGGGCGATGGCGATGTGCAGCTTGCGCGCCCGGAATTCCTGCAGGAGGGTGCGGATGGGCTTGGTCTCGGGCACGAAGAAGGGCTCGCGCATGACCTCGCTCACCGGCGGCGGCGGGGCGTCCGAGTCCACGAGGCAGCGGAGCACGTCCTTGGCGTGGAGGATGCCGATCATGTTGTCGCGGGTGTCGCGGAAGACCGGGATGCGCGAATGGCCCGACTCCACGATGACGCGCGCCACCTCGGGCAGCGGCATCTCCACGGGCACGCAGTCGATGTCCGTGCGCGGGATCATGGTGTCCTGCACCTGGAGGTCGTTGAAGCGCAGGATGCCGAGGAGCATGGATTCCTCGTCGGGCTCCACCTCGCCCTCGGCGCGGGCCTCAAGGATGGCCTTTTCCAGGGATTCTTCGCTGTCGTGCCCGAACAGGCGCCCCAGGCGCGACCAGATGGTACTATGACCTTCGCTTCCTCCGTCCAAGACTGCCTCCATCGTAACAAGCCGGAAATGCGCGGCCCCGGGTGCGCGGGCCGGCGCCGCGCGCCGCTACTTCTTGCGGCCGCGCTTCCTGTCCATTTGCTCCACCCACTGGAGGATGGGCTTGACGCCGCGCGAGGGCGAGCTGTGCGACCAGTGGATCTCGCTGTCGCCCTGTTCAAGGACGGCCCAGTTGGTAAATTCCACGCCCAGAATGCGCGCCGGCGGCTGCCCGGGGCTCACGCGCTCGTTGACCACGTCGCCCGTGCACCAGAAGGCCGTGGTCTTGTCCTTGGCGCAATCGAGCACATAGACCACGAGGCAGAGCACATGCGAGCCCTTGCCGATGGCCGCGAGCGCCTGGCTCTCCTTGCCGGGGAAGCGCAGGGCGAGGCCCGAGGCGGAGATGTCCTCCACCTGCACGGGCTTGTCCTTCATGCCCGGCGTGGCGTGGGAGAGCGGCGCGCCGATATCCGCGGTGGAGCGCGGCAGCGCCTGCCCCTCGGCGAGAGGCCAGACGCCGATGACGCGCACGGCGTCTTCCTGCGGGCGCATGCGCACGAAATGGCGCTTTTTCTCCACGCGCAGATGGTCGGGCATGGCCAAGGTCACGCGGGCCTTGCCGAAATCCGGGCTGATGTCAAGAAAGACCGAGCGGAAGACGTAAAATATAGGGCCGTCGTCCGTCTCCACGCGGAAAAAGGCGTCGACGGGCAGGCCCTTCCAGGCCTCGTCCACATAGTCCGAGACCTCGAGGTGCAGCACACGGTCGTCCACATCAAGGAGGATGGCGGAGAGGCCGGAAGTTCCGGGCGTATCGGAAATGAGGCGCAGGTTGAAGGTGGCGAACTGCTCGCGCGCGGCCTCCAGCGCGGCGAAGATGTGGCCGCGGCGTGCGCTGGCGTTCTTCCGGGCGCGGCGGTAACGCCAGAGCAGCCAGGCGCCGCAGAGGATGAGGAAGAACGCGAGGGAAAGGAGCAGTTCGCCGGTGTTCATCTTTCTGTAGGTGGCATTTCTGCCGTATGGCTTGCGCGGCCGCCGCGCCCGAGCAGGCCGAGCTTGCGCAGGTGGATCTCGAGGCAGGCCACGGCCGCGGGCGTCACCCCGGAGATGCGCGCCGCCTGGCCGAGGTTCGCCGGGCGCACGCGGGCGAGCTTTTCCTCCACCTCGCGGGAGAGCCCGCTTACTTTCGCATAATCCAAATCCAAGGGCAAGGGCGTGGCCGTGAGCCCGCGCGAGCGCTCGGCGAGGGCCTGTTGCCGCGTGAGGTAGCCCGCATACTTGAGGTCCGCCTCCACGCCGAGGCGGCTGCGCGGCTCCATGGCGTCGAGTTCCTGGGCGAGCCCGGCCGCAAGCCGCGCCGCGTCGCCCCCCTGCGCGGCGAGCATCTCAAGCAGGGCCGCGAGGTCCAGCTCCGGCCGGCGCAACAGCTCGGCGAGGCTGCGCCCGGCCTCGAGCCCTGTTTCTTCGCCGCCGTCACCGGCGGGCACGCGCGCGGCGCGCAGGCGTTCGGTCAGGCGCTCGCGCCGCTCCCGCGCCTCGTTGAAGGCGCGCCACTGGGCCTCGCCCACAAGGCCGAGCTCGCGCCCCAGCGGCGTGAGCCTGAGGTCCGCCGTGTCCTCGCGCAGGAGAAGGCGGTGCTCCGCCCGCGAGGTGAACATGCGGTAGGGTTCCTCGGTGCCCAGGGTCACGAGGTCGTCGACCAATACGGCCATATAGGCGGCGTCGCGCCCGGGCGCGAAGGGGGGCCGCCCGCGCTCGGCGCTGGCGAGGTTCAGCGCCGCCCAGAGGCCCTGGGCCGCGGCCTCCTCATAGCCCGAGGTGCCGTTGATCTGCCCGGCGAGCCAGAGCCCGGGCACGGCCTTGCTCTCCAGCGTGGGCCAGAGCTGCACCGGGTCGGCGTAGTCATACTCGATGGCGTAGCCCGGGCGCACCATGACCGCGTGCTCGAGGCCCGCGATGCTGTGGATCATGGCTTCCTGCACGTCGAGCGGCAGGCTCGTGGAAATGCCGTTGGCGTAGACCTCGGCGCTCGTGAGGCCCTCGGGCTCGAGGAAGACGTGGTGCCGCTCCCTGTCCGGGAAGCGGGCCACCTTGTCCTCGATGGAGGGGCAGTAGCGCGCGCCCGTGCCCGTGATGACCCCGGTGAAGAGCGGCGAGCGGTCAAAGCCGGCCCGGATGAGCTCGTGCGTGCGGGCATTGGTCCAGGTGATGTGGCAGCTCACCTGCGGGAGCGGGGGCTTGGGGCCGTGGAAGCTGAAGCCGGGCGGCGGCGTGTCGCCGGGCTGCTCCTCGAGGCGGGAGAAATCGATGGAGCGCCTGAGCAGGCGCGGCGTGGTGCCGGTCTTGAGGCGCCCGAGGCCGATGCCGAGGCGGCGGAGGCTCGCGGAAAGGCCCACGGCCGGCGCGTCGCCGAGGCGCCCTGCCGGTTGGTTCTTGAGGCCCACATGGATGCGGCCGTCGAGGAAGGTGCCCGTGGCGAGCAGCACATGCCGGCAGCGGAAGGTGAGCCCCAGCGCCGTTGCCGCGCCCGCGACGCGGCCATGCTCCGTGATGATGTCCGTCACCTCGTCCTGCCAGAGGGTGAGGCCGGGCTGGTTGTAGAGGCTCGCCTTGACCGCGTCCTGGTAGGCCTGGCGGTCCATCTGGGCGCGGGTGGCGCGCACGGCCGGCCCCTTGCTCATGTTGAGCGTGCGGAACTGGATGCCCGCGGCGTCGGCCCAAAGGCCCATCATGCCGCCGAGGGCGTCGATCTCGCGCACCATGTGGCCCTTGGCGAGGCCGCCTACGGCCGGGTTGCAGGAGAGGTGCCCGAGCCGGTCGAGATTGCCGCTCACGAGCAGCACGGAAAAGCCCAGCCGCGCAAGGACCATGGCCGCTTCGGCCCCGGCGTGGCCGCCGCCGGCGATGACGCAGTCAAAGGCCGCGTCAGGCATGGGCGCCGTGGCTCCCGGGCTTCGGGGCATGGGCCATGAGCAGGCGGCCGAACACGGCCGCGTCACCGCAGATGTGCGCGAGGGAGGCGCGCTCGTCGGGCTGGTGGCAGGTGTTGAAAATGCGCGACCACACCACCGCCGGCAGCCCCCGGGCCCGCAGCAGCGCGGCAACGGTGGCGCCGCCGATGCCCACGGGCTTGGGGCGCACATGGTAGACGGCCTCCACGGCGTCCGCGAGAGCCGGGAACAGCGGGGCGTCGCCGGGCAGGTCGGGCCGCGTCAGGGACGGGGCCTGGGCGTGCTCCACCTCCACCTCGATCTTCACGCCGCGCCGGGCGGCCACTCCGGCCGCGATCTCCCTTGCGCGGGCGAGCACGGCCTCGGCGGCCACTGCCGGGAGCAGCCGGCAATCGAGAAAGAACACGTCCCGCCCGGGCAGGATATTGATGGCGTCCACATTGGCCTCGTGGCGCGTGGGCTCGAAGGTGGAGACCGGCGGCCGGAACAGGGCGTCCTGCTCCGGGAAGGTGGTGGCGAGCCCGTCATGCAGGGCCACGGCGGCCTCGGCGCCGGCGAGAAAGGCGTTGACGCCCTCTCCCGGCGTGGAGGCGTGGCACTGTTTCCCTTCGGTCAGCACCTTGAGCCAGAGCTGGCCCTTTTCCGCCATCTCCACGGCGTCGCCCTGAGGCGAGCCGGCGTCCGGCACGAGGTACCAGTCCTCGGGGCTGAACCACTTGGGTTCGGCATCGAGCACATGGGCGAGTCCGTGGCGGCTGCCGCATTCCTCGTCGGCCATGAAGACGAGCCCGAGGCTCTGGCGCGGCGTGGTGCCCGTGGCGGCAAGCGCCTCCGCGAGGAGCAGCATGCCGGTCACGGCCTGCTGGTTGTCTTCCACGCCGCGGCCGTGGATGAGGTCGCCCTCGCGGCGCACGCGCCAGGGGTCGGAGCTCCAGGCTGCGGGGTCGCCCGCGGGCACCACATCCATGTGCCCGAAGAGCCAGAGGGTGCGGGGGCTCTCGCCGGGCACGCGGGCCACGATGTTGGGCCGGAAGCCGCAGGCCACGCGGGCGTCTTGCGAATCCACGCGGCGCACGTCGTTAATATTGCAGGCCGCAAGCAGGCCTTCGATGAAGGCGGCTTTTTCGCCCTCGCCCTCGCCGCCGTTTTCCGGCCCAAGGGCGGGGAGCGCCGTGAGCTCGGCTTCAAGGGTGGCCGCCCGCTCGTGCTGGGCGAGGAGATGGCGCGCAAGCGCGTCGCGCTGGCTCATGGGGCCTCCGGGGATGGCTGGGGCGACGGAAACGGCAAAAAGGCTGCTGGCAATGCCAGCAGCCCCGAAATGCCGGAGCGTCGCCGCCGGTGGGAAAAACCGGGCCGGGACGGCCTAGCGGCCCTTGGCGGCGCGCTTGGAGGCCTTGAGCGGGTTGACCTTGGCGGCGGCCGCGGCCTGCACCTTCACGTGGGTGGCGAAATTGCAGCGGCCGCCCGCCCACTTGCGGGCCGGGTCGGGATAGCTCGAGCAGTATTTCTGGTCGTCGAACTCGCGCTGGCGCTCGCAGCCGTCGCACTGTTCCACACAGGGGGAGACCACAAAACCGTTGACGACGACGCCTTCGGCAGTCTTGACGGCATTCTGCAGGGGAGCCATGGCAAACCTCCATGCGCCGGAGCGCGGATTTTACGAAGTTCGCGGCGCCGGGCGGCGCGTTGGATGCGCGGCGAGGCCCGGACAGCGGAAGCGGAAGTATAGCCCCCTGCGGCGAGCTGTCAAGGGGAAAGCGGGCTTGCGCGAGCGCCGGCCCACGGCCCGGGCTTTTCCCTATATATTGATATATTGCAATGCGCCGCCCGACACGGTACAACGAGGCCCATGTCCAACCGCCGCCTGCTCTTTCTCGCGCCCGCCCAGGCCGTGACCTCCGTGTTCCCGCAATTGCGGGACGCGGGCTATGAGCTTGGCATCGCTGAAAATCTCAAGGGGGCGTCGGTCTTCATCCGCAAGTCGGGGCCCGATGTCATCTTCGCCAGGCCGAGCCTCCCCGGCTTCCGCGTGGAGGACCTTCTGGCCGTGGGCGCGGAAGACCCCAACTTCCCGCCGGTCATCATCATCACCGACAAAGGGAGTCCCGAGGAGGCCGAGCGCCTCATGAGCCTCGGCGCCCGGGACTACTGGATGGAGCCGCTGGACGTGGAGCGCATCATGGCCGTGGCGCGCGAGCCGCGCAAGGCCGCGCCCGTGCCGGCCTCGACCACCCTGGGGGGCCACAAGCCCGCGCCCGGCGAGGGCGCGCCCAAGATCGTGGGCAGCCACCCGGCCATCGGGCGCGTGCTCAGGCTGGCGCGGCAGGTGGCGCCCTCCAAGGCCACGGTGCTCATCACCGGCGAGTCGGGCACGGGCAAGGAAATGTTCGCCCGCTACCTGCACGCCATGAGCAAGCGCGCGCGGGGGCCCTTCGTGGCCGTCAACTGCGCGGCGCTCCCCGAGCATCTTTTGGAAAGCGAGCTCTTCGGCCACGAGAAGGGCGCCTTCACCGGCGCCATCGCGCGCAAGCTCGGCCGTTTCGAGCTCGCGAGCGGCGGCACCATCCTCCTTGACGAAATTTCGGAGATGGACCTCGCCCTGCAGGCCAAGCTCCTGCGCGTGCTCCAGGAGGGCGAAATCGACCGCGTGGGCGGCTCGGAGACCGTGCGCGTGGACGTGCGCGTGCTCGCCACCACCAACCGCGACCTCGAGGACTGGGTCAAGCAGGGCAAGTTCAGGCAGGACCTGTATTTCCGCCTCAATGTCATCCCCCTGCGCCTGCCCGCCCTGCGCGAGCGCGGCGACGACGTGCTCGACCTCGCGCGCTTCTTCGTGGACATGTACGTGCGCGAATACGGCCTTTCCCCCACGCCGCTTTCGGACGCGGCCGTGGCGTGGCTGCGCAATTACGGCTTCCCGGGCAATGTGCGCGAATTGCAGAACCTCATGGAGCGCGCCGTGCTGCTCGCCAACGGCCGGCCCATCGAGCCCGCGCATTTCCTGCTTGAAAACGACGAGTGGCCGCTCTTCGCCGAGGAGGGCGAGGAGGAGGCGGCCCTGCCCGAGGGCAATGCCGCCGGGGCCCTCCCGGTGGGTGCGCCTGTCTCCGACGCCGCCCCGGCAAGCGCTGCGGGAACTCCCGCGGCGGCTCCGGCTTCCGGCGGCGCGCAGCCCGCGTCCGGCGCCTCGCACCTGGCGGGCCCGGTCATCCCGCTGCACGAGATGGAGCGGATCATGATCGCCAAGGGCCTCGAGGCCACGGCGGGCAACCGTACCCAGGCGGCGGAGCTGCTCGGCATTTCCGTGCGGACCCTGCGCAACAAGCTCAACGAGTACCGCGCGCAGGGCCACGCCATTGACTGAACCCGCGCATATCCACCAGCGAGAACCGCATGACAGCCCTCACCCAATGGGTCACGGACGTTAATAGCTTCCTCTGGGGAACGCTGTTCCTTATCCCGCTGCTCTGCGGCACCGGCCTCTTCTATACCCTGCGCCTGCGCTTTGTGCAGGTGCGCAAGTTCGGGCTCGCCCTGCGCTACCTCATGGGCGGCGCCAGCCTCTTCGGGCGCAGGGCCGACAAGAAGGGCATGAGCTCCTTCCAGGCGCTGGCCACGGCCATCGCCGCCCAGGTGGGCACCGGCAACGTGGCGGGCACGGCCACGGCCATGGTGCTCGGCGGCCCGGGCGCGCTCTTCTGGCTCTGGCTCGCGGCCTTTTTCGGCATGGCGACCATCTTCGCCGAGGCGGTGCTGGCCCAGGTCTACAAGACCACGGACAGCGAGGGCCATGTGGTGGGCGGCCCGGCCTGGTACATCACGCGCGGCATGGGCGAGAAATACCGGCCGCTCGCCGTGTTCTTCGCCATCGCCATCATCGTGGCCCTGGGCTGCATCGGCAACATGGTGCAATCCAACACCATCGCCGAGGCCTTCAACAGCGCGCTCGGCGTGGACAGGCTGGTGGTGGGCGTCATCGTGGCCGCGCTCGCGGGCCTCGTCTTCATCGGCGGCCTCGGCCGCATCGCCAGCGTGACGGAAAAACTCGTGCCCACCATGGCCATCCTCTATATCGCCGGCGGCACCTATGTGCTCGTGAGCCACGCGGGCGCCATCCTGCCCGCCTTCGGTCTCATTTTCGAGGCGGCCTTCCATCCGCAGGCCGTGCTCGGCGGCGCCGTGGGCATCAGCATCCGCGAGGCCATGCGCTACGGCGTGGCGCGCGGCCTCTTCGCCAACGAGGCCGGCATGGGCTCCACGCCCCACGCCCACGCGGTCGCCCGCGTGGAGCATCCCTGCCAGCAGGGCCTCGTCGCCATTTTCGGCGTGTTCACCACCTTTGTGATCATCACCTTCACGGCGCTCGTCATCCTCGTGTCCGGCGTGTTCGCGCCCGGCGCGGGCCAGGCCACGGGCATCCGCCTCACCCAGGCGGCCTACGCCGTGGACATGGGCGGCTTCGGCGGCATCTTCGTGGCCGTGTGCCTCTTTTTCTTCGCCTTTTCCACCATCGTGGGCTGGTACTTCTTCGGCGCGCAGAACGTGCGCTTCCTCTTTAACGGCAAGGGCGTGGGCGCGTACCGCGCGGTCGCCGTGGCCTTCGTGGCAGGCGGCGCCTTGCTGCACGTGGACCTCGTCTGGCAGCTCGCCGACCTCTTCAACGGCCTCATGGTCATCCCCAACCTCGTGGCGCTCTGGGCGCTGAACAAGGTGGTGGTGAGCCACCTCGCCGAGTTCGAGCAGCTGCTGGAGAAGTCGGTCAGGGACTAGGGCGGCCGGCCCAAGCCGCCCAGGGCCTCCTTACTTCCGCTTGCCCGCCCAGTTCTCCCAGTGCACGTTGGCTGGCTTCACGCGGTCTTCGGCGGTGCGCAGCCCCGGGATGGCCGGGTGCCCGAGCACGATGAGCCCCACGGGGATGATGTTCTCGGGCATGTCGAGCAGCTTCGTGAAGCCTTCCATGCGGTCCACCATGGGATAGATGCCCGTGAACACGGCGCCGAGGCCGATGCCGTGCGCCGCGAGCAGGAGGTTCTCGGCGCTCATGGCCACATCGAGGATGCCCATGCCCGGGACATCCTCCTTTTCCGTATCCAGGCAGACGAGGATGGCCGCCGGCGCCTTGGCGGCAAAGCTGGCATAGGGGTTGATGTCGCCCACCTTCGCGAGCGTCTTGGGGTCGCGGATGACCACGAAGTCCCAGGGCTGCTCGTTGGCCGCGCTGGGCGCGAGCTGGGCCGCGGCGAGCACGGTGTCGAGGTCCTTGTCCGAGACGGGCTCGGGCGTGTATGCGCGCACGCTGCGCCGGGTCTCAAGGGCGGTGAGTACGTCCAGCGGGCGCTCGGGCGTGCCGGCCTTGGCCTCCGGCTCACCTGCGGCGAGGGCCAGCCCCGGCGCGGTCACGGCGCAGGCGGCGCCCAGGGCGGTGCAGGCGAGAAAGGCCCGGCGGCCGGTGTTTTCAGGTCGTTCCATGGTTCGGCTCCTTGTGGTGGATGGGGGAGCTCAAGCCCCCTGCGGCTGACGCTACCCCGGGCGCCTGCCATGCGCAAGCGGGCGCAAGGCGCGCTGCACCGTCCCATGTCTTGAATTCAGGACAGTGTTGAACAGATATGTCTTGTCATCAAGACACTTTTGTCCAGCCACAGTGCCGCCCGGTGACTGCCAAGGGAAAAAATCTTCCCCAAGGCCGCGCCACTGCTCGCTCGCGCGCCCGGCGGCGTCTCGGCATGCTCTTTGCTCATTCGGGCACAAATGCTTCAGGTGCCCCGCCGCCGTGAGGCCGTGCGGCGACAGCGCCGCGCGCGGGGCCGTTCCAGCCACATCTTAACCCAACGCGAAAGCGAGGAGCGATCATGCCCAAAATGACTCCCAGTGAGGCCATGGCCGAAGTCCTTGTGGAGGAAGGCGTCACCCATGTGAGCGGCATTCTTGGTTCCGCCTACATGGATCTGCTCGACCTCTTCCCGGCTGCCGGTATCGACTTCATCTCCGTGCGCCACGAGCAGACCGCCGGCCACATGGAAGACGCCTATGCCCGCATGAAGGGGAAGGCCGGCGTCGTCATCGGCCAGAACGGCCCCGGCATCACCAACTATGTGACCGCCGTGGCCACCGCCAACATGGCCCACACCCCCATGATCGTCATCTCCCCGAGCGCGGGTTCCGCCTCCGTGGGCTGGGACGGCTTCCAGGAATGCGACACCTGGGACATCTTCAAGCCCATCACCAAGCTCTCCCTGCGCGTGCCCCATCCGAGCCGCGCGGCCGACGTGCTGCGCACCGCCTTCCGCGCCGCCTACGCCATGCGCGGCCCGGTGCTCGTGGACATCCCGCGTGACTACTTCTACGGCGAAGTCAACGAGGAGATCCTCAAGCCCTCGCAGTACCGCGTGGCTCCCGGCGGCATCGGCAACCCGGCCAACTTCGAGGAAGCCGTCAAGGTGCTGAAGGAAGCCAAGAACCCGGTCATCGTCTCCGGCCGCGGCGTCGTCGACGCCGACTGCGTGGACGTGGTGGCCCAGCTCGCCAAGCACCTCGCCGCGCCCGTTGCCTGCAGCTACCTGCACAATGACGCCTTCCCGGCCGACAATCCGCTCTGGTGCGGCCCCATCGGCTACATGGGCTCCCATGCCGCCATGCACCTCATGGAGAAGGCCGACGTCATCCTCGCCATCGGCAGCCGCCTCTCCTACTTCGGCACCCTGCCGCAGGACGGCATCAACTACTTCCCCAAGACGGCCAAGATCGTCCAGATCGACATCAACCCCATGAACATCGCCAAGACCCACCCCATCACCGTGGGCCTCTGCGCCGATGCCAAGGACGCCTCCGTCGAACTGCTCAAGCAGCTCCGCGCGGCCATGCCCGAGCGCGACAACGCCCCGGTCATCGCCAAGGTCAAGGCCGAGCTGGACGCCTGGCAGAAAGAGATCGACGCCATCGCCAACGAGCCCACGCAGGCCGGCCGCATGCATCCCCGCAAGGCGCTGGAAGTGGTTGCCAAGTTCATCTATGACAACGACGCCATCGCCACCACCGACATCGGCAACACCTCCTCCACGGCCAACAGCTACCTCCGCTTCCGCCATGCCAAGCGCGACATCGCCACGCTGACCTTCGGCAACACGGGCTTCGCCTACCAGGCCGCCCTGGGCGCGCAGCTCTACTGCAAGGAAGCCAAGATGGACAACCCCGTGGTGTCCATCGCCGGCGACGGCGCGTGGGGCATGAGCCTCTTTGAAGTGCCCACCGCCTGCCAGTTTGACCTGCCGGTCATCGCCACCGTGTACAACAACGGTGCCTGGTGCGCCGAGAAGAAGAACCAGGTGGACTTCTACAACAACCGCTTCGTGGGCGCGGACATCTGGTCCAAGTCCTACGCGGACATCGCCCGCGCCATGGGCGCCGACGGCTACACCGTCAACACCCAGGCCGACCTCGCCGACGCCCTCGCCACGGCCAAGAAGAACCGCCGCCCGGCCGTCATCGAGGTCATGACCGACGGCACCCGCCTCGCGCCGCCCTTCCGCCGCGACGCCCTGGCGCTGCCCACCCGCTACCTGCCCAAGTACGAGAAGCTGGACAAGAAGTACTTCCCCAAGTAGGGAGCCTGTCCAGACAGGGCTGACCACGCGGGCCGCCGCTTCGGCGGCGGCCCGCCGCAGGGCGCGCGGCCATCGGGCTGTGGCGCCCTTTTTTTCGCCGGAAATGCGCAAGGAGCCGCCAGGATGGAACAGAAACCCTTTGTGCGCCGCGGGCGCCCCTATACCGGGCCGGTGCAGGCCGTCATCCTCGACTGGGCGGGCACCGCCGTGGACCACGGCTGCCGCGGGCCGGTGGCCGTGTTCACCCGCGCCTTCGAACGCTTCGGGCTTACGCCCACCACGGAGGAGGTGCGCGCCCCCATGGGCCGCGAAAAGCGCGAGCACGTTGCCGCCATGCTGGCCATGCCGCGCCTTGCGGCCCTGTGGAAGGAAAAGAACGGCCACGCCCCCGACGACGCGGACGTGAGCGCCGTGTTCGGCGCGGTGAGCGAGCTCATGCCCGCAACGCTCGCCGACTATGCCGAGCCCGTGCCCGGCTGCGTGGAGGCCATGGCGCGCCTGCGCGACATGGGCGTGAAGGTGGGCTCCTGCACGGGCTACAGCCGCGCCATGATGGAGAACCTCTTGCCGCGCGCGGCACAGGCCGGCTATGTGCCCGACTGCGTGGTGGCCGCGGACGAGGTGCCGGCCGGGCGCCCGTGGCCGTGGATGTGCCAGCAGAATTGCCGGGAGATGGGCGTCTTCCCCCCCGAGGCGGTCATCAAGGTGGGCGACACCGTGGCCGACATCGAGGAAGGGCTTAACGCCGGCCACTGGGTGGCGGCTGTCACGCGCACGAGCAATGCCCTCGGGCTCACGGCCGAGGAGGCCGCGGCGATGCCGCCGGAAGAGCTGGCCCGCCGCGAGGCCGAACTCGCCCGCGGCTTCCGCGAGGCCGGGGCGCATTTTGTCATCTCCTCGGTGGCGGAACTCCCGGATCTGGTGGAGCAGGTCGCCGAGCGCCTGCGCCAGGGCGAGCGCCCCTGGAAGTAGGGAGGGAGGGGAAGCGCGCCGGGGGGAAAGCCTCGCAGGCTGCCGGGGCGCCTCACCCGGCCGGGGAGCGCGCCCTGTGCCGCCCGGCGCTGGCCCTGATCCGGGAAGCACCGGCAGGGGCCTTCCCCCCGGTGCCGGAGCAGCCATGCAACCCCGGCGCCCCGGCGTGGCGCACCACGGGCGGTGCGCCACGCCGCGCTGCCCTCGGCTCCTCTGCTTGACAGCATACTGGAAGCATTTTATCGTGTCTAAATGGGTCGTTAACTCAGTAGGTAGAGTATCTGCCTTTTAAGCAGAGAGTCGCAGGTTCGATCCCCGCACGACCCACCAGTCTTCAAGGGGTTATGGCACTCAGCCATAACCCCTTGCTTCATCATTGGAGGGCCTCCCCGGGTGCGCGCTCCGGCGGAACTGCGAAAACCCTAGTCGCTGTGCGGCGTGGCGGGCGCCCCGGCCTTGGGGCCGGCGCGTTTTTTGCGCCAGTAAATGACCTTGAGGATCAGGTTGGCGGCGAGCACGCACACACAGCCGAGGATGGTGTCCAGGCATCGCCACAGCAAGAGCCGCATGTCGCCCCCGTGCCCCAGCATGGATATGTCGATGAGCACGAGGACGATGCCGGTGATGAGCAGGCTGAAGATGCCGTAGTGCTTCAACGCAAAAGGTATGAAAAACGCGAGCACTCCCACCACGAGGGCCAGTTGCAGCGGCGCGTGGATGGCGCCCAGGAGCAGGTAGGCGAGGCCGGTGCCGGCGATGGTGCCGGCCACGCGGTCGAAGATCCGTTTCAGCTCCAGCGAATCCTCGGAATTGGCCACAAAGATGACCGTCAGGCCCACCCAGGCCGGATTCGAGTAGGCAAGGTTCTCGGCGATGAGCGAGGAGATGACCACCGTTATCGGGATGGTGAGGCTCAGCCAGGGGTTATTGATGTCCCCATGCAGGAGGGCCCGCAACTGTTCGAGGGGGCGCTTCTGGTCTTCCTGCTCAAAGGCCATGTTCGCAAGGCTCAGGAAGAGGCCGAGCAGGATGCCTCCGCAAAAATACAGGCCCATGGCAAGGGAGGGGGTGAAGTCAAAAAAGCTCAGCAAGACGGCAGTGGCCGCGAACTTGGCGACGAAGCCGAGATAGGCGAGCTCCTTGGCGGGGAGCGCCGCGAGCCAGCTCAAGATGAAGAGGAGCAGGAGCGCCAGCAGGGGATAGGCGCCCACGGCCTCGCTCAGCGATGCGGCGAGCAGCAGGAAGAGGGCGCCGGCGAGGCCGCCGCACACCCGCGCGGCGACGCCGTGGCGCGGGGACATCTGCATGCCGACCATGGCGCCGAAGGCGGCAAAGGGTGACATGGCCGGTGAGCCGATGGCCACGCCGAAAATCACC
The DNA here is from genome assembly GCF_011039155.1 of Desulfovibrio sp. ZJ746. NCBI lineage: Bacteria > Pseudomonadati > Thermodesulfobacteriota > Desulfovibrionia > Desulfovibrionales > Desulfovibrionaceae > Desulfovibrio > Desulfovibrio sp. ZJ746. Next base: position 85,495 of record NZ_JAAKEK010000006.1, on the reverse strand, counting down.
GAGCCGCTCATGCCGACGGCCAGCAGGATGCCCTTGCAGGCGGTGGGTGCATTCCTGGCGGCTAGGGCGTCGAGATTCATGGGGCCTCCTGCGCTTCCTGACCCTCACGATGCTGAAGAAAACAGGGAGCGGGGCAAGAAGCCCCGGCAGCCTGGGCGAGCGGTGAAAATCCGCTCCAGCCGGCCCCTTTGCGGGAGCGGGCCGCCCCGCCCGGTTTTTGCGGCACCGTGGGGGCAGCGTGGGACGCAGCAACGGGGCCCGAGCCGGCGCTCTATGACGGGGCTGCCCCAAAGAGCCCGGGACAGGCATGCGCCATGATGGCCCTGCCGCTCAGCGCCGGGCGGAAAGCGCCTGCATCACCTCGTTGGCCTCGGGCTGGTTGGGGTCGCCCTGGAGCGCGCGCAGCGCGAGCTCTTCGGCCTTGTCGCGCTTGCGCCAGTCCCAGTACATCTTGGCCATCTTGCCGAAGGTGTTGGGATGGCCGCCGAAGGTGCGCAAAATGGCCATGTAGACCTTCTCGGCGCGCTCGTATTCGCGAAGCTCAGTCCAGGCGTTGACGGCGCCGGTGTAGGCGGCCGAGGCTCGGGGCTCGACCTGCATGGATTCCTCATACATTTCCGCCGCTTCTGCAAGCTGGCCCGCGGCCGCGAAGATTTGCCCGAGCTGGACGCGGATGCCCTCCTCCTCGCTGAACTCCTCGGCCACGCGCTTCAGGAAGGCCCGTCCCTTGGCGTACTGGCCCTCGTTGAGTAATTGCACGCCGGTCTCGATGAGGGTCTTCTTGCGCTCGAGGCGCGCGTCGGCCTCCCGGCGGATCTTCTCCTCGGCCTCGTTGATCATGATCCTGGCCAGCCCCTCGAGCACGGTGGCGAGGGCCGCCTCCTTGCCCTGCTGGTAAGGAATGGGCCGGGGCTTGCCGCTGCGCGTGGGATCGAGCAGGGTCTGCATGGCCTGGTGGTGGGTGAGGGCGTTGAGGAATTCGCAGATCTGGATGTCCATTTCCGCGCGCGGGCCGCGCATGAGCTGCACGCCCGAATATTGCCGGAGGGCCGCGCTCATGGCCGTGAGGGCGCGCGTGACCTCGTTGCGCCTGAGGTAGCCGTTGGCGCGGGCGATATTTTCGCGGAGTTCCTTGGGGGCGACCTTGAGCATGTCAGCGCTCCTCCCTCCAGGCGGCGGCGACCGCCTCCCGGTGTTGATCCAGAATCTGCAAAACCTTTTCGGGCACGCCTTCGGGCGCCCGTCCCGCGAGCCACGCCGCGCGGACGCCGGAGGAGCTCACGGCCTCGGGCGCCAGCGGCAGGAGGACAGCCTCGCCCCCGCCCGGAAGCCCCATGCGCGGGGCATTGTCCGCGCCTGTGCGCAGGGGCGCCAGCTCCCGCGCGTCGGGCCAGTTCTCGCGCGTCACGGCCCGGAAGGCCGCGGCGCCGGCCACATCGCCGCGCGGCGCCACCACGAGGCTGCACAGGCGGGGCAGCGCGAGCCCGCGCCGCCAGGTGGGCAAAAGCGCGTAATCCTCGCCGCCGAGCAGGAAATACGGCGTCACCCCGGGCCGGGCGGCGCGGAAGGCGGCCAGCGTGTCCCATGTGTAGGACGGCCCCTGGCGCTCGCCCTCCATGCGGTTGCAGGCGAGGCGCCGGTCGCCGTTCTGCGCCAGCGCCGCCTCCACGAGGGCGCAGCGCAGGGCGAAGGGCAGCACCCCACGGCCGGGCTTGTGCGGCGGCCGCGCGCTGGGGATAAAGTCCGCGCCGTCCACGCGCCCGCCCAGGAGGCGCAGGGCCGCTGCGGCCACTTCCAGGTGCCGCCGGTGCGGGGGGTCGAAGGTGCCGCCGTAGAGCAGGCGCCCGGGCGCTGGGGCCGGTGTGCGCGGGGCCGGCTCGGTCCGGGTCATTGGCGGATCTGGCCGTTCCCGAGCACAACGAACTTGGTGGTCGTCAGCTCGGTGACGCCCATGGGCCCGTAGGCGTGGAGCTTGGAGGTGGAGATGCCGATCTCCGCGCCGAGGCCGAGCTGGCCGCCGTCATTGAAGCGCGTGGAGGCGTTGACCGCCACCATGGAGGCGTCGGCCTCGCGCAGGAAGCGCCGCGCCCGGCCGTAGTCGCGCGTGCAGATGACCTCGCTGTGGTTGGAGCCATAGGCCGCGATGTGGGCGAGCGCCGCGTCCATGTCGTCCACCACGCAGACGGCGAGGACAAGGGCGTGAAATTCGTGGCCCCGGTCTTCGGGCTGTTGTGGCCGCGCCGTGGGCCCGAGCAGGGGGAGCGAGGCCGGGTCGGCCCGAAACTCCACGCCGGCCGCGCCGAGCCGTGCCGCCACCATGGGCAGGAAGGCCGCGGCCTCGTCGCGGTGCACGAGCAGGCATTCCAGGGCGTTGCACACGCCGGGGCGCTGGGTCTTGCCGTTTTCCACGAGGCGCAGGGCCATTTCAAGGTCGGCGCCGGCGTCCACATACATATGGCACACGCCCTTGTCGTGCTTGAGCACGGGCATGGTGGCGGCCTCGCTCACCGCGCGCACCAGGCCTTCGCCGCCGCGGGGGATGATGACATCGATGTACGCGTCGAGCTTGCAGAGCGCGGTCACGGCGGCGCGGTCCGTGGTGGCGACGAGCTGCACGGCGTCGGCGGGGAGGCCGGCGTCCGCAAGGGCCTCGCGGAGCACATCGGCGAGCGACCGGTTGGAGCGCACAGCCTCGCTGCCGCCGCGCAGGATGACGGCATTGCCGGCCTTGGCGCAGAGGATGGCCGCGTCCACCGTCACATTGGGGCGCGCCTCGTAAATCATGGCGATGACGCCGAGCGGCACGCGCATGCGGCCCACGAGAAGGCCGTTGGGCCGCTGCCACTGGTGTTCGGTGACGCCCACGGGGTCGGGCATCCCGGCCACAGAGAGGCAGGCTGCGCGCATGTCGGCGAGGATGGCCGGGGTGAGCGTGAGCCGGTCAAGGCGCGGCGCGTCCAGCCCGGCGGCGCGGGCGGCGGCCACATCCCCGGCGTTGGCGGCGAGCAGGGCGTCCTCGCGCCCGGCGAGAAGCTCGGCCACGCGGGCGAGAAAGCGGTTCTTCGCCGCCGGTTCGGCCGCGGCCATATGGCGCGCGGCGGCGCGCGCACGCCGGCCGAGCTCTTCCACCTGAAGGGTATCTTCCGCAGTCCAGCCCATCTGCCCCTCCGGCAACGCGCGCCCAGGCCAGGCAGGGAAAGCGGGGCTTTTGCTTTGACAGGACGCGCGGTTGTGGCGTAGAATTAAAAAATGTGACCGGGGCTTCCGGCCGGGCCCAGACGGCCCGCAGCGCGGACGCCCGCGCCCCTCCCGGAGGTTAGATACATGAATCCGCAAAAGAATCAAGACGAGTCGGCCTCCCCCTTCCTGCGTGACATCCAGGCCGAGGTGAGCGCGGAAAACGCCCCGCTCCTCCAGTTCATCACGCGCTACGCCAGCGCCATCGCCGGCGTGGTGCTCGCCCTCTTGCTGGCCCTTGGCGGCGTGGCGGTGTGGAACTGGTACCACCACGGCAAGCAGGAGGAGGCGCGCCAGGAGCTCGCGCGCATCAACGCCCAGCTCAAGGGCAAGGACCGCGACGCCGCGCTCTCCAAGCTGGCGGAAGGCGCCCCGGAGAGCACCAAGCTCTTCATTTATATGAGCCTCGGCCAGAGCGCCCAGGAAAACGGCGACCCCATCCTCGCGGCGGACGCCTATGCCAAGGCGGCCAAGCTCGACGGCGACGGCGCCCTCGGCCTCACCGCGGCCCTCGGCAGCGTGGGCAGCCTGCTCATGCAGAACGAGAACGTCCAGGCGCTTGCCCTGCTCCAGGAGCTGGAGGCCAAGCTCCCCGAGTCGCGGCGTTCCGTGCAGCTTCGCCAGATGCTCGCCGAGGCGGCCTCGCGCGCCGGCAAGACCGAGCTCGCCTATAAGACCTATCTCGGCCTTGCGGAAGAGGTGAAGACGCCCGAAGCGGCCTATTTCCGCTCCCGCGCCAACGCGCTGGCCGCGGAGCTGGGCAAGGCCCAGTAAGGGGCGTCTGGCCATCTCGTTTGCGAGCCGGCTTGTAGTATTGAGTTGTGCGCGCTTCCACCTCCCGTCTGGAGCGAAGCGGAAGACGGGGTGCTGCGACCGGGTGGCGGCGCGAAGCGCCGTGCCCGTTGGCGAGCAAAGCGAGCCCTACGGGCATCGACAGCGGCGATGGTGCCGGAAGAATCCTAAAAAATAAGATTTTTAGGTTCCGGCAAGGAAGATAAAAATTTCCGAAGGGAGTGTACTTAAGTACTCGACCGAGGAAATTTTTCTCTGACGTAGCCGGAACCTAAAAGGCTGTTTTTGACGGATAATTTCGGCATTATGCGAGCAGAAGCGGAGTGGTAATACCCCTCCATACGCTCAAGTGGACAACAGAACGCTCCAACAAGCGCAACATCATCCCGGCGCATGCGCCGGCCGGAGACTGCCGTGGAACCACTCCTGCGCGACGCCCCTGGCGAGCGTCACCTGCTCCTGGGCAACGAGGCCATCGTGCGCGGCGCGCTGGAGGCGGGCGTCCATCTCGTCACCTGCTATCCGGGCACGCCGTCCTCCGAAGTGCCGGACACCTTCAGCCGCCTGCGCGAGCAAATCCTCGCGGCCGGCGATATGCCCGGCTTCGGCGTGGAATACGCCACCAACGAGAAAGTCGCGCTGGAGGTCGGCGCGGGCGCGGCCCTTGGCGGGGCGCAATGCCTCGTGACCATGAAGCACGTGGGCCTCAACGTGGCCGCCGACCCGCTCTTCACCGCGGCCTATGTGGGCCTCCCGGGCGGCCTCGTGCTCCTGAGCGCCGACGACCCGGGCTGCCACTCCAGCCAGAACGAGCAGGACAACCGCAGCTATGCCCGCGCGGCGCATGTGCCCTGTTTCGAGCCGGCTTCGGCCGGGGAGGCCAGGGACATGACTGTGGCCGCCTTCCGCCTCGCGCGGGAGCTGGAGCAGCCGGTCATGCTGCGCACCACCACGCGCGTGAGCCATTTGCGCGGGCCCGTGACCTTGGGGCCGCTCCCCGAAAGCGTGGAGCACGCGCCCATGAAGCGCGAACCCACGCGCTATGTGCCCGTGCCCGCCGTGGCCCTGCGCCGCCACCGCGCGCTGGACGCGCAGATGGAAGCGGCCCGCGCCGTGGCCGAGACAAGCCCGTTCAACACGGTGCGCGCGGCAGCCGCGGGAGTGAAGGGTCCCCGCCGCGGCATCATCGTGAGCGGGCCGGCGCGCAACTATCTGGCGGACGCGCTCCATGCCGACGGCCTTGAGGGCGCCACCGCCGTGCTCGAACTGGGCATGACCTGGCCGCTCCCCGAAGAGCTCATCACCGCTTTTCTCGCCGACTGCGACGAGGTGCTGGTGCTGGAGGAAGGCGCCGACCTGCTCGAGCGTGACGCGCGCGCCCTCGCGCAGGAGCGCGGCCTTGGCGTGAGCATCGCCGGCAAGGACGACGGGCTCACGGGCTTCGGCGAATTTTCCCTCGATCTCGTGCGCCGGCGCCTCGCCCGCTGGTTCGGCCTGCCCGAGCCGAAAACCCCGGCCGGAGCGCGGGGCGCGGACTGCGGCTGCGAGCCCCTGCCCGGCCGGCCGCCGAACCTCTGTCCGGGCTGCGCGCACCGCGCGGTCTACTATGCGGCGCGCAAGGCCTTCGGCGATGCGGCCATCTATTCCAGCGACATCGGGTGTTATACGCTGGGGCTGTTGCCGCCCCTGCGCACGGCGGATTTCCTCGTCTGCATGGGCTCGTCCATTTCCGCGGGCAGCGGCTATGCCCGCGCCACGGGCGCGCCGGTGGTGGGCTTCATCGGCGATTCCACCTTCTTTCATTCCGGCATGACCGGCCTCGCCAACGCGGTGTTCAACCGGCATGACATTCTCGTGGTCATCCTCGACAACGGCACCACGGCCATGACCGGGCACCAGCCCAATCCCGGCATGGCGCAGCACGTGCTCGGCGAGCATGCGGCGCATCTGGACATCGAGCCCATCGTGCGCGCGCTGGGCGTGGAGGAGGTGCGGAAGGTGCGCGGCTCCAACCTGGCCGCGCTCAAGGCTGCCTTCGAGGAGCTGGGCGCGCTCTCCGGGGTGCGGGTGCTCATCGCCGAGGAGCCGTGCGTGCTCTATGCCCGGCGCAAGCTCGGCAAGGGCAAGCCCCGCGTGGCCGAGGTCGTGCGCCAGGGCGCGGAGGCCCTGCGCTGCCTTGAGGAACTGGCCTGCCCGGCCTTTTGCCGCAACGGCGACGAGGTGTCCGTGGACGAAAGCCTGTGCACGGGTTGCATGATCTGCCTCCAGGCGGCGCCGGGCGTGTTCCGCGCGCGCAACCGGGCCTGATCGGGGAAATTCAATTTTAGCAGGACGCAGTTGAGGGATATTCCTTAAATCCGTCTGGAGCGTAGCGGAAGACGGGTGCTGTTGCCGGAAGAATCCTAAAAAATAAGATTTTTTGGTGCTTGCAAGGAAGAAAAAGAATTTCCGAAGGGAGTGTACTTAAGTACTCGACCGAGGAAATTTTTTTCTGACGCAGCAAGCACCAAAGCGCTAGCCGTTGGCAAGTCTGCGAGCCTTACGGATAGCGACAGCGGCATCGTTGTCTGACCAGCGCGGTAACTAACTGCTGTCTTCATCCGTAGCTTCCTTCGTCGCAACGGCTGAAGCAAGGCTGTTTTTGACGGATAATTTCGGCATTACAGATGCAGCACAAGCGCACCACAAACTCGGAAGTACACAACGCCATGACAACAGCAACACGCGACGCGCGGCTGCGCATCTATTTTGTGGGCGTGGGCGGGCAGGGCACCCTGACCGCCACCAATTTGCTTGCGCGGGCCGCCCTTGACGCGGGCATCGAGGCCGTGGGCGGCGAAGTGCACGGCATGGCGCAGCGCGGCGGCGTTGTGGAGTCGGCCCTGTTGCTCGGCGGCTGGCGCTCGCCCCGCGTGGACTACGGCGAGGCCGATGTGCTGCTCGGCTTCGAGCCGCTGGAGACCTTGCGCGGCCTCCCCTACCTTCGGGAGGGCGGGGCCGTCTTTTCGAGCAGCGACCCCCTGGCGCCCCTGAGCGTGGCGCTCGGCCAGTCGGTCTATCCCGGCATCGAGCGAATCCGCCGCGAGGTGGACGCCGTGGCGGCGCACGCCTGGTTTTTGCCCTGCCGCAGCCTTGGGCGCGAGGCGGGCTCGGTGCAGAGCGGCGGCACGGCGCTCCTCGGGGCGGCCTGCGCCTCGGGGCTTTTGCCGGTCAGCTTTGACGACCTCACCGCCGCCATCCGCACGCACCTGCCGGCCAGGATTCAGGCGGTCAACCTGGCGGCGGCGGAGCTCGGGCGCGCTGCCTTGGCCTGAGCCCACGCGAAAGCGCGTCTTTCGCGCACCTGTCAGCGCGGTTTTTTCCTTTCCGGGCGCCCCCTTGCGGGGGCGTCCATTTTTTTCCGCTTCCCTTATTGACAGCGATTCCGAACCTTCATAATGAAACTCTAGGATATGCGGGAAATGGGGTTCCCGCGCTCACGGCGTCCTTTTCGGGTGTCCATCCAGGAGGGTTGGGACATGTCCAATTCCATGTATTTCATTCTTGCGACGGTGTGCCTCATCGTGGGCTACATCGTCTATGGCGGCATCGTGTCGAAGGTGTTCGGCGCGCAGCCCGAGCGGCCGACCCCGGCCAAGACCATGGCCGACGGCGTGGACTATGTGGAAATGCCCACGTGGAAAGTCTGGCTCGTGCAGCTTCTGAACATCGCCGGCGTGGGGCCGGTCTTCGGCCCCATCCTCGGCGCGGTGTGGGGCCCCTCGGCCCTCGTGTGGATCGTCATCGGCACCATCTTCGCCGGCGCCGTGCACGACTTCATGGCCGGCATGCTCTCCGTGCGCTATAACGGCGCCAACGTGCCCGCCATCGTGGGCTACAATCTCGGCAACATCGCCAAGCAGGTGATGCGCGTGTTCGCCGTGGTGCTGCTCGTGCTCGTGGGCGTGGTCTTCGTGGCCGCCCCGGCCGGCCTGCTCGCCAAGCTCACGCCCGCGACCTTCAACCTCACCTTCTGGGTCTGCGTGATCTTCGCCTACTACTTCATCGCGACCATCATGCCCATCGACAAGATCATCGGCAACTTCTATCCGGTGTTCGGCGCCATCCTCATCATCATGGCCGTGGGCATGACCGTGATGATGTTCGTCGAAAGCGCCAACGGCACGATGGAGTTCTACAATTCCGCGGTGTGGGCCAACCAGAACCCCAAGGGCGCGCCCATCTTCCCGCTGGTGTTCATCACCATCGCCTGCGGCGCCCTCTCCGGCTTCCACGCCACGCAGTCGCCGCTCATGGCCCGCTGCATGGCCAATGAAAAGCTCGGCAAGCCCGTGTTCTACGGCAGCATGGTGGCCGAGGGCTTCATCGGCCTCGTGTGGGCCACCGTGGGCATGAGCTTCTACCACGGTCCCGAGGCCCTGCAGGCGGCCATCGCGGCCGGCGGCCCGGGCAACGTCGTGACCGAGTCGTCCATGGCGCTCATGGGCTCCGTGGGCGGCGTGCTCGCCATCCTCGGCGTGGTGGTGCTGCCCATCACCTCGGGCGACACGGCCTTCCGCGCCGCGCGCCTGACCATCGCCGAAGCCTTCAACTACTCGCAGAAGGCCATCGCCCCGCGCCTGTACCTGGCCGTGCCCATGTTCCTCGTGGGCATCTTCCTCTCGCAGGTGGACTTCACCATCATCTGGCGTTACTTCGGCTGGGCCAACCAGACGCTTGCCACCATCATGCTCTGGGCGGGCGCGGCCTACCTCATGCGGCGTGACCGCTGTCACTGGCTCTGCACCGTGCCGGCCGTGTTCATGACCGCGGTGTGCGTGTCCTACATCTGCTATGAACCCACCATGGGCTTCGCCATCTCCATCGACATCTCCAATATCGTCGGTGTGATCGCGGCCATCGTGGCCTTCGTGGCCTTCATGATGCTCGGCCGCAAGCCCGTGGCCGGCGCGCCCGTCAACTGCTAGACCTGCCTTGGGCGCCCTTGCGGCGCCCGGGCCACTTCCGGGGAGCGGGGCTTTCGGGCCCCGCTCCCCCTTGCTGTACCGTCCACCAGAGCTGTGCGGGAGTTCGCATGACCGTCGCCCCCCCCAACATCCTCACCGTGGCCGGCTCCGATTCCGGCGGCGGCGCCGGCATCCAGGCCGACCTCAAGACCATCATGGCCCTCGGCTGCTACGGCATGAGCGTCATCACCGCGCTCACGGCGCAGAACGGTCTCGGCGTGACCGGCATTTCCGCGCCCGAGCCGGACTTCGTGGCGCTGGAGCTCAGGACCGTGCTCGAGGGCTTTCCCGTGGCGGCGGCCAAGACGGGCATGCTCTTTTCCGCGGGCATCATCCGCGCCGTGGCGCCCATCCTGCGGCGCCGCGACTTCCCGCTGGTGGTCGACCCGGTCTCGGTGAGCCAGAGCGGCAGCCGCCTTCTGGAAGAAGACGCGGTGACGGCCCTCTGCGAGGAGATGCTGCCCGGCTGCGACCTGCTCACGCCCAACCGGCCCGAGGCGGAGATGCTCACGGGCATGAAGATCGCCTCGCTGGAGGACGCCGCGGCCGCCGGGGAAAAGCTGCTCGCCATGGGGCCGAAGGCCGTGCTCATCAAGGGCGGCCACATGGAGAGCGCGGTCGTGGTCACGGATGTGCTCTGCCGGCCGGGGCAGGAGCCCAAGAAACTTCCGCAGGCCCGGGTGGACACGGACAACAACCACGGCACGGGTTGCACGCTTTCGGCGGCCATCGCGTCGGGCCTCGGCAAGGGGCTGCCGCTGGAGGCGGCCGTGGCCGCGGCGCAGCGCTATCTCAACCGCGCTCTCAGGGCCTCCTACGCGCCCGGCAAGGGCTGCGGGCCGGTGAACCACGCGGCCGGACTCATGCCGGCGTGACAAGGCGTTGACGCCCGCGGGTGGCGCGCTCCTTGCAATGTGCATGAGGAGCATGAGCGCCGCTCACGGGAGGGCCAGGGCAGATGCCGTTTCGCTTCAAGATGCAGAAAGTGCTGGACTATCGCGCCCAGCTGGAGGAAGAGGCCAAGGTGCGCCTCGCCGATGCCGAGCACAAGCTGAGGCAGGCGCGGGAGCATCTTGACGCCATCCGGGCGGAAATGGCGGCGGCCGAAGAAAAGTCCCGCGCTGGCGGCCTGCTCCAGAGCGGCGAGCGCTGGCTGCACGAACAATATCTCAAGGGGCTTGCCGGCGACGCCAGGCAGGCGGAGCTCCAGTTGCGGATGCAAAAGCAGGTGGCGGAAGAGGCGCGGGCGCACCTCGCGGAACGCGCCATGGAACGCAAGTTGCTGGAAAAGCTCAAGGAACGGCAGAAGGCCCAATACCTCCACGCGGAACGGCAGCAGGAGCAGCATTTCAATGACGAAATCTCGACACTCCGCTACAAAGCTTCGGCTTTCTAGGCTCGTCCGCATCCTCGCGGTGTTGTGCTGCCTCAAGGTGGCGGCTCTGGGCCTGGCCTTTTTCGACGTGCCCCTGCCGCACTGGCTGGGCGGCGGCAGCTCGCCGCGCGAGGCGGCGGAACATGACCCCCGGTCCCAGGGCGGAGCCCCGGACGCCGAGGAGACCTCGCGCCGCCTCGAGGCCGCGCTGCTCGCCCAACAGGGCTCCCAGCCCGCGGCCCCGGCCGCTCCTGCCGCGCCCGAAGCTCCGACCGCGGCCCCCCTGCCTGAGGTCGCCCAAGCGGCCGCCCCGGCCCTTGCCGGGCTTGACGAGACGCAGCCGCAGGGCTCGGCGGCGGCGGAGCTCGCCGCGGCCGCGCGCCCGCGCCCCCATGCCGGCGCAGGGGTGAACGGCCTCCCCGCGCCGGTCATCGCCGGCAGCTTTTCCGGGGCCGGTTTCGCGGCCCCGAATGTGACGGAAACGGCCCTCAACGGGCCGGAGCTCCCCACGCCGCCGCCCCTGGGCTCGCCGCTGGTGCCGGCCGGCATCCCCGCGCCGCAGGCCGCGGCGCCGCAGGCGGATGACGGCGAGGGCGCAAGCCTCTGGAATCTCCTCGGGCTGACCTCGCTCCCCATTCCCGGGCTCGGCAGCGCCCGCGAGGCCCATGCCGCCGCGCTGGACATGCCGGTGCCGGCCACGCCGCCCTCCACGCGGGGCGCGTCGTCCTTTGCGCCGGCCGAGCAACTGGCGCCCATGGGCGGGGGCAGCCCCACTTCTCTCGGCGGCCCCACGGCGCTCCCGGGGGCCGCGCCCATCCCCGCCAATATCCCGCGCGGCCAGGGCGCGGACGGCGCGCCCCTGCCGCCGCGCGCGGGCGAGCTGCCTTCACGCGGCATGGGGAATGCCGCCATGCCGGCGCTCCCGCAGACCGACCCGTCAGCCACCTGGCCGGCCCCGGCCCCGCAGGTCACGCCCAAGGCCGCGCCCGTCGACCCCAACGCCCAGGCGCAAGACCTGGCGCGCCAGCAGCAGGACATCCTCATGCTGCGCCAGCAGATGGACCAGCGCCTCAAGGACCTCCAGAGCGCCGAAGGCAAGATGAAGGACATGATCCGCGAGGCGAAAGAGCTGGAGGACAAGAAGGTCAAGAACCTCATCCTCATGTACGGCAACATGAAGCCGCGCATGGCCGCGCAGGCGCTGGAGAACATGGACGAGCGCGTGGCCGTGCGCATCCTTTCGGGCATGGCGCCCAAGCAGTCCGGCGAGATCCTGACCTACACCAATCCCGCCAAGACGGCCAAGTTCACGGAAATGATCACCCGCATGCGGATGCCGGAATAATGCGCCTCAAGCTGCTGCTGGCCTATGACGGGACGGGATTCAGCGGCTGGCAGGTACAGGAAAAGCCCCAGCCCCCGCCCACCGTGCAGGGCACGCTGGAGGCGGCGCTCGCGCGGCTGGCGGGGCGCCCTGTGCGCGTGTTCGGCTCGGGCCGCACGGATGCCGGCGTCCATGCGCACGGGCAGGTCGCCCATTGCGACGTGCCAGACAGGCCCGGTTTTGACTGGCGCCACGCCCTCAACGCGGTGCTTCCGCCTGCGGTGCGCGTGCTCGCCGCCGAGGGGGCGCCCCCGGAGTTTGACGCCCGGCGCGACGCCGTCGCCAAGACCTATGTCTACCAGTTCTGGCGCGAGGGCCGCTTCGTTCCCCCCGCCGTAGCGCCCTTTGTCTGGGCCTGCGGTCCGCTGGACGAGGGCCGCATGCGCGCGGCCCTGCCGTCATTCGTGGGCGAGCGGGATTTCGCCTCGCTGCGCAATGCCGGCTCGGAGACGCGCGGCAGCGTGCGCCGCATCTTCGCCGCCACGCTGGACGCGCAGCCCCCGCAGGAATTTTACCCCCCGCATGCGCCGCTTCTGCGGCTCACCGTGACGGCCAACGGCTTCTTGAAGCAGATGGTGCGCAATATCGCCGGCCTCCTCGCGGCCTGCGGGCGGGGCAAGCTCGCGCCCGAGGCCGTGCCCGCCATGCTCGCCGCCTGCGAGCGCGCGGCCGTGCCCGCGCCCACCGCGCCCCCGCAGGGCCTCGCGCTGGCCCGCGTGGACTATGGCGCGGAGGCCGACCCCTCCGCCGGACAGTAAGTTCCCGCGTTCCTCCCCCCACGCGCCTCCCTTGCCTGCGGCCTTGGCCTGCGATAGCCTGCCGCATGCCCAAGCCCCTTGCCGCCGTTCCCGGTTCCGCCCCGCTCGCGCCCGCATCGCAGCTCGCGCTCCTGCTCGAGCTGACCGCGCTTGTCAACAGCGCGGGCGACGTGGCCGAGAGCCTTGAGCGCGCGCTGGCCCTCATGGCCACGCATCTCCCCATCATCCACGCCATGGTCACGCTGGTGGACCCCAAGAGCGGCGAGATACGCACCAGCGCCGCCTATGGCCTCAACCCGGCGGAGCGGCGCCGGGGCCGCTACCTGCAGGGGGAGGGCGTCACGGGCCGCGTCATCGCCAGCGGGCGCGCCATGTGCGTCTGCGACGCGGGCTCCGAGCCGCTTTTTCTCAACAAGACGCGCTCGCGCGACCTCACGCGCGAAAGGGTGTCCTTTCTCTGCGTGCCCATCCGGTTGCATGACCAGGTGGTGGGCGCCCTCTCGGTGGACCAGCACAGCACGGATGCGGGCACGCTGGAAGACGAGCTCCACCTGTTGCAGGTCATCGCCGCCCTGCTCGCGCATACGGCGCTGGAAAGCCAGGACCGCATGGCCGAGGCCGCGCCGCCCCGGGCTCGCCCGGCCGGTTTTGTGGGCAATTCCGAGGCCATGCACGCGGTCTATGCCCAGATCGCGCAGGTGGGGCCCTCGCCGGCCACTGTGCTGTTGCAGGGCGAATCGGGCACCGGCAAGGAGCTGGCCGCCCGCGCCATCCACGCGGCGAGCCCGCGCGCCGCCGGCCCCTTTGTGTCGCTCAATTGCGCGGCGCTGCCCGAAAGCCTCATGGAGAGCGAGCTTTTCGGCCACGAGCGCGGCGCCTTCACGGGCGCGGCCCAGACGCGCAAGGGCCGTTTCGAGCTCGCCGCCGGCGGCACGCTCTTTCTGGACGAGGTGGGCGAGCTCGCGCCGGCCACGCAGGCCAAGCTCCTCCGGGTGCTTCAGGAGCGGGCCTTCGAGCGCCTGGGCGGCATGGAAACCCTGCGGGCGGATGTGCGCATCATCACGGCCACCAACCGCGACCTCGAACAGATGGTGGAAGCCGGCGCCTTCCGCCGCGACCTCTTTTACCGGCTCAATGTCTTCCCGCTCTGCCTGCCCCCGCTCAGGGAGCGGCCAGAGGACATCCTGCCGCTGGCCGCGCATTTTCTCGGCCGCTTCGCCGGCGGCGGGCGCGGGCCCGCGCACCTTTCGCTCGCCGTCATGGACATGCTCCAGCGGTACGCATGGCCCGGCAACGTGCGCGAGCTGCAAAACGTCATGGAGCGCGCCGCGCTCCTGCTCGGGCCCGAGCGCGTGGTCTTGCCGCAGCATTTGCCGCCCGCCCTGCACGGCGGCGCCGCGCCCGGGTCCGGGGACGGGCGCCCGGCCGCGCCTCCTCCCCCCGGGAGCCTCGCCGGGCGCCTGGAAGAGGTGGAGCGCGCGAGCATCGTGGAGGCGCTTGACGCCTGCGCCGGCCACATGGGCAAGGCCGCGGCCGCGCTCGGCCTCACCGAGCGGGTCATGGCCCTCAGGCTCAAGAAATACGGCCTGAGCTACAAGACCTTCCGGCAGGGCAAGCGTCCTCTTTCCTGAACGGGGCAGCCCCGCGCGCCTGCCGTCCGCCTTCCGAAGTGCCTTTCGCGCCCATGTCGCATCAAGATTCCACATTTTTGTCGATTTTTTGCGGGCTTTTCCGGGGCGCCGCTGGTCGCCTCCTGGCGGCCTGAGGCGGCGGCACAAGCTCCTTCATCTCCCAAAAATCGACGAAAAAGTATATTTTGGCGCAGGTTCCGCTATCAGCGTGGATTTATGAGGCTTTTTTCCTGATTTTGCCTCGTGCCGCCATATTTTAAGGTGCAGCCGAAGCAATAAACGACATTTTCGTCGTTTTTTCCTCCGCATTGTGTCGGGCGCACGGGATTTTCGCGCGGGAATTTTCGGCAGAAGTGAAATTTCTTCTGAAAAACCACATCATTAGCACAAGAGGGGCGGCTCCCCGCCGCCGCTGGCATGTTTTATGCCCCAAGGGGCCTTGTGCCGGCCGGCTGTCGTCTTGCGCGGGTGCCACCCCCCTGGCGGTTCGCGCCCTGCGGCCGGCCGCACCCATCCCTTGCAAAGGAGTTTTCCCATGGCTTCTCCCCGCAGCGAGGCTGTTGCCCGCGCCCATGCCACGCCCCCGGTCACGCCTCCCAACACACAGGGGGCCGGTGCCGCCCCGCGCGACGCCGACGCCCTGTTCGGCCGCGATGTCTTCGGCCTCGACACCATGCGCCGCCGCCTGCCGCGCGACGTGTACCGCAAGCTCGAAAAGACCGTGCGCGAGGGCAGCCGCCTCGACCCGGCCATCGCCGATGTGGTCGCCAACGCCATGAAGGACTGGGCCATCGAGCGGGGCGCCACCCACTATACGCACTGGTTCCAGCCCATGACGGGCCTCACGGCCGAAAAGCACGACGCCTTTCTCTCGCCCGCGGCAGGCGGCCACGGCATCAGCGAATTTTCGGGCAAGATGCTCATCAGCGGCGAGCCGGACGCCTCCTCCTTCCCCTCCGGGGGCATCCGCTCCACCTTCGAGGCGCGCGGCTATACGGCGTGGGATCCCATGTCGCCGGCCTTCATCATCGACGGCCCCTACGGCGCCACCCTGCATATCCCCACCTTCTTCTACTCCTATTCGGGCGAGGCGCTGGACCGCAAGATCCCGCTCGTGCGCTCCATCGACGCGCTCTCGAAGCAGGCCCTGCGCGTGCTGCGCCTGTTCGGCAACAGCTCGGCCACGGGCGTGCGTCCCATGGTGGGCCCGGAGCAGGAATACTTTTTGGTGGACAAGAACCTCGCGGCGCTCCGGCCCGACCTCATGCTCGCCGGGCGCACCCTCGCCGGCGCGCCCTCGCCCAAGGGCCAGGAGATGGAAGACCACTATTTCGGCGCCATCCCGGCCCGGGTCATGAGCTTCATGCAGGACCTCGAAAACGGGCTGCTCGCCCTGGGCATCCCGGCCAAGACGCGGCACAACGAGGTCGCCCCCGGGCAGTTCGAGATCGCCCCGGTCTATGAGGACGCCAACCTCGCTTGCGACCACAACATGCTCACCATGAACATGATGCGGCACCTCGCCGGGCGCCACGGCTTCGTCTGCCTGCTCCACGAAAAGCCCTTTGCCGGCGTCAACGGCAGCGGCAAGCACAACAACTGGTCGCTCTGCGATTCGGACGGACAGAACCTGCTCAACCCCGGCTCCACCCCGCAGGACAATGCCCAGTTTCTCGTGTTCCTCGCGGCGGTGCTGCGCGCTGTGCACAAGCACGCCACGGCCCTCAGGCTCGGCGCCATCGGCGCGGGCAACGACCACCGCCTCGGCGCCAACGAGGCGCCGCCGGCCATCCTTTCGGTGTATCTCGGCGAACAGCTCACCGAAGTGCTCGAGAACATCATCAGCGGCGGCCACGCCGCGGCCGAGCGCGCGCCGGTGATGGAGGTGGGCGTCTCCACCCTGCCGCCCTTGCCCTGCGACCTCTCGGACCGCAACCGCACGAGCCCCTTCGCCTTCACGGGCAACAAGTTCGAGTTCCGGGCCGTGGGCTCCTCGCAGTCGGTGGCGCCGGTGAACATCGCGCTCAACGCGGCGGTCGCCTGCGCGCTGGACGACATCGCGACGGAGCTGGAGGCGGCGCTGGCTGAGGGCAAGGATCTCACGGCCGCCCTGCAGGAGCTCTTGCCGCGCCTCTTCCGCGAGCATATGCCCGTGGTGTTCAACGGCAACGGCTATTCGGCGGAATGGCCCGTGGAGGCCGGCCGCCGCGGCCTGCCCAACCACGCCAACACCGTGGACGCGCTTGCGCACTACACCGACCCCGAGGTGATGGAGGTCTTCGTGCGCCCCGGCGTGCTCAGCGAGCGCGAGGTGGAGGCCCGGCAGGAGATCCTGCTGGAGAACTACGCCAAGACCGTGCGCATCGAGGGCCAGATTTTGGCGGACATGGTGCGCGCCCAGATCCTCCCGGCGGCGCGCAAGGCGCAGGCGAAGGCCGCGGAAGTGCTCATCAGGACGCGCGAGGCCATGGGCGGCGCCAAGTGCCCTCTGGAGGAGGCGCAGCTTGAGACCCTGCGCACGCATGCCGACGCCCTGCAGGACAAGGTGGGCACGCTGGAGGCCGCGCTGGCGGCCACGGCGCAGGTGGAGGGGGGGGCGCTGGCCCAGGCCCGGGCCGTGCGTGACGCCGTGCTGCCGGTGATGGGCGAGTGCCGCGCGCATGCCGACGCGCTGGAGCGCCTTGTGGATGACAGCGAGTGGCCGCTGCCCAAGTATGCGGAACTGCTCTGGGTGCACTAGGGCGCGGGGAAGGCAAAAGAAAGAAAACCCGCGCGGTTTTGCTTGCAAAGACGCGCGCATGAAAGTATCCCGGGCGGGCATGCTCCGCAGGGATACTTTCATGCGCCTGAGCGGCAGGGAGGATTCGTCATGTGCAGGATAGGCTCCATCAAGTGCCGGGAGGCCGTGCCGCCCTCGCTGGCGCTCAGGCTCATGCTTCCCCAGCAGGAGGGGCACGACAATTCCGGCTTCGCGCTGGTCATGCAGGATCTCGAGGGCGCCTTCAGCCATTACAAGGAGACGCCCCTGCTCTCGCTGGCCACAACGCCCGAGGGGCTCCGGCTCGTGGCGGACCACATGGCGGCCTTGGGCTTCGTGCAGCTCGCCCAGTGGGTGCCCGAGGTGGACAATCGCGCCGGCCTGAACATGGCGGCCATGCCGCGCTATGTGTTCAGCAACTATGACTGGCCCGAGGTCTACCGCTACCGCGGCCAGAAAGATCGCGAGGAGCTGCTGCTCGACACGCGCCTCGCCCTGCGCCGCCTGCTTGAGGAGCACGACGCGGGCTATGTGTATTCCTTCTGGCCGGACGTGCTCACGCTGAAGGAAATCGGCGACCCGGCCGACATCGCGGCCTATTTCCGCCTGTGGGACGACGACGGGCGCCTTGTGGCGCGCAACATCGTGGCGCAATGTCGGCAGAACACCAATTACGGCATCGTGCGCTATGCGGCGCATCCCTTCTTTTTGCAGGGGCACACGCTCTGTGCCAACGGCGAGAACACCCTCTTCACCCGCAACCGGGAATTCCAGCAATCGCTGCACCGGGGCTACACGGGCTTCGAGTCCGACTCGCAATGCCTGCTCTATACCCTGCACTATGTGCACCGCGAGCTCGGCTGGCCGCTCACCTATTACAAGCATGTGCTCACGCCGCTCCCCGCCGCCGAGGCAGCGGCCCGGGAGGACGGCGAGGTGCTGGGGCTCATCCGAGAGTCGCTGGCGCAGCTCGAGATCAACGGCCCCAACGCCATCATCGGGCTTTTGCCGGACGGAAAGATGCTCGCCTGTTGCGACGCCAAGAAGCTCAGGCCGCTGGTCATCGGAAGCGGCGAGGGGGACGACGGCGACATGGTGGCCATGGCCTCGGAAGTGTGCGCGTTGAACGCCATATTGCCTGCGCGTGACAAGGAGAAGGACATCTATCCCGGCGAGCGCGAGCTCGTGGTGGTGGACAATGGCCTGGAGCTGCAGCGATGGCTCCAGTGAAGCGCAAGGCCCCGAAAGAGGAGGTGCCCGCGCAGGCCGTCTCCGTCAATGACCTGCCCTGGCTCGTGCGGCACGACGCGGGCCGCTGCGTGCTCTGCGGGGCCTGCACGGCGGCGTGTACCTTCGGGGCCATCGAGGCGAAACTCCCCCCGCGCGGGGCCAGCGCGGCCGAGCGGGAAATGCGCAAGGAGGCCGGCGAGGGCGGGCGTCCGGTCATCGTGCAGAAGGCCGAAGCGGCCCACGCATGCACGGGCTGCGGCATGTGCGAAAAGGTGTGCCCGGCCGGGGCCATCCGGCCCGTGCGCAACCTCGACAACCGCTGGGCCGTGCTCTCGCGCACGCACGGCGAGCCCGCGCGGCGCGGCGGCCGCGGCGGCCGCAGCGTGGTGGAGGCGCCGCCGCGCGAGCGCACGCTGGACGCGGTGGTCATCGGGCGCATCAGCCAGATGACCGACCCGGCGCTCGATTCGGAGCGCCACACCTTTGAGCTGCGCTCGCCCTTGGGGCGCCTCCTGCGGCCCGGGGAGCTGCCCCTCAGGGTGGAGGACGGGCGCCTCGTGCTCGCCGGGGAAACCCCGCCCGTGCGCTGGATCTATCCTGTCATCTTCAGCGACATGAGCATCGGCGCGCTCTCCACGCGCGCCTGGGAGGCCTTGGCGCTGGCCGTGGCGTGGCTCAACGAGGAATGCCATCTTCCCGTCCGCATGTCCTCGGGTGAGGGCGGCGTGCCCACGCGCCTTCTGGAATCTGAGCGGCTCAAGTATTTCATCCTCCAGATCGCCTCCGGCCACTTCGGCTGGAACCGCATCATCGAGAGCCTGCCGCGCATGAAGGCCGACCCGGCGGCCGTGCTCATCAAGGTGGGGCAGGGCGCCAAGCCCGGTGACGGGGGACTCCTCCCGGCGGCCAAGGTGGCGCCGCACATCCAGGCCATCCGCGGCGTGCCCGGGGCCACCCTGCATTCGCCGCCCAACCATCAGGGCCTCTATTCCATCGAGGAGGCGGTGCAGAAGATGCACCTCTCCATGAACGCGGCCTTCGGCTTCCGCGTGCCCGTGGCAGTCAAGTGCGCGGCCTCGGCCACCTCGGTGGCGGTCTATAACAACCTGTTGCGCGACCCGTACCACATTTGCGGCGGCTTCTTCCTGGACGGCATGCTCGGCGGCACGGGCGCGGCCTATTCCGTCTCGCTGGAGCACACCGGGCACCCGGTGGTCTCGGTGGTGCGCGACTGCTACCGCGCGGCTGCCGGGCAGGGCCTGCAGGGCCGCATCCCGCTCTGGGCCGGCGGCGGCATTGGCATGAACGGCGACGCCGCGGCGGACGCCTTCAAGCTCGTCTGCCTCGGCGCGGACGGCGTGGTGCTCGGGCGCCTGCTGCTCCAGTTGCTCGGCTGCGTGGGCAACGAGCACGGCCGCTGCAACGCCTGCAACACGGGCCACTGCCCCGCGGGCATCTGCACCCAGGACCCGCGCCTCGTGCGGCGCCTCGATGTGGATGCGGGCGCGCAGGCCATCGTGGACTACATGCGCGCCTTCGATGCGGAGCTGCGCAAGCTGCTGGCGCCGGTGGGCAACAGCGCGCTCCCCGTGGGCCGGGCCGACGCGCTGGTGGCCACGCGCAAGGACGTGGCGGACAGGCTCGGCATCGCCTACGCCTGCTAAAAGCGGGAGGACACCATGCTCTTCATTTCAACGGTCGAGGGCCACGAGCGCATGTCCACCCGCGAGCTTCTGCTGCGCATCAAAAGCGCGGTGGAGGCGGGCGAGACGGACTTTTACATCGAGGCCGCGGGCCAGCATGACATCGGGGGGCCGCTCTGGAACGCCGAGGGCCGCCCCCTGCGCTTCGAGATCGTGAACCCGGGCCAGCGGGTTGGCTCCATGGCGCTCCCGGGCACGGAAATCACGGTGCGCGGGCCCGCGCCGGCCGACGTGGGCTGGCTCAACTCGGGCGGCCGCATCACCGTGCTCGGCGACGCCGGAGACACCACGGGCCATTGCGCGGCCGCGGGCGCCATCTTTGTGGCCGGCAGGGCGGGCACGCGCACGGGCTCGCTCATGAAGCGCGACCCGCGGCACGAGCCGCCCGAGCTCTGGGTCTTGGGCACGGTGGGGAGCTTCGCCTTCGAGTTCATGGGCGGGGGCCGCGCCGTGGTCTGCGGGCTCGGGCCGGCGGCCGCCGGCGCCGACGGCGCCCCCTTGGGCGAGCGGCCCTGCGTGGGCATGGTGGGTGGCGTGGTCTATGTGCGCGGCACATGCCCGGAGCTGCCCCCGGGCGTGCGCGCCTTGCCGCTGGACGCGGAAGACAGAGCCTGGCTAGGCGCCGGCATGCCCGGCTTTCTCGCGGCCGTGGAGCGTCCTGACCTGCTGGAGGAGCTTTGCCAGTGGCGCGACTGGCGCAAGGTCGTGCCCGATGGGCGGAGCGAGGCCGCGGGCACCTGCGCAGCGCGTGACAGCCGGGAAGACATGGCGCGGTTCCGCGCCCGCGCGTGGCCAAAGGGCGGCCTCTTCGGCGACGTGCTGCCGGACAGCGGCGAGGTGGACGGGCTCGTCGCCACCGGCGCCGGGCGCCTTCGCGTCCCGGTATGGGACGCGGCGGCCGGGGAGTGCCGCCGCTGCTGGGCCTGTGTGCGCGCCTGCCCGCGGGCGGCCGTGCGGCGGCGGAACGGAAGCGGCGGCGAGGACTCCCCCGGGCCGCTTACCGTGGAGAGCGGCCGCTGCATCGGCTGCGGCATCTGCGCCGCCGTGTGCCCTGAGGGGCTCTGGCGGCTCGTGCCCGTGGAGGAGGGCGGGGCGCTGTAGCGGTGCTCCACCCCCATACCTGTCCTTTTCTTTCTCTTCCTTTTTCTCCATTGCCGACATGCAAAAAAGGAGGCGAGCCCCGCAAGGGCCGCCTCCTTTTCACTTCTCTTGCCGAAAACGCCTACTTCTTGGAGTTCTGGTAGAGGGTGTGGTACTCCTCCAGCGTCTTGCGGATGAACTTGCCGATCTTGAGGTAGGCGGTCTTGTTGAGGTTGGCGAGCGACACGCGCACCGACCACTTGGGGCCGTCGAAGCCGTCGCCGTTCAGGAGCACCACCGCGTCCTCCTGCGCCAGGCGCACCACCACGTCCAGCGGGTCGAAGTTGGCGTTGAGGTAGGCCGCGAAGTCGTCGCCATAGAACTTCCTGGCCCAGACCATCATGTCGATCTCGCTGTAGTAGCCCGCGCGGTACTTGTCGGGGAGCAGCGTGAAGCCCGTGGTGTCCCACAGGGCGTGCAGCCGCTCCTGGATCATGTTGATGAGCTTGGGCTGGAGCTCGTCCTTGTGGATGAGCGCGAAGGCCGAGAAGATGGACATCATGATCTGCTGCGGCGTGGAAAGGCCCGCCGTGTGGTTCAGGCCCACCATGCGGCTGTCGGCCACGAGGCGGTCCACGAACTTGATCTTCGCCGGGTCGGTGCTCAGGCTGCTGTAGCGCTTGATGAGCGCTTCCTGCTTGTCCTTGGGGAGTTCCGCGATGCGGTCGTCAAAGACGTTCCCCTCGCTGCGCAGGCACATGACGGCCGCGCGCCAGCCCGTGGCGCCAAAGTACTTGGAGTACGAGTACAGGCACATGGTATTGTAGGGCAAGGCGTACATGAGCGACTTGAAGCCCTCGATGAAGGTGCCGTACACGTCGTCCGTGATGATCATCAGCTTCGGGTTGTCGGTCTTCACGATATCGAGCAGCTGGGCCTGCGTCTCGGGCGTGATGCACACGCTCGGCGGGTTGGACGGGTTGATGACGCAGACGGCCTTGATGGAGGGGTCGCGCAGCTTGTCGATCTCGTCCTTGGGGTACTGCCAGTCGTGGTAGCCGTCCTTCTCCACCCTGTTGGCGCTGATGGTGACGATCTCGAAGCCGAATTCGTCCAGCACCGGGATCTCCAGATACGGCGTGAAGCAGGGCGTAAAGAGCGCCACCTTGTCGCCGCGCTCAAGCAGGAAGTTCTGCTGCAGCGACAGGAAGGCGTAGCACATGCCGGCGGTGCTGCCCTCGGTGGCGAAGAGGTCGAATTCCGTGGTGTCGTTACCGCCGCCCATGGCCCAGCGCACATAGTCGCGCGTGATGAGCTCGGTGAAGGGCAGGATGCGGTCGGGCGTGGGGTAGTGGTCGCCCGTGATGCCGTCCACGAGCTCCCAGGCGAAATCGTCCTCGTCCACGCTGTAGGTGGTCACCATGTAGCTGTAGAATTCCAGCAGCACCTTGGCGCCCACGTCGTCCTTGTGCGCGGTGAGGAACTGGTGCAGCCGGTCGCCGAGGCCCTTTTTCGCGGGCGAGGCCGCGATGCCGATGGCCGTGTCGTAGGAGATGCGCTCGCACTCGTCCATGGCGAACTGGCCGAGCAGGAAGAAGGCCCGGCGCGGCCACGAGAGCAGCCAGTTGGGGTTGCCGCGGCCCGCGTTGAGGAAGGTCTGGCTCGAGACCTTGGCTTCTTCCTCGGCCATTTCAATCAGGGTGTTCTTGACCTCGAAGGGGGAGAGCTTGTCCAGTTCCTGTTCGTACTTACGCTTTTCCTGGGGGGTCTTTGCGTTCATGGTCTGCTCCTGCGCCTTTGGCGCGGGTATATGTTGAAGGGAGAGTTTTCCTTTGTCAGTTCCCGTTACAGGAACATGAGCACCATGGCCACGCCCATGAGGATGAGCACCGTGTTGCCCACCGCGTAAGTCACGGTATAGCCGAGCGCGGGCACGGAGCTGTCAAGGGCGGAGGTGATGGCGCCGAGCGCCGCCGTGGTGGTGCGGCCGCCCGCGCAGCAGCCGAGGTTGATGGCCGGATGGAACTTGAACACCTTGGCCCCGAGCCACATGCCGATGAAGAGCGGCACGGAGGTGGAGATCACGCCCATGACGAAGAGCATGATGCCGACCTTTTCGATGCCGGGGATGAACACCGGGCCGCACTGGATGCCGATGACGGCGATGAACATGTTGAGCCCGAGATTGTTCATGAACCAGAGCACGGAATTGGGGATATACCCCACCGAAGGCCGCTTGGTGCGCCACCAGCCGAAGAAGATGCCGGCGATGAGCGCGCCGCCCGCGGTGGAGAGGCTGATGGGCACGTCCTTTACGGTCAGGGTCATGGCGCCCACGAGCGCGCCCAGGAAGATGCACAGCGCGAGGAAGACCACGTCGGTCTGGTCGCTGGGCTTTTCCTCATAGCCGATCTCGGGGCAGGCCGCCTGCACTTCCTGCGGCAGGCCCTCGATGGTGAGCATGTCGCCTTCCATGAGCTTGGTCTGCGCGAGCACCGGGATCTCGATGCCGCCGGAGCGGTCGATGGCGCCGATCATGATGCCGTACATCCACGGCTTGGCGCGCAGCTCGTCCACGGTGAGGCCCGCGGCCTTCTTGGAGACCATGACGCGCGTCTTTTCCACGGCGAAGGTCATGAGCTTGGCGTCGTCGATTTCCGGGCCGATCCAGCTTTCATCCTGGATGATGTATTCATGCCGGCCGCTCAGCACCACCTCGTCGCCGAGCTTGACGACCATGTCCGGCGTGCTTTCCTGGATCTTGCCGTTGGTGTCGCGCACGCGCTCCACAAAGATGCGCCGCCCGAGCGTCTGGAAGTGGGCCTGAATTTGCGTGACCGTCTGCGGGATGGAGAAATGCTCCGCCGTCACCTTGTAGGCGCGGAACACGATGGGCTGGTTGCCGTCCACGAAGGCCGGGTCATTGGGCAGGTTGGAGTGGTCGAGCTGCTGCTCCAGCTCCTTGGCCTGGCGGCGCACCTTGTCGAGGCCGCCGAGCATGATGGGCCCCAGATTGCCCAGGATCCACGCGGAGCCGATGGTGCCGAACACATAGGTCACGGCGTAGCACACGGGCATCATCTCGTCCCAGTTCTTGGCTTCCTCGGGGGTGATGGTGCCCGCGTTGAGCACGGACTGGATGGTGTCGGTGCCGATGCCGATGACCGCCGAAATGGTCTGCGCGCCGGAGAAGAGCCCGGTGGCGATGCCGGCGTTATAGCCCATGAACTTGGCGCAGGCCCAGGTCACGGCGAGGCACAGGCCGCAGAGCACCACGGCGAAGATGACCTGCTTGATGCCCTGGCCGCGGATGGCGCTCACGAACTGCGGGCCGCAGCGGTAGCCGATGGCGAAGAGGAAGATAAGGAAGAAGAGGGACTTGAGCGGCGCGCCGATGGGCACATGGAACACCGCGCCCACCACGACGCCGATGAGCAGCACGGACGTGACCACGCCGAGGCTCAGGGACTTGTAGCGGAACTTGCCGAACCAGAAGCCCAAGCCGATGGTGAGAAAAATGGGGATCGAGGGATATTCCCTGAAGGTCGCCTGTATCCACTCCCAAAGCCAGTCCATATATTACCTCTTGACCTGTAGGATTTTTCAGCGGGGCGCCGCCCGGGAGAGATGCAGAAGTTGGTTGACGGCGCCGGCATTTGCCGTTATGGAAATTCCAGAAAAATTCGTCCTCCTCATTGGGGCGCCCTCTCTCGGGCTTGCCGGGCGGCAAGCCGGGCCGGGGCGAGGTCTTTCGGGCCGCTCTGCCGCAATTTCCGCGGGTCTTCTCTTGCGGCCAAATTCAGTCTGCGCTTTTTCGTCAGCGGATGCAAGGTTTCGATGCCCGGGCTTTTCGGCCGAGGGCTCTTTCGCGCGCTGCCTGCGCCGGAGAAGCCGCGCCCCGCAAGGCGGGAAGGGGCTTGGGCCGCGCAAAAATTTCTTTTGAGAAGTTGAGGGAAACGGTCATGCGGGTGCACGCGAGGCGGCGCTGGGCACCCGGGGGCGCCGCCGCCCGGAGAAGCTGGTGGCGGGAGCATTTTCCGGGGTATTCCTCCATCATCCGGGATATTCCTCCATCAAATGGGGTCGTGAGCACCTTTACCGGCATTTTTATTGCGCATGACGGCACGGGAAGCCGAAAATGAGGCGCTGGTATGGAGCGGCGAGTTGCAGGGCTTAAAAACCGTGCATCAGGGTCCGCACGGAAAAGAGCCCCGGGGCAGGCCAGTCCCGGGGCTCTTTTCCGTGGGTGGGCCGCGGCAGCGCGTTCACTCTTGAGCCGGAGGCGCGCCGCGTGGCGCGCCTCGCCGTCACGAGGCGGCGTGGCGCTGGGGGGGGGGCAGATGTGCCCCAGCCGTTCCCGGCTACTCCTTCACCAGCTCGATGCCCTCCTTGAGGCCGCGGTTGCGGCTGTAGAGCTTTTCCCGGGCATTGTTCCAGTGCTCGTGCACCCCGAGGCTGCCGGGGTTGGCGCCCGCGCCGTCGGTGTACTTCGTGCCCGAGGGCGGCGCGGGGAGCAGCGCTGCCTCGTGCAGGTAGTTCTCCATGCCCGGCTTGTCGCGCATATTGCTGTTGTGGCGCCGCATGTTGGGCTCGTTCACGAGGAAGTCCGCGCCCACGGAATCCAGGGCCACCGGGTCCTGCGAGAAAAAGAGGCTCGCGGCCGGGGCGCCGTTGAAGGGGGGCATCTCCCATGCCGCGTTCTCCGGCGAGATGTTCACGGTCTCGCTGGGCGCGGTGATCAGCCCGTCCAGCATCCAGAGCACGCTCTTGCCGGCGATTTCCTTCCGCGCCATGAGGTCGGCGATAACGGAGTATTCGCCCATCTGCCCGTTGATGATGTTGGGGTGCAGCCCCGCGGCCGCGGGCGTGACCCGGCGCTCGTCATTGATGAAAGTGCCGAAATGGTTTTTGCCGCTGAGGGTGAGGCCCCATGTGTGGCCCTTGAGGTTGGCGAGATTGACGAGATAGTCCGCCTCGGTGAGGCAGGTGGGAAAATAGGTGGGGATGCCGCGCACATCCCCGGCCCACTGGATGCGGGCCTTTGCGTCGGCCACGGCGTCGCCCGGCATGCCGGGGCGCCGATAGCGGAAGTCCACGCCGGCGAGATCGCCTTCGGTGCAGAGCTTGCGCATGTGGTCGGGGAAGATGCGGCAGGTGTCGAACACCACGATGTCTTCCGGGCGCACGCCGCCGTCGCGCACCATGGAGCGCAACAGCGTCTGCAACAGGAGCGGGTTGCCGTAGCTCACGCCGAACTCGCCGTGCGGGTCGTCGTTGTTTTCGCCGGCGCCGTTCATGTTCACCTTGACGGCCACCTTCTCACCCGGCGTGTAGCCGCCCCGCTTGCCGTTTTGGGCGTTGCGCCACGCGAAGAGCGCATGCCACGCCTTTTGGGGCGTGTCCTCCCCGGTGAGGCGCATGATGCCCTTGCGCGTCATGGCCATGAGGCGCTCGGCATCATAATTTTCCGGCTTCCACCAGAAGTCCATGCCGCTCCAGTGAACGGCCTTGGGGTCATGCGTCCAAGCCACGCGGCCCGGGTGGATGCCCTTGCCTTGGCCCAGGGGCGCATGCGGCGGAAAGAGGCTTTTGCCACCTTCCGCCGCGACAAGGCCGGCCTCACCTGAAGTGAGCATTCCCATGGCAATGATCCCGCTTTTGAGAAATGTCCTGCGCGTGAGCATACCGTGTTCTCCTTCCATCACTCTGGCCATCACTCTGGGCAGCCCAGAACGGCCACCGCCTCGCCCCAGTAGCCCACCTGCATGATGACCGGGATGGCCGTCTCGCCCGCCGGCGTCAGGGAATATTCCACGCGCGGCGGAATGACCGGGAAGATCTCGCGGGCCACCAGACCCTCCTTCTCGAGGGCGCGCGCCGTCTGGGTGAACATCTTGCCGGAGATGCCGCGCATCCGGCGCTGGAGCTCCGAGGAGCGCAGGGTGCCGTTGCGCAGGTGGTAGAGGAGCATCATCTTCCATTTGCCGCCGATAAGTTCCAGCGCGAGCTCAAGGGCGCAGAAATAGGTGCGCCCGGCGAAGACGACATCGGTCTTGAGCTCCCTAACATCTTCTTTTTCCATAAAAATTCCCTTTTGGTGCCTACCTCACCTTAAAGTCTCTAGAGCACATTCTCGTCAGTACTTGTGAGCGTAGTGAAAATGGTGCTAGGAAGCAAGTACTTCTGCGGGCGTGGCGATGATGTTGCCCTGCCGGGCGCTGCCGTGGAGACGGCCGCACAAGGAGGCCCGCGAACCGGGGGGCCGGTCACGAAGGCAGCTGTGCGAAGTGCCAGCCTCCCGAAGAGAAATTCTGTGCTGAAGGAAAGCCATGGATAAGCAATATACCGTCGAAGTCTGGAACGATACGTGCGTCCCGCACTGTTACACCGGCGAAGTCGTCCTGCTTCGGGCCATCGCGGATCTGGGCCTGCGTGAGCGCGTCAAGGTGAGGCTGCGCGCCTTTGAGCTCGACCCCGGCTTTCCGCCGGGCAAGACCATAGAGGTGCCGCGGTGCGTGGCGAAAAAATACGGCTGCTCCGTGCCGGAAGCGCTGGAAAAGATTGCCGCCGCCGAAGCCATGGCGCGCAAGGCCGGCATCGACATGAAGTTCGCGGGCGCCGTGTTCTGCAACACGCGTTCGTCGCACCGCGTGCTGAAATATGCCGCCAGCGAATTTGGCGACGCCACGGCCCTCCAGGTGAACCTTGCCTTCCTTGGCGCCTATTTCACGCGTAACCTGGTGCTCGAGGGCGAGACGCTCGTGTGCGTGGCGGCCGCCGCTGGCCTTCCGGCCGAGGCTGTGCGCGACGTGGTGCTGACGAACAAATTTGAAGAGGCGGTGCTTGAGGATGAGCGGGAGGCCGCCCGGCGCGGCATCTTCAGCATTCCGTGCTTCGATTTCAACGGCAAGTTTCTGGTGAACGGCGCCATCGGCCTGCGGGGCTTCCGGCAGGCGCTGACCGAAATGCTGGCATAAGAGGGAGGAACAACACGGATGAAAGAACTTTTCCAGCCATTCGAGGCCCGCAACCTGAAGGCGAAAAACCGCCTCGTACGCTCGGCCACCTGGGAGAACCTGGCCACGCCCGAGGGCGGCATCTGCGCCAATTCCTACGGGCTCTATGACGAGCTCGCGGCCGGGGGCGTGGGCACCATCATCACGGGCTTCACCAGCGTGGACGCCCATGACCGCTATTTCGGCGGCATGATGCGCCTGTGCGACGACGCGCTCATCCCGGAATACCAAAAACTCACGGACATCATCCACAAGCATGGCGTGAGCGTGCTCACGCAGCTGGCGCTCGGCGCGTACTACGCCAAGGGGCCGGACGGCCGCTATCGCGAGGTGGAGATCGACGCCATGAGCACGGGAGAGGTCGAGCGCATGGTCGGCCTCTTCGTGGCCGCCGGCGCCCGGGCCGCGCGCGCGGGCTTTGACGGCGCGCAGATCCACGCGGCGCATTTTTTCTTTTTGAGCCGCTTCATCTCGCCCGCGGTGAACCACCGCCATGACCAGTACGGCGGCTCGGTGGCCGGGAGGGCGCGGGTGCTCGTCGACATCCTCGAGGGCATCAGGCGGGAGGCGCCGGGGCTGCACATCTCCGTCAAGCTCAACTCCTCGGACTTCCTGCCCGGCGGCCTCACCGAGGCCGACGCGCTGGAAACCGGGCGCCTTCTGGCCGCGCACGGCATCGACTCCATCGAGGTCAGCGGCAACGGCACCTCGCGCACGGGCATCCGCGGCCCCAATGACGAGGCCTATTTCGGCATGTTCGCCATGCGGCTCGCCGAGATGGTGGACGTGCCGGTCATCCTCGTGGGGGGCCTGCGCTCCAAAAAGGTGATGGAGCTTTTGCTGCGCACTTCCAATATCGCCCTGCTGTCGCTTTCGCGGCCGCTTATCCGCCAGCCCGGCTTGCCGAAGCTTTTTCAAAGCGGGCAGGCGGACAAGGCGGACTGCATCTCCTGCAACGCCTGTTACAGGACGGACGGACACACCTGCGTGTTTACCCCAACCCCGAAATGGCTATGCGAAAACTGATCAAGGCGCAGACGCGGCGCGGCGTCCAGCTCGACGGCGTGCTCTTCAGCAATGGCGGGGAGCAAAGCGTGGTCATCGCCATCACAGGCATCCACGGCAACTTTTACTCCAACCCCATGTACTACAACATAGGCGACACACTCTCCGACAACGGCATCGCCTTCGTCTATGCCCAGACCAACGATGCCTTCAATAAAACGGAGACCTTCAACACCAAAACGGGCGGTACGGAGATCATCGGCTCCTACAACGAGTGTTTCGATGACATCTGCGATGACATTTCCGCCTATGTGGGGGCCGCGGAAAAGGCGGGATACGCGCACATCTTCCTCGCCGGGCATTCGCTGGGCGCCAACAAGGTGATCCACTATCTCGCCAATGCCAGGGAAACACCCGTGGAGCACTACATCCTGGTGAGCCCGGCGAACATGAAGTACATGCTCGCCAACGTGACCAAGGAGGAGCGCGCCATCATCCGCGCCTATGTGGAGGCCGGCCGCGCGGGCGAAATGCTGCCCTTCCCCTTCATGGGCTGGGCGCCCATGGTGGCGGGGACGGCGTGGCAGTGGCTCTTCAAAAACCCGCTGGACAATGTCCACTCCGACCCGGAGGGCGATTTTTCCGAGGTGGCGCGCATCCGGCAGAGCGGCGCCCTGATCATCGGCACCTATGACCGCTTTTCCTGGGGCGAGCCGCGGGCCTTCATCGAGCTCATCAACGCGCACACAAAGGCCCCGGAAAAAAACGAGGTCATCTTCGTGGAGGGCACGGGCCATGTCTATTCGCAGCGCGAGCAGGTGCTGGCCGACATCGTGCTTGGACTCGCGCGGAAGTGGCAGGCAGGGGGGCAAACTGCGGGCGGCGCTGGGGCTTCCTGATACCCGGGAGCTGCGCGCCACGGGCCGGCGTGAGGTGTCCTCACGCCGCGAGCCTCCCCGGCGCAGTGGCCGAACCTTTTTAAAAATTGCTCCCGCCTGGCTTATTCGGCCCGGCCGTAGAGCTGGCGCAAAATCGTCTTGGCCTCTTCAAATTTCTGGGGGTCCTTCAGCCTGTCCCCCGCGCGGTTGATGTAAAAATCCAGCCTGTCCATGGCCTGCCGGTAACTGTCGGAATTGGCTTTGAGCCCCTCGGCGATGGCCTGCGCCGGCTGCTCAAAAAAGCCCGGCGCCGGATGCCAATGGGTCTGCACGTTTTCGGACCAGTCCCTGTTTTCCATTTTTGCTTCCTCCCGGTGGGTGTTCCCGGCCGCATCCGCCGCTCCTCATCTTAGAAAAACGTTTTTGCCGCCTCAAGAAGAAAATCCGGCAAACGGCCCCGCGCGGGCGTCGCTTGGAGGCCCCCGGCCCGGGCGCGCTGCTCCGGGTGCGTCAAAAAAAATTGCTTCGGCACGCGAAATTCCGCCTGACGGAACGGAAGGCGCGTAGGCTCCACCACAGGCAAACCAATCGTACAAGGGAGGCTATGCATGAAGCGGATCTTTTCTTTTTTGGGCGGGGCCCTGGCCGGCGCCGGCGTGCTCGCCGCGGTTGCCTGCATGGTGACGCGCCTCACCGAGGAGGCGGCCCCACGAGTGGGGGACGTGAACGCCAACGGGGCGGCCGCCCGCGGCGATGACGCTGCCGCTGCCCCTGACAACAGCGCTGAAAGCGCGTAAAAGGAGAAGCACATGAGCAAGCTGGCTTTCTTTCTTGGCGGGGCGCTGGCCGGGGCGGCCGGCCTCGCCGCCGCGGCCCTGCTGGACAAGGGTTCATCGGCTCCCGGGCTCCCGGGGCCATCGTGCCAGGGCTCACCCTCCGGGCTCGATGCCCGGGGCGTGGCGGACGCCCTCAACGAGTATTTTTTCAAGGCCCATGAGCTTGCGCGCCGCTGTTCCGCCCTTTCCATGGAGAGCTGCGGGCTCTCCATGGGGCCCATCGAGCTGCCCGAGGACAGCCTGCTCCAAAAGGCGGGCAACATCCTCGACGGCGGCCTCACCCGCATGGTCCGGGGCTTCAAGGGCGAGGACCTGCGCGCGCTGCACAGGCAGGCGGCCACGCTTTTCAGCGAATACCGCCCGGTGTTCCTGCGCGGCAATGAGCTTTTGAAGGGCGCGGCCATGGCCGGCGTCAGTGTGTCCACAAAGGAGCTGGACATCCGGGACCGCCTGGACAACCGCCTCGCCAATGAAGACTGGTTCGACGACCTTGACGAAGGGTGCAGCCGGCTCGAGACCTTCCTCACCGACAGCGCCGATGCGGCCCAGGCCCTCACCGACCAGCTCGAAACCCTGCAAAAATACGGCGGCCCGGCGCCGCTTTCCCTCGCCGGGGCATAGGAGATTGCCATGCCCGTCAAGCGTGACCAGGATGCGACCACAGGCACCAAGCTGTTGCGGCTTTTCCAGCGGCTCATGCTTGACGGGCGCCGGCATTACCAGGGCGAGCTCGCCGAATGGCTCAATTGCTCACGGCAGACCATCATCCGCCTGACCACCGAAATCGAGCGCGTCATCGGCGCGAGCCTCGAGACGGGCATGGACCGCCACCGGCGCTGGTACCGCATGGTGCCGCGCTCCGGCTTCCGGCTCGGGCCTGAGCTGGAGGAAGTGCGCTATCTTCGCGTCTGCCGCGACATGGCGGCGCCCTACCTGCCCGAGCAGGTGGCGCACAGGGTCGATGAAAGCATCCTGCGCCTTTCGCTCGCTCTGGGCGACGCCACGGCGAGGGAAAAGGCCGGCCTGCAAAAACCCAGGTTCACCTTTTTCAGCAAGGGGCGCATCGACTACACGCCGTATTTTCCCGTTATCGAGACCCTGCTGGAAGCGCAGGACACGCGCCGCATCTGCATCGCGCACTACCGTGCCGCCGGCAGCAGGCTCTACAAGACGCACAGGCTGGCCGTGGGGCGGCTGATCGCCATGAACAACGCGCTTTATGTGCTGGGCGCCGATGTGCGCGAAGATTTCAGGACCATGCGCCATTTATGCAGTATGGCTGTGCATCGCATCCGCGATGCAAAACTGACGGAGCACCCGGTCCTGTTCACCATTCCCGAGGCCGACCCGGCCACCTTCGGCCTGCCCTGGCACGAGCCCCGCACCTTCCGCATCCGCTTCGCGCCCGGAAAGGTGGCGGACTATGTGCGCGAACGCACCTGGGCGGATACGCAGCGGATGGAGGAGACGCCGGACGGCGGCCTCATCCTCACCATCACCACCCGCAGCCAGCCGGAGCTCGCCGCGTGGGTGCGCAGTTTCGGTGAAGCCGCCGAGCTTGTTTCGGAGGAGGAAGAACATGTTTCGGAAGACCACCGCTGAAGGGCCGTGGGCCTGCTCCAAGTGCGGCTCGCGCCATGTGGAGCTGCGCGACATGCGCCCCGGCATCCCGCTGCTCGACAAGCTCTCGGACCTTTTGGGCGCCCCGGGCGACCCGCGGCGCCAGTGGGGAGCGAAGCGCGTCATCTGCAAGGATTGCGGGCATGTGTCCGTCATCCATGTCATGTAGGCACAGCGGGGCGATATATGGCGACCATGTTCCCGGCGGACAACGAGGCCTTCACCACGGCGGGCGAGGCGACGGTCTACCGCTTCCTCAGGCGCGCCGCCCGGCCAGATGCGGTGTTTTTGGCGTGGTATTCGCCGGACATTGAGGACCGCGAGCCGGACTTCATCCTGCTCTCGCCGGATTCGGGGCTCATCGTGCTGGAGGTCAAGGACTGGCTGGCCGGGCAGGTGCTGGAGGCGGACCCCAAGTCCGCGCTCCTGCAGGTCGGCCCCCGTCAGGAGCGCCGCAAGCAGCCGCTCGCCCAGGCGCGGGAATATGTCAACAGCCTGCTTTCCCTGCTCGGGCGCCATGCGCCGGCAGGCGCCGGGGGCAAGGCCGCGATCCCGTGCCCCGTCACCTGGGGCGCGGTGTTCCCGCACATGCGCCGCGAGGAATTTGAAGCCTGCGGCCTTGGGGAGGTCATGGACGGCGGCCGCGTGCTCTGCTGGGACGACCTCAACGAGGATTCGCCGCTCCTGCGGGACGCCTCGGGCCAGCGCCTGCGCCAGTGGCTGGCCGAGCATTTTCCGCCGCTCTTTCCCTTCAGCCTCACGCCGGAGCAGGTGGCGTGGCTGCGCGCCTGCATCTTCCCGGTGGTGCGGCTCGACCTGCCGCAACGCGGCGGCGCGTCCGTGCCGCGGCAGTCGGCCACGGTCCTCGCGCTGGACCATGAGCAGGAAAACCTCGCCCGCAGCTTCGGCCCCGGCAAGACCCTCATCACCGGGCCCGCGGGCAGCGGCAAGACGCTGGTGCTGGCGCACCAGGCGTGGCACCTGCCGCGGGTGGACAGGCGCATCCGCCGCATTCTCATCACCTGCTTCAATCTCTCGCTGGTGGGCTATATCCGGCGCCTGCTCGCGCGCAAGGGCGTCAGCCTCGGGCCGGACGGCGTGGAGGTGGTGCCCTTTTACAGCCTTTGCGAGCGCATTCTCGGCGAGCCGCTCACCCACGCCAACGAGGGCGGCGACTATTACGAGCTCGTGGTGCGCGAATGCCGGGAGCGCCTTGCGGGCGAACATCCCCTCAAGGGCCGCTGGGACGCCATCCTTGTGGATGAGGGGCAGGATTTTTCCCCGGACATGGCCCGGGTGCTCCTGTGCCTCCTGCCGGAGCACGGCAGCCTCACCGTGGCGCAGGACGAAAACCAGTGCCTCTACCAGCCGGATGCGGCCGGGTGGAGCTCGGCCCTTGTTCCCGGCCTCAGGACGCGCCGCCTCAACCGGCAATATCGGAGCACCCGGCCCATCGCGGCCCTGGCCGCGCGGGTGCTTGGCTTGCCGCCCGGGGGCGCGGAACCGGCGGGAGCCGACGGCCCGGCGCCCCGCTGGCTTGCCAGCAAGGATGCCCGCGCGCAGGTGGAGGATGTGGCCACGGCCGTGGCCGGGCTGGTGCGCGCTGGTGTGCCCATGAGCGAGATCGCCGTGCTCTATGTGCGCAACAGGAATGAAGCCGTGGACAATCTCGCCGAGGCCCTTGTGGAGGCGCTCGAGGCGCGCGGCGTTCTCGCCCGCTGGGCCGCGCGGGACACGGGCAGCAAGCGCGCCTACGACATCACCACCGACAGCGTGACCGTATCCACCATCCACAGCGCCAAGGGCCTCGACTATGCCCGGGTCTTCCTGCTGGGGCTCGACGAGGTGCCGGCGGATGATGAAAAAGCGCGGCGCCTCGCCCATGTGGGCGTGACAAGGGCGCGGGAGGGCCTCACTCTCTGCACCAGCCATGCCGGGGGCCTTGCAGCGGCCCTGAAAGACAGCCTCAAGGGAGAACCTCGATGCAAAAACTGCTGAAACACCTCTGCGCCGTGATGTTCTGCGTCCTCCCCGCCTGCGCGGGCCTGTGCGTGCCCTGCGCCCACGCGGAAGAGGAACTGGCCCCGGGCTACAACGCCTGCATCGATAAGGCCCAGAGCACGGCGGACAATGTGGAGTGCCTCACCGGCGCCTACAACTACTGGGACAAGGCGCTCAACGCCAATTTCAAGAAGGCGCAGGGCGCCTGCGAGGACACGGCGAATGCAAAGGAATGCCGCGCCAGGCTGCTCAAGGCCCAGCGCCTCTGGATACAGTACAAGGAGGCCATGGGCGACGCGCTCTACGGCATGGGCGCCGGGGGCACCATGGACAGCTTGACGGTGGGGCATTTTTTGGCAGAAGAAACGAAAAAACAGGCGCAATTGCTGGCCACAGGCCAATAAAGCGGCAGGGGCGCCTCCGGTGGGCGCCCCTGCGCCCGGCGCGTTTCACGGGGGCACGGCCACCGGGAGCGTGCAACCGCATTCTCCCGTGTCCCCGGGGCGCGGTCGCCGGGCCGGAAACAGCGCACAAGGCGTTTTGTTGCGCGGCAATCGGGAAGTTCAGGAGGCGCGTAAACTCCCGCAAACCAGTTTCTCCTGTCACCCCATGCCTCCTGGCAGGCGAAACAAGGGTGCGCGCACACACATTTATTCATGGAGCCGATCCTCATGCAGCCGAAAATGAGTGTACAGCTTGAAGAACTTGCGAGCATTGCGGAAAAATATGGGAAGCTCACCGAGGGAACACGGGGCGATATCGCCGCCATCCGCCAGGGCATGAAGGATTTTCGGGCCTATGTGCCTTTTCTCGGGGTGTTCACCGTGGGCAAGTCCTCCCTGCTCAACGACTGGCTGGGCGAGAGCCTGCTGCCCGAGGCGCAGGGGGCGACCACCGCGCTTGCCACGGAGCTCCTCCCCGGGCCCGACAGCGCCATGGTCATCGTGCGGGAGGACGGCACGGAAAGGCCCCTGCCCGCGCTGCCCGCCGATGCGGAGGAGGCCAACGCGCCCGAGGCCAGCAACGGCCTCTATGCCTACTGTACCTCGCCCTCGGAAAACCTGGCCCGGGTCTTTCCCGTCGTGCCCGTGGACATGCCCGGCATCAATTCGGGCATCAGGCGGCACACCGAGGCCCTCTACCGCTATGCCAACCGGGGCGCGGCCTTCTTCCTCGTGTTCATGCCCGAGGAGGGCACGCTGCCCGCTGCCATGAAGGCCTTTTTGCAGGAGCTCGAGCTGGGCGGGCGCCCGGTGTGGGTGGTGGTCACCAAGTGCGACACCGCGCATGAGGAGAAAATCACCAGTGTGACGGAGGCCGTCACCGCGCAGCTCGGGGCCATGGGCATCGCGCCCGCGGGGGTGCTTCGGTGCGGCCGGGGAGCGGGCAATACGGCCGAGCGCCTGCAAAAGGCCCTGCTCTCGCTGGACGTGGCGGCGCTCAACGGCAGCGCCCACCTCGAACAGGCGCTGGCGGCCTGCCTGCGCCTCAAGGAGCAGATCGCCACCCTGCAGGATTCCGGCACGCTGGATTCGCGCGAGCTGGACAGGCAGATACGGGCCTGTGACAAGGCTGTGCGCGACCTTGAGGAAGCGCTGCGGGTGGAGGAAAAAAAGCTTGGCAGGAAGCTGGCGGACCTGCCCGCCACCGTGGGCGACGAAGTCCTGCGGGCGCTCGACAGCAATACGGAGACCCTGGCGGCCGCCCTTGAGAGCGGCGAGGAGGTGTTCGCCACAAGGCTCACCGGCCTTGTCAACAAGGTGGTCAACAGCTCCCTCGACGCCGCGCTGGAAAAGGATTTCGGCGACATGATCAAGGATATCGCCAAGACTCTTGAGCTCGAGGACGGGGAGGCCTTCGATCCCCGCAAGCTTCGCGACAGCGTCCAGGTGGCCACAAAGACGCTGACCACGGTGGCGAAGATCCTGAAGAAAATACAGGGCGCCGGCCAGTACTACAAGGTGGTCACCACCATCCTTGCGCTCACCACATCGGTGGTCGCGCCTCTCGTGGAGCTGGTCATCATTTTTCTGCCCGAGCTGCTGTCGCTCTTCAACTCAAAGGAAAACCAGCGGGCAAAGCTGGCCGGGGAGCTCAGGGCCAGGGTGTTCCCGGCCGTTCAGGGCGCTGTTATCAAGGAGCTCCACGCGCTGCTCCCGGAGATAAAGGGCGATCTCGTGGCCGCCTTGCGCAAGGAGTGGTCGGACCGGCTCGAGGACGCCAAGGCCGCCCTCGAGGAGGCCCGGGCCGGCAAGGAAAGCGCCGAGGACGCCCATCGGCAGGCCATGGCGGCCTTCGACGCGGACCTCGCCCGGATCAACGACCTCGTGGCCGCCATCAGGGCCGGTGTCCGCGCCGGCGCGCCGGCCTGAACGCAAGCCCGTGGGGTGCGCCCCTGCGCCGCCCCTGCAGAGGAGAAAAGCAGCCATGAAGTCCGCAGCCCAATTCATGGAATCGGTGGAAAACATCGGCGAGCGGCTTGCGCCGTATGACAGCCTGCTCGCCACGCAGGACCTGCAGAATTTCAAAAACCTTGCCCGCAACCTGCGCGAGGCCCTGCGGGAAGAGGAAACCAAGGGCAAGACCTTGCGCCTCGGTATTGTGGGGTCGGTCAAGGCGGGCAAGTCCACCTTTCTCAACGCGCTGTTGTTCAATGGCGAGGAGGTGCTGCCCAAGGCCGCCACGCCCATGACGGCATCGCTCACCCGGCTGGGCTTTTCCGAAAACCAGTTCCTCAACTTCGTGTTCTATACCCATGAGGACTGGCAGATCATTAAGTCGGCCCACAGGGAAGTGGAGCGCGCCCTCGACAGGGCGGTGCGGCAGGCCGAGGCGGAGGAGGAAAAGCGGGCGCGCCAGGTTCCGGGCTACCTGCCGCGGCCCATAGAGAAAAACCACGTCTTTGAAACCCTCAACCTGCCCGAAAGCCAGAAGGCCTGTTACGAGCTGGTGGAACAGGCCGAAAAGAACGGCCTTGACGTTTTCAGGCTGCTCGGAAAGGGCGAGAGAAAAGAAATAGCCACCCTCGACGAGGTCTGCCGGCTGCTCAGGGAATATGTGGGCAGTGACGGCAAATACTCCCCCATAGTGAAATATGTGGAGATGGGCATCAACAACGCCACCCTGAAGGACCTGGAAATCGTCGACACGCCGGGGCTCAATGATCCCATCCGCTCCCGCAGCGAAGAGACCTACAAGTTCATGGGGCAGTGCGACGCCGTGTTCCTGCTCTCGCGCGCGTCGCAATTCCTCAGCGGCGAGGACATGCAGCTTTTGGGGCGCACCTTGCTGGACAACGGCATAAGCCGCGTCTCGGTCATCGCCACCCAGATGGACCTCGGGGCGCAGAACGAGGTCGGCAAGACCAGCTCCTATTCCAGGGCGCTGGAGAATACGCTGGATAACGTGCTGCGCACGGGCAAGCGGAACAATGTGCCGCAGGCGCCCATCCCGGTGAGCAGCCTCTTCGAGATCCTGGCCTGCAAAATGGAGGGCGGAAAGCCCCTGGGCCCGGACGAGAAACAGGTGCTGGAAAGGAACCTCAGGCGCTTCAAGGAGCATGTGCCGGCAAGCCCCGCCGACTTTCGGGAGATTGCCAACATGGGGGCCGTGCGCGAGGAGCTCGCCAAGTACCGGGAGGACAAGGACAGGATCATTGAGGAGCACCAGAAAGACCGCGCCCGCGAGGCGCGGCGCACATTCATCGAGATCCTCACCGCGCTGGGCCGGGCCGTGGACACGGACAGCCGCATCCTCGAGGAGCACGACATGGGCTCCCTCAAGGCCTTGCGCGCCGGCCTGCTGGAGCTCATGGACTCGGTCTCGCTGCCCATCAGCGATGTTTTCTCGCGCATGGAAAACGAGGTCGGCCAAAAATTCGCCGATCTCAAGAACAGGATCACAGCTAACGCGAAGCGTTTTGAAGACATTGATGTCAATGTCTCCGCCCGCAATGAAGACCGGCACCACACCACGGGCATGTTGTGGTGGAAAAAGACGCATACCACCACCGTCACCATCACGACCTACACGGCGCAGCTGGTGAATGCTCTCGAGCTCCTGCGGAAGTACGCGGCGCATTGCGAAGAGGATATCAATGACACCGTGAAGGAACTGGTGGACAAGGACAAGCTCAATGAGACCCTCAAGCGCATCGTGCTGCCCTTTTACCGGAAGTTTGAGGCCAGCAACCTGCGCCTGCCCATGAGCGAGGAGATGATCCTCCACCCGGTCAACGCGCTGGTGCAGGAATTCAACATCCCTCAATGGCAGTTTGACAACACGCCCTACAATTCGGTCCTGCAAAGCGGCTTTGAGGACAAGATCGAGAACGACGCGATCTACAGGTTCAAGACCGCGTTTGAGCTCCAGTTGCAGGAACTGTGCAAGGATATGCGGAAAAACCTTGAGGAGCGCCAGGGCCAGATCGTCGACAAGCTGCATGATGCGCGGGTCAATTTCGCCGGAGAGGTGCGCCAGCTGCTCGAGGGGCAGATGGCAAAGCTCATGGAGCAGATGAACGACAGGCAGGAGAGCGTGGGGCGCTACGCCGAATGCCGGAATACCCTGGAGCAGTGCAAGAAGCTGCTGGTGGAATAGCCGATGGGCTTTTACGACAAAATTCAACAAAAGTATGAGTCGCTGGACGAGACGGCGTGCGGCCTGGATGAGGCCGAGGCGCTGAAACTGCTGGGGCGCCTGTGCTCGAAAACGAAGCAATGGGACGAGCTCGTGCGGCACCGGCGGCTCAGCAGTTGCCTCTCGCACTGGCTGCCGGAAATCCTGAGCCGGGCCGGCCTCGGCGACCCGGGCCTCAGGCAGGCTTTCGGCAGGCTCGACCAGCTGGCGGCGTCCATCCTCGAGAACGCGCGCCTGCCCATGCTGCGGCATAAAACCGTGCTCGGCATCGGCGGCGCGTTCAGCGCGGGCAAGTCCCGTTTTCTCAATGCGCTCACCGGCCGGGAATGCCTGCCGGAAGAGCAGGGGCCCGCCACTGCCATAGGCACCTACCTGGTCCGCGGGCCGGAGTTCTCCATCCTCGCCCACACCAAGGGCAACGGGCTGGAGGCCCTGCGGATGGAAGAGCTCCGGACCATAAGCCACAAGTTCCATGCCGCCTACAAAATCGGCTTTGCCGATGTGCTGCACAAATTGGTCATCACCTCGCCGGACTTTTTGGAACACCTCGTCCTGCTGGATACGCCCGG
Source organism: Desulfovibrio sp. ZJ746 (assembly GCF_011039155.1). NCBI lineage: Bacteria > Pseudomonadati > Thermodesulfobacteriota > Desulfovibrionia > Desulfovibrionales > Desulfovibrionaceae > Desulfovibrio > Desulfovibrio sp. ZJ746. The sequence continues at coordinate 45,978 of NZ_JAAKEK010000006.1, read as the reverse complement.
CTATACGAAACCGGCGGACGGCAAGGCGCTGGAGGCCGTGGACAGGCGCATCGCGCGCGAGCACCTGAAAAACAGCGATTACCTCATCTGGCTCATTGATATCGGCAGCGGCGCCATCACCGAGACGGACGTAACCTTCCTGAAGGAGCTGGAGCCCAGAAACCCCTTCCTGGTCGTTTTCAACAAGGCCGATGGGAAATCCACCGGGGAGATAGCGGATGTGGTGCGGCGCTCGGAAGATCTCCTCGCGTCAAAGGGGATGCGCGTTTTCGGCGTCACGGCCTATTCCTCGGCTGACAAGGAAGAATACCTGGGCAGGAACCTTGTCCGCGACTATATCGCCCAGGCCAGGCGGTCGCAGCCCTTTTCCCCGCGCGAAGAGCTGGCCGCGCTTGAGCGGCAATGGAGCGCGAGCTTCACGAAACAGAAGGCGGAAATCGCCGCCGACCTCTATGCCATCCAGGATGCCGTGACAGGCTCCGCCAGGGTCTCGGCCATTCTGGGCATGATCGGTGTCTATTCCTCCCTGTCACGCGACAGCACCACGCTCTATTATGAGGAGAAAAGCTTTCACAAGGGCATGGAAGAGTTTTTCCGCACCGTGGGGGACTTTCTCTAGCCGCCGCCCGCGGCCGTCGAGGGCGCGGCCCCCGGGCATGTTTTACGGGCGCTTGCCGGAGCCCACGCGCAGAGGAGCATGTGCAATGGCCTCACAACCCAGTGAAGTCCTGGAGTTTTTGTCCAAGTTTCTCCCCCTCGCCAATGACTGGTCAGGGGAGTGGAATCGCTTTGCGGAAAGCGTCCGCGAGCTGGAGGAAAGCCTCGTCTTTCCCTCGGCCTATCCGGGCAAGCGGGCCTTTCGCAAGAACATGGACTTTCTCCTGAAAAGGCTGTTTTTCTTTTGCCGCTTTCCGTGGCTCGGGGGCAAGTGCCTCATCGGGCGCATCGGCTATCGGGAGCCCCTCTCCGTGCGCCACGGTCTTCCGGCCATAGTGAGCATCCCCATCCTCTACGCGCCGCAGGTGGAGACCACGCTCTACACCCCGCAGGGCAGCGCCCTTGACTACCCCCGGGAGGAGATTCCCCGCATTCTCCACGCCATCCGCACCTCCAGTGGCGATGTGGACGCGCTCTTTTCGCTGATCGCCGTCAGGGACGCGTCGCTGCCGAAGGATGCTGTCCTTGTGGACTTTCCTTCCCGTTGCCAGCCGGAGAACCTTTTTTTCAAGCCCCTGCTGGCGGCGGCCGAGCAAATCAAGCTCTTCCCCTCCGGGGTCCTTTCCCGCGAGGCCGAGCGTTTTTTGCAATCGCGGCGCCCCCTTTTCCCCGTATGGGTGGAGCCCGCGCATGAGAAGTTCGCCGTCAGGCTGCCGCGCAAGGCCGATGAACCCCGGCCGGACTGGCGCTGTGGCGGCTATATCCCTTTTCAGTTTCTCTGCGAATGTTTCCTTGCCGCCCCCCAAGTGTGGAGCGGCCTCCAGGGGCAGCGCCTTGGCCGCCAGGAAGGGCGGCTCACCGAGGACCTCATCCTCAACGACGCCGACCGGGAGTTGAAAAAGCACCTTGCCGGCGTGCGGGAAAAATGCCGGAGCGCGCTGGAGCAGCTCGGCCAATGGCAGGCGCGGTACGCCGATGCCGCCAAAAAAATCGGCGAAATGGCGGCCGCCCTCGACACCCGCATTGCCGGGGTCTCAAAGGTGCAGCCGCTCACGGGCATCGCATGGCAGCACAATAATGACTGGAGCGTGGCCGAAACCCATCTTCTCGACCTCGTCAGCGCCGGAAACCCGGGCGCCGTGGTTAAATTCACCGCAGCCCTCGCGGACAAGGGCTATCCCTATCCCGGCATTCTCGCCAGCGCCAGGGCCGCGCTCGGCGACGGCAGCCCGGACGCTTCCATCGCCGGCATGGATAACCGGCTCGCGCATGTGCTGACCATCCTCTTGAGAGACAGGCTTGGCCTGGGCATCGAGGAGGCCGGCAAAAGCCACGCGTGGCCGCTGGTGGCCGAGTGCCCGGACATCGCCGACAGGCTGCCCGAGCTCTATTTTGCCGCCGGCGTGGCCTTTTGTCATGAGGGCAACACGGAAGCCGGCACGGAATTCTTGCGCAAGGCCTTGAAAAACGGGCACGAAGCCGCGGGGAAGACGCTGTATGACCATGCCAGGCTGGCCAGCGATGAGAAGACCATCAAGTTTCTTGCCAATCACCTCGTGCCCGCAGCCTGCTATGACATGGCGCTGGCCGGCGGCAGGGAGCCCAGCAGGGGCAGGGGCCTGTTCTACCTCTATGCGGCGGCGGCGCGGGGCCATGTGGACGCCCTGCGCGCGCTTGCCAGTGAGGAGCGCATCAAGTCCTTCCGCAACTCCCTCACCGAAGAGCAAAAGAAAGTGCACCGGCTGCATGCCATCGGCATTTACCGGCGCCTTGAGGAAATGCGGGCGCCCTTGTCCAGCAAGGAGCTCTGCGAGCTCGGGTCCATGCTCAACTATGAGCGGCGCTACCAGGAGGCGTTCAATTACCTGTCGCAAAGCCGGGAGGCCCATGCCTACTGCCTGCTCGGGCGCATGTATCATTATGGCAATGGTGTTTCCATTGATGTGGACAAGGCGCGCCTGTTCTATGGCAAGGCAATAGAGGGCGGGGACAGCAGGGCGCCCGGGCTCCTTGAAAAGTTGGACGCCCATGAGCGCAGGCGCCGGCAAGCCCGCAGCCGGGGCACCGATTACCACAGGAAGGAAGAGACGGTCTCTTCCTCCTCCAGCGGCGGCGGCGGGTGTTTTCTCACAACGGCCACCTGCCGGGCAAAAGGCTTGCCGGATGATTGTGATGTGCTCACCGCCTACCGCCGTTTTCGTGACGAAATTCTTTTAGCCACGGGCGAGGGGCGGGCCCTGGTTGCGGAATATTATCGCATAGCCCCGGATATCGTCCGCGTCATTGAGAGCAGGCCCGACAGTGAAAAAATTTATGCGACCATGTGGGAAGAATATCTTGAACCGGGATACAGATTGGTGCTGGAGCACAAGAACAGCGCCGCGAAAGAGCTCTATATCCAGCTTGTGCGGTGGCTTGCAAAAAATATCTGTTAAGCGGCTTCCCGGCGCGGCGTGAGACGGCGCGCATCGCCCGCAACCCTCCCGCCCGTTCCCGGAACTGCGCGGTGGGGAACATGCCGGCGCCGTCAGGATAAGCCAATGCCTGCTGGTGTGAAATCCATGCCTGCATCCCTATAGTATTGCAGGAAATTATTTTTTCGTACCACGGACCCGGGAGTTCTCCCCGCGGGGTTCACCTCGACCCTCTGGGCTCGCTTACGCCGCTTCCCGGTTCACAGGGCTGCGCGCCAGCACTCCGCGCACGGCTGGCTAACGGAGAACCTCCGCATCCCCGGCCAGTTCTCTCCCCCCGGTCGCGGGACAAGGCCTATGAGTGAGCATATCGATTTTTATTACAATGTTAATTTGTAATGATATTGAGGCGATAAAATAAACCTGCATAGGTTCGTTTCAGGTGGGTTTCCTCCCGCGCAGCCTTGATTTAATGCCATGTATCATCTATTCAAAACCTGATTCCCAAGGATTCCAGCTGACAGGATATTTTTCGGCTCTGGCGCACGTTGTTTCCAGGCCTCATCTCTCCACAACCCCCAAAACACGGATCGGATCATGCCGGAAAAAAAGTATTTTCAACCCGAAATCGAATGCGCGCCCGTTGAACAGCTTTTTGCCTGGCAGGACGAGCGCCTGCGCGACACGGTGAAACGGGTGTATGAAAATGTGCCCTATTACCGCAACCTTATGGACAAACGCGGCGTCAAGCCGGAGGACATCCGGGGCCGCCAGGACCTGCACCTGCTGCCCTTCCTGGACAAGAACGACCTGCGCGAGGCCTATCCCTACGGCCTTCTGGCGCGGCCCCTTTCCGATTGCGTGCGCATCCAGTCCACCAGCGGCACCACGGGCAAGCGCGTGGTGGCCTTTTACACGCAGCCGGATATCGACTTGTGGGACGAATGCTGCGCGCGGGCCATCGTGGCGGCCGGGGGCGACAAGAACGATGTGGTCCATGTCTGCTACGGCTATGGCCTGTTCACCGGCGGCCCGGGCCTGAACGGCGGCTCGCACAAGGTGGGCAGCCTGACGCTCCCCATGTCGTCGGGCAATACCGAGCGGCAGATCCAGTTCCTGTGCGACCTTGAGGCCACCATCCTGTGCTGCACGCCGTCCTACGCGGCCTATATTGGCGAAATGATTGCCGAAAAGGGCCTCAAGCACAAGCTCAAGCTCAAGGCGGGCATCTTCGGGGCGGAGGCCTGGAGTGAGGAGATGCGCAAAAGCATCGAGGAGAGCCTGGGCATCAAGGCCCACGATATTTATGGCCTGACCGAGCTTTCCGGCCCCGGCGTTTCCTTTGAGTGCGAGGAACAATCCGGGCTGCACATCAACGAGGATCACTTCATCCCGGAAATCATCGACCCCGAGACCGGGGAAGTCCTCCCCGAGGGCGAGGTGGGCGAGCTGGTGTTCACCAGCATCACCAAGGAGGCCTTCCCGCTCATCCGCTACCGCACGCGGGATATTTGCAAGCTCTCGCGCAAGCCCTGCTCCTGCGGGCGCACGCACATCAAGATGTCGCGCCCCATGGGCCGAAGCGACGACATGCTCATCGTCAAGGGCGTCAACGTCTTCCCCTCGCAAATCGAGACCGTGCTCATCAACCGCAACTATCCAGCCAATTACCAGATAATCGTGGACAGGGTGAAGAACAGCGACACCCTCGAAGTGCAGGTCGAAATGACCAACGAGATGTTCTCGGACAGCCTCTCCGCCGTCGCCGCCAAGGAAAACGAACTGGTGGCGGACTTGAAGTCCATGCTCGGCATCCACGCCAACGTCAAGCTGGTGGCGCCCAAGTCCATCACGCGCAGCGAAGGCAAGGCCCAGCGCGTCATCGACAAGCGGAAACTGCATTAATTTCTGGAGCGTGAACCATGCCTATCAAGCAAATATCTGTCTTTATCGAGAACAAGCCCGGCTCGCTTTCGGCCGTGGCCAACGTGCTGCGGGAGCACAAGATCGACCTGCGCGCCCTCTCGCTCGCCGACGTGCAGGATTACGGCATCTTGCGCATCATCGTCGATGATGTGTACGCCGCCACCACTGTGCTGCGTGATGCCGGCTATGTGTTCAAGATCACGCCCATGCTGGCGGTGGTGCTGAAAGACCAGGCCGGGAGCCTTGCGGACGCGCTCGAGGTGCTCGGCAACCACAACATCAACATCGAATACCTGTACGCCTTCGCGGGCCGGGAGCATGACCGCGCCTATGTGGCCTTCCGCCTTGACGACGGGGAAATGGACAAGGCCGCGGCCATCCTGCAGGAGGCCGGCTTCCCGACCATTTCCTCGGACGGGGAGAACGGCAAGATACTCTGGTAAGCGCGCCGCGCTTTTTGATGCGCGATTGACAGGGGGCATGCCGCGGGTGTGCCCCCCTTTCGTTTAATGGGCCAAGCCGGGCAGCGGGTCAACCAAGAGGCGCTATGCCTGGCATGCCACCGGGTGCGCCGGTGCGCAGTTCAAGAGGTTTTCTCCCATGCCCCTGAATGAGCGGGGGCCGTGGCATCCATCATTTCGAGCAAGGCTTCCGCATAGCCGGGGCGGTTCCTGTTCATCACGGCAAATGAGCCGAGCATGGCTTCCATATCGGTTTTATTGAGGCCATAGAGCCTGCTGACGGTGAGGTCGTTTTCGCGCCGTGCCATGTCCGCCACTTTCTCCGTGGTGATGCGGTCGGCCGGCTCAAGCCCCAACTGCGGGAAGAGGGGCTCGAAGGCTTCCTTGTTGTAATAGGCCGAAAGGCGCAGGCCATTGCGCGCCAGCCGCAGGAACTCGGGATTGGTGGCGATTTCGGCCGCCGTGGGCTGAGGCATGGGCATACGCCAGATATAGGTCTTGTTCACGTTGATGGTTATCGAGCAACGCATGACCCAGTCAAAGACGAGGGAATTGAAAAAAGCCTGCGCGAAAAACAGCGTCTTTACATCCTGTGGCTTGACGGTCACCTCCTTGCCGTCCAGCACATAGCGTTTGGGGATGGATACCCACAGGGAGTTTTGCGCGCCCACATTGGCCGGAATGACGGCCGCAATCATGGTGCGCTCATTGGTGTCGCTGGCAATCGCCCGGAAAGCCAGCCTGGGGAAATGCCTGTCCGGGACGATGAACTGGTCAAGCTCCGTAGCCTTTTTCAGGCCAAGCGCGTCAAGCACGGCCTTTATCTGGGATTTTTTTCCGGTCCCGGGAAGTTGCCGGTACACATCATCAATGATCCGCCTTCTTTCCTTGGAAAGAAGATGCCTGTCAAATTCCGCCACATTGAGCCAGTATTCGTTTCTGTTTTCCGCCCCCGCCTGCTTCCAGTACTGGCTGTTGAACTGCCAGATGCACGCCCCCTTGTAGAGCGGGATCATGCCCTCAACATGATGCTCATGGAAAATCTTCTTGTCCGTGGTAGCATCCAGCTCCCTGCGGAAATCGATCCAGGCAGGGTCAAGATACGGATAGCCGGAACCGTGGATTTTTCGCAGGATGTCCAACTCGGCCCGGCTCCTGACCTCCATGAGCGCATGCCAGCCGGGGGAGGTCAGGTTCACATCCTCCATCGTGTAGGCAAAATTCCTGCTCTTGTCTTCCAGCTCGGTGGGCGATGTGAGCATAAACCGGGCGTTGGCGGCCTTTTCCGATGCAGGCATGTCGCCCCTGGGCTTCTCGATTTGCATCAAGCCATATTTATAGCGTATGTCTATATCTGAAAACAGCTTTTCCCTGTTCTCAAAGCCATAAAAGGAGCGAAGCCAGAATTTGTCGAAAATGTGTTTCCGCAGTTGTGTAGAGCCCTCGTCCGTCCACAGGGCTGTCGGAATCACATAATTCAGGGTGCCGCCTTTGCGGAGCAGGCCGAGGTTCTTTTCCACGAAAAAGCGGAACAGGTTGCCGTCTCCCTCGCCCTGGGAGCGGGGGAAATGCTCCTTGTAATACTCGTTCGCCGCAAGGATGCCGTTTTCCTCCTTTTCATACCGTTCCCTGATGAAGGGCTTGGCGAGCAGGTCGGTTGCTGTGCGCCGTTTTTCGCTGTTGCTCATCTGCCGGTAATTGGAGCGGTATTGCGAGTAAAAATCCGGGTCGGAAAACTTGGTCTTGTCCCAGGGCGGATTGCCGACGATCACGTCAAAGCCCTTTGCCCCGGGAGACGCGAACACTTCGGGGAATTCCAGTTGCCAGTTGAAAAAGCGGTATTTTTCGCGCATGCGCTCAATGACAGCCGCTGTTTTTTCCCAGCCCCAGGCCTTGTCGCGCAACTCCTGGGCCAATCCCACATAGTTCTTCAGCAGGGCAAGCGCCTTTCGCTTCTTTTCAGCGGCCCCTTCCCTGTAGGAATTTTTCCATTTCTCACTCTCAGGGAAGTTCATGCTGCTGGGCGCCAGGCCCTCCGCCATCCTGCTGTCGGCCTCGCTCTCGGCCAGCAGCATGTCGGCCGCGTTCAGCAGGTCAAAATACTTGTTCATCTCTTCAAGCCGGGGCTGGATCTCGGCCTGATAGATATTCTTTGAGGTGGTGATGTCGGCGGCGGTGGTATCCTGCAAATCGCTCAGCTTTTGGAAGACATCGCTCAGCGAGCGGAAAGTCTGCGTTATGGTCGTATCCAGCAGGTTGCCCTGGCCGGTATTGAGCCTTTCATTCACCCGTGCCAGCGAGCACCCGGCAAGGGAATTCCCCGCCTTGACATGGTGCTCGATGAACGAGAGCGGCGTGCCGAACACGAACGTCTCTATCCAGAGGCTCAACCTGGTGAGCTCCACGGCGAAAGGCTGCGCGTCCACACCATAGATGGTTCTTTTAAGCAGTATCCTTTTCAGGATGGACAATTCATCGACCGCTATCCCCAGCTTCAGGAGCCCGAGCTGCTCCAGTGCTTCATTGATGCGCTTTTTCTCATCCTCCAGAATGGGCTTCAGCTTCGCATCATCCTCTATCCGGGCGATGGCAAGCTGGGTGAGATATTGCAGGGACTCGACAAGCATGTGGCCGCTGCCGCAGGCATTGTCCAGTATCTTCAGGTCCAGCAGGCTTTCGGTCGCGCCGAGCTTGGCCACGGCATCGTCAAGCGCGGCCTTCACCAGCGGGCGCGACAGGGATTGCGGCGTATAATAGCTGGCGGACTGCTTCCTGCTGTTTTTGCCGCCCACAAGGTAAACTTCGCCTTTTGTATAGCCCACAACATCGCTTGTGATAGTGAAGTTCTTTTCGATCTTCCTGTAATCTTCCGTATCGAAGTAGCCTTCGATCGTTTCGGCCTTTCCCTTTTTCTTTTCCTTGTAGGTGAAGTACCACAGGTTTTCTTCCGCTATGCGGAATTCAAATTCAAGCAGGCTTTCATATATTCGCCCGAGCTGGATGACGGAGAGCGAAGAAAAATCCCGGATATAGCCGGTGGCGCTTTCGCCATAGAGCATGTCAAGCAGCTCAAAGACCTCAAGATTGGTCATCACCTTGGGGCGGTCCAGCATGGCGGCCACGCGCCTTGCAAACAGGCCGCCGTTGAAGAGGGGAATGTCCAGATTGGGATTGCCCTCATCCAGGGTGCGGAACAGCGTTTGCAGGTCGTTCCAGCACTGGTAGCCGTCTCTCTCTCTCTCTCCCTCTCTCTCTCTCTCTCTCTCTCTCTCTCTCTCTCTCTCTCTCTCTCTCTCTCTCTCTCTCTCTCTCTCCACGGCCACAAATTCCTTTGCGCGCAGGTAGACGCTCATCAGGGAGATGTTCTGGTAGCCCTGATGCCTGCGCAGTATGTGCCTGTGCCTGTCTTCAAAGAAGGCGATGAAGATGAGCCTGAAAGTGAAGTAAAGGCAATTTTTGTAAAGCTCGGTGAGAATGGTGGGATCTTGCCTCTCCTGCGCCCGGAAAAGAAAAACGCCGCATTTTTCAAACAGCGAGTCGCGCCCGTTCAATCCATAGATGACATTGCGCAGTTCTTCTTCAGACTGGGTTTTGCGCCTCAGGCTCTCCTTGGCGACCAGCACGGCCGGGGATTCCGTGTCCCCGGACGCGATATGGCCGGCATGACCATAAATGCCGAGGAAGATGCGCAGGGCGTTCACATTGCGGCTTTGCACAAGCCTGTCGAAATCCATGGCCAAGTAACGCTTTTCCGAAAATATGTCGGAATTGTCCACATACCAGATTTCATGGCCGTTGCTCAAAAAGCCGAAGGGAAGCCGCAAATAGACGAGATAATCCATAAGCTGGAAATAGGGGTTGCTGTTGTCCGTCTTCCCGTTGTCCAGCTTAACGTTTTCTGCCTTGTCCTCCCAAATTGAAAAAAGTGTTTTCAAGGGCTTGGCATCAGTTGGCGAGGCAAGAAAAGTGTGTTTGTCCTGTCCGCTCGCAAAAAGGAAGAAGTCGGGGATTTTTTTATTGCCATGAAACTTGAATTTCTGCTGATAGGCATGCGGCCAGTTCAGTTCGTCCAATAAAGCGGAAGTAAAGGAAAGGTCGAGATTGGCTTCCGAGTCGCCCGTGACGATCCTTTTGCGTATAGGTTCCAGCCTTTCAAATACCGCATCGGGATCAGCGATTTCAGGAAGCGTTGCTAAAATCTCATGCTCAAAGAAATTGCGGTCATAGAGATGATTGTCGAAAATACCGTCGTAGCTCATGTATCCACCTTTCTGGCGAAAAATTTTCCTTGGTGAATGATAGGCGGTTGGAAGAAGTGGGGCAAGCGCAGCCATGCGCTGCGTCAATGGCAGGCAGGGACAAGAGGGCGAGGTTTCGACGGGCGAGAATTTTGCAGGTTTCCGACCCAGGAATGTCATCGACCTCATGCTTTCCGAAGGCCAAATCACGAATTATTGCTGCCCGATTAAGTGCCAAGAAAAAATCTAAAATCTCAAAGAGAGATGGCACGCCGGCTCAAGACAAGGAGCGCTACACAAGGAGATTTAGGACCTACGCCACCGCAACCACCATTCTCGAATCAATCCTAAACAGGATCGATGGATAAGGAACGCATATCAATCATCCAACGAAGTGTTATTAAATTTCTCCGTGTAATTTTCTAAAGAAAACCTGATTTCTACGGCGTGATATTTTGAGCAAATTCTGATAATCAACAACTTCTAAAAATAGCTTATTTTTTAAAGCAATGCCGTAATATGATAAACCATCAGGGCGTAGATTCAATGTTGTACCTCTTTTAATGTATTCTGAAAATATGGATCATTTGTATTGCATATTACCATACCTTGATAACAAGTATTTGGCATAGTCCCTATTTTTAATCCTTTATCATCACTTATTTCGCCATTTATTAAACGTAATGCATAATCTATTATCTGGCGAACAGGATCATTTATTTGGGATAAATTCGCATCATACTTTTTTAATTCTATAATAAATATATTCTGATATGGATACCCTTCATTGAAAACCTCGAGTATATCATACCTTTTATCGCCTTTTTCATGCTTTCTTTTCAAAATTTTATTCTCGTACTGATCAGAGGTTAGATGTGAGTAATAGGAATATCGGTCTTCAATAATCCATAAATTGTGATTATCATAGTCATTACGCGCATCTTTGCTTTCTACCCGCATTGGAAAAAGCAACTCATGGATAACAGATTCCGCAGGACATTTGCCATCTGAATTTGGCTCAAGAAATTTAGAAAATAAATCGATAATAAATTCTCTATATTGTACGTAAGTTGCCAAATATGCATGATTTAATTTTGAGCCTTCCTCAATTTTTTGGGATTCGCTTTCTAGAAATTCCTTAAAATTCGGTATACCAGTCTTTTCATATTTCTTTGTTATCCGCTGAACATAATTTACTGCTTCCACCTGCTTTTTAGCAAATTCGCCCACATAATAGTCCTGAATTTTTTCCTGTGATGATTGGAATGGGATATTGTTATTGATGTCATCATTTTCTATTACGAAAGCAAGATGTGGTAGTTTTTGTAATAGGCTTTTTGTAAACTCCTTATTGCTGTTTTCTATATTAGGAATTAGTTTAATAACATAATTTCTTGCTTCCCGGTTTATCGCCCTGAAAAGTGATTCATAAGATATTTCATTCGGATATTCGTCTTTATCGGGAATGCCAGTAAAATCAGTTCGCGTGGAATTTACCCTTTGATTAAGGAAATCACTAATCACAATAGCTTTTAAATTAAAACTGTCTCCATCGGGATCAAGAAGTTTTCTGGATGAAAGGAAGTTCAAAGGACGCTTTTTTACTATCCTCAAGGATGCCGCGAGCCAAATTTCATTGTTTTGTGCAAATTTGCGGGAATCTTGCAAATAATAAATATCAAAATGGTATCCACAAAGGTTAAACGAGGATTGCTGACTTTTTGGGAAATTCTGTCTATTAATTTTGGCTTCGTACGCGCCATCTTTTATAATTATTTCAATATTATCTGATGTCAGTATCTCCGGGGAGAATTGATCTTCAATGTTAGACTTCAGATTTTCAAAATCAATGAAGAATTTGTCCTTCATTTCGGGCCTTAACTCAAAAAGACGCACTGTGGTTTTTCTTAAATCGTGACCGCAATCTGACGCAACCGGCAATTCTCCGCTCCCTAGCGCAGAAAGAGTGGCTACAAAATCCCTCCTGAATTTTTTATTGTCATGCTCAAAACAGCTTTCTATCCTGACTTTGTTAAATGCGGAGAAGTAGGTGAGGCGGCCAACTCCTTTTGAATTAAATTTTGTTTTTTTATTTGTTGTAAACAACTTATAAAAGGCATCAGTCTTGCCATCATTAAAACCTATACCATAATCAGAAATATGGATTTCAGCTATTCTTGATACTTCTTTAAGTAGCGCGCTCTCATCCCTTATTATTTCAACTTCAACAACAATCTTATCACAGCTAGCTTCCGCTGAAGAATGAATTGCATTATATATTGCTTCATAAAGTGGCAAAATAGGCTGCTTATAAACTTCAGGACGGGAAATCTGTTCTTCCGCGTATTCGAAATCCACCCTTGAAAATGAATTGTTTTTGGGGGACATATTAGCAATCACCTTTATTTTATATCCCTAGCCAGGGCACCCTGTCACACTCAAAGACTGAAATCCAGCCACGCATACACTCAAAATTCGAGTTTTTATCTTGCTATTCGGAAAAAGGTGCATGAAAAAAGCCAAAAATCTCATTGCTATGTAGTACACCAGTTTAAGGCTCGTAACTGCTGCACAGAGGGATTTTGACCTAGACTTTATAGCATGCTTTTTTTCCGGACGCTAGCCCTGATTCCCAGTCATCTTTTATAGACACTCGAACACCGAAATAAAATCAAGCGTTGCTCTCGAATACTCAGATTAATTGAAATCCCTTCAATCTTAGCCTATTAGATAAGGCTGCGTCGCAGGACAGTAATGATTAAAAATCCAATGATAAAAGTCAAAAAACATGAAAACCAAAAACCAGGTGACCGATACACATAATAATTAGTACTTGGCGAGTTTTTTCTTGCGGTGGGATTCTTGTAGATATCGGTTTGACGTATTTTTTATTAGTTCTCATTTGAATCGCTATAAAATTTGGAAGATAGGGCAACGAATATTTTTGACTGCATGAAGAGACTGAACATTGCCATTTTTAAGTCGTGTCATGAGTATGGCGGCCGAGGTTAGAAAAATGTTGGTGACAGCCCAAAGAAGGCATGACCTACCGTGGGGTCTGCGATGCCATGGCAGGTATTTTTTTCAAAATTCGTCTAGGCGCTTGGCTCAGAAGTTTTCCACCATGTCCGAAAAACCGCATGAACCCATGCTTGACTAGGGGAGCGTTTAACTTGGCACAAGGAGAGAAGGCAGGCGCAGCCCCCGCGCGCCCGCGTGGTGCCTAGGTTTCAGGGCTGGGAAAGCCAAGAATTAAAACGCGCTAAAAATCACTTTTTCCGCTGATTTTTAGCGCGTTTTTGCGTCAGTATTGGCACTAAATTGGATATTCTCTACCGCACCAGATGACCTGGCCGATAACTCTGAACTCGTCCGCTTCCTGGCCGCGCACGTCAATCTCAAGCGGCTCATATGCCGGGTTTACACTCTTCAGAATGATTTTGCCCGGCACCCGGTCTATTCGCTTGCAGTAAATGGCATCGTCAAAGCCCACGGCAAATATGCGGCCAGCTTTGATTTCTGTTTTTGACTGATCCAACAGGACCACGTCATTGTCCATTATTTCCGGCTGCATACTGTCGCCCGAGACACGCATCATCACCATACTTTTAGGGTTCCCTTTTCGCAGCAGAAAATCCGAGCGGAAGGCATAACTACGCTCGACCTCCCCGCTGACCAGTAGGCTGCCGTGGCCGGCCGACAAGCGTGCCTCAACCATAGGAATCCTTATCAGGTCCACATCATCACGCGGCGTACTACTTGACTTTTCTTCAGCTTCTGGGCCGTTTGTAACATCCCTCGCGCCAAAAAAAAGCCAATCCGCAGAAATATTGTATTTTTCAGCGACTATTCGAATCCATGAATCGGGAACCTTTCCCCGTCGGCGCGCGTCATATATAGCTTGGGAAGATACTCCTAGCACCCCGGATAACGCGGCCTCAGAGGGCACCTCCGTCGCCTCAACTAAACGAGCAAGTATTCCTTTTGCTGTTGTATCTTCCATCTTTAAACCTACAACCTTTGCTTTCAAGAATTTTTTTGAAAATTGCTTGAAAATCAAATATATTACAAGATTTTTCGCAAAATAAAACTTACAACAAAGAATCTGCGTTGACTTTTTAAAGATTTTTTTGCAAGTTGTCCTTGCGGGCGGTTATTTTTCCGCCCGAAAAACAAACTAACGGCCCAAAAGAGAAAAATCAACGTCCACGGCAAAACCCTTTTTGGACACGAGCGGAGGACAAAATGGAATATCAAGAATTTCTGGACATCACGGGTGCTACTCAAGAGCAAGTTTCGGAAGAAGTTTTTTCCTCGGAGATTGACCCGGTTATCCAAGACCGCCCCGACCTTTTTTCTGCCCATAGCGCCCTCGCACGCCATTACTTTCACTACGGCCTGAATGGGTTTTCCGATGCCTTCATCGAGGCTTTGGATGCGCTGACCGATGCCATGGTGGCGGCGCGGCAAGTGACCGGGGCAAATCAAAATGCTTTCCAGGAACTGGTCGAATCCTCGCTTGATAGGTCCTGCTGGGCGTCCTAGCCATGACACAGCTTTCCCTGCTCGGAACACCTTACCAGCTTGCAGGCGTGATGGCCGCCATTCGGGCGGCCATGCGCGCCACCGCAGGCGCACCTGAAGGCGAAGGCCGTAAGGCGCTCCCAGACCGCATGAACGCCATCGCGCGTCAGGCCGGCATCAGGCTCACGCAGGGAAACAAAGACAGCGTCAGCAAGGACACGCTGGACAAGTGGCTGGCACCGTCTGATGCAAGCCACCCCCCGTCAATCCTTGCCATATTGGCCTTTTGCGTGGCCACGGCGGATTATGCCCCTTTGCGTACCATGCTCCAGAGTATCGGCCTGGACATCATGACGCCGGACGACCGCAAGATGTGTGAATACGGGCGGGCGCTGATTGAGCAAAAACGGGTGAAAAAGCTGCTCCGCAAGCTGGAGGAAGAACTGTGAGTCTGACATTTGCGCAAAAGATGGCACTCGGGGCGCGACGCGCGAAATATCGCCGCCGCCTTCAAGAGGTGCTGGACAATCAGGGCCTGAATGGCGTCGCGCTGGCCAGCCTCCTCGGTATTTCCAGCGAGGCTGTCTATCGCACTCTCTCGGGGAAAATCCATAGCCCAAAAGTGTTGGACTGGCTGCGGGAGCACGGGGCATCGGAAGATCACCTCTGCGATCCTCGCAAGGCTTGCGAATAGGGACGCCATATGCAGACCGCAGAAGCCTACAGCACCCGTGAACTGGTGGCACTTTTAGGATTCTCGCAGCAGGCGATTGATAAACGCGCCAAGCGTGAAGCCTGGAAGGCAACGCAACGGACAGGACGTGGCGGCGGCAATCTCTGGAACGTGGCCAGCATGCCCCCGGCGACCCGTGACGCCATTGCCACGGCCCTGCTGCGCGAGGCCCGGGCCGCGAGTTGCCCCTCCCCCGACCACTCGGCCCCGGCAACGCGCCCGGCAGATGTGAAGCCGGAACATAGCCCCGAATGGCAGCGCGCCTCCGCGCGAGAGCGCGAAGTGGCCGCCGCCCGGCTGGTCTTTGTGCGCGAGATTGAACGCCTGTCCGCGATAGTCAAAAAGGAAGGGGCAATCCGGCATCTGGTGGAAGCCTCCCGCACGCGGTCCCTCTCGCCCGTTTTGCTGGACCTGATAAACACGGCGACGGCCTGCCGCCGGGGCGGGGTCCTTTCGCGCCGCAGCCTGTACCGCTGGGCCTCCGACTACGCCGTCGGCGGCGAAGCAGCGCTGCTGCCCAGCATGAGCCGGAAACAGCCCCTGCCGGAGTGGATGCAGGAGTTTCTTTGCCACTATCAGAAGCCGCAGCATCCGCCGGTCTCGCAGGCGTATGACGATTTTGCGGAAGCCCTGCGCCGACGCGGCGAGACGCCGCCATCCGTCTATGCCGTGCGTCGCGCTCTTGCCAAGATGAGCACTCCGGCGCGGGAAGCCGGGCGCGCCACAGGCAATGCCCTGCTCAAGCTGCGGCCCCATCGCAGACGCGACACCTCGGAACTCTGGCCCGGCGATGTCTATACGGCCGACGGGACCACCTTTGACGCCGAAGTGCTGCACCCTCTCCACGGCCAGCCTTTCAAGCCTGAAATCACGGCAATCCTCGACGTGGCCACGCGCCGCTGCGTGGGCATCTCCATTGCCCTGGCGGAAAGCAAGCTGACGGTATTGGACGCCCTGCGCATGGGCTGCATCTACGCGGGCATCCCGGCCATGTTCTACAGCGACAACGGCCCGGGCTACGCCAACAACCTGATGCTCGACGACCGCACCGGCATGCTCCAGCGCCTGGGCATCACGCCCTGCCACGCCATACCCGGACGCCCGCAGGGCAAGGGCCTCATGGAGCGGGCGGTCAAGACGCTTTGGGTACGGGCCGCGCAGGGGCTGGAAAGTTATACCGGCGCCCTCATGGACACGGACGCCGCCCACGCCAACTACAAGTGTAGCCGCAAGGCCCTCAAGGCCGGGAAGCGCGCCGTGCTTCCCACCTGGGAGGAGGCGAAAAAGCATATCCTCGCCCGCGTCGAGGAATACAACGCGACCCCGCATCGGGGCCTGCCCCGCTACCGCGACGCCGAAGGGCGCTATGTCCACTACAGCCCCAACGAATACTGGGCGGCCTTCGAGGAGCGCGGCTTTGAGCCGGTGCGCGTGCCCGAGGGCATGGGCGCGGAGCTCTTCATGCCGGGCGAGCGGCGCGTGGCCCGCAACGGCTGGGTGGAGGTATTCGGCGGCCGCTACTATGGCGCGGAGCTGGCCGACTACCACGGCGAGGCCGTGGAAGTGCGCTATGACATCTGGGACAGCTCCCGCGTCTGGTGCTGGACGCTGGACGGCCGCCGTATCTGCGAGGCCCTGCTCGAGGGCAACACGCAGCCCTATTTTGCGCCCAGCCGCGTGGAGGCGGCCCGCGACAAGCGCGCCCGCGCGCAGGTGGCGCGGCTGGACGCGAGGCTCCAGCGCGTAGCCCCGGGCGCGGAGATCCTCCTGCCCGGAGCGGAGCGCCCGGCTCTTGCCGACAGCCTCCAGGCCGAGGCGCAGGCCGCCACTCTTGAGATAGTTCCCGCCGAAGTCGCGGCCGAAGAGCCCGCGCCCACCGCGCGGCCGCTGTTTGGGAGCACCTATGACCGCTATTGCTGGCTCATGGCACATACGGACCAGCAGACACCAGCCGACGCCGCCTGGCTCGTGACCTACCGCCAGGGCGAAGAATATGCCGATATGCGCGAACTCTTGGAAATCAAGGGTATCGCATAACCAGAAGGAGAGCGCCATGCGTCAGGGATTTGTGAAAACCGAGAATTATGCCCGCTTTACCGCCGGAGTGAAGGCGGTGGAAGAGCGCGGCGCGGCCGAGGCGGGCATGATGCTGGTCCACGGCCAGCCGGGCCTCGGCAAGAGCCACATCGTCTATCGCTGGGCAGAGGAGGCCGGGGCCATCTTCCTGCGCGCCAATGTGGACTGGACGCCGAAGTATTTTCTCGTGGAGCTTGCCAAGGCCCTCAACCTCGACACGCGCGGCACGGCGCAGGCGCTGTTCGAGCGCTGCCTGCGTGTGCTCATCGAGCGGCAGTGCCCCATCATCATTGACGAGGCCGAATTTACGCTGGCCGACCGCGCCGCCGTGCTGGAGAAAATCCGCGACTTCTCCGACCGGGCCGAAGTGACGGTGGTCCTCATCGGCATGGAGCAGATCCAGCGCAATATCAGCCGCTACAAGCAAATCAGCAGCCGCATCGCCCAGGTGGTGGAGTTTGGCCCGGCAACGGCCTCCGACGTGGCCCTCGCCTGCGCCAAGCTGTGCGAGTTTGAGTTGAGCCCGGCCCTCACGGCGGAAGTGCTGCGCTTATCCGCCGGGCGGATGCGCGAAGTGCTCAACATCCTTGCCCGCATTGAACGCCTGGCGCGCGCCAATGGCCTCGAGGGCACGCTGGACGTGGCGCAATTCGCCGGGCAGGAGCTCGCCCGGGACTGGCAAAGCCGGACGGCCAAGACCGTGCGCCCGGCAAAGGCGGCGGCGTAGTCATGGCTGTTCTTTCCGAGCGAGTCCTCCGCCATCTGGCGGAACATGGTCCCAGCCTCACCCGTCAGCTTGCCTCCATGCTGGGCGCCACGGCCGTGGGTGTTTTACAAGTCTGCCACTGCTTGCAAAGGCACGGCCTGCTGCATACAGAGGCCGGGATGCACGGCCTGACCGCCGTCGGCATGGAGACAGCCAAAAATGGGGGCTGGGTGCCCTGCCAGCGGGCGGGAAGGGCAGCCACCAGCAACGGGCGCACCCTTCGCCAACGGGCGTGGGCCGTGCTGCGCATGGCCGACCAGACCACCGTGCCGGATCTCCTGCGCGTGATCTGCGAAGGAGGCGAGCGCGGCGCGGAGGAGAACCTGCGCAACTACTGCCGGGCGCTCTATCTGGCGGGCATCCTGGGCAAGACGCGGCGCACGGGCGCCTATTTCCTGCGGCAGGAGGCCAATACCGGCGACAAGGCCCCGGCCTACAACCGCGAAAGCAAGACCGTGACGGACCGCAACACGGGGCGCACCGTCTCCATAGCGGAGGCCGGCCATGCGTAACGAGTGCGCGGCCCTGCTAGAGGCGGCCATCGCGGCGTCCAGCGTCACGGCCGTGGCCCGCCGCCTTGGCGTGGCGCGCAGCTCGCTCTCCCTGCTGCGCAACGGCCACTATCCCGGAAGCACCGCGCGGATGGAGCGGCGCATCGTGGCCGTCCTGGGCGCTGCCTGCCCGGTCTATGGCGGCCACCTCACGGCGCAGACATGCCGGACGCGCCGTGCCGGCCCCATGCCCACCTCAAACCCCTATGCGCTCCGCCGCTGGCGCGAGTGCCAACAGTGCCAACAATACCGCGAAAAGGAGGAACAGCTATGAGCGTCAGCGCCGACATCGCCTCTTGCGCGTCCGCCCTGGGCGCCCTTGCCGGGCAGGTCTCCGAGGACCAGTGGGCCTTGGTGCGTATCATCCGCGCCAATCTCTCCGCCTCGGCGGAGCGCGTGGAAATCATGGAATCGTCCCTGCTGGTGCCCGATGCGCCCCGGCAGGCCGCAGCCGAAACTTGCAGCCACTAGGAGGGCGGCATGAGCCAGATACAGAGCAACCCCTTCGATGATCCGACCAAGTACCGCAAGGACAGCCGGGGCGCCTATGTGCCTGTGGAGGCCATCCGCGAGATCGACCTCGCCCGGGACGACCTTGTGCGCGAGAAGGCCGCCAAGATTGAGGCGATGCAGGGGCAGCTCCGCGCCCTGCGCGACGAGCTCATGGGCGACATCGCCGCTTTTGTGGAGCTTTCGGCCGAGCGCTACGGCGCCAAGCTGGGCGGCGACAAGGGCAATATCACCCTCATGAGCTTTGACGGCGAGTGGAAGCTCAAGCGCCAGACCTCGGAAAACATCGGCTTTGACGAGGGCCTGCGGGCCGCCAAGGCGCTCATTGACGAGTGCCTCGAGGAATGGAGCCGCGACAGCCCCTCGGCCCTGCGCGCCATTGTGGAGCAGGCGTTCAACGTCAACAAGGAAGGCCGTATCAATACCAACGCCATCTTGAGCCTGCGCCGCCACAACATTGAGGACGAGCGCTGGCAGCGCGCCATGCAGGCTATCAGCGACAGCCTCACGGTGCAGGACAGCAAGGCCTACGTGCGCCTCTACAAGCGCGCGTCGGACGGGCGCTATGTGGCCGTGCCGCTGGATATGTCGGCGCTGTGAGGCGCACAAGCGAAACCGCCCTGCGGGGCGGTCGTCCGGCGGCGGCGCGCCGGGCCTGATGAGCAGCCCGTGAGAGAACTGACATGGCAGAGACAAAACAACGCTTTATCAAGACGACATCGCAATCCGGCGTCCGCTTCATCAAGGATACAAAGGCCGATGAGGTGGTCTGCATCGTGAACAAGGGCAAGCGGCCGCCGGAACATACCGAGGCCATGATACAGGTCATGCTGGACGCCCTCAACCGCGCGGCCAGCCCGAAGCCCGCAACCGCATCGAGGTGAGTCATGGACAGGCAGACCGCCTACCGCGCTCCAGCCGTTGCGACGCAGGAAGCTACGGATGGAGACAGCAACAAGTTCCCGCGAAAGCCATCCAACGCTGCCACTGTCGCTATCCGTAAGCCTGCTGACGCAGGCAACGGCTACCGAAAGGGACTGATTGCCAGCGTCAAGATTGCCCAGAAGGACCTGGGCATGGAAGATGAGATTTACAGGTCGCTCCTGCGTGCCGTGACCGGCAAGGACAGCGCCGCCAAGTGCAGCGTGCGCGAACTCAAGGCCATGCTGGCCGAGCTCCGCCTCAAGGGCTGGCGCCCCCGGCCGAGGATCGCCGCCGAGCTCCTGCCCCTCCACCGCAAGATCAAGGCCCTCCTGGCGAGCCTCGGCCGTCCGCGCACCTATGCGGAGACCATCATCCGGCGCCAGACCAACAATGGCGCCACGCTTGGCACCGCCGACCGCGCGCAGCTCATGGCCTGCGTGGCCGCACTCACCTGTCAGCAGCGCCGCGAGGCGCAGGAGGCGTAACCATGCCCGCAGCCGCAGAATATTTTGACGCCATGCGCGCCGGGGAAATGTGCGCAAGCTCCCTCGCCACGCTGGACTTCGGCCTCCTGCCGCCCTCGGCGCAGGAACTGGCCCGCACCATTGGCCTCACGGCCACCGTGGCGCTGGTGGAGAACTTCGGCGGGCTGACCCTGCGCATCCCGCGCGGCGCCACCGAGCGGGGGCGCGCCCTCATTGACGACATGGCGCGCCACATCGGGCAGGCGGCGGCCGACGCCCTGGTGCAACGCTACGCGGGCACGGCGCTCACGGTCCCAAGCTGCAAGCTGGCGCTCCTCAAGGCGCGGGACGCGGCCCTCTTTGAGGACCGCCGCGTGCTCACCGCCGAGGGCCTTTCGGAGCGCGCCCTCGTGCAGTGCCTCGCCCTGCGCTACCACCTCACCGAGCGCTATGTCTGGCGCCTGCTCAAGAAGCCCATCCCGGCCACGGCCCCGGCGCAGGAGCAGGCGAGCCTCCTCTAGCGCTGTCCCGCGCCAGCCTTTTTTGCGTCCGTTCCGCCACTACAGTGGCGGTGCGGGCGCTTTCTTTTGGCTCGCGGGAGGAACCATGCAGGGCAAGATATACCTGGCGGAGATCGAGGAATTTCTGCGCGGCC
The DNA here is from genome assembly GCF_011039155.1 of Desulfovibrio sp. ZJ746. Taxonomy (NCBI): domain Bacteria; kingdom Pseudomonadati; phylum Thermodesulfobacteriota; class Desulfovibrionia; order Desulfovibrionales; family Desulfovibrionaceae; genus Desulfovibrio; species Desulfovibrio sp. ZJ746. The sequence goes on along the minus strand of NZ_JAAKEK010000006.1, from coordinate 25,079 downwards.
CCTATTGCGAGGGGCCGCAGCAGCTGCGGGGATACATCCCCTGCAAGCTCACCACGGGCGGCACGGCCAACTATCGGGGCGGGCCCGACCCGGAGCGCTACATCCCCTTCGGACAGAGCGGCGTCACCATCGCCACCGGCGTTGACTTGGGCCAGCAGGACGCGTCCACGCTCCTGCGCCTGGGGCTGCTCGAGGGGAGCGTCAACCCGCTGCGCCCCTACCTCGGCAAGCGCAAGGCGGCTGCCGTCGAGGTTCTGCACCGGCTGCCGCTCACCATCAGCCAGGAACTTGCGGACGCCCTTGACCGCTGCATCATGGGCTACCACGCGGAGCTTATTTCCCGGCGCTATGACCGCGACGCCGGCGCGGGCGCATATGTCAGTCTGCCGAAGGAGGCGCAGGTGGTCATCTTCTCCGCCTGCTACCAGTATGGCGTGGGCTTTGCGGACAAGTTCCCCGAAGTCTGGCGGGCGCTGGTCCGCAGGCAGTGGTCCGCCGCCGGCGCCCTGCTCTGCGAGCGCAAGCGCTGGGGCGATTATGCCAACCGGCGCGCCCGCGAGGGCAAGCTGCTCCTCTCGCTGGATGGCCGGGCATGAAAGCCCTGTACTGGGGCCTCGCCGCGCTGGCCTGCGCCTCGCTGGCCGTCAACGCCGCCCTGTGGCAGGACCGCCGGGCCAAGACCGAAGAGATAGCGAAACTTCAGGCCGAAGTGGTGGCCGTGACAATCGCCCGCAGCGCGGACGAATGTGCCCGCACCCTGCGCGACGGCCTCCAGGGAGCCATTGACCATGACCTTGACGAAAAGATGCGCTCGCTCGAGCAACTGGCCGAGGAAAGCGCGGAGCTTGACGATGCTGGTTTTCTGCGCCGCCTGCGCGGCATGCTCGCCGGCTCCGCGCCCGGTGCTCCTGATGCCGCCGGAGAGCCTGCTGGAACAGTGTCCGGCGCCGCCAACGCCGCAGGGCCTCATGAGCGCCAATGACCTGCGCGCCTACGCGCTGGCGGCCACGCGGCATATGGTGGCGCTCAATGCGGCCCTTGACGGCTGCAACGCCGACAAGACGGCCCTGCGAGCGTGGTATGCCCAGATGGCTGGACAAGCGACGGAGGCTCCCCATGACTGACCCGCGCTGGGGCGACGCTTTTGCCAGCGCCTTCGCCCAGCTCACGGCCCTCTGGCCGGACAAGGTGGCCGTCGGCGCGGCCATTTCCGGCATTTGCGCCCTCATGGAGACGGACGTGGCCCTCGCCTACATCTGTTTCGGCATGTTGACGGGCGACATGACCGCGCGCGTGGCCGTGTGCTGCAAGCGCAACCGTCCCCTCTGTCGTGGCCTCAAGCGGGCCTTGCCCCGCTATGTCTGTTACCTGATTTTCATCGTCATGGCCTGGGCGGCGCAGGTGGCCTTCCAGCGCGGCCTCCATGTGGGCCTGCCCATTGTGGACATCATGCTCGCCTACCTGATCCTCACGGATACGGCCAGCATCATTGGGCACCTCCACTATCTGGGCGTGCCCGTGCCCCCCGTCCTCAAGTGGCTGGTGTTCGGCGGCCGTGAGCGTCTCAAGAACAAGGTGCGCGAGGAAACCGGGCAGGAGCGCCACTAATGGCCCATACCGTGCAATTCAGGGCGGCCGCGCGCGCCGCCTACATCTTCGACAACCTGCCCCTGACGCAGATTTCCGCCTCGCACGGCATCCCGGTGGCAACGCTCCGCAGTTGGAAGCGCAAGGCCGCCGAGCAGGGCGACGACTGGGACAAGCTGCGCGCCGCCAACGTGCTGGCGGGCGAGGGCATGGAGGCCGTGGCCCGCCAGACCTTGAGCGAGTATGTGCTCCAGCACAAGGCGCTCATGGCTGAAATAATCACCGCGCAGGACATGACGGCGAGCCAGAAGACCACGGCCCTCGCCTCCCTGGCGGATTCCTTCAACAAGATGGTGGCGGCCTCCAAGCGCGTCCTGCCGGAGAGCAACGAACTGGCGACGGCCCTGCGCGTCATCCAGCTTTTGACGGAATTTGTGCGCCAGCGCTTCCCGCAGCACGCCCCGGCCCTCCTCGAAGTGCTCGAGCCTTTCGCGGATGAGGTGGCCGAGCGTCTGGGAGGCGCCCGTGCCTAGCTCCCGCCGCCTTTCGGCGGAGAATTTCCGCGCGGAGCTTGCCGCCCTCACGCTTTCCTTGCGGCGCAGCATCGAGGCCGACTGCGCGGCCTTCCCGATGGACGCTACCGCAAGCTGCGCCCGCGCCGCCCGCGTCCAGGAGGACTTCCCTTTTTTCCGGCGTACCTATTTCCCGCACTACACCTCCCGCAAGGACGGCACGCCCACGGGCGACAGCCTGCTCCACCAGTGGCTGGACGTGGCGCTCCCCGCCGCCGTCAATGCGCCCGGCGGCGTCAAGCTGGCCTGCGCGGCGCCGCGCGGCGAGGCAAAGACCACCTTTGTGGACGTGTTCTTTTTGCTCTGGTGCGTGGTCACGGGCCGCAAGCGCTACATCCTCATCATCGCCGACGCCCTGGAACAGGCGGCCTCCTTCCTTGAGGCCGTCAAGGTGGAGCTGGAAAGCAACCCGCGCCTCATGGCCGACTTTCCGGCCCATTGCGGCCCTGGCCGCGTCTGGAACGTGGGCACCATCATCACGGCGCAAAACGTCAAGGTGCAGGCTTTCGGCGCGGGAAAACGGATGCGCGGCCTCAGGCACGGCCCCAACCGGCCGGACCTCGCCCTCCTGGACGACCTTGAGAACGACGAGAACGTCCGCTCCCCGGAGCAGCGCGACAAGCTGGAAAGCTGGCTCTTGCGCACGGTGCTCTCCCTCGGGCCTGCCGACGACAGCATGGACGTGGTCTATATCGGCACCATCCTCCACTATGACAGCGTGCTCGCCCGCACCCTGAAAAAGCCGCAATGGCAGGGCCGGACCTTCCGCGCCGTGGAGAAGATGCCCGAGCGCATGGATCTCTGGGACATCTGGGAGCGCATCTACAAGACGCCCCCTGACGGCCCGGCCAAGGCGCGCGAATTTTATGACGAGGTAGGCCGCAAGGCGGCCGCCCGTGGCCGCGCCGGCGCGCACCCCATGGAAAAGGGCGCGAAGGTGAGCTGGCCCAGCTTCCGGCCGCTCTACACCCTCATGTGCAAGCGCGCGGAGGACCGCGCCGCCTTTGACAGCGAGCAGCAAAACGACCCGCTGGTGGGCGACGCCGCGCCCTTTGCCAATGTGCTCGCCTGTTGGCACGAGTTGCCGGCCGGGCTCCTGCTCTTCGGCGCCTGCGACCCGTCCCTCGGCAAGGCCGGGGCCGGGCGCGACCCTTCGGCCCTTCTGGTGGGCGGCTTCCACCGCGAGACCATGCGGCTCTTCGTGCTCGAGGCGCTCATCCGCAAGCGCCACCCCGACCGCATCATCCAGGACATGATCGCCTTGCAGCGCCGTCACGCCTGCCTTTCCTGGGCAGTGGAGACGGTGCAGTTTCAGGAGTTCTTTGCGGATGTGCTTATCCGCGAGGCCGCGCGCCAGGGCGTGCCCATGCCCGTCTGGCCGCTGAAAAACCATGCGGACAAGGCCCTGCGCATCGAGAGCCTGCACCACTATTTCGCGCAGGGCCGCATCCTGCTCTCCCCGGAGCACCAGACCCTGCGCGACCAGCTCCGGCACTTCCCCCTGGCCGACCATGACGACGGCCCGGACGCGCTTGAAATGCTCTGGCGCGTGGCCACGCAGGGCTATGTGAGCCTCAAGGACGCCTTTGTGCGCGTGCCCCGGCCCTGCGGCATCTTCGGCGCGCCCGCCGGAGCTGACGGCACTTCCGACGACGATACCCCCGAAGATGAAGAAGAGGCCCCGCACAGGGGCCAAGGATGGTTCTGATGCGCCCCTTCCGCCGTTCCCTCCCGCGCCGCCCCGGCGCGGCGCTCCAGCCCGGCCGCCGGCAAACCGAGGACTCGGGCATGGCCGCAAGCCTGCTCTACCTCGAGCAGCTCCCCGACCTGACCCACGGCCTCACGCCCAACCGCCTGCGCCGCATCCTGCGCGACGCCGACGCCGGCATCATCAGCGAGCAACACGCCCTCTTTGCCAACATGGAGGAGCGCTGCGATCACCTTGCGGCCGAAATGGGCAAGCGCAAGCGCTCCCTGCTCACGCTGGAATGGGACATCCTCCCCGCCGTCAAGGACGACGCCAAGGCCCGCGAGGCCGCCCGGCAGGTGCGGGCGATGGTGGACGCCCTCCCTTCCGTGGACGACATCATCCTCGACATGGCCGACGCCATTGGCCACGGCTTTTCGGCGCTTGAAATCGAGTGGCAGTATGCGGACGGCTGGCATATCCCGAAGGCCGTGACCTTCCGGCCGCAAAGCTGGTTCGTCTGCCCCTGGCGGGACCGCAACGTGCTCCACCTGCGCGACGGCAGCGCCGAGGGCGCCGAGCTCTGGCCCTGCGGCTGGATAGTGCATACGCACAAGTCGCGCTCGGGCTGGCTCCCCCGCGCGGGTCTCTTCCGCGTGCTGGCGTGGACCTACCTCATCCGGGCCTATGCGGCCTCGAGCGAGGTGCAATACGTCCAGATTCACGGGCTGCCCCTGCGCCTCGGCAAGTACCCGCCCGGAAGCACCAAGGAGGACAAGACGGCCCTGCTCAACGCCCTGCGCTGCCTGGGGCAGGACGCGGCGGGCATCATCCCCGTGGGCATGGAGGTCCTCTTCGAGTCCCCCACGGCCAATACCCGCGACATCCCGGGCGAACTGGTCACGCGCTGCGAGCAGGGCATGAGCAAGGCCATCCTCGGCGGCACGCTGACAAGCCAGGCCGACGGCAAAACCAGCACCAACGCCCTCGGCGAGATCCACGAGCAGGTGCGCCGCGACATCTTGAGCGCGGACGCCCGCCAGATAGCCGCCACCCTGACGGAGCAGCTCCTGCGGCCGCTCGCCATGCTCAACCTCGGCATTACCGACAGGCGCGCGTTGCCCTGGTGGCAATTCGACACGCAGGACGCGGCCGACCTCGCCCTCTACGCCGATGCGCTGCCCAAGCTCGCGCCCTACATGCGCATCAGCCGCCGCTATGTCCACGAGCGCCTCAAGCTCCCGGAAGCGGTGGGCGAGGAGGATGTGTTCCAGGCCGCGACCACGCCCCCGGAGCCGGACGGGGAGGGGGAGCCGCAGGAGGAGAATGAGGGCACAAGTGCCAACGCCGCCGCCAAGGCGCAGGATGCCGGGGGCGCCGCGCAGCCCTCGGCCGCCGGAGCGGCAAAGGCTCTTGACACCATAAATGCGGATGCGGCCCTCACCGCCGCCGGGGAGTCCCTCTTGCGGCCGCTGCTGGACGACCTTGCCAAGGGCGTGACCCCGGAGGAATTGCAGGCGCGCCTTGCGGAACTCTACCCCCGCATGGATACGGACGAGCTTGCCGACATCCTGGCGCGCGCCATGTTCGTGGCGGAAATATGGGGCAGGGTGAGCGCGAATGCCTGAACAAGTGCCGGACCTAAGTCTCGCCATCCACATGGCGCCCAGGGACGCCATCGCCTACTTCGAGTCCAAGGGCTACGCCATTTCCTTCAACTGGACGCAAGTCTGGCAGGAACAGCACGCCCGCGCCTTTACCGTGGCGGGCGTGGCCCGCGCCGACATCCTGCGCGACATCCGCAACGCCCTTCAGGCGGCGCTTGAGACGGGCCAGTCGGAAAAATGGTTCGCCGACCGCATCACGCCTATCCTGCGCCGCAAGGGCTGGTGGGGAAAGAAGGAAGAGACGGACCCCGAGACGGGCGAGGTGCGCGAGGTCATGCAGGGCTGCCCGGAGCGTGTGCAACTCATTTTTGACCAGAACATCGGCGGCGCCTTTTCCGCCGGCCGCTACAAGCAGGCAAAGGAAAACGCGGCCTTCCGCCCCTTCTGGCAATATGTCTGCCGGATGCTGCCCACGAGCCGCGCGGCGCACAAGGCGCTGAACAGCCTCGTCTTCCGCCACGATGATCCTTTCTGGGATACGCATTACCCGCCCAACGGCTACCGCTGCCAGTGCTTCGTCCGCTTCCTTTCGCGGGCGCGCCTGCTCCGCGAGGGGCTGGAGGTGCGGGAGAGCGCGGGCCATATGGTGAGCCGCGAGGTCAAGGTCTATGACCGCCACGCCGGGCGCAGGCGCACCCGCAAGGTCTGGGGCTACCAACTGCCGGACGGCCGCACCGCCTGGACTGACCTGGGCTTTTCCAGCAACAACGCCGCCCTCTGGGCCGGGGGCATGGACGGGGCAATGGCCGCCAGGCTGGGGGAGCTGCGCGCGGCCGCCCCGGCGCTCTTCATGGCCGTGAAGTCGGCGCTGGACACAAGCCCGGTCATGCGAAAAGCCTATGAGGACGCCGTGGCCCGGGTGCTGGATACGAAGCGCACCCAGGGCGTCAATATCTACGCGGGCACGCTCACGCCCGAAGCCGCCCGCGCCCTGCGCGCGGTGGGCGTGGACGCGCCGGACGTGCTGGTATTCCCGGACGAGCGCGTGGCCCACGCCAACAGCGAAAAGCACCACGAGGCGGGCATGGCCCTAAGCCGGGAGCAGTTTTTGAAGCTGCCCGCCATGCTCCGGCACATGGAATGGCTGTTTTGGGATAAAGGCAAACAAACGCCGGTCTATATCATCCCGGACACTGACCCCGAGTGGGTACTGGTCGTGCCGGTGGAGCTGCCGGGCAACAGGGAGCGCAAGGCCCCCGGCCTCGGCGTCATTGTCAATGCCTATCGGATGCCGAAAAAGAAAGTGGAAGGCCGGCAGCTTGTGCCAATGATTAAAAAGGAGTGAGCCGCACGGGTTGGATTCGAACCAACTTCCTGATCCCCTTTCGGGCATCCCACGCCGACCATCAAGGGCGTGGATCATATGCGGCTCACCGCTGAAGAGAATGGGCATGTTCACCATAAAAGTCAACATCGACCTCAGCGAACTGGAAGACGCGCTCGAGCGCCTTATGGACGCCGGGCACGACATGACGCCCCTCACGCGCAACATCAGCGAAATCATGTATGACGCCACGGCGCGCGCCTTCCAGGCGGAGCAAAGCCCGGACGGCAGGAAGTGGGCGCCCCTCACGCCCCTTACCCTCTCCCGCCGCAAGGGCAAGGGCAAGATACTCGCGCCCACGGGCGGCGCGAGCGGCCTCAGGGGCAGCATCCAGGCGGAGCATGACGCCACAAGCGCCCGCGTGGGCACGAACAGGATCTATGCCGGCCCGCACCAGTTCGGCGCGCGCAAGCGCGAGTTCAAGGGCGTTGCGCCCTGGGGCGACCTTCCGGCTCGCCCCTGCCTGGGCATCGGCGAGGAGGACGAAATGGAGATTCAGGACGCCATGCGCAGCTACATCGAGGACGCCATTTACGGGCGCCGCTAAAAAATCGCCCCTGCGCCGCGTTTTGGCCCTCGCCCGGCCTTGGCTCCGCGCTCGCGCGCTTCCGCAAAATCTAACGCCCCTCTAACGGCCTTCTCGCGGGTGTTGCGGCTGCCAGTCCAAGGGACCACGCCACCGTGGAGCAGGGCGACAAGGCGAGCGCACAGCGCCGCCCGCGCTAAAGTGAGCAAAAAACTTGCTTTTTTGCGAGCGGTAGCCGTTGCCTGCGTCAGCAGGCTTACGGATAGCGACAGTGGCAGCGTTGAATGGCTGTCGGGGCAACTTGTTGCTGTCTCCATCCGTAGCTTCCTGCGTCGCAACGGCTGGAGCAACGCCGGCGCGTATGGTTGAAACGCGCAGCGTTTCAACTGAAGCTCCCGAAGAGGTGGCACCGGCCAGCCTTTTTTGCGGGCACGGCCCTGCTACAAGCAGGGCATGGCAACGCCTTCACCTTCCTCCGCATACCCCTCGGCCCCGCGTCCCTGCGGGGCGCTCGGGGTCACTTCGCCGCAAGCAAGTTGCGGCTCGCTCCCCTCCGGGGGCGGCCGCATCCCTGCGGCCGACATCGCAATGGCGGCGCACCTGGCGCCCCTCCCGCCCGAGGCCCCCGGCCCTGACGGCGCCCCCCCAGCCGCCAAGGCCGGGCGCATCCAGCTATTCCCGGCCGGTCATTTTGTCGCGCGCGATGGCCGGCCGGGATGTCTCAAGGGCGTTTCCGCCACCAGTTTCCGGCTCGGCCCGGAAGATATGGTGGCGGTCATCACCCGCTGGAAGATTCGCGCCACGCCGCTGGTGGTGGATTACGAGCACCAGACGCAGCACAGCGCCGAAAATGGCCAGCCCGCGCCCGCCGCCGGCTGGATCACGGGGCTTGAGGCCGCTGGCTCCGGCCTCTACGCAACCGTGGAATGGACTGCCCGCGCCCGCGAGCATATCCGCGCGGGCGAATATCGCTACATCTCGCCCACCTTCAGCTTTGACCGCAAAAGCGGGGCCGTGCTGGAACTCCACAGCGCGGCCCTCACCAATACCCCGGCCCTCGACGGCATGGACGCCGCCAGCGCCAAAACCTTCACCGATGAGGATGCAACGATGGACAAACTGCTCGCCGCCCTGTGCGTGCTCCTGGGCCTGCCGGACCTGAACAGCCCCGAACAGGCCGCCGAGGCGCTGAAAAAGCACCTGCCGCAAGCCAATCTCGTGGCCCTGCTCCAGAGCAAGGACGACGCCCTCACGGCCGCGCGGGGAGAGCTTGCCGAGGCCAAGGCCGCGCCGCCCGACCCGGCGCTCTATGTGACGCTTTCCACCTTCCAGGCCGTGCAGGCAGAGGCAGCAACCCTGCGCGCCGCCGTTTCGAGGCTTGAGGCCGAAAAGGCGGCAGCCGGCCTTGAGGAGGAGATTGCGGCCGCCCTCAAGGACGGGCGCCTCGCCGCCGCCGCCGAGCCCTGGGCGCGCGACCTTTCCCGCAGCAATCCCGAGGCCCTGCGCGCCTTCCTCAAGGCCGCGCCGCCCGTGGCCGCGCTGGCGGGCACGCAATCGGGGGGCAACGCTCCCAAGGATACGCCCGAGGGCGCCCTCGAGGCCGAGGAGGCCTACGTTTGCGCCCAGCTCGGCATGACGCGCGAGGAATACATCAACGCCAAGGCCACGGAGGAGAAGTAAATGGCAATCGTCAACAACGCGCTCATTTCCGCCCTGCGCCCGGGCTTTTCCGCCGCCTTCGCGCGCGGCAAGGCCAAGGCCCCCAGCCAGTGGCAGCTCGTCGCCACCAGGATGTCGAGCGCCAACAAGAGCACCACCTATGGCTGGCTGGGGCAGTTCCCCAAGCTCTCCGAATGGGTGGGAAGCCGCTCGGTCAAGAACATGGCCGAACACGGCTACAGCATCGTCAACAACCTCTACGAGGGCACCGTGGGCGTGAAGCGCACGGACATCGAGGACGACAACCTCGGCATCTACACGCCCCTCTTTGAGGAAATGGGCTACGCCACGGCCACGCACCCGGACGAGCTCGTGTTCGCCCTGCTCGGCAAGGGCGTCTCCACGGAGTGCTACGACGGCCAGAACTTCTTTGACACCGACCACCCGGTCTATCCCAACGTGGAAGGCACGGGCACGCCCGAAACCGTGAGCAACCTCATCGAAGGCGAGGGCGCGGAAGGCGCGACGCCCTGGTATCTGCTGGACGTTTCCCGCCCGCTCAAGCCGCTCATCTTCCAGGAGCGCACGGCCCCGGAAATGACCAGCCAGACGGACGCGCGCACCGACAACGTCTTCATGGCCGACGAATACCGCTACGGCGTGCGCTACCGCTGCAACGCGGGCTTTGGCTTCTGGCAGCAGGCCGTCTGCGTGCGCGACGCCCTGAACCAGGCCAATTTCCTCAAGGCCCGCGCCCTCATGCAGTCCTTCCGGGCCGACGGCGGCCGCCCCCTGGGCCTCGGCCGTGGCGGCAAGGCCGGCACCTTGCTTGTGGTGCCCGCGTCCCTTGAGGCCGACGCCATCAAGCTGGTGGATCTCCAGCTCATCAACGGCGGCGAGAGCAACCCCTGCTACAACATGGCCACCATCGTCAACTGCGCGTGGCTGTAGGAGGAGGCGACATGATCGTCCATGTGAAAGCCAAGGCCCCGCTGGCACGGCGTTGCCGCTGCGGTTACCGCTTTGATGCCGAGGGGCAGGAACTGGTGGTCTCCGGGAAGGAATTGGCCGCCCTTACGGCCGACCCCATGCTCGTGGTGACGGTGCTCGAGGCCCCCGAGGCCCGAAACGCCCTGGCCGCGCCCCCCGCTGACGGCGAGCTCGGCGCGCCCGAGGAACCCGACAACCCGGCCCCCGAGGGCGACGCGCCCGAAGGCGAGGACCCCGAAGGTGAGGCCCATGCCTGATGCCCTGCCGCCGGTGGCTGTGCTTCCCGAGTCCCCGCCCTATGGCGGCGTGGCGACCCTGCTTGCGCACTTCGGCCGGGACGAGCTCATGCAGCTCGCCCCGGCCCAGGGCGAAGAAGGCGCGGAACAGGAGGACGAACTGGACGAGGCCCTCCTGCTCCGGGCGCTCCGCCGCGCCAGCCGCGAGGCGGACAGCTACCTCGCCACGCGCTACAAGGTGCCGCTCACCCCGGCCACGGGCGAGGGCGGCGCGCCCCTCTGGCCCGAGCCCCTGACAGGCTTTGTGGCCGACATGGCCCACTATCACCTGTGCGGCGGCAATGCCCGCGACGACGAGGGCATCATGCGCCGCTACCAGGAGGCCCTTGACTGGCTCAAGGCCGTTGCCAGGGGCCTGGCCGACCTGCCGCCCCCGCCGGATTCCGGCGCGGGCGAGGACGAAGGCGAAACCACGGGCGGCGTGGCCTTCGTGCGCTGCGGCCGCCAGAACGAATGGCGGTGAACCGTGTTTGGCCGTATCGCAGAGCTTGAATCCGCCGTGCTCGCGGCCCTCAAGGAGGAAAAGCCCGCCTGGCTGCGCTTTGTGGGCTCCTACGGCGGCGAGCTTGCGGGCGACTGGGAGGCCGTGGTCCGCGCCGTGCCCGCCTATTGGCTGGCCTTCTCAGGCATGACGGAGCCAAAGCCCCTCAACACGGCGCAAACACGCTTTGAGGCCGTCATCCAGCTTTCGCTGGTGGCCGCCAGCCGCAGCGTCGCCTCCGAGGCGGCCTCCCGCCATGGCGCGCCGGGCTCGGCGCCCGGCACCTACGCCATGCTGGCGCACGCGGCAAGCCTCCTCTGCATGCGGGACTTCGGCCTCGACGGCGTGGACTATTTGCGCCCCGGCCGCATCCGCACACTGTTCTCCGCCCAGGTGCAGGGCAAGGCCCTGTCCGTGCTCGCGCAGGACTGGCGGGCGCGCATTGTCTTTGTCCTGCGGGAGCCGGGCCAGCGGCCCGTAGTCGCTCCGGGCGAACAGGACACCCCGGCCGGCTACCTCACGCCCGACGCGCCGCCCCTGCCCGAGCTCACGGCCCTCGACCTGCGCTATTGGCTCAAGCCCCCGCGGGACCCGGAGCACGACGACCCGCTTCTGGTCGATAGCCTGCGCTTTCCCCTTGTAAACATTTTTCAGGAGTGACCCCCATGCCCACTACCCTCCGCGTCATCGCCGCCCCGGGCCTCACCGTGCCCTGCCATGACGGCAAGGCGCAGATCACCGCCCACCGCGCCGTGGAAGTGCCGGACAACGCCTATTACCGCCGCCGCATGGCCGACGGCGACCTCATCCAGGCAACGCCGGCCCCGTCCCCGCAAAACCCCGAGGAGTAAACCATGGCCAGCCCCAATATCAGCTTTGACCAGATTCCGGCCAGCATTCGCAAGCCGGGCAAGTATTTCGAGTTCAACACCAGGCTCGCCGTGCGCACCCTGGCCACCAACGGCCAGCGGATGCTCATCATCGCCCAGAGGGCCGAGTCGAGCGACGCCCCCCTCGAGCCCGTGCAGGTCTATGACGACGTGACCGCCGGGCAGCTCTTCGGCCAGGGCTCCCAGTGCCAGCGCATGGTGCGCGCGGCCATCAAGGCGTACCCCTATGTGGACCTTTCCGTGCTGCCCGTGCCGCCGGATGCGGCCGGCATCGCCGCGCAAGGGCGCCTCACGCTCTCCGGCGAGGCCACGGGCGCGGGCGTGCTCACGCTGACGCTGGGCGACGCCCAGGTGAGCGTGGCCGCCGCCTACAAGGACAGCGCCCGGACCTGCCTCGAGGCGCTGGCCTCCGCCGTCAACGGCGAGCCGGAGCTCCCCGTGGCCGCGCGGCTCACGCCCGAGGACGAGGACGCCCCCGGCCAGGCGGAAGTGACGCTCACCTGCAAGGACAAGGGCACCCTCGGCAATTCCCTCTCCCTTTCCGTGACGAGCACCATTCCCGGCATGACGGCCGGCGCCACCCCCATGAGCGGCGGCCAGCGGGACCCGGACCTCGGCGACGCGCTCGCCGCCGTATTCGGCGCGGACTACACGCTCTATTGCGTGCCCTGGGCCGCCGAGGCGCAGCTTGCGCCCCTGCGCGACCACCTTGCGGCCATTTCCGGCCCGCTGGAGCAGCGCCGCGCCACGGCGTGGCTCGCGACCACCGGCACCCTCGCCAAGGCCACCACGCTTGCCCGCGCGCTCAACAGCGGCCGCATCAGCCTCGCCTGCGTTCCGGGAAGTCCCACGCCGCCCGAGTGCGTCAGCGCCGCCTATTGCGCCGTGGCCGCCAGCGAGGAGGACCCGGCCCGCCCCCTCAATACGCTGGCCCTCACGGGCGTGGCCGTGCCCCCGGATGTCGCCCGCCTCTCCCGCACCGAGCAGGAGGTGGCGCTCAAGAGCGGCGTCACCCCGCTGGAAGTGGGGCCGGGCAATGTGGTGCAGATCGTCCGCGCCATCAGCACCTACACGGTGAACGCCGCCGGCGTGGCCGACGTGTCCCTTTTGGACATGACCACCATCCGCACGCTCGACTATGTGGCCAAGGCCGTGCGCGAGCGCATCGAGCTCCGCTTCCCGCGCGAAAAGCTCTCCACCCGCACCGGCCCCAAGGTGCGCAGCGAAATTCTGGATGTGCTGCGCCAGCTTGAGGCCCTCGAAATCGTGGAGGAGGTGGCCGCCAATGCCGACGGCGTCATCTGCGAGCGCGACCTTCAGGACGCCAACCGCCTGAACGCCCGCATCCCCGCCGACGTGGTCAACGGCCTGCACGTCTTTGCGGCCGTGATTGATTTGCTGCTGTAGGAGAGCAGAACCCCTTGGAAAGCCCCGTCCCTCGGGGCTTTCCCCCTTGCCCTGCGGGGGGATTTGCGCCATAGTTGGCACAGATTTTCCTATAAGTTGCAGGAGAGGGGGCTCCATATGCCAAGTGAAAATGTCAGCTGGCGTGAAGAGATTTCTATCAATATCGAGGGCGGCACGGCGGACGAGCATGAAATTCCTGTTGATGTCCTGATGGAATCCCTTACAGGGCTTCAGCAACTGGTCAACCGGACGAACAGCGTTATTTATAGTAAGGGAACCAGTGTCTCCGTAAAAGTCAAAGGCGGATTCATTGGGAACTCATTTGACTATAAAGCTGTTTTGGACTTCATTGCCCCTTTCATACCAGTCGCCCCAGAGCTTGTGAGTACGATTGTCAAGATGTTTGAATACAAGATGTTTACAGGATGGAAGCGGCCAACGGAAATCGTCCCCACCGGCGATGGGCCAACCTCCATCGTTAAAAATACCAATGGGGACACTATGGTTGTCCAAAATAGTGTTATTCTTGTGGCCGATTCTTCTCAAACTGACTCGGCCATGAGCAAGGTTCTTTCCGCATTGAAAATTGGCGCAAAAAAAGTTGAAATTGGCGATGTGAGGGGGGAAACGCCGCCAGCCATTGTTCCCGCCGAAGAGCAGGACAAGATTATGGCGGCGGAGGATACTGAACCGACTTCCACAGATAAAACCTGCATAGTCGAAATCCTCACCGCGCAGATGGATGGCCGCCCCACCGGCTGGCGCTTTTATGATGTGGAGGATGAAACCGAGTTTGCGGCAGGCGTGGCGGACGGTCGTTTTTTGGCAGATGTCAATGAAGGTCGCTATGCCGTGCTGCGGCATAAGCATGCCCACGCCCTCATGAGAGTTGAAAAACAGAAAATAAATTTCAGGAACAGGACGATAAGGACAATTCTCACACTCACGCCCATGAGCGATGAAGAAGAACGTTTGAAGTTCGCCTAACCCTGCCAAGTGCGTCAAATTATTTGGAGGATAGTATGCCCAAAGATACCCAAGGCTCCGTAACGACTTCATTACCGACGCCAGAAGAGGATATTCAGAGCGGATTGGGATTTCTTAAGCATGAAAAAAGAGAGTATATTCGGCAAAGAGAAAAATCTTTGGGGGTCATCGTTCCCGGGGCATCCGAAGGTTTTGCGGCCTGCTTTGGCAGGGCAGAGGCAAAAGAGGCGTTAAGGCGCAGTGGCGTGCCGAGGTCAGTATGGAATGAAGTCATCACACGGTTTTTCCCCGACAGCCCCGCACGGGATCCAAGCCCGGCCTCCACTGATGACTGACCCCATGCCCCGCCCCGCGGGGCTTTCTTTTTTGCCGCCAGCGCCAACCGGCCCACAAATTTTTCTTGACTGCTATCAGCTAAACAGGCTAAAGCCTCGGACGTGGAGGTTCTATGCCCACCCGAAAAACCCTGACCATCAACGTGACAGAGGAGGAGCACCGACAGGCAAAAATCATTGCGGCAGTGGCTGGCAAGACAATGAAGGAAATTTTTTTGGAAGCGATAGCGCGACTGAAAAAAGAGCAAGAAAAAGAAAACGGCTCCAAGTAGTGGTGGCACACCACTTGAAGCCTAACCCTGACACTACAGCGGAGGTAGTGAAATGGCTGGAAAAACAGTATCTCAAATCACGTCTTTTGTCAAAGAAAACAGCCCCATTCGCATTGATTTAGCCGCAGGGCAAACCCCTGTCGTTTCCTCCGTGGATGTGGCCCGGCATTTCCAGAAAAAGCACAAGCATGTGCTCGCTGAAATCCGCAAAATTATCTCTATCACCCCGAAAATATTCAACGGGCCGAATTTTCGGCCCGTTGAATACGCCGATGCCAAGGGCGAAAATCGGTGCGCTTTTCTCCTGTCCCGTGACGCTTTTTCTCTGCTGGCAATGGGCTTCACCGGCAAGGCCGCCATCATGTGGAAGCTGCGCTACATCGAGGCGTTCAATGAGATGGAGGCCCGCTTGCAGGAAAGCGCCCCGCAGGCCGCGCTTCCCGTGGCCGAGGAGGCCAGGCTCAAGGCCTCCTACCTTGACGGCCTGCGCGAGGGGAAACGCCTTGCCGCCCGCGCCGACCGCCTGCGCCTGCTCGAGCGCGTGCTCCACTACCGCCGCATGGGCCTGAGCCTGCGCGACATCGGCAAGCTCATGGGCGTGGCCCACCAGCGCGTGGCCGATCTGCTCGGCACGGGCCGCCGCCTCGGCATCGACCTTCCCGCCGCCAAGGGGGTGCGTCATGCCTGACATGAACCTCCACCCCGCCGACCTGCTCACCCGCGCGGCCGCGCGCATCCGCTGGCAGCAGCGCCTGCTCTGCGGCCTTCCCCCGGACGGCGACCTCGACATGGGCGCGCAAGACGCCCAAGGCCTCTACTACACCCTTGAGGACATCTTCGAGGACATCACCGCCGCCCTGCGGAATATGGAGGAAAGCCAGAAAGCCTGAAACCTCGGGGCGGCGCAAGTTTCGATGCGCCGCAAGGAAGGCGAGCTTTTCTTGAGGGAGTGTACTCTTACGGTACTCGACCGAGAGAAAAAGCGAAGCCTGACGCAGCGGAGCGCGAAGCGCTAGCCGTTGCGACGCAGGAAGCTACGGATAGCGACAGCAGCGCTATCGCGCCGCCCCGGCGCTGGCACAGGCCAGCCTTTCTTATGGCCCGCGCCGCCACTATTGTGGCGGTGCGGGCCTTGCTTATTCAGGCCCCGAAGGAGAACCGCATGGCAATCAAGGAATATGTGGGCGCCGTCGTGCTTGAGGTCGATGGCCGCGAGGTGGAGTGCGCGAGCTACAGCGTCACCGAAAACACGGGCATGCAGCCGGTCAAGACCATGAACCGCGGCCGCCGCATCGCGGGCTTTTCCACGGGCGTGGCCACCTTCGAGATCACTGCCTCGGTGCCCATCCCCGTGGACGGCGACGAGATCGACTGGTTCAACTGTTTTGACGTGAAAATGGTCATCTACCCCATCCGGGGCAACGGCAGGCGCACGGCCTATACCGGCTGCGTCGTGCAGGAGGTCTCCCCCAGCTACGAGGCCGAGGGCGAGGCGAAAAGGGACATCAAGCTCTTCGCGGTCGACCGCGTTGTGGAGTAGAAAATGGAAAACATCACCGTAAAGGGCGAGCTCCCCTACGGCTACAAGGACGGGCAGGGCGCCATCCACCGCGCCTTCACCATGCGCGCCCTCACCCTGGGCGACATGGAGCGCATGGAGGAGGAGCACCCCGAGCTCTGGAGCCGGGGCGGCCTCGCCATGCGCCGCCTGACCTTCGCCTGCGAGCTTGAATCCCTGGGCACGCTCCCAAAGGCGGACATCACGCCCGAGCTCCTGGCCGGGCTGCCCTTGCAGGACTTCGCGGCCCTCGCCCAGGCGGAGGAAGACCTCACAAAAAAATTGCGGGCCGCCTTCGGCAGGGAAGAGGGCGGCGCTGTCTCGTAGCCGGGCTTCTGGCGGGCGGCCTTGACATGGCGCGCATTGACGCCATGACCGTCCCGGAGGCCGAGGAATGGTACGCGGCGCTCTATCCCGAGCGCATGGCCGCCCTGCGCAAGCGCGGCCAGCCAAGGCAGGTGCACAGCCTGCGGGCCATGAGGCGCAAGAATGGCCGATGATCTCAAGGTAGTTGCGGAACCCTCGCTCAAGGATGCCCTCTCGGGCCCGGCCTCCAGGGCCGTGGCCCGCGTGAGCGCTGACGCCCGCAAGGCGGCGCGGGAGCAGGAGAAGAGCGCCACGAGCGCCCGCACCGTGGCCGACGCCCTTGCCGAAGTGGACAAACGCGGGCGGGATGCCTCGCGCTCCGTAAACGGCGTGGCCCAGGCGCTGGCCCATGCGGCGCACACGCCCTTCACGAGCGCCGCCGCGCAGATGCAAAACCTCCGCGAGGCCACGGGCAGGACGCGCCGGGAAATGGCGGCCCTCCTCAAGGTGGCGAACCGGGCGGGCCATGTGGTGGGCGCGGGCGTGCGCATGGCCGGCTCCGTGGCGACCAGCACCGCCGCGCAGGTGGCCGGGGGCATTGCCGCGGCGGGCTCCGCCGCGCACCTCGTCAGCATGGATTCCCGCTATGCCGCCCTCAAGGCCAACGCCAACATGAACGCGGAGGAGGCCAGCGCCTTCAAGTCCCGCGTGCAGGGGGCGGCCGGGGCTACCCGCGTGGGCGAGGGCGATGTCATGACCCTGGCCGAGGTCATGCAGGATCTTATCGGCGATAGCAAGTTTTACGGCAACACGCTTGACCTTTACAGCAAGGCGCAAAAGGCCAGCGGTGGCAATGCCGCGGACATGGGCGCGCTTGCCAAGGTCATGCACACCATGGGCATCACCAACCGTGAAGATACAGAGCGCGGCCTTTCCGGCGCCATAGCCATTGGCGACAAGGGCTCCTTCACCCTGCGCGACTTTGCCCAATATGGTCGCTCCGCTGCCGCCGCCTATAGCGCCCTCGGGCGCGGCGGCACGGGTGGGCTCTTCGAGGTCAACACCGCCCTCCAGCTTGCCAAGGACAGCAAGGGCACCTCGGCGGAAGCGGGCACGGCGGTGGTTTCCCTCTTTCGCGAACTGGTGGCGAAATCGGGAAAAAAGGATTCCCTTGCCAAGGCGGGCATCAAGGTTTTTGACGAGAAAGGCAATATCCGCAGCATCATTGATATTCAGAAGGACATTGCCAAGGCCACGGGCGGCAGCATTGAAAAACTCAAGAAACTTGGCTTGAGCGGTGAGGCCCAGGCGGCCTTGCAAAGCATCATGAAGCAGTACCGGGAATCCGGCAATTTTGACTTCCTGGACAAGTATAACGTCACAGGCAACGAGGGCGACCTCGACCGCAAGTGGCGCGAAAACAGCGACACCATCGACAGCGCCCTGACGGCCCTGGGCAATTCCTGGGCAAAGATCATGGACAGCCTGTTCACCGCGCCCCTCAAGAATGCTGCCCGCGTCATCACGGACATGAGCGAGGGCGCGCGCGACACCACCGTCGCCCTCGGCGCGCTTGGCATGGGGGCGCTCGCGCTCTTCGCCAAGGTCAAGGCCGGGCAGGCGCTCATGGGCATGGCGCGGAAGTTCATGGCAAAAGGCGGCGCGGCCGAGGCCGTGGAAAAGGCCGCCAGGCCCGCGAACAAGTCTGTACAGGCCCTGGAACAGGCCGCCGCGCAAAAAAAGAATGTGGTGCGTGAGGTCAAGGCCGCCGCCAAGGACGCGCCCCTCAACATCACCGCCCCGGCGGAAGGCTCGGCCGCGCAAGCCGTGGAGGGGGCGGCCAAGGGCGCCGCCAGGGGCGGCGTCATGAACACGGCGCGCAATTTCGCCAAGAAAGTCCCCTTCCTCAACCTCCTCTTTGCCGGGGGCGAGGTCGCGGCCACCGAGCTTGATGACAGCATGACGCGCGCCCAGAAAAACGCGGCCCACACCGAAACGGCGGGCGGCCTTGCGGGCGGCGTCGGCGGGGCCAAGGCGGGCGCGGCGGCGGGCGCCTTCGCCGGGCCTGTGGGCATGGGCATCGGCGGCCTTTTGGGCGCTCTCGTGGGCACCTTCGCGGGCAGCAAGCTCGGTGAGGCCGTGGGCGACTTTGCCTTCGGCAACAAGGAAAAAGAAGCCCCGGAGCCCAAGCCCATTGAAGAAACCGTCATGCGGGCGGCGGAGGTTATCCGCTCCGCGCCCCTTGCCGCCACCCTCAACCTGACCGTGGAGCTGGACGGCGAGGTCATCGCCCGCAAGGTCGAGCAGGCCCAGCTTAGGCAGTCCACGAGGAGGTAGGCATATGTCGTGGCTCACCCTGCTTGACGCCACCTTTAGGGGCGTGCCCTTTCAGGTGGAATCCATCACGGACAAGGGCGAGAAAAGCCTCGCCGTCCATGAATACCCCTGGCGCCCCGGCGCGGAAGTGGAGGACCTGGGGCGCAAGGCCCGCGTCATCCCGGTCAAGGCGCTGTTCTGGGGCCAGTCCTACAAGGCCGGCGTGGAGGCGCTCGTCACGGCGCTGGAAAAGGACGGCAAGGGCGAGCTCGTGCACCCCGTGTTCGGCAGCGTCGAGGTCTGCATCCGCTCCTGGGAGGTCGCCCACGACGCCGAGCGCGCCAATTACGCCACGGTGAGTTTCGAGGCCGTGGAGGCCGGGCCGGACAATCCCTTCTTTGCCGGCGCGAGCGCCCGCTCGCTGGCCGAAAAGGCCCGCGACGCCCTCCTTTCCGGCCTGCAAAAGGCCGCCGACGGCGCGGCGCCGGGCCTCATGTCCACCCTGGGCGAGCTTGCGGGCAAGGCCGCCAGCGTCAGGAACGCCGTGCTGGTGGAGCTGGACGGCCTGCTCACCGTCTATGACGGGAGCCGGCAGGTGGTCCGCACCGCCGCCCAGTGGCTGGACGCGCCCCGCGCCTTTGTGGCCGACCTTTCCGCCTGCATTTCCCATGCGGCCGCCGGCGTTTCCGGGCTTGGCGGCTATCTTTCCCTCTCGCGCCTGTCCCAGGCCTTCCCCCGGCTGGACCTTGCCACGGGCCGCAAGTCTGGCGACTACGCGACCGGCGTCAACTCCTATGGCGCGGCCTGGGTATCCGGCCCGGTGAGCGATCAGGTGGGCCGGGCCGAGGCCGTTTTGGCCGTGCGCGCTCCCCGGGCGCAAGCCGCCACGCCCGCGCCGCCCACGCCCGGGAGCCTCCAGACGGCCGTGGCCCAGGCCACCACGCAGGCCCTCATCCTTCAGACGCAAACATGGTGCCAGGCCGTGGCCGACACGCTCGAGGCCGAGCTGGACGAGCCGGCCCTCACCCCGGCGGAGGTGGAAAGCCTCACGGGCAATGCCCGCGCCCGCGTTGAGGATTGCCTTGACGCCGTGACGGCCGCATGGGCGCCCGGCCGCACGCATGACATCTGTGAGGGCCTGCGCGAGGCCGCGCTTGCCGTGCGGCAAATGGGCGAGGCCGCGCTGAACGCCCGGCCGCCGCTGGTGACGCATGTGGCCGTAACACCCTGCAACTTCCACCTTCTGGCCCACCGCCTCTATGGCGACTACACCCGCGCGGCCGAGCTTGCGCGCATCAATCCCCAGGTGCGCAACCCCAACTTTGTGGCCCGGGGGCAGGAGCTTTTGGTGTATGCAAGATAAGGACGCCGTCTCGCTCACCATCGCCGGGCACCTCCACCGCGACTGGACGCGGGCGAGCATCGACTCCGACCTCTTCACCCCGGCCGACGCCTGGCAGGTGGGCCTCGGCATCCCGGCCGCGCAAATCCCGGAATGGATACGCCCCTGGGCGCCCGTGGAGGTGCGCGTGGGCGACGCGCTCGTGCTCTCGGGCCGCATCGACGCCATCCGGCGCACCATCCGCAAGGACGCGCTGGAATTGACCATCTCGGGCCGGGACGGCGCGGCCGTGCTGCTGGACTGCTCGGCCCCCGTCAAGACGCGGCGCGACGTGACAGTGGAGGAAGTCTGCGCCCTCATCGTGCGCCCGCTGGGCATCGACCGCATCGAGGTGCGGGCGGGCGGCCCGCCCCGCAAGAAGGTGAGCGTGGAGCCGGGCATGACCGCCTGGGAGGCGCTCACCCGCGCGGCCGAGGCCAGCGGCCTCTGGCCGTGGTTCACGCCGGACGGCGTGCTCAAGGTGGCCGCGCCGGACTATTCCCGCCCGGCCGACGCGGAACTCTTGTGCGCTTTCGATGGCACGAAAAACAATGTCCTCTCCGTGGAATACGAGACGGACATCTCCCGCCGCTACAGCGAGGTCACGGTCCTCGGCCAGTCCGTGGGCAATGAGGACGACGAGGCGCAAAACGCCATCAGCGGCCGCGCCTGGGACGCGCTGGCCTGGTTTCAGCGCCCCCTCATCCGCGACGAGGGCCATGTGGACAGCATCGCCGAGGCCAGGACCCGCGCCAAGAAAATCTTGAGCGACAGCGTGTTCGAGTACCGTACCACCACGGTGGAGGTGCGCGGCCACAGGACGGACGCAGGCGCCCTCTGGGAGCCGGGGATGCACATCCGCCTGCGCGTGGAGGGCCTGTGCGAGACGGATAACCTCCTCGCGCGGCGCACCCTGCGCGCGGGGCGGGAGGGGCGAACCACCACGCTCACCCTCAAGCCCTGGGGCCTCTGGCTCCCCGATACCTCCAAAAAGCCGAAAAAGAAAAAGAAGCGCGGCACGCATGACGACGACGAGTGGGGGATTGATTGAATTATGGATATAACCGCCCTCATTGACGAGCGCATCCGCCGCGCCCTGCGCGCCCTGCGCCTGCCCTTCCGCGCGCGCCTGACGCAGCTCAACGGCGACCCCGCCTTGCAGCTCGCCCAGGGGCAGGGCCTCGCGGGTGAGCAGGCCCAGGCCGTGGAGGTCGTGCAGCAGTTCGGCTTTTCCTCCGGCATCCCCGAGGGCAGCCAGCTCATCGTGCTGCCGCTCGCCGGGAAGAGCTCCGCCAACGTGGTCATCGCCACGGAACACGGGGCCTACCGCCTCAAGGTCGGCCCCGGCGAGGCGCGCATGTACAGCCAGGAGGGCGCCTACGTCCACATAAAGCAGGGCCGCGTCATCGAGGCCGAGTGCGACGACTTCCGCCTGCGCGTCAAGAACGCCGCCGTCATCGAGGCCGGGCAGGGCGTCCTCATTGATACGCCGCAGACCACGCTCACCGGCAACATGACCGCCACCGGCGAAAAGGGCGACAAGGTGGAAATGAGCGCCAATGTCGCCATTCAGGGCAATATCACGCAAGACGGCTCCATCGTCTCCAGCGGCGACCATGTGGCCGGCGGCATCAGCCAGACAGGCCACACGCACACGGGCGTCCTCCCCGGCGGCGGCAACACGGGCCTCCCCCAGTAGGTTCCCCGCCGCTGTACCCCGCCAGCCTTTCCTGCGCTGCTGCCCCCACTAAAGTGGGGGCATGGACGCTCAACTTGACCCAACTACCGGCGACTACACCGGCGCCCGCATCGACCACCTGGGCAACGCCGTTTACCTGCGCCTCATGACGCCGCGCGGCTCCTGGTGGGCCGACCCCGCCTTGGGCAGCCGCCTCCACGAGCTCGCGCGCGAGAAGGACGTGCCGCGCGTAAGCATCCTCGCCCGCCAATATGCCGAGCAGGCGCTCCAGCCCCTGCTGGACGACGGCCGGGCGCGCGCCATCGAGGTGACGGCCAAGCAGCCGCACAACGGGCGCTTGCTCCTCCATGTGCAAGTCACCGAGGCCGGGGGCGCGGCCTGGGCCTTCGAGCATTTTGTACGAGTGGGAGCCTGACCATGCCCTATACCGTGCCCAGCTTCGCCGAGATCCGCGCCCGCCAGTTGCGCGACGCCCGCAACCTTGACGCCACGGCGCATACGGACGCGGACAGCGACCTCTTCATCCGCGCGAGCTGCGTGGCCTCGGCTGTGGACGGCCTCTACGCCTTCCAGCACTGGCAGACGCGCCAGATTTTGCCCGATACGGCCGACCCCGAATACCTTGAGCAGCACTGCGCCCTGCGCGGCATCACCCGCAAGGCGGCCACCCGCGCGGCCGGAACGCTCACCCTCACGGGCCGCGCCGGGGCGTATGTCCCCGCGGGCACCGAGGCCCGCGACGAGGAGGGCGAGCTCTACCTCACAACCGCCGCCGCCACGCTTGCCGGGGAAGATGTCGACGCCACGGCGCAAGTGCCCTGCCGGGCGCAAAAGGCCGGCGCCATGCCGGACAGGCGCGGGGCGCGCGTCACGCTGCTGGCCGCGCCTTCCGGCGTCCAGTCCACCGGCCTCCTCGACCTTGCCGGGGGCACGGATGCCGAGACGGATTCAAGCCTGCTCGGCCGCCTGCTCGACTACATGCGCGAGCCGCCCGCCGGCGGCACGGCGGCCGACTATCGCCGCTGGGCGCGCGAGGTGCCGGGCGTGGCCGATGCCCAGGTCTATCCCGTGCGGCAGGGACCGGGCACGGTGGACGTGGTGCTCACCGGGCAGGACGGCATCCCCGGGCCGGATGTCGTAGCCGCCGCCCAGGCGCATATCGACGAGGAGTGCCCGCTGGGCATCCGGGCCACGGTCTATGCGCCCGTGCTCCTCACCGTGGACATGACGCTCGCCTTGCGCGTGGAAGGCCACGCCACACTGCTCACCTTGCGGCCGCAGGTGCTCGAGGCGCTTTCGGCGCAATTCGCCCTCCTCAAGCCCGGCGAGGCCCTGGTGCTCGCGCGCGTGATTGCCGCCGTTTCCGGCATCGAGGGCGTGGCGGATGTGGCCGTGCGTGAGCCCGCCACCAATCCCGCGCCCACGGCCCTGCAATGGTGCCGGCTCGGGGATGTGACGCTGGAGGCCCTTTAAAAATGGTTAGTTTGAACCGCTCCGCGCTTCAAACCATACGGCCTCTCGCTTCGCAGGAAAGGCGCGGCTTTCCTGCTTGCTTTGGGCCGGGCGGCGCTTTGCCGCCGCCTGGGCATCCTCCTGTCTGCGCCCGGAGGATGCCCTGATGCCGCACCGCGACCTCCTGGCGGCGCTTCTGCCGCCGGTTTCCTATGACGCGGCGGCCCCGGCCGTGGAGCTTTCCCTCCAGATGGAAGGCCGCGAGCTCGACCGCGTGCAGGCCGACGGCGCGCGCGTCCTCGGCGCCTTGCGGCCCTTTGTCTGGCAGCAATGGCTCCCGGACTGGGAGCGTGTTTACGGCCTGCCCGGCCCCTGTACCCGGGGCGGCCAGCTCTTGCAGGTGCGCATGGCGCTTCTGGCCCTCGCCTTTCAGGAGCGCGGCGGCATCTCGCGCCGCTGGCTCAGGCGCTATGCGCTCCTGGCGGGCTATGAGGTGGATATTGCGGGCTTCCGGCCCTTCAGGGCCGGGCACTCGCAAGCCGGCGACCCGCTCACCAACGGCCTCTGGATCTTCGCCTTTCAGGTGACAGCCCGGGGCGACGTGGCGCGCGTGTTCAAGGCCGGCCAAAGCCCGGCGGGCGATGCCCTGCGCCACTGGGGCGACCCCATCCTCGAGTGCGTCATCGCCTGGCGCAAACCCGCCCACGCCATTGCCATCATTTCTTACGACACGGAGGCCCCATGCACCGCATAGACTGCCCCACGGCCACGCCGGACAACAGGTTCACCGAGGGCGACCCCACCATCCCCGTGGCCGCCACAACCGTCACGGCCGACTGGCTCAACGCCGTGCAGGAGGAGCTTTGCGCCATTATCCAAGGCGCTGCCATGTCACTGGACAAGACGAGCAATACCCAGGTCCGCGATGCCCTTCTTGCCCTCATTACCCGGCGCGGCCCGTTCCTCACTTGCGCCACCCCGGCCGCAACCGCAGTCAAAAACCTCGAGGCTGCCAACTTCACGCTGGTCCCGGGGGCAAAAGTGTATTTGCGCTTCGATGAGGTCAACACCGCAGAAAATCCCCAAATCAGCATCAATGGCGGCGAGGCCACGCCCTTGAGGTATCTGGGTATGCCGGTGGAGGTTGGCAATCTCGCAAAGGGGCAGGTCTATGAAATCATCTATGCCGGCGCGGACTGGCAGATTCTGGCAGGCATGGGTCCTTGGAGCATCTGCCAGACCGTCTGGTTCGAGGACACGCTGGAGCGGCCCGGCATGATTCCGCTCAACGGCAACACTGTCGCCAATTTTGCTGCCACATGGCCGCAGGCCCATGCCTACCTGCAAACAGCCCACGGGCAGGCGCGCTGCTTTGAATCTCTCGCCGAGCGCGAGGCCGCGCACGTCGCCATCTGGCATACGCTCGCCAGCGGGGCCACCGTTGGCTGGGAGGGCTTTGGCGGTGTCTGCAAATTCTTTTACGACCCTGAGACAGATACCCTCTACATGCCGGACTTGCGTGGAATGTTCCGCGCGATGGCCGGGGACGGCACGCGCGCTCCCAGCATGGGAGGCGTGAAGGGTGACGGGATTCGGAACATAATCGCCGGTGCTTGGTCGTCCAAGATATGGCGACGGAGCGTTAATCTTTACGGTGCCTTTTACGACCCCGACTACAGCGATGAAT